>NZ_JBPWGY010000067.1:0-258 GCF_051780025.1 Bacillus cereus group sp. BceL062 | reverse complement strand
GGGGTGAAGTCGTAACAAGGTAGCCGTATCGGAAGGTGCGGCTGGATCACCTCCTTTCTATGGAGAATTGATGAACGCTGTTCATCAATATAAGTTTCCGTGTTTCGTTTTGTTCAGTTTTGAGAGAACTATCTCTCATATATAAATGTATGTTCTTTGAAAACTAGATAACAGTGTAGCTCATATTTTTTAATTTTAGTTTGGTTAAGTTAGAAAGGGCGCACGGTGGATGCCTTGACACTAGGAGTCGATGAAGGA
>NZ_JBPWGY010000066.1:0-274 GCF_051780025.1 Bacillus cereus group sp. BceL062 | reverse complement strand
AACGTCCTACTCTCACAGGGACAAGGTCCCAACTACCATCGGCGCTAGAGAGCTTAACTTCCGTGTTCGGTATGGGAACGGGTGTGACCTCTCTGCCATCATTACCAGACTATATTCATTTAAGACAAGAATCATTTTAACTTATTCAACTTTTAAAGTCAATAAGTTTTTTATATTCTTTCAAAACTAGATAACATTGCTTCATATTATATGGTTAAGTCCTCGATCTATTAGTATTCGTCAGCTCCACATGTCACCATGCTTCCACCTCGAA
>NZ_JBPWGY010000065.1:0-288 GCF_051780025.1 Bacillus cereus group sp. BceL062 | reverse complement strand
AAAACATGAAAAAAATAGCCCTTCACCTAACCAAAAAAGGTCTGGTGGAGGGCTGTTTTTCTAAAATTTATTATTTTATATTGTTTTCATTTACTAAAATTAAAAAGGATTCCAGACTGTGGAGAAAGTCTTCTCCACAGCCTGTTTATGTGTCTGAACCTCTTTTTATGTGTCAACACTGATAAAAAAGAGGTAAAGGAGAGATTTTTTATGATGGGTGCTTTAAAAAATCATCGTGATGAGCGTGTATCCGTTTCTGTAGAAGAATTAGTTCCGCAAGACCATTTC
>NZ_JBPWGY010000064.1:0-291 GCF_051780025.1 Bacillus cereus group sp. BceL062 | reverse complement strand
CTTTTCTAAAACGGTATACAAATTACACGCAACAATTTAAACTAGACGTACTAAATTTTATGATTGAAAACGGTACGTCCTTATTTGAAACGGCAGCTATTTTTAATATTCCTGCCCTTCAACGATTATTGTTTGGAAAAAACAATTAGAAACACAAGGAATCGCTGCCCTTCAATCAAAGAAAAAGGGGCGTCCATCCATGGAAAAAGATTCAAATAAACAATCAAAACAAACACCAGTTGAAGGTTCAGTCGAAGCACTTGAAGCACGTATTCAACAGCTTGAAATGGA
>NZ_JBPWGY010000063.1:0-298 GCF_051780025.1 Bacillus cereus group sp. BceL062 | reverse complement strand
AACGTCCTACTCTCACAGGGACAAGGTCCCAACTACCATCGGCGCTAGAGAGCTTAACTTCCGTGTTCGGTATGGGAACGGGTGTGACCTCTCTGCCATCATTACCAGACTTTTATCATTATACACATTCTTTTCAGAATGTCAAAGGGAATTTTAAATATATATTCCTTCAAAACTAGATAACATCGCTTCATATTATATGGTTAAGTCCTCGATCTATTAGTATTCGTCAGCTCCACATGTCACCATGCTTCCACCTCGAACCTATCAACCTGATCATCTTTCAGGGATCTTACTA
>NZ_JBPWGY010000062.1:0-315 GCF_051780025.1 Bacillus cereus group sp. BceL062 | reverse complement strand
CGGCGGTTCGATCCCGTCATCCTCCACCATTTAGCCGACTTAGCTCAATTGGTAGAGCAACTGACTTGTAATCAGTAGGTTGGGGGTTCAAGTCCTCTAGTCGGCACCAGTTTTTAATTGTACGAGCCATTAGCTCAGTTGGTAGAGCATCTGACTTTTAATCAGAGGGTCGAAGGTTCGAATCCTTCATGGCTCACCATTTTTAATAAAATATGCGGGTGTGGCGGAATTGGCAGACGCACTAGACTTAGGATCTAGCGCCTTTGGCGTGGGGGTTCGACTCCCTTCACCCGCACTTTTAATAAAATATCTCAT
>NZ_JBPWGY010000061.1:0-320 GCF_051780025.1 Bacillus cereus group sp. BceL062 | reverse complement strand
ATGATTTAGTAAAGAAAATGAATCGTCCGGATTTAGATGCCGATTTGAAAGCTGAAATTAAAGCGATTTATGAGGAAAATGAAGGCCGTTATGGCTACCGTCGCATTCGTGGTGAGTTAACGAATCGTGGTCAAAAAGTGAATCACAAGAAGGTTCAACGCATTATGAAAGAGCTTGGATTAAAGTGTGTTGTGCGTATGAAAAAATAGAAGTCTTATAAGGGGAAAGTTGGTAAAACTGCACCCAATATTTTAGCGCGCAATTTTCATGCAGATGCACCGAATCAAAAATGGGTAACAGACATCACAGAGTTTAAATTG
>NZ_JBPWGY010000060.1:0-325 GCF_051780025.1 Bacillus cereus group sp. BceL062 | reverse complement strand
CGCGCCCGAGAGGAGTCGAACCCCTAACCTCTTGATCCGTAGTCAAACGCTCTATCCAATTGAGCTACGGGCGCATATGGTGCCGAGGGCGGGGGTCGAACCCGCACGGTGGTCACCCACCGCAGGATTTTAAGTCCTGTGCGTCTGCCTGTTCCGCCACCCCGGCATGTCATATTGAAAATTGGAGCGGAAGACGGGATTCGAACCCGCGACCCCAACCTTGGCAAGGTTGTATTCTACCACTGAACTACTTCCGCAAGACATGTTATGAGATATTTTATTAAAAGTGCGGGTGAAGGGAGTCGAACCCCCACGCCAAAGGCGC
>NZ_JBPWGY010000059.1:0-350 GCF_051780025.1 Bacillus cereus group sp. BceL062 | reverse complement strand
AAGTCTTATAAGGGGAAAGTTGGTAAAACTGCACCCAATATTTTAGCGCGCAATTTTCATGCAGATGCACCGAATCAAAAATGGGTAACAGACATCACAGAGTTTAAATTGTTTGGAGAGAAACTGTATATATCACCTGTATTAGACTTGTATAATGGTGAGATTATTACCTATACAATTGGCTCTAGACCGACGTATTCACTTGTTTCAGAAATGTTAGAGACAGCATTAGAACGTTTACCGGAAAATCACCAACTATTGATGCATTCAGATCAAGGGTGGCATTATCAAATGAAACAATATGCCCGGACACTTGAATCAAGAGGTATTGTGCAGAGTATGTCTCGAAA
>NZ_JBPWGY010000058.1:0-389 GCF_051780025.1 Bacillus cereus group sp. BceL062 | reverse complement strand
CTAAACCACTCTCTGTATCAATACCCAAATTGAAATTTCCAGATTGAATTGTAGCCGTGCAATCTTTTCCATTTTCATCTTGGAAATTAGCCCATATTAGATCCTTTTTATTGGAAAATTTCAACCCATCAGAAGAAAGTTCAAAATCTCCTTTTCCTCCCACTTGCATAAATGCTAACCCTACTTTAAGCCATTTTTCCATAAATAATTTAGAGGATATTGCAAATGTGACATTTCCTCCTTGTGGTTTATCTATTAACATTTCTTTTTTAGGCGTAGGATATTTTGGTATAGAACGATTTTCTGTCATTGCCATCACGGCAAATTTACATTCATCCAAATTCGTAGAATTCCTTGGTACACTAACTGAATAGCCTAATGCTGTAGGT
>NZ_JBPWGY010000057.1:0-390 GCF_051780025.1 Bacillus cereus group sp. BceL062 | reverse complement strand
CACCGTGCGGGTTCGACCCCCGCCCTCGGCACCATATGCGCCCGTAGCTCAATTGGATAGAGCGTTTGACTACGGATCAAGAGGTTAGGGGTTCGACTCCTCTCGGGCGCGTTTTCTTTCGGGAAGTGGCTCAGCTTGGTAGAGCACCTGGTTTGGGACCAGGGGGTCGCAGGTTCAAATCCTGTCTTCCCGATATTGTTTTTGGGGCCTTAGCTCAGCTGGGAGAGCGCCTGCCTTGCACGCAGGAGGTCAGCGGTTCGATCCCGCTAGGCTCCACCATTAGTTCTTTGAAAACTGAACGAAACAAACAACGTGAAACGTCAATTTTTATTTTTAGATGCTAGACAAACTAACTTTATTGGAGAGTTTGATCCTGGCTCAGGATGAACG
>NZ_JBPWGY010000056.1:0-398 GCF_051780025.1 Bacillus cereus group sp. BceL062 | reverse complement strand
CACTTGAATTGATCTGTATTTGCTTTTTCATTAATAATTATTGATGTGAATATTTGGTGGAACGACAAATTTTCTTTTTTGTTAAAATATTCTCTGAATAAACCTTTGCAATTATCCATATCCCCAGAAGGGTCGTCAGAATTATCAAAATCCTTTGAAAACGAAATGCCTTTTATAGTAGCTAATGGTCTTTCATTTTCATTGTCTGTCTCCGTTTTAATTTGAAGATTATTCTGTTTTTTCGCCGAATTATCTGGTATAGGATTATGAGATTCGTCATAATATCCCAATCTAACTTCTACACTTAAATATTCATTTGAAATATCAAATTCTGCATTGGCTTGGTGATCAATAAATTTCCCCTTTTTAATAGGACATTTAAAAACAATATTTGCATC
>NZ_JBPWGY010000055.1:0-449 GCF_051780025.1 Bacillus cereus group sp. BceL062 | reverse complement strand
CCAACCTTGGCAAGGTTGTATTCTACCACTGAACTACTTCCGCAAGACATGTTATGAGATATTTTATTAAAAGTGCGGGTGAAGGGAGTCGAACCCCCACGCCAAAGGCGCCAGATCCTAAGTCTGGTGCGTCTGCCAATTCCGCCACACCCGCATATTAATTTATTTAAGAAAAAATGGGGCGACTGATGGGAATCGAACCCACGAATGCCGGAGCCACAATCCGGTGCGTTAACCACTTCGCCACAACCGCCATAGTTACTGGTGCCGACTAGAGGACTTGAACCCCCAACCTACTGATTACAAGTCAGTTGCTCTACCAATTGAGCTAAGTCGGCTAAATGGTGGAGGATGACGGGATCGAACCGCCGACCCCCTGCTTGTAAGGCAGGTGCTCTCCCAGCTGAGCTAATCCTCCATTTGCCTGGCAACGTCCTACTCTCACAGGG
>NZ_JBPWGY010000054.1:0-520 GCF_051780025.1 Bacillus cereus group sp. BceL062 | reverse complement strand
GCACCAAGTAATAGATTGGGAATTGGCTGACCAGGTTGTGCATGTGACACTAATGTAAGGATTTCCTCATCTTCTGCAATTCTTAATGATAAATGTTCATATAAATTGCTCGACCCTTTACATTCTTTTTCTGAAAAGTTTCTAAATAAGTTGGAGATTTGTTCTGGTGTAAGCATTTATAATCCTCCTAGGTAATAATATTAATATTCAGAATAATTTTAACATAAAACGATTCAAATATAGTACAAATATCCTTTTTGGTTTGAAGTAGTAAAGAAAGACCTGTTTCACTGTCGTTTTATCATAAGAAATACTGTCAATGCTATTTCTAACTACACTTTATGAGTGTAAGGGGGCGATTTACATAGATACACACATAAGACCTATAGTATTTATCCCCACATCACTATCAACTTAAGAAACGGATACTTCCCAAAACGAAAAAATAAGCCGTTTTCTGTCAAAAATAAACGGAATTTTCATCTTGGGGGTATTTGTTTTTATTAAGTTGATGGGCATG
>NZ_JBPWGY010000053.1:0-559 GCF_051780025.1 Bacillus cereus group sp. BceL062 | reverse complement strand
CTATCAGAACAGAATATATTTATGGTGATGGGGTATCGCCGATTTGGAAAGCGAAATAAAGACGTTCCGAAAAGCCAATTTAAATATGTAAAAGAAATGAATGTATTTGCTTGTCCGATGGGATGTATTTTAGAATATACGACAACGGATCGCGAAGGATATCGTCAATATAAATCAAATCCAGAAGACTGCGCTGTTTGTCCGCTACGTGAGGTATGCTTTTCAAAAAAACAAAAACAAAAAGTTATCACTCATCATATATGGGAAAAATATAAAGATATCGCTAGAAAAAACAAACTAACAGCTACAGGGAAAAGACTGTATAAAGTACGCTGTTCAACTATAGAGCGAAGCTTTGCGGATGCCAAAGAACTACATGGCTATCGATATGCTCGGTTTCGAGGGCTGAAGTCTGTCCAAATGCAAGCTTACCTCACCGCAGCTTGTCAAAACATGAAAAAAATAGCCCTTCACCTAACCAAAAAAGGTCTGGTGGAGGGCTGTTTTTCTAAAATTTATTATTTTATATTGTTTTCATTTACTAAAATTAAAAAGGATT
>NZ_JBPWGY010000052.1:0-617 GCF_051780025.1 Bacillus cereus group sp. BceL062 | reverse complement strand
CCAACCTTGGCAAGGTTGTATTCTACCACTGAACTACTTCCGCAAGACATGTTATGAGATATTTTATTAAAAGTGCGGGTGAAGGGAGTCGAACCCCCACGCCAAAGGCGCTAGATCCTAAGTCTAGTGCGTCTGCCAATTCCGCCACACCCGCATATTTTATTGAAAATGGTGAGCCATGAAGGATTCGAACCTTCGACCCTCTGATTAAAAGTCAGATGCTCTACCAACTGAGCTAATGGCTCTTAATGGCTGGGCTAGCTGGATTCGAACCAGCGCATGACGGAGTCAAAGTCCGTTGCCTTACCGCTTGGCTATAGCCCAATAATTAAGAAATGGTGGAGGGGGGCAGATTCGAACTGCCGAACCCGAAGGAGCGGATTTACAGTCCGCCGCGTTTAGCCACTTCGCTACCCCTCCGACATAAATGGTGGAGGATGACGGGATCGAACCGCCGACCCCCTGCTTGTAAGGCAGGTGCTCTCCCAGCTGAGCTAATCCTCCATTTGCCTGGCAACGTCCTACTCTCACAGGGACAAGGTCCCAACTACCATCGGCGCTAGAGAGCTTAACTTCCGTGTTCGGTATGGGAACGGGTGTGACCTCTCTGCCATCAT
>NZ_JBPWGY010000050.1:0-746 GCF_051780025.1 Bacillus cereus group sp. BceL062 | reverse complement strand
GGACCTCAAGGCGTTCAAGGTAACACGGGGGCTACCGGTGCCACGGGACCTCAAGGCGTTCAAGGTAACACGGGGGCTACCGGTGCTACTGGACCTCAAGGCGTTCAAGGTAACACAGGGGCTACCGGTGCCACGGGACCTCAAGGTATTCAAGGTAATACGGGGGCTACCGGTGCCACGGGACCTCAAGGTATTCAAGGTAACACGGGGGCTACTGGTGCCACGGGACCTCAAGGCGTTCAAGGTAACACTGGTGCCACCGGTGCCACTGGCGCTACTGGACCTCAAGGCGTTCAAGGTAACACTGGTGCCACCGGTGCCACTGGCGCTACTGGACCTCAAGGCGTTCAAGGTAACACTGGTGCCACCGGTGCCACTGGCGCTACTGGACCTCAAGGCGTTCAAGGTAACACAGGGGCTACTGGTGCCACGGGACCTCAAGGCGTTCAAGGTAACACTGGTGCTACCGGTGCTACTGGTGCCACTGGACCTCAAGGTATTCAAGGTAATACGGGGGCTACTGGTGCCACGGGACCTCAAGGCGTTCAAGGTAACACAGGGGCTACCGGTGCCACGGGACCTCAAGGCGTTCAAGGTAACACGGGGGCTACCGGTGCCACGGGACCTCAAGGCGTTCAAGGTAACACGGGGGCTACCGGTGCTACTGGACCTCAAGGCGTTCAAGGTAACACAGGGGCTACCGGTGCCACGGGACCTCAAGGTATTCAAGGTAATACGGGGGCTAC
>NZ_JBPWGY010000049.1:0-895 GCF_051780025.1 Bacillus cereus group sp. BceL062 | reverse complement strand
ACTGATAAAAAAGAGGTAAAGGAGAGATTTTTTATGATGGGTGCTTTAAAAAATCATCGTGATGAGCGTGTATCCGTTTCTGTAGAAGAATTAGTTCCGCAAGACCATTTCCTTCGTGCGATTGAAGCGACAATCAGTTTTGATTTTATTGAGGAAAAGTTACACCCTTATTACTGTGAAAACAATGGTCGTCCGTCAATTCACCCTATCGTTTTATTTAAGATGATGTTTATCGGATATTTTTATGGTATTCGTTCAGAGCGACAATTGGAAAAGGAGATCAAAACGAATATTGCCTACCGTTGGTTTCTAGGTTTTTCTCTATCAGATACAATTCCAGATCATTCTACAATCAGTTGGAATCGCCGTACTCGTTTCATTCATACAAATATTTTCGAAGAAATTTTTGATGAGATTGTGAGTCAAGCGACCGAGCACCGTATGGTGGGAGGACGTGCGTTGATGACAGATTCTACACACATTAAGGCGAATGCCAATAAAAATAAATTTGTACATAAATATAAAAAAGAAAAGGCAAAGTTCTATATAGATGAACTAGAAGCTGCGGTAATCGAAGATCGTGAGGTACATGGAAAAAAGAATTAAGACCTAGAAAGGAAAGTGATACCCCCACTAAAAAAACTCGTATCAGTACAACGGATCCAGATAGTGGATTTTTAATGAGGGATGGAAAACCGAACGGTTTTCATTTCTTAGATCATCGTACGACTGATGCGAAATATAATATTATTACAGATACCTATATAACGGCTGGAAATATGGCGGATTCCGAGCCGTATTTAGCACGTCTACAAGCTCAAACTAATAAATTCGGATTCAAAGTTGAAGCTGTAGCTCTTGATGCAGGCTATTTTACAGGTTATATCTGTAAGAA
>NZ_JBPWGY010000048.1:0-1080 GCF_051780025.1 Bacillus cereus group sp. BceL062 | reverse complement strand
GCAAGTTGTTGAAGGGTATCGGAAGATAAATGTCGTTGTAGTTCTTCAGCAAACAAATGAAATTCATCTTGAATCGAAAGATTCATAAAAAAAACGCCATCCTTTCTGTATATTTCTACAAAAAGAATAACGTTTTCTGTGAATTATGGATATAGGTTTATCTTAGGTTGATAGTGATGTATAGTGCCCCCTATTACTTTACATCTAAATTTAGCACAAAGATTTATCCTCTAACCCCCAGCTAAACCAACGTGCATGACCGTCCGTTTCTCCGACCGTTTCATTGTATTCTTTACCATTAATAAAATAATCAAGGTGAAGATCTCTATCCCACATGTTATTGTAAAGATGGAAAACATCTCGTTTCGCACCAATTTCTTTAATCTGCTCTACTAGTTTATGCTTTATATTCTCTGGAATTTGATTCGCTACATGTGTATGGAAAACACAAATCATTGAATCCTCTGGAATTTGTTCTGCAATTTCAGAAAGAAGAGATACCCCATCTCCTTCTATAAGCTTCACTGATTGTTCTTTTAAATAAGTTGCTGCATGATCGAACATTTCAAGCCTTTCTTTATGCTCTGGCCAAATGAGCGAGCGTAACCATAAATAATCTTCCTCATCCTTCAAATCATTTATATGTAAATCCAGTCCAATTCTTTCTGTGACAGGAGGGCTTTGTTGTAAAAGAAATGGTTGATTTTCACCTTTTATTTCCGATTTTAATTGAACCTTAGAATTTATGTTACCATACACTTTCTCAGTCCCATACGAATAACAATATTGATCCCAAAATAATTGTAAACCAGCGCTTGTTCCGATTTCAATTAATGCTAAAGGTTTATTAACTTTATTAAACATATAGCAAAAACTCGGATATAAATATGTACATCTTCTTACTTCGTTTGTCTGTACTAACTTCGTTTTTAAAATAGCGCTAATCTCTTCTCTATGAAGCTGGCAAAAACCTTTAAAATGGTGAAAAGCCTGGTCTAAATTTTTTTCTGGAGTTGAAACGAGGCTACCGTAGTATTGTTTTAATACATGGCTGTTGCCTTTCAATAATAAATAGTGAAC
>NZ_JBPWGY010000047.1:0-1140 GCF_051780025.1 Bacillus cereus group sp. BceL062 | reverse complement strand
GATTTCCGTCCATTTTTCTGTAAGAGATCAAACAGACGAAGGAAAATTTTTGTTACTTCTTGGGTGTCGTTTTGTATAGCTTCATATACTAAGTACAGATGATCTTGAATCATATAAATTGCTTTATATTCACTTAATTCTTTTTGTTTTTTCTGTAGTAACAGTTGTCGCATTTTGAACATAGTGGAAGAACAAAGAAAAATAGCAATTAACTTTCCATAAAGATGACATTCTAGACGCTCTCGCTTAATATTGTGACAATAATTGATACCAAAAAGGGATTTCCATGTTTTAAATACAATCTCTATTTGCCAACGTAGAGAGTAAATCTCGTGAACCTGTTCCATCGGAACAATTTCCCATGGGATGTTGGTAATATAAACATTGATTTCTGTTAAACGTTTACTTTTTTCAGAGTATGTAACCCCCTTTTTCTTTTCAACATAAGTTTGCTGTTTCCTACGTTTATGAATTTGAGTTGATGTGAGTCTGTATATTACAACTCGTGAGGGTAATTTTTGTTGTCCAACATAGGCATTCCGAATTTCATAAGTATCTCCTGGTTTTATCTGATGCATGATATCTTCAAGGTCAAGTAAAACATATAAAGATTGCTTTTTAACTGTCCCATCCCGAAAGAATTCTGGCGATTCATTTTTTATATATACTCTATTATTTAATTTCAACCGTGAAACATAGAATACCCCTCGTTGATCCATCTGGTCTAAATCTTTTAGAGAAAAGTATCCTAAATCTCGAATAGACAAATCTCCTGGGCGTAAGGTATCCAAACACTCTGTACCAAAGGTTTTATCATTATTTTTACCCGGTCCCATTTGGAAATTGAGGAATTTCCCACTATGTAAATCATACTCTAGTTGAATCTTAATACCGGCTGTTTGTGCACATCCTCCTGAACCAGGATAAATAGGAGCTAAATGATTGGGTACTTGAAAAATAGTAGCATCTAAAATACGTATACGTTGAAAATAAGACGTGTATTGGTTTGGAATTTGAGATGAATCGTTTAGTTGGCTTTTAACTAAACGAGAAAAAACACACTGTAGGAATAAAACAGCGCATCGGTTAAAACGTTGATTAAGTCCTTCTGGACTTATAAGTGTAGTTGTATTCGCATAA
>NZ_JBPWGY010000045.1:0-1451 GCF_051780025.1 Bacillus cereus group sp. BceL062 | reverse complement strand
CAATCTAACTTCTACACTTAAATATTCATTTGAAATATCAAATTCTGCATTGGCTTGGTGATCAATAAATTTCCCCTTTTTAATAGGACATTTAAAAACAATATTTGCATCATCACTCTCTGTAGTTATCTGCCATGTATCCCACTCTCCTTGAATAGTACGCAATACCTTTTTAGAGAAATCACCAATATCATGACATTCGAATGTACCTGGTGTATTATTAGTTTTTTTAATATCGCTATTTATTTGTGAAAAGGAAACAGAAGAAACTGTGTCCCACCCATTTTTATTCTCAATAGTATTGTTTGATTGACTATTTTTCGTTTCCGACTTAATACCCTCCTCTGTTTTAGAAATCATTTTCTCACTTACTTTACGACATCATTAATTTAAAATGTATCACCGCCAACTTACAATAAATGCCACTTAAAATAATAAACCTTATAACATTCCTCCCCATCCACCGGAAAAATGTTTCATTTTGAAAACTCTTCAAGGTTTATTTTCTTTGTCTTTTTTTCGAAAAAGCATCAAATATTTTCATCAAATCTCACCCTTGGCTTGTCATAGTTTTCCCTAAGAGTTCTTTGTTTTTGGGATTAATTCTCCATTAATCTTAAGTCCTCCAACAGTTAATTCAATTGACTTAAATTGAAATCCACTACTCTGTGGCCATTTAACATTTTCCATACACTTATTTAGAAATGTATCTAATGTCGGTAAATCTTGAAAAGGATCCTCTTTCTTAAAATCTATCCATTGATCGAGTTTAGCTAAACCCTCTCCGATTCCCCCTCCTAAAGCACCACCTAATGAAACACCTAATGCCATTTTCCACCTAGTTTTTATCAACTTCAAAAAGACATTTTCTTTTTTCACCTTCGAGATTTTAAATCGATCAAATAATAATTCATCGTCTTCGCCACTTTCACTATTGAAATCTTTAGCTGCTCCACTAATTTCTGAACAATCCGTATCTAAACTAGCATCAATAGCCCCATTATTACTTACAGTAGCCTTATTCAGCCTGTCCAGAGGTATTCTTTCTTCTTCATCATCAAATAATGAAAATGCTCCTCTAGTAATACTACTCTGACCAGCCGCTTCGACTGTATCATCCAAAACAACAGTAGACACCTTACTAAAAACATTTTCAATGGTCGCAGATCCTGTTTTAATGGCAATCTCAACTGCTCCGGTAATTACTTTACTTAAACTCTTAAAAACTACTTCGGCGACTCCGCCAATTCCCTCGCCAAACATTCCACCTACGAAACCGCCTAGTATTGAAAATCCGATATCTGCTATGCTTTCCTTTACAAATTCTCTTGTTTGGTAAGCTTTGCTCGCTTGAATACTTAGAGAACTTACAAGGCTATTTTTCTTAGGAAAAAATGTTATTTGATTCTTATCTGTGGTACCTATTGTAAAATTTTCCTTGTAATCGAGGG
>NZ_JBPWGY010000044.1:0-1729 GCF_051780025.1 Bacillus cereus group sp. BceL062 | reverse complement strand
GAAAGACCTGTGGTGTGATGTCAAGTAGGTATTTTAGTACTTGAACTATTAAATCTAGTATTACAGCTTAAAAAAGGCAATAGGAAACTAGACCATCAACTAATTGTAAATTAATGGTATTTAAAGGGAAGGGAAAATGTCGCTAGATATCATCTATCAACGCCCCTTCCAGGCGCGTAAATTTGGTTATTGCGTAGTAGCGCATCAACCAAACGCACAAATTTTCTTGCAGTTAAGACGAGGGCACGTTTGTGCTTATGTTTAGGCACTTCTGCAGACTTTTTCGTATAATAATCACGATATTCAGGTACATGACGTCTTACGGAGTTGGCGGCTTCAACTAGGTAATAACGTAAGTACGGATTTCCTGATTTTGTTAAGGATGTATTTTCTGCAGTAAAGCGACCAGACTGGTATTTTTTCCAGAAGATGCCTGCATATTTTGCGATACGTGTTTCATCGGCAAAGCGGTCAATTTGACCAATCTCAGCGACAATACCTGCCGCGAATACAGGACCTACACCAGGAATACTGTCAAGGGTTTGCGGTAACGTTGACATCAAACTTTCTATACCTTTCTCAATCTCCTTAATTTGAGCTTGATAGGTGCGCATAATCTGAATAGAGGTGCTTAGTAAGAGATCAATAGAATCTTCTACGACTTTGCTTAATCTATACGAACCTTTAACAGCTTTTTGGATGGATTTCGCTACGTCTTCTGGATTACCAAAACGCTTTTTTCCTTTTTCCTGAAGGAAAAAAACGAGCTCTTGTAAAGGCATTTGAGCCATTTCTTCTAAACTAAATCGTTCTAGAAATAATTCCATCATGGCATTTCCGAATACAGAGGATTCAACGTCTTGAGTAAATTGGCTGCATTTCAATCCTAGGTGTTGAAGAAAATGTTGTTTTTCTTTCGTCAAGGCATGTACGAGTTGATAGCGAGAACGAGTTAATTGTTGTAAGGCCATATATTGTTCTTCTTTTACAATAGACATCGTATGGCGACCAAAACGAACATAGTCTGCAATGACAAATGCATCAATTGTATCGGTTTTATCCATTTCCGGATAGCTTTTTTTAAAATTTGAAATTTGTTTTGGATTAATCATAAATACCTGAGAACCGTAGGTTCTAAGTTCCTTGTCATTATGAAGGAACATGGCTGGGTGGTAGCTATAAATTGATGTAGATTCTAATCCAATCTTAATGATTTTACAATTGGATTTAGAAGCTGTGTCTAGAATTTTTTTCTTTAAAATCAAAGCGCCAGGTAAATCATTTGTAATAGTGAATGATTGTAAACAATCCCCTTCACCATTTAAAAAACAAATTTTCGCATCTTGAGAGCTCACATCTAAACCTACAAATAATTTCATGAGAAAACTCCTCCTTTCTTTTAGAATCACTGGAAACTTTCTTGGACGTCTGGGGATATCCCTAGTGTGATCGCTGACCAACATCCTCGTGTATAAGAACTTATTCTTACTCCAAAAGCCGCCCTAGCGCTACTAACAGCTAGGTTTGAAGTAAGGGGAACAGCCTGTGAGTAGGAAGCATAAAGCGAACACTGGGAAACAGTCTTTCCTTGTAGTTATATCTACAGGTGGTGAAGGAATTGTCCCAAATGATCCTTACTTTCATTATCTAGGAATATCCTCGGACGTCCAAGAAAATATAGATTAAATATGTCCGACAAAAAGTAATTAAACATAATATACGAGGTGGT
>NZ_JBPWGY010000043.1:0-2100 GCF_051780025.1 Bacillus cereus group sp. BceL062 | reverse complement strand
TCAAGGTAACACGGGGGCTACCGGTGCTACTGGACCTCAAGGCGTTCAAGGTAACACAGGGGCTACCGGTGCCACGGGACCTCAAGGTATTCAAGGTAATACGGGGGCTACTGGTGCCACGGGACCTCAAGGTATTCAAGGTAACACGGGGGCTACTGGTGCCACGGGACCTCAAGGCGTTCAAGGTAACACTGGTGCTACCGGTGCTACTGGTGCCACGGGACCTCAAGGCGTTCAAGGTAACACAGGGGCTACCGGTGCCACGGGACCTCAAGGCGTTCAAGGTAACACTGGTGCTACCGGTGCTACTGGTGCCACGGGACCTCAAGGCGTTCAAGGTAACACAGGGGCTACCGGTGCTACTGGTGCCACGGGACCTCAAGGCGTTCAAGGTAACACGGGGGCTACCGGTGCTACTGGACCTCAAGGCGTTCAAGGTAACACAGGGGCTACCGGTGCCACGGGACCTCAAGGTGTTCAAGGTAACACTGGTGCCACTGGCCCTCAAGGCGTTCAAGGTAACACTGGTGCTACTGGTGCCACGGGACCTCAAGGTATTCAAGGTAACACGGGGGCTACTGGTGCCACGGGACCTCAAGGCGTTCAAGGTAACACTGGTGCTACCGGTGCTACTGGTGCCACTGGACCTCAAGGCGTTCAAGGTAACACTGGTGCTACCGGTGCCACGGGACCTCAAGGTGTTCAAGGTAACACTGGTGCTACCGGTGCCACTGGACCTCAAGGCGCTCAAGGTAACACGGGGGCTACTGGCGCTACTGGTATAGGAGTTACCGGACCTACTGGACCTTCTGGTGGACCTACTGGACCTCAAGGTAACACGGGGGCTACGGGGGCTACCGGACCTCAAGGTGCTCAAGGTAACACGGGGGCTACCGGACCTCAAGGTGTTCAAGGTAACACTGGTGCTACCGGTGCCACGGGACCTCAAGGTGCTCAAGGTAACACGGGGGCTACTGGTGCCACGGGACCTCAAGGTGTTCAAGGTAACACTGGTGCCACTGGCGCTACTGGACCTCAAGGTGTTCAAGGTAACACTGGTGCCACTGGCGCTACTGGACCTCAAGGTGTTCAAGGTAACACTGGTGCCACTGGTGCCACTGGCGCTACTGGACCTCAAGGTGCTCAAGGTAACACGGGGGCTACTGGTGCCACTGGACCTCAAGGGGTTCAAGGTAACACAGGGGCTACCGGACCTCAAGGTGTTCAAGGTAACACGGGGGCTACTGGTGCCACGGGACCTCAAGGCGCTCAAGGTAACACAGGCGCTACTGGCGCTACCGGACCTCAAGGCGTTCAAGGTAACACAGGGGCTACTGGTGCCACGGGCGCTACCGGACCTCAAGGCGTTCAAGGTAACACGGGGGCTACTGGTGCCACTGGACCTCAAGGCGCTCAAGGTAACACAGGCGCTACTGGTATAGGAGTTACTGGACCAACCGGACCTTCTGGCGGACCTACTGGGCCTACTGGACCTACTGGACCTAGCTTCCCTGTAGCAACAATTGTTGTAACAAATAACATTCAACAAACAGTACTGCAATTTAATAACTTTATTTTTAGTACTGCAATTAACGTAAACAATATGATCTTTAACGGCACAAATACAGTTACTGTTATTAACGCTGGCATTTATGTAATTAGCGTATCCATCGCTACAACTGCGCCAGGATGTGCTCCACTTGGAGTAGGAATTTCAATTAATGGAGCAGTCGCAACTGACAACTTCTCTTCAAGTTTAATAGGTGACTCACTTTCATTTACTACAATTGAAACGTTAGCAGCTGGTGCAAACATCTCTGTCCAATCTACTCTTAACGAGATTACGATCCCTGCAACAGGAAATACTAACATTCGCCTTACTGTATTTAGAATCGCTTAAATTTCACTATGTATTGTTTATGACAAATAAAAAAAGAGCGAGAAACTGAACTGCACCCCAATTGTTAGGCACCGTCTAACAATTGGAGGTGCAGTTTTTCTATGGTTAAATTTACAGCTGATGAAAAAATACACATCGTTCAACGTTATTTGAACGGAAATGAAAGTTACCGAGAAATTAGTAAAGCGGTTGGTATAAGA
>NZ_JBPWGY010000042.1:0-2429 GCF_051780025.1 Bacillus cereus group sp. BceL062 | reverse complement strand
GAAGAAGCTGTCACGCCAGAAAACAGTGAAAAAACTGTAGAAGAAAAAAGTGAGGCTGCTCTTTTACAAGAAAAAGTAGATGAGTTACAAGCGAAACTAACGGAAACGGAAGGTCGCACATTACGTCTACAAGCTGATTTTGAAAATTATAAGCGCCGTGTCCAAATGGATAAACAGGCTGCTGACAAATATAGAGCACAAAGTCTAGTTTCAGATATTTTGCCAGCTCTTGATAATTTTGAAAGAGCGATGCAAGTGGAAGCGACTGACGAGCAAACGAAATCCTTGTTACAAGGTATGGAAATGGTGCATCGTCAATTGCTAGAAGCGTTGACTAAAGAAGGTGTGGAAGCGATTGAAGCTGTTGGTAAACAGTTTGATCCGAATGAACACCAAGCTATTATGCAAGTGGAAGACAGTGAATTTGAATCAAACGCGGTAGTTGAAGAATTCCAAAAAGGTTATAAACTAAAAGACCGTGTGATTCGCCCATCAATGGTAAAAGTAAATCAATAATTTACATAAAAGTAGGAGGATTCGCCATGAGTAAAATTATCGGTATTGACTTAGGTACAACAAACTCTTGTGTAGCTGTTATGGAAGGTGGAGAACCAAAGGTTATCCCAAATCCAGAAGGAAACCGTACAACACCTTCTGTTGTAGCTTTCAAAAATGAAGAGCGTCAAGTTGGGGAAGTTGCGAAGCGTCAAGCAATTACAAACCCAAATACAATCATGTCTGTTAAACGTCATATGGGTACAGACTACAAAGTAGAAGTTGAAGGTAAAGATTTTACACCTCAAGAAATTTCTGCAATCATTTTACAAAACTTAAAAGCTTCTGCTGAAGCATACTTAGGTGAAACAGTAACGAAAGCTGTTATTACAGTACCTGCATACTTCAACGATGCAGAGCGTCAAGCAACGAAAGATGCTGGTCGTATCGCTGGTTTAGAAGTTGAGCGTATCATTAACGAACCAACAGCAGCAGCACTTGCTTACGGTTTAGAAAAACAAGATGAAGAGCAAAAAATCTTAGTATATGACTTAGGTGGCGGTACATTTGACGTATCTATCCTTGAGTTAGCAGACGGCACATTCGAAGTTATTTCAACTGCTGGTGACAACCGCCTTGGTGGAGATGACTTTGACCAAGTTATCATCGATCACTTAGTAGCTGAATTCAAAAAAGAAAATAACATTGATTTAAGCCAAGATAAAATGGCACTTCAACGTTTGAAAGATGCAGCTGAAAAAGCGAAAAAAGATCTTTCAGGTGTAACACAAACACAAATTTCATTACCATTCATTAGTGCTGGAGCTGCTGGCCCATTACACTTAGAATTAACGTTAACAAGAGCAAAATTCGAAGAGCTTTCAGCAGGTCTTGTTGAAAGAACATTAGAGCCAACTCGTCGTGCATTAAAAGACGCTGGCTTTGCTCCAAGTGAATTAGATAAAGTTATCCTTGTTGGTGGATCTACTCGTATCCCAGCTGTTCAAGAAGCTATTAAACGTGAAACTGGTAAAGAGCCATACAAAGGCGTAAACCCTGATGAAGTTGTAGCATTAGGTGCTGCGGTTCAAGGTGGCGTACTTACTGGTGATGTAGAAGGCGTACTATTATTAGACGTAACTCCACTTTCTTTAGGTATTGAAACTATGGGTGGTGTGTTCACGAAATTAATCGAGCGTAACACTACAATTCCAACAAGTAAGTCACAAGTATTCTCAACAGCTGCTGATAACCAACCGGCAGTAGACATTCATGTACTACAAGGTGAGCGTCCAATGTCAGCTGACAACAAAACATTAGGTCGTTTCCAATTAACGGATCTTCCACCAGCACCACGTGGTATTCCACAAATCGAAGTAACATTCGATATTGATGCGAACGGTATCGTTAACGTACGTGCAAAAGACTTAGGAACAAGCAAAGAGCAAGCTATTACAATTCAATCATCTTCAGGTCTTTCTGATGAAGAAGTAGATCGTATGGTACAAGAAGCAGAAGCAAATGCTGACGCTGACCAAAAACGTAAGGAAGAAGTTGAACTTCGTAATGAAGCTGACCAACTTGTATTCCAAACAGATAAAGTTGTAAAAGATTTAGAAGGTAAAGTAGATGCGGCTGAGGTTGCAAAAGCGACAGAAGCGAAAGAAGCGTTGCAAGCGGCAATTGAGAAAAACGATCTTGATGAAATCCGTGCGAAAAAAGATGCTTTACAAGAAATCGTACAACAATTAAGCGTTAAATTATACGAGCAAGCTCAAGCAGCTGCAGGGCAAGCAGAAGGTGCACAAGGAGCACAAGACGCTGGCGCGAAAAAAGATAATGTAGTAGACGCTGAATTTGAAGAAGTAAAAGAAGACAAGTAATTTAAGTACAAACATAATAAGTAAGATGACAAAAAGTCAAAGTCAAGCGTG
>NZ_JBPWGY010000041.1:0-2475 GCF_051780025.1 Bacillus cereus group sp. BceL062 | reverse complement strand
TGTAATAAAATTTTACTACGCGTCGCTCCAAGTGCTTTACGTACTCCAATTTCGCGCGTACGTTCTGTTACAGATACGAGCATAATGTTCATAACACCAATACCACCAACGACTAGTGAAATACCAGCGATACCGCCGATGATCATCGTCATAATACCGGTCATCTTTGAAATACCTTCTTGAAGTTCTTTTAAATTCATAACTTCGTATTTACCAGTTGCATCACTCGGTTTACGACTGTTTAAGACATCTGCAGCTTTTTTACCTGCTTTTTCTAAGTTATCTACATTTTTTGCTTGAACAGAAATATTTTGAATTTCATCTTTTCCATACAGTGTCGGCCATAATGAAATTGGAATTAGTGCTTCTGATGGTCCCATTCCCATAAACTCGTTATCTGATTTGTAGACACCGATAATTTGCATCGGTTGACCCTTCATTTCAATAATTTTACCGACTGGATTGGCATCCTTAAATACCTTTTCTTCCATTTGTTTACTAATCATAACAACGTTATTACCTTGATCCACATCTGATTCTTGTAAAGAACGTCCCTTTAACAACTTTACTTTATTTACTGAAAAATACTCACTGTCTAATCCAGTAATACTCACCATTTCTACTTTATCTTCAATATCAAGTGGTTCCATACTTGAATTTGTTGTTACAACATGTGAGATTTCTGGAATTTTTTTAATTTCAAAAATATCTTCTTCAGTTATTTTCGGTGCTTCTACCATCCCCATACCAAAAGGATCATTCATATCAGCACTATAATGAATCGGAACC
This sequence comes from Bacillus cereus group sp. BceL062, assembly GCF_051780025.1. NCBI lineage: Bacteria > Bacillati > Bacillota > Bacilli > Caryophanales > Bacillaceae > Bacillus > Bacillus cereus group sp. BceL062. Next base: position 1,686 of record NZ_JBPWGY010000041.1, on the reverse strand, counting down.
GTTTGATTACCTGACCCAACAAATTGAGATTTCAATGCAGCTTCCCCGCCTTGTCCAATCGCAACGACGGTAATAATAGAGCCTACACCGATAATAATCCCAAGCATCGTCAAAGCCGAGCGTAGTTTATGAGCTAAAATAGACGATAAGGCAATTTTCATACTATCTAGTAAACTCATACTGCACACCTTCTATCTTCTGTAACTTTCCCGTCTCGCAGTACAATGCGGCGAGACGAATAAGCCGCTACTTCCTCTTCATGCGTAACCATAACAATTGTCGTACCTTCTGCATTAAGCTTCGTAAAAATATCCATAACTTGCTCACCAGACTTCGTATCTAGCGCACCAGTCGGCTCATCGGCCATAATGAACGTTGGGTTATTCGCAATTGCCCTTGCAATCGCTACACGTTGCTTCTGTCCACCTGATAATTCATTCGGTAAATGATGTACGCGGTCCGCTAATCCAACTTTACCTAACGCCTCTAAGGCACGCTTACGACGTTCTGCTTTCTTCACGCCACCGTATACTAGCGGAAGTTCAACATTTTCCACCGCAGAGAGACGCGGCAGTAAATTAAAATGCTGGAATACAAAGCCGATATATTCATTACGAATTAAAGCGAGCTTTGACTCGTCTGCTGTTAAGATATTCACATCATTCAGCATATATTCGCCTTCTGTTGGACGATCTAAACAACCAATAATGTTCATAAGCGTTGACTTACCGGAACCAGAAGGCCCCATAATCGAAACAAACTCACCACTCTGAATCGTTAAACTAATACCATGCAAAATCGGTACCGCAAGCTTCCCTTGATAATACGTCTTAGCAATATTATTTAGCGTAATCATTTCTCTTTCACTTCCATTCCGTCATACACGTTGTCGGAAGGATTTTTAACCACCTTTTGCCCCACTGTTACGCCTTCAGTAATCTCTGTCCAATCTCCATCAGTAGCACCTTTTTTCACATTTTGTTTACGAAGCTTTCCTTTTTCTTCGATATAAACAAATGCATCATCGTCTTTTTCTACAATGCTCTTACTTGGAACAGCAATCATCGTCTTATTCTCTAAGTTTACTTGTAATGAAACATGGTAACCTGGAGATAAACCGTCTTGGCTATCAAGACTTGCTTTATATGTATATTGGGACATATTTTGAGTTGCTTCACCTACACCACCAGCTTGACCCATCTCTGCACTCGTTGGGAATTCACTTACCTCTGTAATCTTACCTGTCCACTTCTTCTTATTATTTGCTTTCGCAGTTACAGTGAATGTTTGATCCTTTTGGATTTGTGACTTCTGAAGCTCTGTTAAAGTCCCTTGAACTTGGAACGGGTCTTTAGAAGCAACTTGTAAAAATGCCTTCCCTTGTCCACCTAACGCTTGAGATGAACTTTGCGCCGCATCTTTATCTAACTTTTGAACAACACCAGCAAAATTACTATAAATCGTAAGCTCTTTCTGCTTTTTATTTAACTCTTCTTTCTGTAACTTCCCTTTCTCTTTCTCAAGGTCAGTTGTTTTTTGCGCTATTTCTAACTCACTTACTTGCTCTTCCATCGGATCTGTTACTTCTTTCCCAGCTCCGCTATCTTTCACCTTCTTAATTTCTTTCTTGAGCGAATCAATCTTCTTTTTCCCTTGATCATAACGCATATCTGCCATCTTCTGATC
>NZ_JBPWGY010000040.1:0-2539 GCF_051780025.1 Bacillus cereus group sp. BceL062 | reverse complement strand
ATGATGGCAGAGAGGTCACACCCGTTCCCATACCGAACACGGAAGTTAAGCTCTCTAGCGCCGATGGTAGTTGGGACCTTGTCCCTGTGAGAGTAGGACGTCGCCAAGCAAAAACCTAAGTCGATTCGACTTAGGTTTTTTTATGTTTATTTTTATTTATCAGCTGTTATAATCTATAATTTTAATAGTCCTAAAGAAGAAAAAAGATAAAATAGAAACGATATAAAGTGATAAGAAGGTTATAAAGTAATATATTTAAATGTAAATTAAAGGTAAGAATTACCTTTTGCATGAATTTAGTTGTAAAATGAACAAAAAAATTTTTACTCTTACATAACCTCTTTGTTTTTTTAGGGTTTTACATAAGGATGAATCTATAATTAAGGTAGTTAACATATATTTTTGATGGGTGTGGGGGATTATGAAAGAAATATGCATGTTATTAGTGGCTGTTATATTATGGGGGACAGCCATTGCGCCAACGAAATGGGCGTTAGAATCTATTCAACCGTTTACTTTGTTGTTTATTCGTCTTTTCTTTGCGGGTGGAATTTGTATGCTATTCTCATTTAAACAACTACAAAAATCAGTTGTACATAAAAAAGTTCTATGGAAAAGAATGAGTTTGTTAGCTTTTACCGGTGTAGCTGGATATTTTATGTTTACATCCTACGGCATTTCTTTAACAAGTGGATTACATGTTAGTATCATAGATGCTGCATTACCATTAGTTACAATTCTATTTTCAGCATTCTTTTTGAAAGAGAAAATTCAGTTGAATTATTGGATAGGAATTATATTGGGGGCTATAGGAGTACTCTTTATTACGATTCCATCTAAAGGTGTTGATCAAGAAGTATCTTTAATAGGAGATGTACTTATATTATTGAGTACTTTTCTATTTGCTTTCTACACAGTTTTGTTAAAACGACCAAAACAAGAACAGTATTTATCAAATGAGGTATTTACCACATTAACTTTAATTATCGGAGCTGTTATTCTATTGCCGTTTGCCTTGGTAGAAATTCTTTATTACGGTTTCCCAAAGATTGAAACTTGGAAAACGGGATTTAGTGTAATGTACCTTGTTATTGGAGCAACAATTTTAGCATATTGGTTCTGGAATAAAGCGCTAGAGAGAGTTTCTGCATCAGTAAGTGGATTATATTTAAATGCATTACCGTTAATAAGCATTGTTACTTCAATTATCCTATTAAATGAATCTCTGACATGGAGGGTAATAATGGGGGCAAGTCTAGTTTTAATTGGAGTAGGATGGGCGGATAAGCAAAAAATACGTAATCTATTAAAAGGTAATAAGGTGTAGAGTCGGGACTGTTAAACAGTATGTTTTATATAATTAAAAATGTTAAAAAGATACCTTATATATATGAGGTATCTTTTTATATTTAGCAAAGAAAATAGACTGAAATTAGTATGGATATTCTTTGCTATATCTATACGTATCGAAATCATTTTGAAATATTGTTTGAACGAGCTGCATACACTCAGTATCGTAAAAACTTTCGAAAGTAGGATGGCGAGGGAATAAAGGATTCGTAATATCGGCTTCACTAAAATCCCCTTTATAAATCATGGTGGGAGTTTGATGATGCCAAGATGTTGAGAACTCATTTATTGGTGCAACTTTTAATTCGAAACGCTTTTCTAATTCTTTCATTTCCTGATTGAAGTTTTCTAAGTATATATAATTGGTCACATATTCTTCTTCACCAGTTATATATTGTTGTGTGAAATGTGGGTTAATATCATCTGCTTGAGCACCTTTAATAAATAAGTAGTATAGAAATTGTTTAAATGAGATCCCTTTAGGAGAGTTTTCATCTCGATATAAAAACTTTCGGATGGGTTTCCATTCGGGATTTTCCACATAAGGAGGTGCAATTAAGGATACGAAAGAACTGACTGCCCTCCTATAAGGGTTGCGAACAAGTTTAAAAGTTTCTTTTTGTTTTTCTCGTAACGCTATACCTAGTCGTACACTATAGGCAGGTGTATTTTTGTATATATGATATTCATAATTATGAATGAAAGGACTATAGCTTAGAGCTGTTTGTAATAAATCAATCTGGTAAAAGAACCAATTAGCAAGAGAGGTGCAACCGCTTTTTTGACTCCAGAATAGAATGATGGGGAAATTTCTATGATAGTTTGGAATTCTTGAATGGGTGCTTATGATGCGTAATAAAGAAGAATCGAACAATCTCTACACTCCTTTCAGTTATCTTATTAATATGTATGAGAAATAAAGAAGGGGTATGAGAGTAGCTTTCATCTTTTTAAAAAAAACGAAAGATTAATATTGACTATTATTATATTGAGGTGTAATATAAAACAAGTCGCCGATGCAATAATGCAAAAAACGACAAACGAAATAAAAAAACTTAGTTGACATTGAAACATGAAGATGTTAACATAAGGGAGTCGCAAATGAGCGACTAAGTAGTTCTTTGAAAACTGAACGAAACAAACAACGTGAAACGTCAATTTTTATTTTTAGATGCTAGACAAACTAACT
>NZ_JBPWGY010000039.1:0-2589 GCF_051780025.1 Bacillus cereus group sp. BceL062 | reverse complement strand
TTCATCCTGAGCCAGGATCAAACTCTCCAATAAAGTTAGTTTGTCTAGCATCTAAAAATAAAAATTGACGTTTCACGTTGTTTGTTTCGTTCAGTTTTCAAAGAACTACTTAGTCGCTCATTTGCGACTCCCTTATGTTAACATTTTCGTTAATTGATGTCAACTAAGTTTTTTATTTCGTTTGTCGCTTTCGACGTTGTTGTCATCGGCGACTTGTTCTATATTACACTCCATTTATACAATCGTCAATACGTTTTTTAAAAAACTTTATATTTTATAAATTTCATTTACATATTTCTTCTATAGTTATATACAAGCAACCCATAAAACTCTCTATGGGTTGCTATCCAATAATAAAGACTATTGTTCTTTTGACGGCACTGAACAACTTCCATCAGTACAAGAAAGATCGCTTCCACCATCTGCTGAAAGTTCCTGTAACTTCGGTGCAGGATTCTCTTCTTCCCAAACTTGCTGAAGTGCACCAACAAAAGTTTCAAGTGGTTGCGCACCTGAAATAGCATACTTCTGATTAATAATAAAATAAGGTACTCCCGAAATTTGATATTGCTGAGCAACCGCCTCATCAATTCTAACATCGTTGGCATACGCATTTTTATCATTAATAACATGTAAAGCTTCTTGCTTATCTAAACCTGAAGCTTCAGCGATAGTAGCTAGCGTATCCACATCACTCAAGTTCTTTGATTCAGCAAAATATGCAAAAAGAAGATTTTCTGTAATCTCCTTTTCCTTCCCTTGATCCTTCGCAAACTTCGCTAGACGATGCGCATCAAAAGTGTTCGTTGGCTTCATCTCATCAAAATTAAAACTTAAACCCATACTAGCTGCATGATTTCCTAGTTGTACATTATTACGCTTAGCTTCTTCAATACTAATCCCATACTTTGATGCAAGCACTTCATTAATACTCGTTCCAGAGTAAACGGGAGTATTCCGATCTAGCTCAAAACTTTTAAACTCAACTTCAACATCCTTCTTATGCGGAAATTGCTCTAAAGCCATCTCTAATCTACGCTTCCCAATATAGCAAAATGGACATACAAAATCTGACCATACTTCAATTTTCATATTAACACCTCTTTAAAACTTAGTTTTCAATCATTGTAGCACTGAGATTAAGGAATTCAAAAGTTTTTGCTCTATTTCCTTCTATAGTACATACAAAATATACTTATAGCAGAATACCTAATTAGAAAAAAACGATAATCAAAAGGGCAGACTATTCCCCTCCGATTATCGTCTATAAAAATGAAACAACTTTAATTATGCCGGAATATACTTCTCTACGAATTTCCATACAGTATTCCAATATTTATTTGAATCTACTTTCTCCGCTTCTCCATGCCCGGCACCTGGAACAATTAACTTCTCTTTTTCTACTTTTGCAGCATTATACACCTGATCTAGCATTTCAAAAGGAACAAATGTATCAGCATTCCCATGGATAAATAGCATAGGTGTTTTACTTTTCTCAACTTGTTTCACAGCTGAAGCCTCTTCTAAATCATATCCCGCCCTCAATTTAGTAACTGTATTGGCCGCATTCATAACAGGAAACTTCGGTAAGTGGAATAAATCTTTTAGTTGATACGTAAATTCATCAATAACAGTTGAGTATCCGCAGTCTTCAATAATAACTTTAACGTTTGAAGGTAAATCTTCGCCTGAAGTCATCATTACAGTTGCTCCACCCATAGAAATACCATATAGAGCTATTTCAGCATTAGGATCTTTCTTTAAAATTTGTTGAATCCACAGTAGGACATCTTTACGATCATGCCAGCCCATACCAACATAATCCCCTTCACTATTTCCATGTCCACGAAGGTCTGGTGCTATGACATTATAGCCTCGTTCATAAAAGTTCCGAATATATTTCGTCATTTCTGATGCTCTGCCATTATATCCATGAACTACAATTGCCCATTTATGGCTAGATGATTCATTCATATATTCATAACCTTTTAAATTCAGCTTATCGAAAGAACGTACAGTTAATGTGTTCGGTTTATATCTCGATACAAAATCCGCATTCTTTTTTTCATTCGTAGCCAATACATCTCCCGATGCATTCACTGTTTCCGCCAAATGAGGGTTATCTTGCAAAAATTCTTTTTCTTGTTTCGCATTCAATGCGTAGTTATAAAAATAATTCCCAACTAACATATACGCTATTGTTAGAAGCACTAAAACTACTATAGTAATCATACCTATCTTTTTCATATTATCTCCTTTTTCCAAATTAAATCTCTTATGTTAACGTACCTCAAAAACAACTGTACTATTTTAACATACCGGTGAATCTTATCTATAAGAAATAAAATAGAAAATCTTAAATTACATATTAAAAATCACGAAAGAAACAGAATAAAACTTATATAGATATGTAACCAAAAATCTTAAAAGAATAGGAAGTTCTTTAAAATCCAGGTAGTATTTAGCATTGAAAAGAAGTTATAAAACACAAAAAAGACGAGTCATTCTGACTCGTCTTAAGCTTGCTTGGCGACGTCCTACTCTCACAGGGACAAGGTCCCAACTACCATCGGCGCTAGAGAGCTTAAC
>NZ_JBPWGY010000038.1:0-2985 GCF_051780025.1 Bacillus cereus group sp. BceL062 | reverse complement strand
GTATGTTCTTTGAAAACTAGATAACAGTGTAGCTCATATTTTTTAATTTTAGTTTGGTTAAGTTAGAAAGGGCGCACGGTGGATGCCTTGACACTAGGAGTCGATGAAGGACGGGACTAACGCCGATATGCTTCGGGGAGCTGTAAGTAAGCTTTGATCCGAAGATTTCCGAATGGGGAAACCCACTATACGTAATGGTATGGTATCCTTACCTGAATACATAGGGTATGGAAGACAGACCCAGGGAACTGAAACATCTAAGTACCTGGAGGAAGAGAAAGCAAATGCGATTTCCTGAGTAGCGGCGAGCGAAACGGAATCTAGCCCAAACCAAGAGGCTTGCCTCTTGGGGTTGTAGGACATTCTATACGGAGTTACAAAGGAACGAGGTAGACGAAGCGACCTGGAAAGGTCCGTCGTAGAGGGTAACAACCCCGTAGTCGAAACTTCGTTCTCTCTTGAATGTATCCTGAGTACGGCGGAACACGTGAAATTCCGTCGGAATCTGGGAGGACCATCTCCCAAGGCTAAATACTCCCTAGTGATCGATAGTGAACCAGTACCGTGAGGGAAAGGTGAAAAGCACCCCGGAAGGGGAGTGAAAGAGATCCTGAAACCGTGTGCCTACAAATAGTCAGAGCCCGTTAATGGGTGATGGCGTGCCTTTTGTAGAATGAACCGGCGAGTTACGATCCCGTGCGAGGTTAAGTTGAAGAGACGGAGCCGCAGCGAAAGCGAGTCTGAATAGGGCGTTTAGTACGTGGTCGTAGACCCGAAACCAGGTGATCTACCCATGTCCAGGGTGAAGTTCAGGTAACACTGAATGGAGGCCCGAACCCACGCACGTTGAAAAGTGCGGGGATGAGGTGTGGGTAGCGGAGAAATTCCAATCGAACCTGGAGATAGCTGGTTCTCCCCGAAATAGCTTTAGGGCTAGCCTTAAGTGTAAGAGTCTTGGAGGTAGAGCACTGATTGAACTAGGGGTCCTCATCGGATTACCGAATTCAGTCAAACTCCGAATGCCAATGACTTATCCTTAGGAGTCAGACTGCGAGTGATAAGATCCGTAGTCAAGAGGGAAACAGCCCAGATCGCCAGCTAAGGTCCCAAAGTGTGTATTAAGTGGAAAAGGATGTGGAGTTGCTTAGACAACTAGGATGTTGGCTTAGAAGCAGCCACCATTTAAAGAGTGCGTAATAGCTCACTAGTCGAGTGACTCTGCGCCGAAAATGTACCGGGGCTAAATACACCACCGAAGCTGCGAATTGATACCAATGGTATCAGTGGTAGGGGAGCGTTCTAAGTGCAGTGAAGTCAGACCGGAAGGACTGGTGGAGCGCTTAGAAGTGAGAATGCCGGTATGAGTAGCGAAAGACGGGTGAGAATCCCGTCCACCGAATGCCTAAGGTTTCCTGAGGAAGGCTCGTCCGCTCAGGGTTAGTCAGGACCTAAGCCGAGGCCGACAGGCGTAGGCGATGGACAACAGGTTGATATTCCTGTACCACCTCTTTATCGTTTGAGCAATGGAGGGACGCAGAAGGATAGAAGAAGCGTGCGATTGGTTGTGCACGTCCAAGCAGTTAGGCTGATAAGTAGGCAAATCCGCTTATCGTGAAGGCTGAGCTGTGATGGGGAAGCTCCTTATGGAGCGAAGTCTTTGATTCCCCGCTGCCAAGAAAAGCTTCTAGCGAGATAAAAGGTGCCTGTACCGCAAACCGACACAGGTAGGCGAGGAGAGAATCCTAAGGTGTGCGAGAGAACTCTGGTTAAGGAACTCGGCAAAATGACCCCGTAACTTCGGGAGAAGGGGTGCTTTCTTAACGGAAAGCCGCAGTGAATAGGCCCAAGCGACTGTTTAGCAAAAACACAGGTCTCTGCGAAGCCGTAAGGCGAAGTATAGGGGCTGACACCTGCCCGGTGCTGGAAGGTTAAGGAGAGGGGTTAGCGTAAGCGAAGCTCTGAACTGAAGCCCCAGTAAACGGCGGCCGTAACTATAACGGTCCTAAGGTAGCGAAATTCCTTGTCGGGTAAGTTCCGACCCGCACGAAAGGTGTAACGATTTGGGCACTGTCTCAACCAGAGACTCGGTGAAATTATAGTACCTGTGAAGATGCAGGTTACCCGCGACAGGACGGAAAGACCCCGTGGAGCTTTACTGTAGCCTGATATTGAATTTTGGTACAGTTTGTACAGGATAGGCGGGAGCCATTGAAACCGGAGCGCTAGCTTCGGTGGAGGCGCTGGTGGGATACCGCCCTGACTGTATTGAAATTCTAACCTACGGGTCTTATCGACCCGGGAGACAGTGTCAGGTGGGCAGTTTGACTGGGGCGGTCGCCTCCTAAAGTGTAACGGAGGCGCCCAAAGGTTCCCTCAGAATGGTTGGAAATCATTCGTAGAGTGCAAAGGCATAAGGGAGCTTGACTGCGAGACCTACAAGTCGAGCAGGGACGAAAGTCGGGCTTAGTGATCCGGTGGTTCCGCATGGAAGGGCCATCGCTCAACGGATAAAAGCTACCCCGGGGATAACAGGCTTATCTCCCCCAAGAGTCCACATCGACGGGGAGGTTTGGCACCTCGATGTCGGCTCATCGCATCCTGGGGCTGTAGTCGGTCCCAAGGGTTGGGCTGTTCGCCCATTAAAGCGGTACGCGAGCTGGGTTCAGAACGTCGTGAGACAGTTCGGTCCCTATCCGTCGTGGGCGTAGGAAATTTGAGAGGAGCTGTCCTTAGTACGAGAGGACCGGGATGGACGCACCGCTGGTGTACCAGTTGTTCTGCCAAGGGCATAGCTGGGTAGCTATGTGCGGAAGGGATAAGTGCTGAAAGCATCTAAGCATGAAGCCCCCCTCAAGATGAGATTTCCCATAGCGTAAGCTAGTAAGATCCCTGAAAGATGATCAGGTTGATAGGTTCGAGGTGGAAGCATGGTGACATGTGGAGCTGACGAATACTAATAGATCGAGGACTTAACCATATAATATG
>NZ_JBPWGY010000037.1:0-3029 GCF_051780025.1 Bacillus cereus group sp. BceL062 | reverse complement strand
AGAAGATGATACCTAGTTTCACCTTTTTTTACGAAATTATACACTGTGTATACAGTTTTAATAAAATTTAAACGAAATTATTCAATTGAGCCTGCTTACGCTTAACTTATAGAATAAATCACGATATTTTTCTTACCAACTCTCGAAGACTTTGCTACAAATTCTGAAAATTCATAAACCGTTTATGCGATTATTTTCAAAGTACGTGAAACATGACGAGGGGTTTAAAATCTTGCGTATTTAGCAAAATTTTTTTTACATGCCTCTGCTCTCATCCTATTAGACCATCCAAGATACATGTACACACTTATTTTTTCTTCCAAATTTGATTAATTAAATTTCCATATTCATAAACCCATACATAGCACGATAGTTGCAAGGTAAACCGATACACCAAGTTCGTTCAGAGTTGCTAATACACCTTGATAACATAAAAAAACAGTAGCTGAAAGCTAATAAAACAATATTTTTTCTAAATTATTTTCCAATAGAACATCTCATTTAGGATTCACCTCGTCTTGTTTTGAAAAGATTTCAATTATTTTTATTGAAAAACATTTCTTTCGAAATGCATAATAAAAACTCAATATTTTTTATGCATAAAACAGATAAAATAACTATATATTAGAAGTAAAAAGTATTTCCTAAATAAAAAAATTTACTTCCGTTACATCCGTAGCCGTATATACGGGTTCTATATTCATTTCCATTTTCTCGCTGACAACAATACACATATTTACATGAACTTGAGTATTTTTCACTAAAGAAATGTTAGAAGTGGCCTCAATTGAATAAACAACACTATCACAACCTACTAATTGTTCACCATTCATTTTAATTCCAGTTACTACTTATTCTCCCAGGATACAGTCAATAGTCCTTTTTTCATATACTTTTACTCCGGCACTTTCAATTTTTTATTTTAATAAAAAAGACATGCTTTCCTCTAATTGTCTTTCCAATAATGCAGCTGCAACTTCTAAATCAAGCTGTTTCTAATCGTAGTTTGCACATATTTATTATATATTTTTACAACATTTTCTAAAATTCAATCGAAAAATGTATAGGTATCTGTATAACGGGTAAATTGCATGCATTTCACTCATTTCTTGGTCGTTTTGAGTTCGATATATGCAATCTATTTATATTTCCCCAGCGTTTTTTGCAGTTCTAAATCAAGGTAATGGGCATATCCTAAAATATATAAAACGCGAGAAAAAGCAAAAGTTTGTATTTTTAATTATATCGGGGTGCTTTATAATTGAAAACGTAGTCGTTTGGCTTTAAATTGTGTATCACCGATTCAATTTTAAAAAACAGTTTTATGAAAAACAACAATGAAAGGCTGCTTAATCCATAAAATATCTCTGTTCTATGCTTCCATTTTCTTGATGTAATACCATTCAAAAAACTGAAAAAGAATGGCCTTTATGACCGTACGAAGCATTGTACAATAAACCATCTTAACAACCTAATTGAACAGAATCATCGGCATGTAAAGCGGCACTTCGCCAAATTTTCTGGATTCCAAACTATCCGTCATGCTTCTCCCACCATCAAAGGAATCAAAACCATTAATGCCCTATATAAACAAAAACGAAGTTTGCAACAACCAAAATTCATTTTTTCGACGTACAATGAATTACAGAAATTATTCATATCCGCTTAAATTATAACTTTATTTTGTAAATTAGTGTATATTTTCCCCAAACTTTGCAACACAACCATCTTGATTTTCTTGCCTAGCCAATTTACGTAACAATTTTTTTTGATGTGAAGTTAATTTTATCGGTACAACAACACGAACTATAACGTATTGATCACCTTGACCATATCCACTTACATTTGGGGCTCCTTTTCCTTTTAAACGGAATTCTGTACCCGTTTGTGTTCCTGCTGGGATTTTCAGCTTCACTTTCCCATGAACTGTAGGAACCTCCACTTCAGTGCCAAGTGTAACTTTCGTAAATGTTAATGGCATCTCACAAATAATGTGGTCTCCTTCACGTTCGAAGAATTCATGATTTCTTACATGAACAACTACATATAAATCTCCTGCCGGTCCGCCATTTACGCCCGCTTCACCTTTTCCAGATACACGAATTTGTTGGCCATTATCAATACCAGCTGGAATCTTAACGTTAATTTCTTTACGCTTACGTACTTTACCTGAACCGTGACATGTCATACATTTTTCTTTAATCATTTGACCCGTTCCTGAACAATGACCACAAGCTTGACGGTTTACAATACGACCAAATGGTGTATTTTGTCCTACTCTTACTTGACCTGATCCTGAACAATGTTCACATGTTTCTTTTGAAGTTCCAGGCTTCGCTCCATTACCATGACAAATATCACATGGATCTTCTACCGAAATCTCGATGTTTAGTTCTTTACCAAAAATAGCCTCTTCAAACTCTAAAATAACTTGACATTGTAAATCAACACCTTGAAGTGGAGTATTCGGGTCACGACGTCTGCCACTACCACCAAAAAAAGAACTAAAAGTATCTTCAAAGCCAAAACCTTCACCGAATTCTTGATTTAAACCAACGTGGCCACACTGATCATACTGCGCGCGTTTTTGATCATCACTTAATACTTCATATGCTTCTTGTGCTTCTTTAAACTTTTCAATTGCATTTTTTTCTTTACTTACGTCTGGATGGTATTTTTTAGCCAAACGACGATATGCTTTTTTTATTTCTCCTTTAGAAGCGCCCTTACTAAGGCCCAGTGATTCATAATAGTCTCGTTTACTCATAAATTTGTAACCCCCGAATTTTTCTCATAAACGCAATTTTAACACCGAAAAAAAGTGCTTTGCAACAAAATTGCCACACTTACAGTATGCAAAGCGGCAAATTTAAGATTCACATGCATTTTTCCTTATTAGTAAAAAAACAAAGTCAAGCCACGCTTGACTTTGACTTTTTGTCATCTTACTTATTATGTTTGTACTTAAATTACTTGTCTTCTTTTACTTCTTCAAATTCAGCGTCTACTACATTATCTTTTTTCGCGCC
>NZ_JBPWGY010000036.1:0-4640 GCF_051780025.1 Bacillus cereus group sp. BceL062 | reverse complement strand
CTTTACATATTAATCTCTAAAACTATTGATATTACTACATTTCTACCAATTCTCTTTCTATATCTATTTAAGTGGCTTTCCATAACACAAGGGGCGAGTAGTATTTTTTGAGAACCCCACTCAAAAAATCTCCACTCTTTTGCCCTTGTGTTATGGAATTCGGCGGGAGCTAGCATGTTGCCAAGCCGAACAGACCAAAAACGAGGAATTTTGTTATACGACTTGGATTAGCAATTATACCCGCCGAACCGCCAATCCTATCGTTCTAAGCAATATCCATATTCCATATTCAGTTACGTAAAGTTCCAGGGGGCTAGCCCCCAAACCCCCAGCCAGCACTCACACCCAAAAACAAAGGGTATTTTAAAAACACAAGAAAGGGCCTCCTGAAAACTACAGAGACCCCTTCTGTTAGTTCATATATTTTTCATATGTGTATCAAACAGAATCACAACAGTGCGCACTTACACAAACTTTTTAAGTTTGTGTGTTTCCCCATAAAACATTGATATGTTTTATGGCCTGCTGGGGCTTTTTTGTTATACTTACTATGAACCTTTCTAGAACTATTATTTTTACCTATCTAAAAAGAGCACTTCCCAAAGGGAAGTGCTCTTTTTAGATAGGTAATTTGTTATTAATTTAGTTACATATTTTTTGCTTTAATAGCACTTATTATAAGTGAAATTAAAGCAAGTATGATTAAAGGTAGAAATGCTAATCCTTTCAAATCTTTAAATCCACTTGTATTCATTTCGTATATTAAAACAAATAATATTGCAAAGAATATAACAGAAATTAAAAAATACATACTAAATTTGCTGTTAATTTTTTTCCCAATAACTTTATAAATCAATCCAATTATGAAAAGTAGGAATATAGCTATACAAATCTGTATCATTACGAAAGTCATCATCTCAACTCCTACTTAAAAATATTTATCTTTTATTAGCGTAAATTTCTTTATCTAGCCAACTAATCGTCATTACTGAACCACTTGAACTTGTATGATCACGTAATTCTCTATAACAATGATAATTTCCAACAGACATAATTACTGAAACTGCTGAAGCTATGGCTGCTGGTGGGAAAAATGGAGTTAATAATCCAGTAATGGCAGCTATACTTCCCCAATAAAATGATCCATCAGCAAAATTATTTTGCCATTGTTGAGATTCACTCTTTGACATATACCATTTAACACCCCACCAATAAGAATCTACAGATGAATATTGAATTCCATCTTTAGTATTAAGACCAACTAAATTATTTACTAATGGAGTAGTTTCCAATTGATTATTTTCTACATTTATCGTTGCATATCCTGTTTTAGTTGCCTGATTAATAGCTTTAATACCTCTTTGATAATGCTCATAAACAAAAGGGTTAACCTGTTCTTTAACTTTTGAATCTAATTCTAATTGATTATGTTCATTTGGTTTAATATATTTACTAACAATAGCTACAGAATCAATAATTTCTTTAGATTGTGCCTCTGTATATTGACTGCCCATACTTTGTACATTTTTAAAATATTTTTCATCGTTTGTAGTGATGGTTGCCTTTTCAATATTTAATGTGTTTTCTTGTGCGTGAGAAATGATGGGTGCTGTTAATGGTAATAATAAAGCTGTAGATAATAATGTTACATTTAATTTTTTCAATGTCATAATGTAATTCCCCTTTGTTTTTAATTATTTAAGTATTTTGACATTATTATACTTTACAATAAAAGGTTATCTCTATAAATTGATAAAAATAACGCGGAATATTCTGATATTAAAAATAGAACAAACTGTTTAAGGAATTTTGTCAACGGTAAGCGGAACGAAGTGAGCATTAAGGAGTTGACAAATGCACCATACCCAAACCCTCTTGATGGTTTCAAACGGTACCCGTTTGAACCTGCCAACCGGCGAGGGAGCCCCTCAAGGATTGAGGGGTTGGGGAGTTGGATGAAGGGGGTCAAGGGGAAGAGTTCCCCTTGTAGGTTCGGACAAAGTCCGAGGTTTTTCTTTGCCATGCTTGCATGGCTTGGCGAAGCCAAAGAGCCTCGCAGAGCACGTCCAAATGAAATTTGGTATAACGTGCTAGACCATATACTATGAGTCTTGCTGGTCCCCATGTTATACTAGTTATCAAAAAGGGGGTTCTCGCTCATGGCTCACGTTCAAAAATACACAAAAGGAAATGTACAAGGACTATCCATTCACTGGGACAGAAAAACAGAAAACCATTCAAATCTAGACATTGATAATGAGCGGTCAGATTCGAATTATGATTTATGCGAAAAAGAAGGAGATACACTTTCTCGTATGAATCAGCGTTTAAGTGAAGTACATGCTTTGAAGCGAAATGATTTAAAAGTGTGTGCAGATTGGGTTGTTACGTTGCCAGAAAATTTGAAGGGGATTTCAGAAAAGGAACAACGTGAATTCTTTGAGAAGACCTATGAATTTTTAGTAAATCGTTATGGCGGGGAAAAGAACGTACTTTCAGCAAATGTTCATATGGATGAAACAACGCCACATATACACTTTGCTTTTATGCCTGTTGTGTGGGATGAGAAAAAGCAAAGAGAAAAGGTTTCAGCAAAAGAAGTGCTAACACGTAAAGAGTTAAAAACATTTCATCAAGACTTAGATACTTTTTTAAAACAAGAAATTCCGCATATCTACAAAGAAGGGATTTTGAACGATAAAACGATTGGTGTAGATACGGTGAAAGATTTAAAAAAGCATTCGGAGGAAATTCAAAACCAAAAAGACCAACAAAAAGCAGATGCAACCGCAGAAATGAAAGTGTTCAAAGAACCAAAACAAGTGTTGAAGAAAATCGAAGCATCAGCAAAGAAAACGATATTTGGAGATAAGGTCACATTGCCATCTAAAGATTTTGAGAAATTAAAAGAGTTATCTGTATCTAGCATGAAAGTGCAGTATCAAGCCGGAAAAAGAATGGATGCAGCAGCCGAAAAAATTGAGGAATTGGAAGAGAAGTATTACAAGGCAGATCGTAGGGCAGATAATGCAGAACTTCAATTTGGTTTATTAGAAAAAGAAGTAGACCAGCTGAAAAAACATCGAACAGACGCTATTGTGTATAAAAGCATCTTGCAAGATACAAACAGACAGATAGAAATTAGCGAACTAGAAAAGAAAGGACGTTTAGTCCTGTTTAATCTAGAAAATGGACATGAACCAAAGAACCAAAAAGAAGGCGAACGATGGCTTTCTATCTTGGAAGAGAATAAAAAAGCAAAGACAATCCCTCAGAAGCGCCTAGAAGCTTTTATAGAGCGTCTAAAAGCATTTCTAGATAAAATACTAGGGAAAAGCAGAGAATTCTCTCTAGAGGGCTTAAAACGCAAATCAGAGCAGTTAAAACAAACGAAACAACCAAAGACAAAAAGAGATAGAGGGATGGAGCGTTGAAAAAGCGATACCGATTGTAACTGGTATCGCCTTTTTACTCTATTTTTGCATGGATAGAATAAAATTTATCCCTTGTTTGAATCCTTCTCTATAAAACTCTTCTTTTATGTCTGACATTTCTAGAATGATTGCAAGTTCAATTTGTTCAAATTCTTCAAAATTGAACTTATCTCGGTGTTTATGTAACTCCTCAAGATTTTCGATTTTCGCTAATCCTTGTACATTTTGCTCAACTATCATTTCTAACATTTGGTTTGCAGTCATACTTTTCATCCTCCTTGTATTTAAAAAAGATTTATAGGAAAATAAAAAGGCATATATCGTGTGTGCAGATTCAAAGATGTAGGTGCTCCCTGGTCAGAGGGAGTGCCTTTTTATTTGTCTTTTAAAATTTCGAATAACTTTGCTCATTACCTCAAAACATTTGTTTTAACGTACTTTGAACGTTCAAATTTCTTGAACAATTCTTCGTTTTCTTCACGACCGAGAAGTATATTGCCTTTGAAATTTACGAAGTCTTTTTTATCTCTACTTGTAGCCCAAGCTACTTCTGGATTTAAGATATACGCATTTGTCGTTCCAACTTTACCAATAGCGATTAATCCATTTTTTTCAAGGAATGAAACTGCTTTTGATACTGTTTGTCTTGTTTTACCTGTATATTCTTCTAAAACTTTTTGAGAAACCATAATGCTGTTACTATTAACATCCATATTCTCCATAAAGAACATGTAAAGTTGCCCTGCAACTGCATTATTAGAAATGATGTATGCTAAAGCTTGTGTTCCTACACCTTTACTAATTTGTACAAAATTCTTGTTCTTTTGGCTTTCTTTAGCTCTTTTAGCTTCTAAGGCTTCACTGGCACTATCAAAGATTTCAGCATCTTCTATGGTTACGTACTTTATTTCTATTTCTTTTTCTCTCTCTTCCTCATCATTTACAAACATATGTAACCCTCCATTATACATATATGTTAATTTGACTTTACTTGTCGTTAAAAATATCTTACCACTTGTTATAACAACGCGTCAAATATTTTTTACCTCTTGTTATGATATGTAAAACCACACTTTACATATATGTAAAACCACGCTTTACATATTAATCTCTAAAACTATTGATATTACTACATTTCTACCAATTCTCTTTCTATATCTATTTAAGTGGCTTTCCATAACACAAGGGGCGAGTAGTATTTTTTGA
>NZ_JBPWGY010000035.1:0-5620 GCF_051780025.1 Bacillus cereus group sp. BceL062 | reverse complement strand
CGTGTTTACTTAATTATAATTTAAGTGTTTACTTGTTTTTGTTTTTAGTGTAAAATTTGGAACATTAAGTAGTTACTAAAATACAAATTAAGTATAAGGAGCTTGAAATCATGACAGAATATGATAAAAATCTGGAATATCATACTGAAAGTCAAACCTTAGTCGGTCAAAAAAAACGAGAATTAGTAGATACTGAAACTGGAGAAGTTATTCATGTAGACCAAATAACAAAAAGAGTCTATGGAACTAAAAACTTTTGGAAAATGTACCTAATGGATTTCTTAACAGTTCTAGGGATTATAGACAATAAACAATTAGATATTTTTATTTACATAGCAGAAAACACGAATCAATCTAATAATTTGTTTATAGGGACATACAAACAAATTTCAAAAGATGTTGGAGTTTCTGAGCCTACTATTGCAAAGTTAATGAAAAAGCTACAAGCAAACAACTTCATCAAGAAAAAGCAAAATGGCGTTTATATTGTAAATCCTAACATTATGATGAAAGGGAACGATACAAAACGACAAATATTATTAAGTTATTACGAGGAAGAAAAGCCTTTAAATTCTATTGAGGTTTTAAGAGGAAAACAAAAACCTCTCCCAGAACAAGAAATACCAAGAAACGTGTCAAAAAAAATGGAGATGAAAAATAATGATTGAGGGCATTGAATTAAATATATATTTAAATGACGACACAATATCATTTAGCTTATCGCCTGTACAAACAGAAGTTGTATTCAAAGCATTAGGATTACAATTTGATCCAAATACACAAACAATAAGTTCATTTAGTGACAACAGTTTACAAAAACATATTATTCCTAAAATCAACTTTACAGATAAGTAAAAAGCATTACACAAATTTGTGTAATGCTTTTTACTTATCTGTATATTCGTGAAGTTCAATCACACTTTCTAGCTCACCAGTAATACGAGCATATTCTAAGCCACCATCAACCGCTACTGATCCACATGAACAATACTTAAAATCACGAGTGAATTTTGATTCAATTACATCACCACATTTTCGGCATTGAATTGCATTTCTCTTTAGTTTTTTCATTGATAATCCCCCTATCAAAGTTCTCGTTCATTTCCACGTTCCTTTCTTTGTTCCTTTTGTTGAGTTGCAAGAAACTTTGATGCTGCTTCATATCCTTTTTTCTCATTTTCATTCAATGCTTTTTCCGAATATCTAAGAGAACTAAATCTATTTATGGATGCATTTACTTTTCTCTTACAAAAACCAATTATTTCATGAAATTTTGACACTTCTTTCGGAATAAACTTCTCATAAAATTTGTTCATTTCATCAAATAATTTTGCTAGACGTTCATATTTGCCTTTATATGGCTTTAACCCTTCATTTTCTTTTTCCAAACGTTTCACTGTTGTATGTAAATCTGTATTACTCGCTTGTAATGCTTCATTCTTGCGATGTAACGTCATATTTTCACGTTTAAAGGCTTCTGATGCCTTCGCCTTAGTTTTGAGCTCTTCAAAGTCTTCTACGCTCATTTCAACGGTTTTAGAGCGTAAAATACCACCTTTATGTTTAACTTCAATGTTATCGACTTTATTTGTTGATTTCACTGCGTTTTGTAATTGATTCAAACGAGATTCTAATTGTTCCATTTGTTTATTTACTACTTCTTTTTTCTGTAGGCATTGTCCCATTTCTTTTTCTAAAGCTTTTATCTCTTCTTTTGCGGTCATTGCCTTAAATTTCCGCATTTCTACATGCTTTTTGTCACTTGATACACCACGTTCCAAATAAAATCCCTTTTCTACCATGTGAGCATGAAAATCGTCCTGAAGTGAAACCAATTCTTTTCGGTTAAAAATTTGTTTGGCTGATAACTTATTTTCTTCCGTTGCTGGAATCATGCCAACGTGCATATGAGGTGTTTTCTCATCCAAATGTACCGCTGCATGCACAATATTACGTTCACCGTATCTATCTTTTAAAAAACTGTATGCTTCCTTGAAAAATACTTTTTGTTGAGCTGGATCAATCATATCTAACACATCAAAAAATTCTCTATCACTTGTTACAACAAACTCACACATGACTACCGCATCTTTTCGAATCGCTCGATTGGTTTCTACATTCTGTTCAATCTTGTCTTTCACTGTTTTCAAATAATCGATGTGCTCATGATTATGTAAATCATAATTCAGATGTGTTCGCTCCAATTCAATATCATGATTTGTGTGACTCTCTTTTTCTCTCTGATTATGAATCTGAATTCCCTTCACATCTCGCATTTTAAATTTCTGCATTCGGCAAATTGCAAAACTCATTTTTTCGCCTCTTTTCCAATTGGTTCTACGTCCTTATCAGTCCCTAGAACCATATAAAGTATATATACTTCTCTACTGTTTTTTCGGTGGACTTCCATGTAAAGTATAGCACACTATACTTTACTATCGTAAAGGTGTGCCCTGCGGGGCTGTTCGGCAAGCCGAACTAAACCTTGGACTTTGTCCAAACCTACAAGGGGAACTTTCCCCCTTGACCCCTTTAATCAAACTCCCCAACCCCTCAATCCTTGAGGGGCTCCCTCGCCGGTTGGCAGGCTAAAACGTAACCGTTTTAACACCACCAAGAGGGTTTTGGTGTAGTACGTTTGTCAACTCCTTAATGCTCCCTACGGTCCGCTTACCGTTGACAAACCTCTTAATATTTATTCATTAAACAAAAAAGATATATATCTTTTTTGTTCTAGAAAGATCTTCCTCGTATACTAAAACTATTAAACATAAAAAATCTTAAAGTTTGGGGGAAAAAATTATCAAACCAGTAAATCCTATAGAGGTCGTAGAAAAAATTAAAGAACTAGCAATTATCTCCTTGTTTTATGATGATGAATTAATGGACATCTTTGTTTTAAAAGGTGGAAATGCTTTAAACATCGCTCATAAAATAAATGAACGCGCATCTGTAGATATTGATGTGTCCATGGAAGATGATTTTGCAGAAGGCACTTTAGAAGAAATTAGAAGCAAATTACAACATGCATTTGAAATTACCTTTGAAGAAGAAGGCTATCATGTATTTGATTTAAAACTAGTTCCATCCCCAGTAAAATTAAGGGACGACATGAAAAAATTCTGGGGAGGATATACACTTTATTTTAAGGTAATCGAAAAACATAAATACGAGGAACATAAAGGTGATCTACAAAAACTACGTGTAAATGCAATCGTTGTTGGAAGTAATCAAGAAAAAACATTCCAAATTGATATCAGTAAATACGAGTATTGTAAAACCAAAGCGCCATTTCACCTTAATGGTTATATCATATATGCATATACACCATTGATGGTAATCTATGAAAAATTACGAGCTATATGCCAACAAATGGAAGACTATAGAGATTTAGTACGTACTAACAGAAGATCTCGTCCAAGAGACTTTTTTGACATTCACTCTATTATGACTAAATGGCCAGATTCAATTGATGTAACAGCATCTGATAATCTTCAAATTCTATCAGAAATCTTTACTTTAAAAAAAGTTCCATTGCACTTTCTAGCTAAAATTAAAGAAGAAAGAGAATTCCATAGAGAAGGTTTTCAATCTGTTGTTGATACAGTAAATGCTGATACTAAAATAGGTTCCTATGATTTCTATTTCGATTACGTAGAACGTCTTGCTCAAGATATCTATAATACTTTACAAAAACAAAATCTCTTAACAACAAATTAAAAAAAGGACAAAATTGTCCTTTTTTTAATGATCTAAATAACTAGGATAATAAACTTTCCAACGTTCAGAAAAACTTTTATCTTTAATTTCATAAGTTAAATAAAGATTATGTTCAATACCACTAAGTTCTACAATTTTAAGAACATTATCATCATAACCCGCTCTTTCTAGGTAAAAACCAATTAATTGATGATAAGGATAAATGTAATTCATTTTATTTAATGTCGCGAGTAAACGATTAACAGAAAAAGTTCCTTTAGCAACCTTATAAGCATGAAGTACTTCTTCTATTCCACCAGAATAATTTGGTCTAACAACAATATCAATTAAAGTTCTTTCTAAATTAGTCATAAACATTTTAGTACCGTAAACCTCAATAAATGATACTCCTAACCTATCTTGATGTTTACCATTTAACAAATATACTTGATATTTTTTGTTATCCATTTCAAATTTTGCTATTTGTTTAGTTGTTCTCATTGGTCTAGAAAAAGCCCAATCTATATTTTCTTGTTCTAAATTAATATCATCTTTATCAAAATAATATTTAGGAGATTGTTCTGTATTAGTGTAAACATGCTTAGGAATATTATTAGTCAAACCATGCAAGAAAAGGGCTGTA
This sequence comes from Bacillus cereus group sp. BceL062, assembly GCF_051780025.1. Lineage (NCBI taxonomy): Bacteria > Bacillati > Bacillota > Bacilli > Caryophanales > Bacillaceae > Bacillus > Bacillus cereus group sp. BceL062. The sequence continues at coordinate 1,278 of NZ_JBPWGY010000035.1, read as the reverse complement.
TAATGACTCAAATAAGAATATTTATTTATTGACACAGCCAATTCATATACAGAAGCACCATCAAATTTAAATTTTATTATTTTTCTTTGAGGTGTTTGAATTTCAATTTGTTTTAAAATATTGTTTTCAGTTAAAAATTTTATAAAATCGTTACCTTTTGTAACAGCTGGTAATTTCCATTCTTCTTTATTAGAATTTAATATCTCATACATATCTTGAACTGAAAAAATATGTTTATATTGATCTTCAAAATATTTTACAATTTGAGGTTTCATTTGCTCCATAATCTGAAACCTACTTAATCTAGGCATATGAATACCTCCAGTTTTTAAAAAATATATGTAATAAGTATATATACTTATTACATAGCTAGTTTCATCTTACAAAAAAACTAATAAAAAGTATAGAATTCTTATTGATATCATTAAAAATTTCAATCTGCTAATACGTATAGTATATATACTATACGTATCTTTAATATTTTAATTTTGCCATCAGTAAGTATATATACTTACTGATAGGATAGTTTGAAATGAAATTAAAATGCCATTTGATTTAGTATATATACTAAATCAATTAATGTTATTTAAATAACTTTCTTTAAAACACATCCCACATAACTTAATAAATCATTCATAAAACAACTTAAATTACCCTCTAAGCGATTTTTGAATTCCAATCGAATAAAACCATTACAAATTTAAAAAAACTCTCTACGAGGCTATTAAACACTTTAAAATAAAAATTGTTTTATTTAGCTTTTCCCTCTGTTTTTGGGTGTGAGTGCTGGCTAGTCGTGTGGGGACTAATCCCCACGAACTTAACGTAACTGAATATAAAAAAAGCTGACTGTTTTGGTCGATGGATCTAGGCGGTTCGGCTGGTACAATTGCTAGTTCAAGTCGAATAACCTAAATCCTCGTTTTTGGTATGTTCGGCTTGGCGAAAGCTAAAAACCAGCCGAATTTCTCCATGCAATGGAGGAATGGTGGAGATTTTTTGAGTGGGTTTCTCAAAAAATACTACCTGACCATTGCATGGAGAAAAGCCTCTTTGATTATAGAAGAGAGTAAATTAGACAAAAAAGTAGGACAAACCCAATTATATCAAGGGGTTGTCTAGTTTTAGGCACTTAACTTTTGTTAAGTCTTTACTTAACTCTTGTTTCGTGTTTACTTAATTATAATTTAAGTGTTTACTTGTTTTTGTTTTTAGTGTAAAATTTGGAACATTAAGTAGTTACTAAAATACAAATTAAGTATAAGGAGCTTGAAATCA
>NZ_JBPWGY010000034.1:0-5767 GCF_051780025.1 Bacillus cereus group sp. BceL062 | reverse complement strand
CGGAAGTTAAGCTCTCTAGCGCCGATGGTAGTTGGGACCTTGTCCCTGTGAGAGTAGGACGTCGCCAAGCAAGCTTAAGACGAGTCAGAATGACTCGTCTTTTTTGTGTTTTATAAAATAAGCTCGTTATCTGTAGTTTTCTTGAACTATAAATAACGAGCTTATTTGTGTTAAAAAATAGCAATATGAAATTTCAGTAAAGCTCTGTTTATTATAGTTCTGCTGTATTTTTCACATCAATGAGCTCAAATCGTTCGCAAACGAGTAGCATATCTTCAGAAAAAGTAAAACCAAGCTCATTTAGTTCCTTTGTAAAAAAACGAACATGGGTGTTTCTCCAGTAATTATAAGTACGATCTCCTTCGCCTTCAGCGATGGCGAATTCTTCGCTTACTTCATTCATCGGTGTTACAGTTACTTCTATTGTCTTAATAATCGCTACAGGTTCATCCTGACTATTGAGTATAATACTATAATCATTAGTCTTTGGTAGTGGTTCATTTTCTAATTCATAAAAAATGTGACCGGAGCATGTTGCGGTTTTGATACCGTCAATTACTAATTGTGCAAGATAATTAGGGGAATCCCCAAATTGCCAAGCTGTAACAGATGCTGGTTTTTCATTGTTTCCCCAATAAGTATCCCAATATGTTTGTGCTAATGGGTTCATTTGTATCGTTACCTCACTCTAATTAATCTTTAGTTTTTTTATAATCCCTGAGAAATTTACTTATTTGTTATGCCTTTGTACTCATTTAAAATTTGTATCGGTGTGTTGCGAATTAAGAAAGAGAATATGCGGAATGAATATGGTTTGTAAACACGTTCTGTCCATATATCGGATTTTTAATTTTCCAATTGTGTCGTACGGTAAAGGATATAACTGTTTGAAGAATATTTGGATTATTAAGGGCGATTTATTACAACTATGCCATATTGAAGTGAGTAATACTAGAGGTGAAATAGAGAAAAAACTGATATTCCAACTTGAATATCAGTTTAGTAATATGTGACTTATATGAATCTATAGCAATATGAAAAGCGTAAATAAGATAGCCAGCAAAATACGATAATATGCAAAAGGTTTTAAACCAATCTTCTCTAAAAGCTTCAAAAAAGTTACTACGGCTAGCATTGCTACTATAAAAGAGGTAATGAATCCTACCGCAAACATAGGGATGTCATCAACGCTTAAATATTTCCAACTTTTTAATAAGTCTAAGCCTGTAGCTCCAACCATTACAGGAAGAGCAATGAGAAAAGAGAATTCAGATGCGGTCTTATAATTTACTTTCGCTAATAACCCTCCAGAAATAGTAGAGCCAGCTCTAGAGAAGCCAGGGTATACCGCTAAGCATTGAAATAATCCAATTGTTAATGCTTGACGGTAGGTTAAATCATCCAGTGAATAGGCGGTTGCTTCTGTCTTTTTTACTTCTGCAAAAATCATAAGAATTGCTCCTGCTACAAGTCCAATGACGACAGTATATGGCTGAAATAAGTATGTTTTAATAACACCATGTAATAGTAATCCAGCAACTACCGCTGGGAATACACCAAGAAATACATGGAATGCGTTGAATTTTTTCTCTTTTCGTAGAAGAGGTTTAATATTACATAAAGAAACAAGGCGTTTATAGTATAAAATCGCAATAGCTAAAATTGCGCCTAACTGTATAACGATTTCAAAGGTCTTTGCTCTTTCTCCTTCGAAGCCTAATAAATGTCCGACTAATATAAGGTGGCCAGTAGAAGAGATAGGTAAAAATTCTGCTAATCCCTCTACAATACCGAGTATGAAGGCAATGATGATATCGCTCATAGTTTCACTCCTATAAATTAATGAATATCTACTCTCTTAAAATAGAATAGTGTTGCAATACATCCGAAAATTGCTGTTGCTGCAATGATGATATAAGAATACTCTGGTGGATATGTGGGTTGTAATTCGTTATTTGCGATATCTAGAGTAGCGGTCCACGGAAATAGATCTTTATGTTTAGAGTTCACGAGCATAAGGTTAGTCATTGTAATAATGACCGTTAATATAATAGGTGGTACATAGGTCTTCATTACAACGGTTAATAGTACAATAGGTGAAGACAATAGAAAGAGAAGTCCACCACATATTAAAAATTTTACGAGAGAGCTTAAGAGTAAGACGGTGCTAAATCCAGGGAAGCTACCTATTAGCCCTAATAATAAAGTTAGTGCCCAAGCGACTAAAGTAAGCATAATAATCCAAAGAAAGAGAATGATGAACTTACTTATAATAAAGCTAATGCGTGAGACTGGAATAGTTAGTAAATGTTTTAGTGTATCTTCTGTATATTCACGGATAAACAGATAAGCAATCACTACCCCATATAAGGGGAATCCTATAACTAAAGTAGTATATAAGTTAACTTCAGTGAATAGTTGATGGAACAAAATAGTTGGAGTAGGTTGTTTTGTTTTTATGTGTATATAAGACGCTACGACCACTAAGAAGGGTGCGACGCCAGCCCCGATAATGCTAATCAAAAACATATTGGAACGTTTTAATTTTAATAGTTCTGTATAGAGCAGATTAACCAATTGTTCCACCTCCAACTAGATTGGTGAAATAATCTTCTAATCTGTCTTCGCTCATCGCCATTTTTAATACATCAACATCGTTAAGAACGAACGTTCTGTTTATGTGTCCTTGCTGTCCAAAATGAGAATAAATACGAATATTCCCTTCATCATGTACTTCATAATCAAAAATTTGAAGATGATTTTCTAATAGCATCGTGGCTCTATTATCATTATTCACTTGAAATTCTATGTACTTACGGTTGGATTTGCGTAGCGTATCAAGAGAAACTTCTTCTAGTAACTTTCCTTCGTGGATAATTCCCATACGATCGACTAGTTGTTCTACTTCAGCTAATATGTGACTAGAAATGAGTATCGTTATATTTCTTTCCTGAGCTAAAGATTTAATGAGTTTTCGCATTTCTTTAATACCGATTGGATCGAGTCCATTAGTTGGTTCATCTAGTATGAGTAGTTCTGGATAGTGGAGAAGAGCACGTGCAATTCCTAAGCGCTGCTTCATTCCTAAAGAATACTTTCCTACTAACTTTTTTGTTTCATGCTGTAAGCCTACTATTTCTAATGCTTCTTCAATGGCATTCTTTTTGTGGATCCCAATTATCTTTGCATTAATTAATAAGTTTTCTTTTGCAGTTAAGTTTTCATAAAAACCTGGAACCTCAACGATAGAACCGATTCTTCTTAAAATATCTTTTTGATTTTGAAATAAATCCTCTCCGAATATTTCAATGTTTCCACTTGTAGGCTTTATAAGGCTAAGTAGCATACGTATGGTTGTTGTTTTGCCCGCACCGTTGCGTCCTATGAATCCATAAACTTCTCCTTGTAGAACATTAATATTTAGATTATCTACTGATTTTTGAGTGCCATATACTTTAGTAAGGTTAGTCGTTTTTATAATTGTATGTATAGGAGACACCTACTTTCTATAAGTTCTTACTTACATAATAAGAAGGAAGGCTTAACTGCATATTAATCATTTCTTAACTATTTCTTAAAAGAAGTGTATTTTGGAATGGAAAAACCAAAAGTAGTTCGTTTCCATGGGATACTTTCAACCCATATATGCCCACCATTTCTCTCAACGAGCGCTTTAGAAATCGAAAGCCCGAGACCGCTACTACCAAAAGAGGAGATTCTTGATTGTTCGCTTCGGTACATTCGCTCAAATATGTTTTGTAAATCATGTTTTGGAATGCCAGGGCCTTTGTCCCAAATAAGAAGTTCATATTCTGTATTGGTTTCTAGTAGTTCGATTCCTACTGTTTTCCCATCTTTTCCGTAATAAATGGCATTTTTTATTAAATTACCTATAATTCGCATAAGGCTAAGGTGATCTGCGATGATAGGACAAGTAGATTCTGGTATAAGAATCTGTAGTTCGATATTATGTTTTGAGAGTTCAGGTAAAAAATCGATTAAAACTTCTCTAGTAACTTCAGAAAAATCGAGTTCTTCTTCTTTTAGTGGGAATTCATTGGCGTCTAGCTTTGCCATATTGAATATTTCATCAACTAGATGTTTTAAGTTATTTGATTTCATATAAAGTATTTTAAGATATTCTTGCTTTTCTATTTCAGAAGCAGCTACTCCATCTTTTAAAGCATCGATATATCCAATAATGGAGGTGAGTGGTGTTCGGATATCATGCGAGATACTAGACAAAAGTTGTTTTCTAGATTTCTCGTATCTTTTTGCTTCAATCCGAACCTTTTCTAATTCAGCTATTAGTTCGTTTATTGAAAAAACGATATTATGTAAGGAACGGTCATTGCTTGTGAATAATCTCGTTTGTAAATTTCCGTTTAATACACGACTTAATTTAGTATTCATTGATTTGTGATTTTGAATGAATTGTATCCTTGAAAAGAAGAGATAAGTTGTAATTAAGATAAGGGTAATAAATAAAGACATTTTTACTCTTGGGCCCATTTGTATATTTAAAAGTCCGCAAATGATAAGTTGTAATGAAATAAGGAAGAGGGTTTTATCAGTCTTCAAGCTTTTCACCTACAAACTTATAACCAATTCCCCATATAGTTTGAATGAATTTTGGATTAGAAGGATCGATTTCTATTTTCTTTCTAAGTTTTCGAATATGTACCATAACGGTATTGTCATCTTCTATATAATTATCGTCCCACACATTTCGGAAGAGCTGCGTTTTTGTAAATACTTGCCCTGGATTTGAAGTAAAGAATTTTAATAGTTCCAGTTCTTTTCCGGTTAAGTTGATTTCCTCTTTATTTGTATGAACTGTATATGTATTTAAATTGATAGTGAGTCCTTTAAAAGCTAAAGTTGTTTTTTCTTGAACGGTATTGTTACTTCCAAGAATTAAAAAACGCCGCATAAGAGCTTTTACTCGTGCAACCACTTCGTGAATGCTGAAAGGTTTCGTAATGTAATCATCAGCGCCAATGCTTAAACCTAAAATTTTATCAACTTCGTGATCTTTAGCGGTCAGCATTAATATCGGTACGTTAGTTTTATCTCTAAGCTTTCTACATACTTCAATACCATCTACTTTTGGCATCATAATATCTAATATAACGAGGTTATAATTGTTTTGATTAAATAACTGCAAGGCTTCATCGCCGTTAATCGCAGTATCTACCATATATAATTCTCGTTCTAAATATATTTTTAATAAATTTCGAATTTCTTTATCATCGTCTGCTATAAGAATACGTATATCTTTCATATTATCACCTGTTTCTAATAGAGTTTTATTGGTAGTACAACACGATAAGCAAAGAGGTACATTAGGGAATACAATAACTCTCTAATTATATACTAGTATTTGTTAAAATAAGGTTGCTAGTTTCTTTAGGGAAAACATTCTTATAAATTAAGTAAGGTTTGACGAATGAAGTATTTAATTGAATATGTTTCGGAGGATAGATTTAGTAAAGAGAAGGAGAAGAGAGTTTTTCGTTAATGAAACTATTGTAAGGGCTTATATAGCCTAAAGGGTATTAACATATTTAAATTAAATTTCTTTGTAAAAAGGTGTTGACGATTAGAGTATAGAGGTGTAATATAGAACAAGTCGCCGATGCAATAACGTCGAAAGCGACAAACGAAATAAAAAACTTAGTTGACATCAATTAACGAAAATGTTAACATAAGGGAGTCGCAAATGAGCGGCCAAGTAGTTCTTTGAAAACTGAACGAAACAAACAAC
>NZ_JBPWGY010000033.1:0-6384 GCF_051780025.1 Bacillus cereus group sp. BceL062 | reverse complement strand
CAATCTAACTTCTACACTTAAATATTCATTTGAAATATCAAATTCTGCATTGGCTTGGTGATCAATAAATTTCCCCTTTTTAATAGGACATTTAAAAACAATATTTGCATCGTCACTCTCTGTAGTTATCTCCCATGTATCCCACTCTCCTTGAATAGTACGCAATTTCTTTTTAGAGCGAGCGCCAATATCATCATAATTGAAATCACTTGGTGTATTGTTAGTTTTTTTAATATCGCTATTCATTTGTGAAAAAGAAACCGAAGAAACTGTGTCCCACCCACTTTCATTCTCAACAGTATTGTTTGATTGACTATTTTTCGTTTTCAACTTAATACCCTCCTCTGTTTTAGAAATCATTTTCTCACTTACTTTACGACATCATTAATTTAAAATGTACCACCGCCAACTTACAATAAATGCCGCTTAAAAATAATAAACCTTATAACATTCCTCCCCATCCACCGGAAAAATGTTTCATTTTGAAAACTCTTCAAGGTTTATTTTCTTTGTCTTTTTTTCGAAAAAGCATCAAATATTTTCATCAAATCTCACCCTTGGCTTGTCATAGTTTTCCCTAAGAGTTCTTTGTTTTTGGGATTAATTCTCCATTAATCTTAAGTCCTCCCGCAGCTTTTAATTCAATTGATTTAAATTGAAATTCACTACTCTGTGGCCATTTAACATTTTCCATACACTTATTTAGAAATGTATCTAATGTCGGTAAATCTTGAAAAGGATCCTCTTTCTTAAAATCTACCCATTGATCGAGTTTAGCTAAACCCTCTCCGATTCCCCCTCCTAAAGCACCACCTAATGAAACACCTAATGCCATTTTCCACCTAGTTTTTATCAACTTCAAAAAGACATTTTCTTTTTGTGCCTTCGATGGTTTAAGTGTATCTATGAGGTTGTCGCCTTCGCCATCTGCACCCTCGGTACCCGAAGATATGTTATTTATTTCCAATATATCTTTATTTAATTTTTTATCAACAACTTTATTATTTTCTACAGTAGCACCTTCCCCAAGTTCATTTCCACCTTCAGATAATGAAAATGCTCTTCTAGTAATACTACTCTGACCAGCCGCTTCGACTGTATCATCCAAAACAACAGTAGACACCTTACTAAAAACATTTTCAATGGTCGCAGATCCTGTTTTAATGGCAGTCTCAACTGCTCCGGTAATTACTTTACCCAAACTCTTAAAAGCTGCTTCGGCGACTCCGCCAATTGCCTCTCCAAACATTCCACCTACAAGACCGCCTAGTATTGAGAATCCGATATCTGCTATGGTTTCCTTTATTAATACTCTAGTTTGGTAATCTTTGCTCGCTTGAATACTTAGAGAACTTACAAGGCTATTTTTCTTAGGAAAAAATGTTATTTGATTCTTATCTGTGGTACCTATTGTAAAATTTTCCTTGTAATCGAGGGAGTGAGTAATTCCCTCGATTACAGACCATGTTATTTGTTTACAATCAAGAAAAACGGAATCACTCTCTGTATCAATACCCAAATTGAAATTTCCAGATTGAATTGTAGCCGTGCAATCTTTTCCATTTTCATCTTGGAAATTAGCCCATATTAGATTCTTTTTATTGGAAAATTTTAACCCATCAGAAGAAAGTTCAAAATCTCCTTTTCCTCCCACTTGCATCAAAGCTAACCCTACTTTAAGCCATTTTTCCATAAATAAATTAGAGGATATTGTAAATGTAACATCTCCGCCTTGTGGTTTATCGATTAACATGTCTTTCTTAGGTGTGGGATATTTTGGTATAGAACGATTTTCTGTCATTGCCATCACGGCAAATTTACATTCATCCAAATTCGTAGAATTCCTTGGTACACTAACTGAATAGCCTAATGCTGTAGGTGTTAACCACTTGAATTGATCTGTATTTGCTTTTTCATTAATAATTATTGATGTGAATATTTGGTGGAACGACAAATTTTCTTTTTTGTTAAAATATTCTCTGAATAAACCTTTGCAACTAGCCATATTCCCAGAAGGGTCGTCAGAATTATCAAAAACCTTCGAAAACGAAATACCTTTTATAGTAGCTAAGGGGCTTTCTTTGTCTGTCTCCGTTTTAATTTGAAGATTATTCTGTTTTTTCACCGAATTATCCGGTATAGGATTATGAGATTCGTCATAATATCCCAATCTAACTTCTACACTTAAATATTCATTTGAAATATCAAATTCTGCATTGGCCTCGTGATTAATAAATTTCCCCTTTTTAATAGGACATTTAAAAACAATATTTGCATCGTCACTCTCTGTAGTTATCTCCCATGTATCCCAATCTCCTTGAATAGTACGCAATTTCTTTTTAGAGCGAGCGCCAATATCATCATAATTGAAATCACTTGGTGTATTGTTAGTTTTTTTAATATCACTATTTATTTGTGAAAAGGAAACAGAAGAAACTGTGTCCCAGCCATTTTTATTCTCAATAGTATTGTTTGATTGACTATTGTTCGTTTCCAACTTGATTCCCTTCTCTAGTTTAGGAATCATTTTCTCGCTTACTTTACGTATACCTTTTATACACAATGCTTGCTTTAATTCCACATCATTTATTTGAAATGTATCACCAGTTGTTTTTACAATAAACGGAATATTCGCAGTTTCATTGAAAGATTCAGTAAGTACACTTTGTTCAGCATTCATAATATTGCTTCCTTTAATATCCATAAATACTTTTGTTAATTCGTATTCGAGTAATCCTCCTATAGGATTGATAACCGTTTCAACCAGTTCAAGCGCCTTTTCTAGAAGACTACCAGAATCTTTAACATCGTATTCTTTCTTTATTGAATTATTATCCACCTTGATTAAAAGTGTATCTAATTTATGATCATATTCGATTGTGCTATCAAAATTGAGTGTAAAATCTAATGTCTTTTTCGAATCCGGAATAGCAGATTCTCCTTTAATACTAGTAATAATTTTATTATTTTCTACATATACGCAAAAATCTTTAATTGTAGTATTATATGTTTGATCCTTGTTTTTTAATTGACAAATAAAATTATCTTGAATCACAATTCTGCCTACTGAATTATCTGTTCCATCTAATACGTATTGAAAATTCCCCTCTGAGGAATTTTGAGATTTCGGAAATTTTTTATTAAGTTGGTGCATAATTACATTCTGTAAAAACATTTCTTCAGAAAGGATAAAATAGACATCATTTTTCGTATCAATAGTACTCGTATCTATTTCTAAATTAACTACAGTTGGATTAAACTCAACACTATATGAAGAACATATAACAAGAAAATCCATTGTATTTGTTTCTCCAGGTAAATATACATATTCTAATCGTGTTAAACGATCTTCTTCTTGAAATTTGAATGGAAGAGCATGATCAATTTGCCCCAAAGTAAATAAGAGCTGCTTGCTATTATTAATAAATAATTCCGGCAAATGCTTTTTTAATAGAGTTATTATTCCTTTTGGCATACTACATTCATTTTTGTGCTCAATAACATCTATAGTAGTAACTGTGCCATCATAAATATCATTAACTCCACTATCTATTTTGTTAAAATTAAATTCTAAATTAGTCATATGGTTATTTTGTTGATCTAATTGCATAAAAGTCAACTGTATTTGCAACACAGGACAAATATCTTTTAAATCAAATGATTTATCACTTTTTAAAAATTTAAAAACTCCATTTTTTATAGGTGTTTCAATATTTAAAAATTTACCTGATCCCCCCTGTGTAATTTTCCACGCATTAAATTCCCCATTAAATTCGAAGTCAGGACTTGTATAATTAAATAAAATAGGCCGGCTATTCATTTGTTTATTCAATTTTTCATTAATTGCAGCAATAGAAACAATACAAAGCGAATCCCATCCTTTAGTATCCACCATTTATTCCTCCCAATTGATTAGTGTAGTCAAAAATGTGGAATCCCACCCAACTGTAACGGGCCTGCTAAAGCAACAGTATTTAAAGTATATATATCTGCGTCACTCCATTTAATCGGATTTGTAATATTAAAGAACGCCAAATCGATACTAGGTGATGTGTCTTGATGTTCAATCGAAATCAAATCCTTCCCTTCATTAGCTGCAACACCTGTTAATATTAGTATAATAATTCCTGCTATTACAGCTGCAAACCCTCCTGTAAAAATTGTTAACACCAATTCAGCTACTATCCCTACAACTATTAAAATTGTTTCTCTATTTTTAGTATCACTGGTTTCAGTCACTCCATGAAGTACAGTCCCCTTACCTATCTCTTCGAAATCCAAATTCTGCTTACCATACTGATTTTTTCCTAGTTTAATATTATATTGATGTTTTGTCCGACACCAAGCCGTCATCCCCATTTCTACATTTGTTTCAGTGTAGGTTTCAAAAATAAGTTGATTGTCTTCTATAGTAATGCATAAATTTTTCATATAAGGAATATAGTCTTTTAACAAATGCTGTATTGGTTTTAATTTAATACTTTTTCCTTCTTTCAATTCCAAAGTGTACTGATATTTACCTGTAGATGGGTCACGTTTATTTATTACTTCATAATCTTCTATAGTAGATCCAGTAAAATCTTTAGGCAATAAAGGCAAAACTAGGTCGTTTAAGATTCTTTCCTGTGAAATTATAAAACCAGAAGTACTTCCCTGTGGAATAATATTGGGGTCAATTCGAGGGTCCTGCTGTATCGAGGTTTTTCGTCCACCAGTCATACATAATATACCTAAAAGCCCGTCATTAATCTCACTATCTGTATATGCATATTTTACGTCTGTAGGCTTACACCAAGCCCAAGCTTCATCCTGATTAATTTTCTCGTTTAAATTTACAGTTGCAAATATATGATTAAACTTGTTTATATTTTCTATTAACCATTCAATTATAAATCCAGCAATAATATCCAAAGCATTTGGTGTATCAAAATCTCCTGATTCACACTTTATAACTGTATGTTCGTTAGTATTTACATTAACTAAAAAAACAATTGGGTTGCTATTTTCTTCAGCTTTTGTTTTCACCATTAAAGAGAGTTTACTTGAACCATCCCCCACTTTTTGGGAAATGAAATCCAGCTCCACGGCTACTTTCAATGAAAATTTTTCTCCGGAAAAGTTACTTAAATATTCTTCGTATCCCTTTACACTATTAATAGGGATATCCAAATACACACTTGAGCTATCTCCCCCTTTCACTATCTGCCATTTCCCAAACTCCCCCTCTATATGTTTACTTTTACAATCCTTAAAGCTACTTTCAAAAGTTTTAGGTGAAACAATTACTTCATTTACTTTGGAAATCGGAAGCGCAAACACAGTATCCCACCCTAAAGTATCCGTTACAGTCATAGAATAATCCCTCCTTACCAAAATATTATATTTGATAACTATTATTTCAAATAAAATCAAAATTTCATTTTATTGAGGATTTAAAATGAAAAGATTATTGTTTCACATTAAATAGAATTATTTATTGACGATAATAACGTGTAATAAATTAGATACTCTTGTGCCGAAATTTTTCATCTACACTACAATCTATCCTCAGCCTTTCTGATAAGGTTTTTTCATCCCTAAAATTAAGAGATAAACAAAAATCCAAATTGTCGTATGTAATGACTCATAGGCATGTAAGTCACTATCCACCATATTTATGTCTGCATCCTACCTAACTACAGAATAAAAAAGTCAGTAGATACCACTATGATTTGGATTTTTGAGATATCTTTAATAAGCTTTAAAAAAGAGGGAAAAAGGGGCGTTTCAACGGATTTTTCAGGCTATATTTAGTGTAACCTTAATTTCACGAAATTATTCAATTGAGCCTGCTTACGTTTAACTTATAAAATAAAGTGATATTAGAGAAGGAGGGCAATAACAGGAGATGATACCTAGTTTCACCTTTTTTTACGAAATTATACATTGTGTATGCAGTTTTAATAAAATTTAAACGAAATTATTCAATTGAGCCTGCTTACGTTTAACTTATAAAATAAAGTGATATTAGAGAAGGAAGGCAATAACAGGAGATGATACCTAGTTTCACCTTTTTTTACGAAATTATACACTGTGTATACAGTTTTAATAAAATTTAAACGAAATTATTCAATTGAGCCTGCTTACGTTTAACTTATAAAATAAAGTGATATTAGAGAAGGAGGGCAATAACAGAAGATGATACCTAGTTTCACCTTTTTTTACGAAATTATACACTGTGTATACAGTTTTAATAAAATTTAAACGAAATTATTCAATTGAGCCTGCTTACGCTTAACTTATAAAATAAAGTGATATTAGAGAAGGAGGGCAATAACAGAAGATGATACCTAGTTTCACCTTTTTTTACGAAATTATACACTGTGTATACAGTTTTAATAAAAT
>NZ_JBPWGY010000032.1:0-6881 GCF_051780025.1 Bacillus cereus group sp. BceL062 | reverse complement strand
GGTTTATTTGGTATGCGTATTTTTAAAAACAAATAAACAAAATATCAAGCATGTAGGCAACAAGAACGGAAGTTCGCGGAAAATCCAACCTTAGCTTGATGGGCATGGGGTCACCATATCATTTTAAGAAAATTGTACGCTAAGGAGTTTATAAAGGTCGTGGAGATTTAATAAACGTTTATAAATGTTTTGTAACATGTTTGTAAACGTGATAAACCTTGATTTTATAAGGATTAAAGTTATGTCCTTAAAGGTATACCTTTACAAACTACATTCGCTTACCCCATTAGTGATGTAATATTCTATTTGACATTTTAGAAAACATCGACTTTCCAATGCCAAATAGTCCATATTTAGCCGAAAAATAGTCTTAGCGTACACCAAACATCTTAATTTGTGTCCAAAATGTGTCTAAACGTACAATTTTCTTTTTTTGATATGGTGAGGCCTACTAAGGATTCTGCAACAAGAAATTTAATCTTCTGATTTATAAATGGTCAAAATAGTAATTCTTTTTTTCAAGAAACGCTCTAATCAATATGATGACTATTAACCATATGAGACTACTTAGTATTTCTGATGCAAAATTCGTACCCAATTCTTGATAAGCATAGTGAATTATTAATGTAATGAATAGCCAAAATGAAGAAGCAATTAGTTGACCTGAATAACCGCCTTTAATATGATGATTGAAAATCGTATAAGAAATTATTTTAAGTGTTAAGCCACTAATAAATAGGCTGACTGAAAGGATCATCATTAACGGCATATATTCATGTAGTAAGCTTAATAATTTATTATTGATGTCTAGAATGTTTTGAGGGATAGATCCAGTTTTACTTAAAAAAATTTTGTACTTTAATGATAATTGATAGGTTGAATTCATAATGTAATAGATAAATATGACCAAACAAAATAGTCTACCTAAATAAAAAATTTCGCCACTTTTTAAATCATCCCATATTTTACTGAAAAATCCTCCCACGTTTTTCTTCATCCCCTCTTTATTGCTAATTTTTGCTTAAATTTTATTTTCATGCCTTTCTTTTTATAATCGTATCATACTTTAAGTAGAGTTCAGTTTCTAAAGGATACTGCAAAAAGAAATAAAACGTGCAAATATTCACCACATCACCCTCACCACATTTCATAATGGAGCTAACGCAATGGAAATCAAAGTATTACTTGGTATGAAGAGTATTGAAGCAATGCACCGTTACATTGTATTTTTCCGTTCTTACTCGATTTAAGATAATCATCAAAAGTTATTGAACGCACTGATAATTTCAGAAGTAAAAAGAGGCCCTTATCAGGTCTCTTTTTTTACAATTGAACTATTTCTTCAAATTCAATAAACTGGTTTAGAATATCATCTGTATATTTTATACCTTTGCACTTAACTTTCTTATCAGGTAAAATATCGAAACTTGTAATTTGGATTCTAGCATCACCTGTGGTAATCTGCGTTTTTTCTTTACTTGTTAAGTTGTATGTAAATAAATTACCGCCAATTGCTACGGTTCCATATCCAAATCCAATAATTACTCCAAGTGTTTCGTGATCGATCCATTTTACAAACTTAGGGATATAACTTTCTTCTGGTTCGAGTAGCGTTGTAAATTCACCAATAATATTATCAAACAGAAACAGTGAACCTAAACATTCCCATTCTAATGGATCAATGAATACAGTATGTTTTTTGTCAGGCGAAATAAGTGGTGCACTTGGAAATTCAAAATCCATTTTTTCTTTATTTTCATTTTCAACTTTAAAAATAATGCGATTGTCAAAATCGTATTCTAATTTATACATTTGCTTCCTCTCCTTCTTCTGGTAAACGTCCGTGAAGTAGAACATATTTTAGGTCCTTATGTTCTCTTACAATCTCGTCTAGTTCTGCTAAAGCAAATACAATTAACTTAAAACCCATATTTTGCTCTAGGCTATGTAAAAAATCATAGAAGTTTGCTGTAGGGTTATGAGGGGTAACAAGTACCCAACCGTCAGGATGGTGCTGTTTTGCCTTGACAATTTCATTAAATACTTCTGATTGTTGCGGCATGCGCTTTTCGCGTTTGCATTGAAATATCCAAGTCTGTTCGAATCCCAATTTAAAAGGTAATTCTACATAATATTTTGCAACTACATCGCGTCCCTTATCTCCGCCCCCTCTTCCAAACCACTCACGATTTTTAAATCCTTGTTTCCCTACAACATGAAAAATAAATCTTTCGAAGTGGCGCGCATCAATTGAATCCCAATCAATCATTTTCCTAGTCCCCTGTTCTTTTTATTGTTAGTATACCTAAATTTTATAGATTTTTAAAAACAATGATAGATAATTTATATTTCTTCCTTATAGTTCAGTAACTTTATCAAAATGTATCATAACGTTTATCCCTTTAGCGAGATGGGGTTTATTGTAAATAAGGTGTTTTTGCCCATCACCCGAAAAGGGGTATTAAGACAGAAACGACCCCTTATTTAAAAATTTTTGATTCCTTTAACTTGTTGTATGCCGATATAAACCGCTGTAAGGCTAATTCCGGCTTATGTTCTCGATAGTTGACCACAACATAGCCGCAACCCTTTTCTCTAGCAAATACCTCTTTGCGTAAATCATTACGTTTCTCATCTTCAAATGTTTTATGGCTACGGTGATGAAAGATTTTTACTTCTTCATAATGTTGTTGTCCATGTACCTCTACAATAGTGTTTTCAACTGGTAAATAGAAATCGTACGCTTTATTGTCGTTTGGAAACTTATATTGATGTATATACGCTATTCCGTTAGAATCAAGATATTCCCGTATTGCCCTCTCACCTTTGGATTCCCTACATATTGGACAGCGTTGTCCTTGTTTATACAAATAAGGTTGCAACCAGTGCGGTGCATGCCCACATTTAAAATCTATTAGGGCTTTTGTATCCGTATTTATATACTCGCTTAACAATTCGTGTCCATTTTCTTTCATCAATTTTCTTAATCCTGCTTCTGCTTGTTCTGGGTCTTTCCCTGAGCATTTCAGACACCTTGATTTAGCCGTCGAAGTAAAACTATTGGGTTTCGCATCAAAAACATGCCCTTTATCACATTCCAGTTTAACCTTGATATACGCATTTTTATAGCTACCTAACAATGTATAGCCTGCTTTTTCAACTTCTTTATAAAAATTTTCTCTAGCTTGATCAGAGGATTTACCACTACATTTAGGACAGCGATACCCCGTTTTATAGTTAAAAGGCTTTATCCAATGTGGGTCATGCTCACAATTAAAGTCAATTAATACATGAATTTGGGCTGTTTTATATTCGCTTAAAAGTGTGTGACCATTACCTTCTAATAGTCTTTTTAACTCTTCTGCTGCTTGTATTGAGGATGTTCCACCGCATCTTGCACATCTGTACCCACTATTGTAGTCGTTCGGTGTTATCCAATGTGGATCATGACCGCAATCAAAGTCAATCAAAATTTTGGTCGAAGTATTCACATAATCACATAACAGCTTATGCTTGTCTTCATTTAATTTGGTAACCAACCTATCTAAAGCGCTTTGAATCTGTAAATTGTAACTACCGTCTTTTTTGTATAGCCTAACCGAATCAGCTATCTTAATCCCTTTATATACCCTTTCTTGATGTTGCATTTGCACTACCCTCCTGGTGATCTTTAATATAACTCATAAACGTTATATAAATGCTATATTTACATAAATCCAGTATGTATTACATAGCAAGTGTAGAGATTGCTTGTTTGTAAATTAGTTGTTGTTTACCATGAACCATCATTAGGACGGTAAATTTATCTGTTGCAAGAATGTTCCCACGTATTGGAACCCCATTCTTTAAAAATATAGTGATATCCCCTTTTTTCTCTTTTAATTGTTCATACATATCTTCTTGTAAATTAAACATGAAATGCGCCCCCTGGTTTGTTTGTATTTACTTTTCTTCTAATACATGCTGCTTTTCACTGTTGGATATTTGTTATTCCCATTCACTTTCTATTTTTCTAAACCATTTTCCTATTTTGCTTAGATAATATCTTTTTACTTCACCATTAGGAATCCAAATTTCACGTTCCTGTATTTGATTCATCACTTCATGAAGAATCTCATCATGTTCATACTTTCTAGGTTTTCTATAATGTGTTTTTACAAACTGTGTATATTCTCTACGTAACCAATTAGAAATATGTTGTCTTTGTCTTTGCTTGAGATGTGACCATTTTTTATTTGTTTGAAGGATTTTTCCATTTATTTTTATGTGGTTTTTCATCGACACTCATCCCCTTTTACTAGCAAAACGAATATATCACTATCGTATCACATTTAAATCGAAATACTGCTCTAGGTACATATTTCGCAAGAAATCTATATGAAATAAAAATACTATCTCCATTTCACATAAAATAGTATCCAAAACAGACGAGATCGAATCTATTAAGCGGATTAATTAGGCACAAAATTTAATGTAGACTATTGATTATTTAGTTTTTTTATTAAACATTACGGTACGTGAAATTTTATATTTGTCTTATTAAAAAAGCCCCCATAGATCTTAAACCTACGAGAGCTACCTAAGGGTATTTAGACTTTCGACTCTATTCTACATGCCCCTTTTCTTAATATCTTTATATATATTAAAATAAATAGGAAAGAAATCAGCCAATTTCTTTCTTCTACGGTCACTCAAACTTTTGCTCTTTGTTTGCTTTTGCAAATGAAGAGCTTTTATTTTTCATACTTATACTTACTCTAACATCGCATAGCGCAATAGTTTTAACTTTGTCTCTTTTTTCAATGCTTTCCACTCAGATACACCAATTTTCATTTTTCATTCCTCCAATAATTAAATTTGTTATTTATATAGCTTCTAAGTTCCAGTTGTAAATATTTCTAATTTGTTTATCGCTAAATCCTTCATGGACAACGAAGATTTCTGGAAAATCGGAGAGGCACAAATCAATAATTGTATTATCAGTTGTTCTTATATAAGAATACTGAACAGCCCTTCATAATTCGAATATAAATAGTACTTATGAATCTTATAATTTAATCCATTTTTCTCTAATACTTCATATAACTTATTTTTAGTTTCATCCATTACGTCAAAAATGGTTAACTGCATCATTATTAACAGCTCCTCATTGCGTAAATTTACTAAACTAACTCTAAGAACAAAGCTGTTTCATTATGTTCATTGGTATACACATTAAACTTTTTTCCGGTAGCTTCTAATGCACTAAAAAGCATTCTTTTATAACCTAAATCCATAAAATCTACACTGATTTGACCATGATTCATATTGAACTACCCCCACTTTCACTTCGTTTAGAAGAGGGGGATTCCTAAGTAAAGAGTTCTATCGAACTCTAATTGATTAGGCTAGCTCCACAGTCCTTGCGGTTAGAAGCCTTATCGCTTCATTCTTTAGATTGATACTTGCGTTAATATCCCTATCATGGTGTGTACGACAAGAAGGGCAGTCCCATTTACGTAGATTTAGATTTTTAACGTCTTTGTTTTGATATCCACAACAAGAACATAATTGGCTGGAAGCAAATGTTTTCGATACGACAATGACTTGTTTGCCATACCATTTTGCTTTATATTCCAACATAGTTCGAAACTGTGACCAGGATACCTCACTAATTGCCTTTGCTAACTTGCGATTCTTTAACATATTCGATACTTGCAAATCCTCTATACCGATAACATCGTGGCTTTTGATGATTTCAGTTGAGATTTTGTCCAAGTAATCTTTTCTAGCATTCGTCATGTATTCATGAATTCTAGCTACTTTTACTCGTTGTTTATTCCAGCGAGAAGATCCTTTCACTCTCCTAGAAAAAACACGTTGTGCTTTTGCCAACTTCTCTTCTAATGCTCGAAAAAACTTCGGATTTTTATAGGTTGTTCCATCTGACAAAATGGCGAAATCTTTTAGTCCCACATCCATTCCAATGTAAGAATATGTTTTCGGAAGTTCTTGTACTTCTGTTTCAACTAACAAGGATACAAAGTATCTGCCAGAAGGGGTCCGTCTAACTGTAGCATTTACAATACGTCCCTTTACTTCGCGACTCTTGGCAAATCGAACAAGACCTAGTTTCGGCAACTTTATCTTTTTTCCTACAATGGCAATGTTTTCATTTGTTTGTTTTGTGGTGTAAGATTGTACGTTGTTTTTCTTAGATTTGAAACGCGGGGCACTGGTTTGTTTTTTGAAAAAGCGTGTATAAGCATCCGCAAGGTTGCGAACAGACGACTGAATCGCAATACTATCCACTTCTTTTAGCCAAACAAACTCTTTCTTCATGGCAGGAAGTTTGGCAGAGCATGTACCATATGTCAAACCTTTTCCTGTTTCTCTGTATACATTATCCCATAGAGATAGGAAGTGATTGAATACAAAACGAGCACAACCAATCGTTTTATTGATTAGGGTTGCTTGTGTTTTATTTGGATAGATACGAAATTTATAGGCTTTATTAATCATCATTCCTTTCACCTCCATTTCGGCATGTGTCTATCATACAACAAACATACATTCGATAGGTAGTGAAGTAACAATTTATATATGTCGAACAATTAAGATGGCTTACTGCCATCCTTTATCCGAAGCCAATTCATCTCCCACCTACTCACTTCGCATTCCTTGAGGTAGGGGTCTTCTTGGCTAAAATGATAAATTAAAGATCAGCCATCATCTTTTTAACTTTCCGTTCCATATAATAACCTCCTCATTGAACTACTCACCACTTAACATCCTAACGGACTGTTTGAAGTGGGAGATTCCTGCGAACACCGATTATCCACCGGTTATCTTAGCAGGCTCTACCCGTAGTCCCTACGGTGAGAACATAAGTATCTTGTACG
>NZ_JBPWGY010000031.1:0-6917 GCF_051780025.1 Bacillus cereus group sp. BceL062 | reverse complement strand
GAAATGGTCTTGCGGAACTAATTCTTCTACAGAAACGGATACACGCTCATCACGATGATTTTTTAAAGCACCCATCATAAAAAATCTCTCCTTTACCTCTTTTTTATCAGTATTGACACATAAAAAGAGGTTCAGACACATAAACAGGCTGTGGAGAAGACTTTCTCCACAGCCTGGAAAAAAAGAGTCACTTACAGTGACTCTTTTTTTTATAAAATAACATTTATTTATATTGTTTATTTACCCAGGACTTATTACATACATGTTTTTCTCTATAGGCGTTAGATATTCTTTAATACTATCTAACAAAAAAATAAAAATTATATCCTCCGTTTTTTATATAGACATTATAATTAAGAAAATATTTTTGCTATAGTACTTCTAAATTTCATCTGACCATTCTCTTCATTGACAAGCTCCAAAATCCCAATAAGGCATAAAATATTAAAGATTTACTCATGAAAATCTGATTATAATTTTTAACTGTTCTTGCAACATTCCAAGTGGCTTCTATTTCTTTAAGAGTACATTTATTTTCGTGCTCTACTTACTTAGAACTAACTAAAAATTTCATATAAATATTTGACACCCAAAGAAAAGGTATATGTTTGATGCATTTTTCACCCTTAAGTAATTCCTCCTTTTCGCTGTTCTCTCAGACACGAGAATTATATATTTTAAATACTAGATATATTACTTTGCATTAGATTTCCTCACTCTGCTATTCGTATAGCAAAAAGATGCTTCTTTAAGCAAACTATATCAAGGTCACCCATTTATTAAGCTAGAATCATTTTTGTCCATCATACAGACAAATTCAGCATTGCTTCGAGTGAATCATTTTGATTAAACTAATTAAACTCAAGTTTCAAAATTAAATTAGTGTAAACAATAAATTCCACACTAATTTGAACCCAATATACTTAGATACAGTTCTTCCCTTGCCTTAAAGTGCACTTTATACCTTAAAATAATTTTGCAATCAACATACTTATAATATTACTAACAAAATATCTTACTCTGGAGGTGGAATTAATTTATTGATTATTTCGACGTTTAGTTAAAATCAATAATTAAAACCCATTATGCTAATTCAACGTCAATATCATATTCTAAAACACTTATTACAAGAATTTAGATGGTTTTCAATGAAAGAACTAGCTTTTAAGCTTAATTGTTCTACCAAAACAATAAATAGAGACTTATTATATCTTCAAAAGATGCTTCCAAATAACTGGTCTATCAGGTTCCACAAAACTAAAGGCGCGAAATTATATAAGCCTTTAAATGCATCAAATAATGAGATAAATCTGT
Organism: Bacillus cereus group sp. BceL062; assembly: GCF_051780025.1. Taxonomy (NCBI): domain Bacteria; kingdom Bacillati; phylum Bacillota; class Bacilli; order Caryophanales; family Bacillaceae; genus Bacillus; species Bacillus cereus group sp. BceL062. The sequence goes on along the minus strand of NZ_JBPWGY010000031.1, from coordinate 5,603 downwards.
TATATTGGAAACATACTCTATTGTTTAAAACTCTAAATGTTCTATTAGATACAAATGTGACATCTAATTCAATACTAGCTGAAAAATTATATATTCAGAATAAAAAGGTACCTAATCTATTAAACGAAGTTACATATCACTTACAGCAATACAATATAATGTTGAAAAAATCCCCATTGAGACTTTCGGGAAACAATGTAGATATTCTCCTTATGTATTATGATTTATATATGAATGCATATAGCGATCAAGATTGGCCTTTTACAGAATTTCAACGCGAGTTGCTCATAGAATATTTGACGAAAGTTGAAAAAACAAAAAAAATTATATTCTATAAAGATTCGATTAAAAAGTTATCCTTTTTTATTTGTTTATATTTAAAAAGAAAAAACAATGGATACTCAATATTATTAAAGCATTGGCAGATTAAACATATAAAAGAATCTAGTCGGTATAATAAATTAAAAGAAATCACTAAAAATATATTTAAAGAACATAATATCCAATTGACATCAACAGATATTGTTATTTTTATTATGGCAATAAATTGTTCAGCGTACACATATAAAAAAGAAAACAATCCAGAACCTATTGGCGACATAGGGCAGCCACCCTGTCCAATTTTAACCGCATTTATACAAAAACTTGAAAAAAGATTTAAAATGGACCTTTTATGTGATATTGAATTTATAAACATATTAAACCAAATGTTGTTGCCTAAAAAACAAAATTTTCTCCCATCTAATTATTGGAGCAATTTTTCAACTATCTCTCATATAAGAAAAAAACACGCAGCTATTTTTTATGTGATAAACAAAAAAATAAAATTTTTAGAAAAAACATACAAGACAAATAACTCTAGTGTTCAGCCAAATATATCCGCGTTTTATGTTGCTTTATTAACAATACATATTGCGACGAAAAAAATGAAATTACAGCAAAAAAAAACTCAGATCATTCTACATACAAAAGAAGGAGAGTATTGGTATAAATATTTAATAGAGTTCTTTAACTTAACGTTTAAACAAAATATAAATTTTATAAATGTACACTATGAAGATTTAATAAAGTTGGATACAAAATACTCAGATGTATCTTGTATTATAACTGATACACCTATTGAAATTAGTCATATTCCGATTATCTTTATTTCTACTATACCCACTAAGCGTAACTTAGAAGAAATAAGAAAATTTTTATAATTCATAAAAATAACTCAAAATTCATGATTCAACCTTTTAAAACAAAAACCAAACTTAGACCGAATAAAGAGAATGAATCCTTTATAATAATGGATTCATTCTCCATTATTCTGTCTAAGTTTAAATTTCATCGTTACTTTCATCACTTTCTCTAAAAGAAGAATTTTGTCCATTAGATTTCACATCTTTCAATATAATTCCTATACATAGATTCTGTTTTTGCTGAATTCTGTATTTCATTAACTTGTAAATTTTTTCTACCAACTCTTATTTTTATCTTCAATGTTAACACGAAATAAATTTATAATATTACAACACTACTTAAATTTTCAATTAAAGCCCTATGGATTAATTCCCTATGAAAAAACAATTATAAATAAAATGACTATAAATGGCGGTTCGTCTGCTACATTTTATTTCTTAAAGAATAAAACGTACAAATGGATTTATTAATTCTTCAAACTAAGCGTTTAGTTTGAGTTTTTCATCTCCTTAATATAAATCATAATTCTTTAATTTATCGTTTTCCGACAGAAGACTCTTTCCTCAAAAATGTGAAGGTGTGAAACACCAATTTTAGGTGGGAGATGAATGTCGGTTGGCATAGGCCAACATGTTTGCTATCATTTACTTGTACAGATTACTCTTTGAAAACTGAAGATTTGAGGTTGGTTGCAGAAAAACGTTGCAACCGTAAAATCTTCAACGTTCTATCTCCCACACTTGCCGAAGTTGCGAAAACCAAGCTAAAGTAGGGAGTGTGGTGAATCAACGTACAAGATACTTATGTTCTCACCGTAGGGACTACGGGTAGAGCCTGCTAAGATAACCGGTGGATAATCGGTGTTCGCAGGAATCTCCCACTTCAAACAGTCCGTTAGGACGTTAAGTGGTGAGTAGTTCAATTCTTATTACTAGGATACATTAGATCTCCTCTTTTTTTTAGTTCCCTATATAAACTACTTATATGACATCCCACTATCTTTGCGATAACCGGGTATTCTATCCCATTTTCAAATAACCAAGTTGCATATTCACATTTTTCATCCCATTTTTCATCTTTCGTTTCCCTTGACCTTTGTCGTTTATTTAATTTTGTTTCATATAATTTGTTTAATTCTTGCCCTATCTCGCATTTCTCAATACAATAACGAGGTTCTTGATCCCTATAACTACATTCTCTACAATGTTTTTTCTGTAAATCTAAGATTCTAATTTTACGTTCGACTAGTCTCATATATTTTCCTTTCACGACTATATTGTATAAAATGAGTCCCAAGTTATTATGACTAATCATAAAAATACTTCTAAAGTTTGTATTTCATACTTTCATTAGAATAGTAACAATCCTTTTTACTTCTTCGTTATACATTTGATAAGTTTTCATCACACCTTCACTTCTACACCTCACAATATCCAGGCTTTTCAGAACACCCAAGTGTTGAAATGTTGTAGATTGTGGAATCCCTAATAGATTACGTAATTCAGTCACACTACAGCTACCTCGTTGAATTAATTGCTACAATATATATAAACGTACGGGATGTCCTATTTTATTTAGTATTTCTGCTTGCTTTTTATATGTATACAAACATTTCTTCTAATATCCCCCTAAATGTTTTCTATATATTTCAATTCAATATACCCATTGTTTATATTCTATGTCTGTGATCTTTATAAACTTTCAATTTTACTAACATATAATTACTAGTAATTAATCCTTTACGTTGGCTAGAATTTTTACTCCTCCCGATGCTTTTCATTATCTCCATATTCTTATTGCGATAATGAATATATAAATGTGTATTTATTATCGCAATAAAAAATTACAACATTATTTTTTCTGTTAATTTAATTTTCTATTATTTTTTATACTTTACAATAATAATATTGTCTACATTTGAGACAAATAACACCTTTTTAGTGTGTAGATTTATTTCACATAGATTTTATTTAACATTTCTTTTTACAATAATTATTATGCTTTACTCACCAAAAACACCTCCATTAAATTTTTACATACTTACTATGCAAAATTTAATGGAGGTGTTATTTTATATACCACTATTCAAGTTCACTTCAAAATTAAAATGTATGCTTTTTATACATTAATTATAACTAAGTTATTTTTCAATCAAACGCCATAATGTTTCTTCTTTTAGATTATCCTTTCTAGCATCTAACCATGATTTGGCATTGGTGTTTTTATATGACAGGTATTTATTGTTATATAAATTTCGGAATGTAATATAATTATTCTTTTTCGATACATTAATATTTTCAGAATATGAATCAGGAATCCAAACTTGTGTATCTTTGGGTAATTTAGGAGCGCTTGCAACCGTACCTAATTGCACACCATGATATGTAGGATTATATCCAAGCATATCTAATCCGTCCACTGGGGGGCTATCAGCCCTAATTATTGTCCAATCTCCCGTTTGTACATACTTATTGCCCCCTATTCCCGCATAATGATCAAACCTTATAGTTTGCCCACTTGGAATTGGGCCACTTTCGTGCTGAAGCAAAACAAAATCTTCACCTAACCAAGTTTCATAAGCAATACCACGCCCATTAAATAAACAAGGTTCCATATAATACGATTTATTATATTCAATAGGGTTCCCATCTATATCTAATAAATAATTTGCAGTATCTGCATTTACTGTAATTGAATTAAAACCAAACATTACAATTATAATAGTAAAAATAAGTTGATGCATTCTCAATATAACTTTTATAAAAATTGCCTCCTTGCTCTAATTTATTTACAATTAAAAATACCACAATTTCCAGCGAATAATTCTTTAAAAAGGGCATTTGTTAAATTTACATTTTTAATGGGCTAATTGAACTTGTACAACAACTAGTTATTTTGCTTTATCAATGAATGTTTCATTATTGATGTCATTGTAATTTTTTAATCGTAATCCTGTAAATCTTGCAATGTCTTCTACTAACATCTGATTTCATGTATTCCACGATTAATTGCATTATGCATTGATTAATCACTTCTTATTTTTCATGCTGAATGACTTTCCTTTCTTAAATGTGCATAACACACCTTAAAATAAAAGTGATGCTTAGAAAATGATAAAAAAAATCCTAGCATGGCAATTATTTTCGTTTTTTATTCATTAACATTATTTCTTTGTCAATAAATAAAACTACCTTACATAGAAAGTGACTATCTGTTTTTTAGTGAAAACGCTATAAACTGTAGTAAGTTGCAGAAGATATTGAAGAACCAAAAGTTTAACTTCCTCTTTTTTAAAATTTTTAAACAAAAAAGAAAAAATTAATTCTTCTTGTCGCTTCTTTCCCCTCCGCTAGTATTAATTTATATTATTCATTTATTATTTTGTTTTTTCAGTATAGAGTTGATACCAAAAAGTAATAATAAAAAAAATCCAATAATTATCAATAAACCACCAAATGGGAGCAAATAAAATGGCTCCTTCAAAGAACCATCAGGTTCAATTCTTGTATTGATTTTATAAACAATTAAAAATATAGTACCTATAATTATTGATGTGTAAGCAAAAAAATATTTTTTCTTCATTTCACATCCTCCTTTTTAATCCAACTTTTTCAAAATAACAATTACTTAATATTTAGAGCTTTAAATTTTTTATTCTTAGAAGTTCAAAAATTGGCCTCATTACTCTTAATCCTTTAAATATTTTTCAAACATTTATTCTCGATTCTTGCATTAACTTAACTTATTAGCTAATTCAGCGAAATAAAATAATAGAATAGCTATAATCAAAATAGCCCTCAAAAATATTATGCGAATTGCAAAAATCGAAATATACTCTTTCACGCCTTGATAGCTTTTTTATCTCATACTACTTTCTCTTATACTTAGGAAATACATCCTTACAATAACTCTCTATTTATTTAAAGTCAATATTAAAATATCGAAAAACGATATATTTTTACTCTTTGGTGATATTTTTCTAGTGTTCACTCGATATCATATTTATATTCGAAATAATGTATATTGCGAACGATAAGAACTTTCTACCTTTTAATATTAGTGTGCTCGAAAAATACAATAATATTAAAAACAAGATGTATTCGAATAGTTTCTTGTAACAGCTCTATTCCATCGATTTGTAAATCTGTTTCATGGTAAGACGAACCATCAATATGTGAGATGCTTCTTTGGAAAAAACAATAACCTAAACGTAAAATAAATCATACTGATCAGAATAAAACTATATAAATTTGCAGAAAAAACGTCCTCTCTCTTAAATAACTCTATAATGAAAATAGTGTTTTTATTTTATCGTTTTCCGACAGAAGACTCTTTCCTCAAAAATGTGAAGGTGTGAAACACCAATTTTAGGTGGGAGATGAATGTCGGTTGGCATAGGCCAACATGTTTGCTATCAT
>NZ_JBPWGY010000030.1:0-7579 GCF_051780025.1 Bacillus cereus group sp. BceL062 | reverse complement strand
TTGGGCTTGATTAGCTTCAATAATCTCTGAAAGCTGTTTAACTCCTTCTTTCGCCCAATCATTTACCTCCTCTAATCTAGTGAAATCCACATCTTTACTAAAATGTTTAAATGAATATATTGGTTTAAAATACTTCCACCCCATAAACAATCTTAATGTTTCAGAATACATTGATTCAATTACATTTTCTATTTTAGCTTCAATTTCTGGTAAATTCTCTTCCGTTGGAATATTTTCCTTAATACCAGATTTAGTCATTTTTTGTTGAATAAAATTAAGTAGAACAGAAGGAATTAAAAAATAATTCTCAATACAACTTCTAGATAAAATTTTTAATTCGCTTGTACTAGGATGACGTTCCCTCATTGCTCTTAATTCTTCTTCTGAACGACTATCAGAATCTAAAATAAAAATAGTTTTAAGACCATGACTACTAAAAACTTCTAATGCATGAGTATTAGCATAGTGTTGATAATTTCCAATTCCATTCATTACTACTATACCAACATCAGAATAAGAAAGATTAGGATAAAATGTTTCCAGATACATCCTAACGATTTCTTCATCAGTTGGACCTTCAACAAAGACTATAACTTTAGATAATAATAATGAACTAATAGTTATTCCTAATTCCCCCGTTACCTCATTTAATCCAGCAGTTTTAATAGTAGACACAGAAGTATCTATATCTTTTTTAACTAATAAAATATTATTATTTTCTGCAGCATCTATAAAACCAGTTGAATGAGTTGTCATAAATATTTGTACTTCTTTAGACATTTTCATCAAATATTTAAATACTTTTCTCTCCAATTCAAAATGCAAATGCACTTCTGGCTCTTCAATTAACATTAAATCAGGTGCAGAAAATTCCATGTCCAATATAAGTCTCAAAGATTCCCTAACCCCTGTACCATTCATATCAACTAAGAAATCGTCCACATCTATTTCAGCTTCCCCTTCACCTGAAAAAGCATCTACAGTAACACCTAATAAATCTGATACAGTGTTTTGTAACTGTTCTAGCCTCTCCTTACCACCACGTCCGGTTTTTAATGTTAAAAGACGCATAGCATCTTCTTTCTCTATTGGCTTCTTTCTCTCTGATTCTTCTAAAATTTGAATATTATTAATTTCATTCAATAACCAGGATATATGATTAGGTACAGTTTTTGCACGTCCAGCAAAAAGTTGAATTTCATTTTCAGTTCCTTTAGTTAAAATTTGTTCAATTTCTTGATAATAAACATCAATTTCCTCTTGAATACGATCTTTAAATGCAAAATAATCATTAGTAGAATCCAAAATTTCATTCAAAAGATTATTATTTTTAAACCTTGTAGGTATACCAAAACCTCTCTCTTTATATCTTCTATAACGTTCAGTATCAAAATACTCAAACGAAGCATTTAATAGCCCTGCATGCTCAGTAAAATGTTCATGTTCTAAATTTCTTTTAACTAGTTCTTTAATCATTGCTAAATTAGAAACAAGAATATCTTTTTCTACAATTCCATCTTTTTCATTATCAAAAGGACTCAACTCACTAAACGTAATTTTTTCAATATAAGAATATATCATATCTCCTCTTACATCTTTATAAACATAACTAGATGTATATACATTAATAACTTTATAATTTAATAAATCTTCTAACCCTGACCCTAATTGAGGATATTCCTCTTTCATTTTATTTACCAATTCATTGAATTTTTCATCTTTTAAATTAATTGAACATGCTATTTTTACTGGTTTATCAATTTGTCCTTTATGAAAATCTTTTGTATTTAAAACTTTTTTCACAAGTCCTCCACTTAAACTATTAATAAAAACATCAATAGATTTAAGTATTGTAGATTTCCCAGAATTATTTTTACCAACAAATATGTTCATATTTCCCAAACCACTAAGATTTAATTCTCGAATACTTCGATAATTTTCTATTCTTATACCTATTATTTTCAAAAAAATCCCCCCGTTTAAACTATGTTCATACAAAATAAATTTACTACTAATATAAAATTATAGAGATATTTCAATAATTTACAAATCAAATACAATATACATCAAAATATGTACTATAATTATCATTTCTATTTTGAAAATAAACTTTTAATAAAAAAATGAAAGATGGCTTAACATCAACCATCTTTCATTGTCCAGTAACAGCTTTATAGTAATCAAGAACAAATAGCAATTAAGTATAGAATTCTAAAAAAGAAAAAGAAAAGGGCAAGCTACGGGTTTACCATGGTAAACCTCAAAATTACATTTCTTCGTCCTAAAATGGTTATCCCTTCGCTCGATTTCTTATCTTTCCAATGTAAACTTTTAGATATTAGTTTACTTTCATTTCTCCTTAAATATTGACTTCCCACCGAATCCCCTGATATTCTCAATTTATATAGTAAAAGTATACATTCAAAACACTGTAAATAAAGAGGTCAAAAATCCATGAACAAAAAACCACATCTCATTGATGTCCAACCTATCCGTAGCAAAGAACAAATCGAAGATATGAAATGGGCTCTCAAACGTCACTGTTCCGAACGAGACTATATTCTATTTCTTATCGGCATCCATACCGGATTACGCATAAGTGATCTACTCCAACTCGAAACACAAACCATAATAAAATTAAAACGGAAAAAGAGAAAAGAATTCAAAATTAAAGAAGGAAAAACAAAGAAAGAACGCATAATTAACCTTACTTCCATTTTTGATGAGGTATACTTCTATGCTCAAACTCTAGATAATACCTGGTTATTTCCTTCTCGAAAAGGAGAAAAACCTATTAGTAAGATCCAGGCTTATCGACAATTGCAAAAAGCCGGAGATTTTGCCAGTGTAGAATCTATCGGAACACACACTATGCGCAAAACCTTCGGTTATTGGTTTTATAAACAAACTAAAGATGTAGCTATGTTGCAAGAAATACTCAATCATAGTACACCGCAAATCACATTAACATACATCGGAATTAATAAAGAAGAAAAAGATAACGTTCTAGACAATTTTTACATATAAACCATCTCATCTCGAAGAATAGAAATTAGTAACCAATTACCTTCACTTATTTTGTAACATTTATAATTTAAAATAATATCAAATAAAAAAGAGAACAAAAATTATGCTCTCTTTTTTATTTATATTCAATTTGTTGATTAAATATAGTTGGTATATTATTTTTTTCAAAAATCGGTGCAAAGACTTTTAATAATATCCATCCAATTAATCCACCAAATACATTTAAAATAATATCATCAACATCAAATAATCTATTAGGAAAACCAGTTAATAAATCAATAATAAATTGAATAATTTCGATTGTTATAGTTGTTAATATAATCATTTTTAGAACATATTTTAAATTAATTGCTTTTTTGTTTAATAATCCTAGATATACTCCTAAAGGAAATAGTAATAGTACATTCCCAATAATTTGTATCCAATTATTTGTTACAAAAATTTCTTTTGAAATAGATTTAAAAGGAATTAATTGATAATACATATCTATAGTTGACTCTATAGTTGAATTAAATAAAATATGTATTGGAAAGAAAACATATTTTATTAAGAAAATAGCATATATAACAAATGAATATCTATATAGAGATATTATAAATGGAAATTTGTTATTTTTTTTACGATCATTAATATACAGTATTACGCACCCTAAAATAATAAAAAATAAGATTGTAGGAATATGTAAATCTAATGTAATGCCTATCATTATATCTTCCACCTATTAATTATTAATCAGAGATGTATACGCTACCAGCCATACGCATTCCAGTTTTATTTCGTAAATAAACTCTATATTTCCCTGCACCTTTTGTTTTCATTTCTGTTGAAGTATCTACATTAGATGCAGAATTCCAAGATGATCCTCTATCTGCATATCCATACCAAGTGTTTTCTTCTAAAAATAGAAAGATTTTCGCCCCAGACCCTGCTTCATTTACTCGTGGAGTGGTTTTAACTGTAACATTGCGATTTGCTCCCATACTAATATCCGAAGAATATACACCTCCAGTCATATCATAAGAAGAACTATAAGATGCAGCCATAGCTGCTGTAGGTAAAGCCAAACATCCAATTAGTAAGCTACCTAAAAGTTTCTTTTTTACATTCATACTAAAAACCTCCTTTTTTTGAATATTGTACCATTATATATAGTTAAATATCAAGATATTAATCTTAAATTATATTCTTTTAATATAATTTAAGATTATACCCAGAACTTATGAGAACTAAATATAATAAAAACATAAAATCTCTTTTCAAACAAAACCTATAAATTATTTATCGTTATATTATAATTAAGTGTTTATAGATGCAAACCTATATTACTAAAAAAATAACATAATAATAGCAAGGGAATGCTTTTAGACTGATCTATACTGCATTCCCTTATTGTATGTATGCTATATTCTTATTCGCCTTTTTCTAACAGTAGAACCACGAATTTTGGCGAAGACATTGGTTTTTGCCCTGTCCTGGGGTCCGTCCTCGCTTTTTATTCCACGGTTCCCTTGACCATGAGCCTCCGAACCCTCAAACTCCCAAAGCTAACCCCAGCGGGCAAAAACCGCCCTTCTGGGGCCACCCCTGGCGAGTTTGCATGAGGGTTCCCCTCATCATCAAGGAACTTTCGCGGCATAAACGCCAGGACTCAGTTTGTAAATCTCATAATAATTATTTTCCAAATAATCTCGCAAAAAATCCTTTTGATTCTGTAGATGCTGTTAATGATTTTGTTTCTTGTACTTCACGAATTGTTTCAAGTAACTTCTGATCCCGTTTTTCTAACTTATTATCAATATAATCTTGTTGCTTTTGTAATTGTTCAATTAACAATTTATTAAATTCTTCTTGTTTCTCACTATATTCTCTAAGTTTACTAACTTCATTTTTTAATGATTTTAATTCCTCAGCTAAAATCTCTCCCGCTTCTTTACTAGGAACAGGCTTTATACTCTCTCCACCTGTAGCAAAATAATGTTCAATTTGCTTTATTGAATAGTTCTGTTCTCGATGTAATTGCTTAACCATCTTCATTTGCTCAAGAGCTTTTTCATCAAAAATATTGTAACCTGATTCATTCTTCTCTAAAGGAATATATGTCTTTAATTCTTTCATCCAATTTCTTATAACATTTGGTGATTCATCTAAACATAATGCAACTTCTTTAACAGTCATTGCAATATAACCTGGGTTTTCTCCACCTAGGTATTCACTTTTATCCATCTTTTTACCCACCTTTAAAACCTAGATAAAAACCTTGATATTTTTAATATCAATGGTTATTTTCAAAAAAATCAACCTTAGAACCTAGGTATTAAACCTAGGTTTTTACTAATTCATTTTACTAAGGTTTATATCCTCCTGTCATATAAAAATAACGGATTTTTTCATATTTCTAATTCACACTTCATTTTGCAAAGATCTTAGCCGCGCTACAAAAAGTTCTCTAATAACCTTGCAATAAGCCAAAACTAAAATCATTCTTTTGTTTTTTAATATAATAAATTTCAAATAATAGATAAGTCATTTTATAAAATTGGAAATTCCGAATCAAAAAAGAGAGAAGAGCATAAGGGGTTTTTGGGCCCAACTAGGGGTTGGGACTAGGCGGAGCCTAGCTTAAACGTGGGTACACGAAAATTCCCAGTATGTCCACTCACTGACGACACAAAACCCTCTAAATGTCCCCATTGTGTCCCTGGATATAGACTCAGTGAGTACACAAAGTCCCTTTGATGTCTCCATATGAGTACTCACTAACGACATGATATTTTTAATAAATTGCAATCAAACATTACTTTAAAATACTAAAAGAAAACAATTAACATTAATTAAATATAAATTTGTAATCTAGAAACAAACAACACCAAAATACAAAATGCTATTTAAACGCTTCAGAATCCTTTTTAAAAGATATAATTCTAAAACAATACTATTTGTCGTAAAAACGAAAATAAACGCTTAAAAAGCAAAATAAAAAGGTTTAAAAGACGGTTTTCCTTTGCTTTTGGGGTTGAGGTTGGTTCGTCGTGTGGGGACGAACCCCCACGTATTACGTATCTATCAATGTGGTAAGTGAAATTATTAAGCGAAGGCACTAGCGGTTCGGCTCGTATAATAGCAATTCAAGCCGATGATCCCAAATAGTTGCTTTTGGATGTATCGGCTTGGTGATATCCAAACTCGAGCCGAAAAAAGTTTTGCAAGGATGTAGCAAAGCGTAAAGGGTGGAGATTTTCTGTAGCAAAGCGAAAGAAAATACGACCCGTTCCTTGCGGAACTTTTAGCTATTTCTATATAGAGTGAGAAGGGACAAGTATACCAAAGTAGAAAATACCCAGTAATACCAAGGGTTTCAAGATTTTTCGTACTTACCGTTTTTGGTAAGTAAACTTACCGTTTTTGGTAAGTACGAAATTAACAAAAAAAGTCTACTAATTAAAGTAGACTTAAAATAGTTTAATAGGCAAATTTTTAAGCTGTTTAGGAACCTTTCTAAACATAGCTTTAAGTGTCGGATTAACTTCATCTCTATTCCCTGAAAACATAACATGAGGATTTATAAACAAAGCATATGCCCTAACATTATTATCATCAACACCACTTTCTGAACGAGCAATAATGCCTTTATCAATTAATTTTCTAACCAAAGGACTAACTTTCGTTTCGTGCCTTCCTATTTTTTTTGCTAATTCTCGCTGAGTTAATGGAATTTGTTCTTTAGAGTTAATATCACTAACTAAACAATTACTTAAAAAACCTACACACATTGAAATATCTAATAAAAATACCTTCTCAGCATTTGTTAAATAATCAATTTCAAATAAATACTGAATGTTTTGTTGAATGATCTGAACAAACTTCGCTTTATTCTTAATTTTACGTTCAGGAACTAATTTCATTCCTCTTGAACTAGCCTTTGCTTGAAGTTCATTTGCTATATACATCTCTTCTTCTGACAAGATCTTTGAATTCTCGATTTCTCTCAATCTTGCCTTTTTTTCAGCTTGTTCTAAATTAGCGATCTTTGACATAATCTTTCTCCTCTTTTCTAAGATTTTCAACTAGAGAAGAAAAACATTTTATGTTATGATGCATATAGAATTTATAAACAAATGCGTACACAAAAACCCTCCTCTATAATTAATTTCTCGACAAAATTAATTATAACATGGAGGGCTTTTTTCTTATATGGAATATTTACCTCTTAATTTGAGGCTAATACTGCAATTCTACCAAAAATACCTTTTAATTCATCAGGCCATTGATCATTCGTAATTACCTGTGATAATATTTGAACATCTGCCTTCTTTTTATTGTATCTAATACCATAATCCTTACATACTAGATCAATAACTTTTGAGCCTGGAACTATATCTAATTTTTTTTCATTCCATACAACAGACATTCTTTCTATTTCAGAAGATAAAGAACTTTCAAATTGGGCTTGATTAGCTTCAATAATCTCTGAAAGCTGTTTAACTCCTTCTTTCGCCCAATCATTTACCTCCTCTAATCTAGTGAAATCCACATCTTTACTAAAATGTTTAAA
>NZ_JBPWGY010000029.1:0-8672 GCF_051780025.1 Bacillus cereus group sp. BceL062 | reverse complement strand
AACACGGAAGTTAAGCTCTCTAGCGCCGATGGTAGTTGGGACCTTGTCCCTGTGAGAGTAGGACGTCGCCAAGCAAGCTTAAGACGAGTCAGAATGACTCGTCTTTTTTGTATGCTTTCATACCTCTATCGATTGCCTTTTTAACCGCTTCTAAATAGGAAAATCCATATTTTTGATCTGGTTCTAAGTAGGTTCCTTCTGCCCATTCGTTCCACGCATTGATAAATAAAAACTCACTGTTATAAAGAGAGTAAGTACGATGAATTTGCTTACTTAAATAGATTGCGAACTTTTCAGGAGTAGAACCTATAAAAATACTGCTATTTGAATTTTTGCGTCGTGCAGTGTTATCCCAATCAACGAAAGCTCCAGGGAATGTTTTTTTCTTTGGAGGAGATCGTTTTAATATATACATCCATACTTTATCGTAGTCCCAAGCATTTAATTGCATACCAGACTCATATATTGTTTTATTTATGTCTGAAGAGCTATCATGGGCAATTGTATAAAATGGTTCAAACTGAATGCTAGCATCGAACCCATTTATATCAGGGAGTGGAAAACTGTTTAATGTTTCTGTAAAGTATATACCTTTTAAACCGTTTTCTCGTGCTAATGCATTCCAATAATTAAGCATTTTTTCACAATCAGGAATATGTCCCGGGCGATAAATAATGAATAGAGGTTTATCATCTATACGAATATATCTTTTATCTTGGAACGCTTGTAATAAATATTCAAAGTGCTCTTTCCAATCTGATACATCTCCATAATCTTGAGGCATTAATATATGTTTATCAAGACCATCCCAAGATTTTGTCCATGGCTCATTTGCCCAAGAAAGGCAAAATGGAAAATCTGGTTCCCCTATCTTAAGTACCTCATTAAAAGGTGTTTCTAATAGCCTCTTACCTTTAAACCAGTAGTGATAATAACAAAAACCATATATACCGTATGCTTTCGCGATTTCTGCTTGCCATTTTCTTACGGATGGGGTAGTTAAGTCATAATAAAAATCTTGATAAGGTTCCCTAGGTTGATAATGTCCTGAAAATAAAGGTTGTGCATTTTTAGTATTCGTCCATTCAGTAAAACCTTTACCCCACCAGCGATCATTTTCTTTTATTTGATGAAATTGTGGTAAGTAAAAAGCGATTATTTTCAAGTTATATCCCCCTTATGTTCTTCGAAGTTCAAGTGGTGGGAAGTTACTTTTGATTTTGTGGAGCAAGTTTAAAACGAGAAATTTTTATATTCTCTTACTGTTTTTGTATGCTACGTATTGGATTTAGTTTTATAGTTTGCTTAATACGAGAGTCTTGGGTGCTCTCATATATATGTCTGAAATAAAAAGTATCATTCATCATGAAATTAAGCGGATTACTATGAACGAAAGAAGTTAATCTTTCTGGAGAACAAATAGGGCCTGTGGTAACCGGTTTACATCATCAAAAAAATCCCGCAGTTTTAGATACTTCTCATAATGCTTTTTAATATAGGTCATAGGTATAACAGTTTCTCCATAAAAGCTGCTATCTCTAACATCTCCTGCACCAGTAGGACTGTGTACAAAATTCCCATGTTCATAATCCGAGATAGCGCGATGTATATCTGGAAAAGCCTGAGATAAAGTTTTATGCCATCCTGTTTGAATTAATTCAGGGTGTTCCTTGAATTGTTGACAAAAATCGAGAAAATATCGTGCCTGTGTTGTTGCGATGAAGATTCCACCTGGACGCAGAATTCTTGAAAATTCTTTTATCCAATTTTCTGCAGTTTCTTCGGATAAATGTGAGAATACAGAATAAGCGAATATGATGTCTAATGAATTGTCACGAATAAATTCTACAGGAGGTTGTGGGCTTGCGGTTTTATATATCCCTCTTCCTAATGTTTCATTGCAAAGAGTAATCATGAAGGGGTCTACATCAATCCCAAGCAGATTTTCATCCCGAACATCTTTGAACAAGAAGCGTATAATTCGTCCCCAACCGCAACCAAAGTCTAAAACTTTACTGTCTTTATTCAAGGGAACCCCTAAATTTTGAGCGTATGTTTTTATATGACTATAAAACAAATATGCTTCATATAGGGCGTGTTCATAGGAAGCACCTACAAATTGTTTTTGGATTTCTTCAGGGGGGAACGTAGGTACGGGTACACCGTTTATTGTTGTTTCTGAGCAACTTTGTATAAATAGATTTAGAAGTTCAACGTCAGATAATGGACTAACAAGGTTATCAAAATCACTTCCTAACTTAAAATTATTCATTTGTTAAACCTCCAAATTACATAATGATAAAATTTATTTACGATTTTTTTGTACTAATAAAAACATGCAAAAATTCAGCATCTAACCCTAATGATCTATCCTTTTGTAAATAAACAGTAGTATACATATTTGCCTGTGTGTAAATATATTCAATCATATCTAGCCCCCAATCAAATGTTACTAAAGACCCATTCTCATCGATAGGGTTTCCGTGATACATGGGCTCTTCAATATGCTCAATTACTTCTTTATTCACTCTTGCTCTTTGCACAGTCTTTGTGAGTGTATGATACCAAGGGACAGTAAATACATGAGCACCACCAGGTTTTAATACTCGTTCTATTTCTTTAAATGCCTTGTTTGGCGTCATGACATGTTCAAAAACATCTTGAGTAATGAATAAATCAAAAGATTCACTTGGGAAGGTCATGTCTTCTAAATTTTCACATCTAATTCCTTGAAAGTATTGGCCGAGAGGATAGTTTTTAAAGTATTGAGAATATGTATAGTTTTTACAGTTTTTTATTAGTAGCTGAGTTGTAATGCCTCCAGGAGAGGATTCGTGGATATTATAGGAATTCCATTTTGGAAAAAATGTATTTAAAACATGGATTAAAGCTCGCTGCCTTGGTATAGAGTGGCATGTAGAACATAAGTAATGGTCTCTAAGCCAATCATTATGTTCTATAAATGTAGTTTTCTTCTCGCAAATAACGCAGTACCCAGTATTGTGTTTCAAATTGTCTTCCACATGACATCACTCCTGTGTTAAATGCAATGTATTGATGGATAGTATGACACACTTCAACAATCAAAGGAATCAAAGAGAGTGGCTGAAAATTAGGAAACTCATACAAGTACGATTGATAGAAGGGAATAACCAGCTGAGGGATAATCCCGCACGAATTAAAGTGTCAATTTATGCTATGCGAGACATTCGCTTTTATTCATTGAAGAATGTATAGACTTAAAATATTCCTTTCTTGTATGGATACATTTCAAAGTCCTGTGCATATATTTCTGTAACTAAATCCATAGTTTCTTTATCGTAAAAGCTTTTATATGTTGGAAATCGGGGGAATGCTTCATCTGTAATGCTAAGTTCTGCATAGCTGCCTTCATACATCATCTTATGAGCGCGATGATGATCTGAATTCGTAAGTATGGCTAGGTTGGACTTAATTAAACCGTATTCGTCTTCTATTTTGGGAATTTGCTGATTAAAATCTTCTAAAGGTATGTAGCGTTGGATGAAGGCTTCTTCCCCCTGAACATATTGCTGACTAAAATGTATATCCATTGCTAGGGAGTTGGGACCAAGTGCTTGAACGTAATATAAAAATTGTTTAAATGATATTCCTTCGTTACTATATTTGTCATTATAAAAACATTTTCGGATACTTTCCCATTGTGGGCTAGCATATGGATTGTCAGCAAGTAATAGAAATGAGCTAACGGCCCTTGTATAGGGATTTCGTACGAGTTTATAAACATCTTTTTTTCCTTCTAGAAGAACATTTTGTAACTCAGGTATGTAATTTTCTTTGTTTTTGTATATCCAGAACTCATAGTAATGAATAAAGTCATTGTATTTCTTTGCTTCAGTATATAATCCAATTTGAAAAAAGAACCAATTAGCTAATGCGGTGCATCCGCTTCTATGACTCCAAAATAGTATAAGGGGAAAGTCTTTATGGAAATGTGGAATTCGATCTTTATGTAGAATTACATGGTTTAAAAGTTTTTGATTTATATTTTTCATGAGTTCTGTACTCCTTTTTCGAGAGTTTTGTGTATGTAGAAGCATCTTTAAATGGAATACACGAGTGGAAATATAGGAAGAGAAGGTTGATTTTTTATTAATAAACTATATTCATGGGGGTGAGTAAATATTATGAGTGTTGTTTCGGACATTTTAGATAAGATAGTGATTCTAAAATGAAAATATAAAATAAAGATAATGAAAATGTATAAGGGGCATACAATTACAAGAGGATGAATAATAACAATGATCGAGTTCATGTATTTGCATTTCTAGGTGTGAAGAGTAAAAAATTTGCTTACTAGAGAGAGGATATTATGAGGAAGAATAATTATTTAATAGTAGGTGGAAATAGTTTCATTGGTATTAACCTCACGTTAGGTTTATTAGAACAGGGACAAAATGTAAAAGTATTTTCCAGGCATATAAATAATTTCCCTCGAAATATTATAAATGAAGTTGAATTTATTAAAGGTGATTTAGAAAATGTTGAAGATATATATAAAGCTTTAGTGAATGTGGATATTATTATTTATTTAGCTGCGACGTCTAATGTAGCAACTTCCATCGAAGATATTTTTGGGGATATTAACAGTAGCCTTTTTTTTCTTAATTTCATGGAAAGTGTTAAAGATTCTCGTATTAAAAAAATTGTATTAGCATCTTCAGGGGGTACAGTTTATGGGGAACCTGAATATTTGCCTATTGATGAGAAGCATCCGTTGAAACCACTTTCTCCATATGGAATCACAAAAGTTTCGCTTGAGAATTATTTGTATTTTTATAAGCGAAACTACGGCATCGACTATGTTGTATGTAGATACTCTAATCCATATGGGAAATATCAAAATCCTTTAAAGAAAGTTGGGGCAATAAATTGTTTTTTGTACCAACATCTTAGTAATGAAAGGATTAATATATACGGGAATCCACAAGAGATTATTAGAGATTATATTTATATCGATGATTTAGTTGAAATTACTATACAACTATCACAATTAAATCGATTGAAATCTTGTGTATATAATATAGGAAGTGGCAAAGGTCTTTCTTTAAAACGAATTATAGTGGAATTGGAGAAAATAACAGAAAGAAAAGTAGACTTTATCTGTTATAAACCAAAACAAGAAAATGTTCAAAAAATCATTTTAAATATAGATAAGGTGAGACAAGAATTTAATTGGGAACCTAAAATAGATTTCAAAAGTGGAATTAGATTAAATAAGTTATGGATTGAAGAGTTCTTATATAGTAAAAAATAATAAACCATGCTCTACTTATATAAGCAGAGCATGGTTTATTATTTTACTTCTTTTTTTATTACCCAAAGATCTTGATGATCCCACCAAAACCCTTCAGTGTATTTTTTAATGATAGGGTTATAGGGTAATAACTTAATTTTGTCACACACGTAAGAGGGGCTAACTATCGTTTGGCCATATTGGTTAACATCTAAATCGAATTGTTCACTAGAAGGAAGGAACCAATAGCCTTGTTCATTTAAATTTGGAAATCCAAAGTATTTTTTACTTTGATACCCATGGGTGGTGAAAATGAATAAACCACCAGGTGAAACAGCACTATACAATGTTTGAAGCCAACGAAACCAAGTTGTATCAGGCATATGAGAAAAAAAGGATAAACAAAAAACAATATCGTACGTAGAAGTTTCCAATTTTAAATGTTCAGGTTCAGGATGAGATAATATAGAAGAATGATTTAATGTGTTTTCAATAAAAGTAATAGCTTCTTCATGTATATCACAAGCAGTTATACTCAAGTTTGCTTGTAGATTTAATAAATGGCGTGTTACGCAGCCATATCCAGATGCAAATTCTAATAATTTAATTGGATTGTCTGCAGGAGGATAAAAGGAAGTAATTAAGTCTAAGAGTATTTGTGCTGATTTTTGCCCATCTTTAAAATAATAATCTATCGCTTCTTTTTTAGAAGGAAAGACTGGATTAGTGACAAGGAACTGAAAAATGTGATCCTCAGGATGGATATTTGCGTTTACATTGTAGTTGTTTGCGATTTGAGAAATTAAGTTTTTATTTTCCTCTATAAATGCTTTCAAAGAGTATTCCCCCTAAATAATAGTAGCGTCTTATAAAAAATGCGGATAGTAAATAAAGTTCAAGGCTAAATGTTCAAGTATGTTTTTAGGTATTTTCTATATGTATACATCTTCATTTTAGAAATATCGTCGATAGTAAAGTTCATTTTAATGAAATTCTGCATTTGTACAACTTCATTATAATGAGAATATGAATCTTCTGTTTTCGTTACACTATTTGTATGTCGTCTATGATAGTTTAGGGACTTTGGATTAAAGTGAATATGTCCCTCTTGCAGGATGGAAACATAGAAAAACCAATCACCAGCAATTTTAAATTTTGCTAGTTGTTTTTCTGTGTTTTTTATATCTATGTTTTTAAAAACTACACTTGAGACATTAGGTATAGTGTTTTTAATAAGTAACGTATCTTGTATTTCATCTATGCCTTTTCGAAAATAGGGGGTTTTCCATTTTTCTTTATCGATATCATTTGTGTAATTTAAATAATGATCAGCTATTACATTTCCTTGTTCGTCTATTTGTTTTGATTGTGTGTAGCTTAAGGTAACCTTGTTATTTATATGAAATCCTTGTATCACCTCTTGTAAAAATGTCTTCTCACATAAGTCATCTGATTCTGCGATCCAAATATAATCACCGGTTGCTGCGGAGACTCCTTTTATCCATTGTTTAAATACAGAACCAGAGTTTTTTTCGTTAATAATTCGTTGAACTTTCAGATGAGGCTTATTTTCTTTTGAGAGCAGCTTTTCAAATGTTGATACGCTATTGTCAGTAGAGGCGTCGTCTAGGAAAATTAGTTCGTAAAGGGGGTAGGTTTGGTTTAATATTGATCTGACTCGGTCAGGTAAGTAGTGTTCATAATTATAGTTTGGTACAATTACACTTATTTTTTTGTAATTATGTTCGAGAAGCGCTAATAATTGATAAATGTAATTAAGAAAATTAAAGTTTTTTTCAATGAGCTCTTGGCCAAAGCTCCCCTTTTGTAAGCGTAACTCCTCATCTCCAATAAGTTCATATATTCTTTCGACCATTTTTGGTAAGTTTAAAAAGTCTACTAAGGCACCGGTTTTTTCTGTAACAACATCCTCAAAACCTCCAGCATTTTTAAAACCTATAACAGGAACCTTTGTATCTAATGCTTCTAAAACAACATTTGGAAAAGGGTCTTCCCTTGAGGTTAATAAATATAAATCAGCCCCGGCATTATATAAACCGATATCTGGAGTAGGATCAACTAATGTGAAATGTGCTTTATATCTTGGTGATAGAGTATCTATAAGGTGAACATCTGTTCTCCCTACCCAAATAAAATGAATATTATTATGAACCTTTCTTACTGAGTAAGCAATAAATGAGAATAAATCTATTCCTTTTCGATAATCGGCGAAACCTACACCTAAAATAATTTTACTATCTAGAGGCAGGTTGAGTTTTTTGCGTAATTCATTTCTAGCCACTGTAATATTATTCTTATAAGGATTGTGGTTAAATAAACCTTGAGGGAGAATGTGACATTTTTGATGATCTAATTGCGTGATTGTAAGGAATTTTTCATATACGTATTGTGAAGGGAAGACAATTTTGTAAGCAGATTCAGCAATGTTTCTAGCTTTTCCTTCGGCAGAGTACTGTTGTATTAAATGCGGTAATTCATGTATTAACGAAATAACTTTTATATTGTGCCTAGCTAGTAATGCAACCATATCACCACTTATGACCGTACTGCATATGGCAATGGTATAGTCTTGTGATAATAAAGTCTTTATTAATAATTCGACCGTTTCTTCCGTGGGGTAGTCTTCCTCTAAGCAATAAACAGGACCATATTTTTGAAAATCGGGGATTAAAATGCCTGATCCAATAGAAATAATCGCGACGGAGTAATCGAAGTTTTCTTTAAGAGCTTTAATAGTATGTAAAGAAAGCAGCTGTGCTCCGTGGAAATGGGCATCATGGGATACATAAATGATTTTCTTATTAACATGCATTTCATAACGCCTCCTAAGTTTATTAGATTTCTTTACCTTTCTATCGACTTAGTAAAGGAAAAGAAGATAAGGAAGTATTTTATTTATAATCCCCCTAGAGATAAGCGAGAGAGGAAAATGGTAATCTTAGCTCGGGTGCACCACTACCCTTAATATATATTTACTTAGCCTGACATTCATTCTTTAGAAAAGTATTAGTATTAAGCTAAAGGTTATAAATTGCCGATTATTAATTTGACTAAAGGAGTTTTAGAATCTCTAGGGATGGATTATAAATTAAGAGGTTTATAATTTATAAAATAAAAAACATAAAAGGTATTGACGATTACGGGTTAGAAGTGTAATATAGAACAAGTCGCCGATGCAATAACGCAGAAAACGACAAACGAAATAAAAAACTTAGTTGACATCAATTAACGAAAATGTTAACATAAGGGAGTCGCAAATGAGCGGCCAAGTAGTTCTTTGAAAACTGAACGAAACAAACAACGTGAAACGTCAATTTTTATTTTTAGATGCTAGACAAACTAACTTTATTGGAGAGTTTGATCCTGGCTCAGGATG
>NZ_JBPWGY010000028.1:0-14935 GCF_051780025.1 Bacillus cereus group sp. BceL062 | reverse complement strand
GCAGAGAGGTCACACCCGTTCCCATACCGAACACGGAAGTTAAGCTCTCTAGCGCCGATGGTAGTTGGGACCTTGTCCCTGTGAGAGTAGGACGTCGCCAAGCAACTAAAAAACACGAGTCTTTGACTCGTGTTTTTTTATTTCCCATGAAATAGATTAGATTCTGATAGTAAAAATACTGAAATATAGTAAGGTATTTTTTGGGCAGAAATATTAAGGAATTGATAAATAAATGGATAATCTTCAGATCCATAACTACCAAGTAAGTCATACCACCAATCAGTTTCATACCTAGAAATCATGCTTAAATTATAGAGCAATAAGTAATGAACGAGGAGCTCAGGTAAAATGGGTTTAGAATTTCTAGGATTAGTCGTAAGTGGTAAGTAATAAGTATTAGTAAGGTACTCATAGTATAAAGGAGTACTATACATAGGATTCCACGATTGAATAGGCGCCGAAAAAAACACATTCGATTCACTATTTTTCTCAGCTACGTGTTGTATCGATAAATGTTTACAAGTTGTTTCGATGTAACGAGAAAATCGCTCTTTAGTCATATGTAATCGATCTAATATATTGACTGAAAAGGAGAGCTCATTTTTATTTGTTGAATCGATCTTATATAAAGTTGATACTTTTTGACTATAACGAAACAAATTTTGTAATTCAGGAATATTCCCCATCAGCTCTAACATATTAAACTTCTCCGCTTCTAAGTGTTTCATGTGAAACAGTTGTTCTGCAACGTGAGTAAATAATCCGTTTTTCTGTATTTTCACCTCATCTTCTAAAAATTGATACCCCTGTTTTTTTCGTTTACGAGTTGTAACGCCATGAGCTAAAACAGTAGTTGATTCTGGGTAGTTAGGATCAATAGTTAACAAGCAAGCTTTAAATAGTTGGCTAATTCCATAAAATAACAACATTGGTTGAATCGAAAAAGGGGCCGCCTTATATAATTCGTAATAATTTTTCCCGTGTTCTAAGTAGTAAATAAAGGGATAACAGTTTTCAAAACTTTTTTTTTCAGCATCTTGTATGGAGGATTTTTCATAACAACGGGCAAGATAACGTTGTACATTTTGAGATGAAAAAAAGAAACTTAATTGCTGCCAAGTACAATGTGTTTGATGCATATATTACGCTCCTTTTATTGTCTAAAAATTCTAACATATATATACGTCCTTGACAGTATTTTAACCAATTGATAAGCTACTAATAATAATTTCTGGTATCATGGGGGGAACAATTATGTGGGAATCTAAATTTGTTAAAGAAGGTTTGACTTTTGATGATGTATTACTTGTACCAGCGAGGTCAGATATATTACCAAGAGAAGTAAGTGTTAAAACAGTTTTATCTGAAAGCTTACAGCTAAACATCCCGTTAATTAGTGCAGGAATGGATACAGTAACAGAAGCTGACATGGCTATTGCAATGGCTCGCCAAGGCGGTTTAGGAATTATTCATAAGAATATGTCTATTGAGCAACAGGCAGAGCAAGTTGATAAAGTAAAGCGCTCTGAAAGCGGCGTTATTTCAGATCCTTTCTTCTTAACTCCAGAACATCAAGTATATGATGCAGAACATCTTATGGGAAAATATCGTATCTCAGGTGTACCAGTTGTAAATAATTTAGATGAGCGAAAATTAGTTGGTATTATTACCAACCGTGATATGCGTTTCATCCAAGATTACTCAATCAAAATTTCTGACGTAATGACAAAAGAACAGTTAATTACAGCTCCAGTTGGTACTACACTGGAAGAAGCTGAAAAGATCCTACAAAAGTATAAAATTGAAAAGCTCCCTCTTGTTGATAATAACGGTGTATTACAAGGGCTTATTACAATAAAAGATATTGAAAAAGTAATTGAATTCCCTAACTCTGCTAAAGATAAGCAAGGACGCTTATTAGTTGGAGCGGCTGTTGGTGTAACGGCTGATGCTATGCTTCGTATCGATGCATTAGTAAAAGCTAGCGTAGATGCAATTGTACTTGATACAGCTCATGGGCATTCTAAAGGTGTTATTGAAAAGGTAAAAGAAGTTCGTGCGAAATATCCAGCACTAAATATTATCGCTGGAAATGTTGCTACAGCTGAAGCAACGAAAGCATTAATCGAGGCTGGTGCAAACGTAGTTAAAGTTGGTATTGGACCAGGTTCTATTTGTACGACACGCGTTGTAGCTGGTGTTGGTGTACCACAATTAACAGCAGTTTATGATTGTGCAACAGAAGCTCGTAAACACGGTATTCCAGTTATTGCTGATGGCGGTGTTAAGTACTCTGGTGATATGGTTAAAGCTTTAGCAGCAGGAGCACACGTTGTTATGCTAGGTAGTATGTTTGCTGGTGTTGCTGAAAGCCCTGGAGAAACTGAAATTTACCAAGGTCGCCAATTTAAAGTATATCGTGGTATGGGTTCTGTTGGAGCGATGGAAAAAGGAAGTAAAGATCGTTACTTCCAAGAAGGAAACAAAAAACTTGTTCCAGAAGGTATTGAAGGACGCGTACCGTATAAAGGACCTTTAGCAGATACAGTTCATCAATTAGTTGGTGGATTACGTGCAGGTATGGGATATTGTGGAGCACAGGATTTAGAATTCTTACGTGAGAATGCACAGTTCATTCGCATGTCAGGTGCTGGTTTACGTGAAAGCCACCCTCATCATGTACAAATTACAAAAGAGGCTCCAAACTACTCATTATAATGTCTTATATGTAAATAGATAGAGATTTGATATCTCTGTCTATTTTTTTTTGATTATGTTAGAATAACGGTTATGTGAGTACATAGATATTGGGGGTAGCAAAAGTGAAAGGTATGTTTTGCAAAAGATTCATGGCTTTGGTAACGGTGCTTACACTAGCTTGTAGCATGCTGTTACCATATAGCAATGCATCGGCTGAAACAGGAGCCGCTCTAAACATTGAAGCAGGTGCGGCAATTTTAGTAGAAGCGAATTCTGGGAAAATTTTATATCAAAAGAATGCAGATGAGTTATTATCAATTGCTAGTATGACAAAAATGATGAGTGAATATTTAGTTCATGAAGCAGTGGATAAAGGAAAACTTAAGTGGGATCAAAAGATTAAGGTTTCTGAATATGCGCATAAGATTTCACAGGATCGTTCATTATCAAATGTTCCACTAGAAAACGGTGGTTCTTATACGGTAAAAGAGTTATACGAAGCGATGGCGATTTATTCTGCTAATGGAGCAACAATTGCTCTAGGTGAAGCAGTGGCAGGAAAAGAAGTTAATTTTGTAAAAATGATGAATGATAAGGCAAAAGAGTTGGGATTGAAAAATTATAAATTTGTAAATTCTACAGGCCTAACGAACAAAGATTTAAAAGGACAGCATCCCGAAGGAACAACACCGGATGAAGAAAATAAAATGTCTGCAAGGGACGTCGCAATTTTAGCGCAACATCTTATTAAGGATTATCCCAAAACATTAGATACAGCAAAAATCCCTAAAAAAGTATTCCAAGAGGGCGGAAAATACCCGATTAATATGGATAACTGGAATTGGATGTTAAAAGGTTTAGTTAAGCAATACGATGGCGTAGACGGCCTGAAAACAGGATCAACTCCAGAAGCCGGTGATTGCTTCACTGGTACGGTTGAAAGAAACGGTATGCGTTTTATTTCTGTAGTTATTAAAACAAGTTCTCATACAGCACGTTTTGATGAAACGAAGAAGTTATATGATTATGGATTTGCTAACTTTGAAATGAAGCAAATGTATAAAAAAGATTCTTCAGTAAAAGGACAAGAAACAGTAAGAGTAGAAAATGCAAAAGATAAAGATGTAGCAGTTCAAACAAAACAAGTTGTTTCACTTCCAGTGCCAAAAGGAAGTAAAGCTGTTTATAAAACAGAATTTAAAGAAGCAAGTAAGGGACAAGAAGCACCTATTAAAAAGGGTGTTGCACTTGGTCAGATGGTAATTACACCAAAAGATACGAATGACCCTGGATTTTTATCTGGTAAGTCATTACAAGTAGATCTTGTAACAACATCAGCAGTGGAAGAAGCAAACTGGTTTACTCGTTCTATGCGCGGAATCGGCTCTTTCTTTAGTGGTATATGGAATAGTGCTGTTGATACAGTAAAAGGTTGGTTTTAAAAGCTCCTCATTGTAGGAGCTTTTTCTTATTCCCATTTTTCATACCCACTTTATGAAAAAGTAGTAGACAAGCATCTGATAGTTAATGGTAGAATGTAAGAGTATTCTTAATTTTCGCCTTTAACGGGGGAAAGCAATTCACCTAGGGGGGTTTTTGTACATGACAAATGTAACAGGGACAGAACGTGTAAAACGTGGAATGGCAGAAATGCAAAAAGGCGGCGTTATTATGGACGTAGTTAACGCTGAACAAGCAAGGATTGCAGAAGAAGCAGGCGCAGTTGCCGTTATGGCATTAGAGCGTGTACCAGCAGATATTCGTGCAGCAGGTGGCGTTTCTCGTATGGCAGACCCAACGATTGTTGAAGAAGTTATGGGTGCGGTGTCAATTCCGGTTATGGCAAAATGCCGTATCGGTCATCTTGTAGAAGCACGTGTATTAGAATCATTAGGGGTAGACTATATCGATGAGAGTGAAGTATTAACTCCTGCTGATGAAGTATACCATTTAAATAAACGTGATTACACAGTTCCGTTTGTATGTGGTTGCCGTGATATCGGAGAAGCTGCACGTCGTATTGCAGAAGGTGCATCTATGCTTCGTACAAAAGGTGAGCCAGGAACAGGAAACATTGTAGAGGCAGTGCGTCATATGCGCCAAGTCAATGCAGAAATCCGTCAAGTTGCAAGTCTACGTGAAGATGAGTTAATGACATATGCAAAAAATACTGGTGCTCCTTATGAAGTACTACTTGAAATTAAACGCCTTGGTCGCTTGCCAGTTGTAAACTTTGCAGCAGGTGGTGTAGCAACACCAGCAGATGCAGCGTTAATGATGCAACTTGGTGCTGATGGTGTATTTGTTGGATCTGGTATCTTCAAATCAGAGAACCCAGAGAAATTTGCACGTGCAATCGTTGAAGCTACGACTCATTATGAAGATTACGAACTAATTGCAAGCCTTTCTAAAGGATTGGGTAATGCAATGAAAGGTGTCGAAATTTCAACGTTATTACCAGAACAACGCATGCAAGAGCGTGGATGGTAATTGAAGGAGAACTTTAAAATGGTGAAAATCGGTGTACTAGGTCTTCAAGGTGCAGTTCGTGAGCATGTAAAATCAGTTGAAGCAAGTGGTGCAGAAGCTGTTGTTGTAAAGCGTATAGAGCAACTTGAAGAGATTGATGGTCTTATTTTACCAGGCGGTGAAAGTACAACAATGCGTCGTCTTATTGATAAGTATGCTTTCATGGAACCACTTCGTACATTTGCGAAGTCTGGTAAACCAATGTTTGGTACATGTGCAGGTATGATTCTTCTTGCGAAAACACTTATTGGCTATGAAGAAGCACATATTGGTGCTATGGATATTACAGTTGAACGCAATGCGTTTGGACGCCAAAAAGATAGTTTTGAAGCCGCACTTTCAATGAAAGGTGTGGGGGAAGACTTTATTGGTGTATTTATCCGTGCTCCGTATGTTGTAGATGTTGCTGATAACGTCGAAGTACTTTCTAAGCACGGCGATCGAATGGTAGCGGTAAGACAAGATCAGTTTTTAGCTGCTTCATTCCATCCGGAATTAACGGATGATCATCGTGTGACAGCATACTTTGTCGAAATGGTAAAAGAAGCTAAAATGAAAAAAGTTGTGTAAGTAACTTGCAACTTGTATAAGATTATAGTAAATTGATGGTAACAATTTTATAAAATAAGCGTGTTGATAGGAAGTAGTAACAAATGTCGTTTCTTATAGAGAGTCGATGGTTGGTGGAAATCGATAGAAACAGTTTGTGAATCCATCCTGGAATGGAATGTGGAATATCTTTATGATTAGTAAACATTCCCGGTGAAGAGCCGTTATTTCTACTTGAGAGGAAAGTAGTAATGCTTTCAACTAGGGTGGCAACGCGGGTTAACTCCCGTCCCTTTGTATAGGGACGGGAGTTTTTTGTGTTTTATAAAATAAAAGGAGGAGTATATAATGCTTGATATTAAATTATTACGTACGAACTTTGAAGAAGTAAAAGCAAAATTGCAGCATAGAGGCGAAGATTTAACGGAGTTTGGTCGTTTTGAAGAGCTTGATACGAGAAGAAGAGAATTACTTGTTCAAACAGAAGAACTAAAAAGTAAACGTAACGAAGTGTCTCAACAAATTTCAGTATTAAAGCGTGAAAAGAAAGATGCAGAAGCTTTAATTTTAGAAATGCGTGAAGTTGGAGAAAAAGTAAAAGATCTTGATAATGAACTTCGTACAGTTGAAGAAGACTTAGAAAGATTAATGTTATCTATTCCAAATATTCCTCATGAATCTGCTCCAGTTGGTGAAACAGAGGATGATAATGTAGTAGCGCGTACTTGGGGAGAAGTGAAGGAATTTGCTTTTGAACCAAAACCACATTGGGATCTTGCTACAGATTTAGGAGTTTTAGATTTTGAGCGTGCTGGGAAAGTAACAGGAAGCCGCTTCGTATTTTACAAAGGTGCAGGCGCAAGATTAGAGCGTGCTTTAATTAGTTTTATGCTTGATCTTCATACTGACGAGCATGGATATGAAGAAGTGTTACCTCCGTATATGGTAAACCGTGCAAGTATGACAGGAACAGGACAACTTCCGAAGTTTGAAGAAGATGCATTCCGTATTGAAAGTGAAGATTACTTCTTAATTCCAACAGCAGAAGTACCTGTAACAAATATGCATCGTGATGAGATTTTAAATAAAGAGCAATTGCCTATAAGATATGCTGCATTTAGCTCTTGCTTCCGTTCTGAAGCAGGTTCAGCTGGTCGCGATACACGTGGTTTAATTCGCCAACATCAGTTCAATAAAGTAGAGCTTGTGAAGTTCGTAAAACCAGAAGATTCTTATGAAGAGTTAGAAAAATTAACAAATGATGCAGAACGCGTGTTACAATTATTAGAGTTGCCATATCGCGTTATGAGCATGTGCACAGGCGATTTAGGATTTACAGCAGCGAAGAAATACGATATTGAAGTATGGATTCCAAGCTATGGCACATATCGTGAAATTTCTTCTTGTAGTAATTTTGAAGCTTTCCAAGCGAGACGTGCAAATATCCGTTTCCGCCGTGAGCCAAACGGAAAACCAGAACATGTTCATACATTAAATGGATCTGGTCTTGCAATTGGACGTACGGTTGCAGCTATTTTAGAGAACTACCAACAAGAAGATGGTACAATTATAATTCCAGAAGTTCTTCGCCCTTATATGGGAGGAAAAACAGTTATTAAGTAAATTTAAACATTCATCGGTATGAGTGATTGGTAATTATGAGCGTTGTCAGTACTGTAATGTAGGAGGGGGAAAGTAAAATTTTCCTTTCCTCATAATTTATTTTAGTAGGGTTGACTAACTGTTTTTCTTTTGATATTATATTTGATGTCAATATGGAGGTATACCCAAGTCTGGCTGAAGGGATCGGTCTTGAAAACCGACAGGCGGTGAGAGTCGCGCGGGGGTTCGAATCCCTCTACCTCCTCCAGATATAATTGACAACAGCGCATATAAGTGGAGATTGGAGAACTCGTTACCAACACGTAACGAGTTTTTATTTTAAAACCAATCATAAAGTATGGTGTAAGGCGATTTTGTCCTTATTACACACTCATATTCCGATGATTATCTTCATAGATATGAAAGGAGTCAACATGGATCTTATTATACAAACGTTTCCTTTAGATGGAAAAACTTTATATTATGTACAATGTCCTGTCTGTAAGAACAATAGAATTTTAAACAGTGGTGCAAATGTATCGCGTATTATAAGCGATGATACATTCCGTAAACTTTGTGGTTGTACTTGTGATGTAAAGCAAGCTACGACAAAAGTAGAGGCGCCAAAAAAGGTTGAAAAACCAGCTGTAAAGAAAGAAGCAGCTCCAAAACGTACAGGTAAAGTATTAACGGCAGTGATTAACGGGAAAGAAATGACTGTTAAAGAGATTGCTGAAACATATGACATTAGTACAAGTACTGTTCGTCAGCGTATTAACGCTGGAAAACCTGAGAGTGAAATTATTGCTCCAACAAAGAAGAAGTAATTTAATAGGAAAACCCGTGCATATGCACGGGTTTTTTATTTTACAAGTTTACGTGTTTGTTTTAAGAAATGGCCAATTTTTTTAATGATTGGTTCGATTGAATCGCCATCTTTTAAAATATCGTATTCATTAATGTTTAATCGTAAAACAGGGCATGAATTGAAGTTGTTAATCCAGTTTTCGTAACGTCCGTGCATCTCTTTCCAATACTCAATTGGTGTTTGCTGCTCCATCGGGCGTCCGCGTTCTTGAATACGGTCTACAATATCATCGAAAGAACCTTCTAAGTAAATTAATAAGTCTGGATGAGGGAAGTAAGGAGTCATGACCATAGCATCAAATAAACCTTTGTATGTTTCATAATCAGTTTCCGTCATTGTACCTTTTTCATGATGCATCTTTGCGAAAATTCCAGTGTCTTCATAGATAGAACGGTCTTGAACAAAACCACCACCGTATTCAAAAATTCTCTTTTGTTCTTTAAATCGTTCTGCTAAGAAGTATACTTGCAAGTGGAAGCTCCAGCGTGTGAAATCGGCATAGAACTTGTCCAAATATGGATTAGAATCTACTTTTTCAAATGATGTGCGATAACCTAAAGCGTTAGCTAGTGCAGTTGTCATAGTTGATTTTCCGACACCTACTGTTCCAGCGATAGTAATTACTGCATCATTCGGTATATCATATTTTTGCCTTAAATTCATTATTATTTCGACTCCTTTAAGAGAGTATTTTGAAGGGCGGATAGGATGACGTTTAAATCATCGGGATTTTGTACAAAATCCATATCATCTCCGTTAAATTTCAACACTGGGATATCTGGATGGTCCTTTTTAAAAGTATCCATTGCTGTTTCGTAATCTTTTGTGAGCTGTAGTAAGTAATTTGGATCCATATTTTTTTCGAATTCTCTTCCGCGCATTGCGATTCGTTTTTGTAATGTTTCCAGGCTAGCCGTTAAATAAACGATGACATTTGGTACAGGCATATCTTGTGTAAGGATACGATAGATTTGCATGTATTTGTCATATTGAGAATCTTTTAATGTACGGGATGCGAAAATTAAATTTTTAAATATATGATAATCTGCTACTACTGGCTTCCTTTGATTCAAATACTTTATGTTAATGTCTTCTAGTTGTTTGTATCTATTACAAAGAAAGAACATCTCTGTTTGAAAACTCCATTCGTCGATGTCTTCATAGAACTTTCCTAAAAAAGGGTTTTCATCAACAATCTCTTTTAGTAAGTGGAGTTGCATGTGAGTTGAAATTTCCTTCGCAAGTGAAGTTTTTCCAACACCAATTGGTCCTTCAACCGTGATAAATGGTACTCCGGTCACGCTGTTTCCTCCTTTCAATCAGTGATTTACCGTGACTACTAAAAACACAAAACAGAATTATTGTAGCACAAGAGGGAAGCGAGCGGGTTAATTTGATATAAAAAGTTAGAAAATAGATATATGTATTAATTAATTTTTATTTGAGATGACGGTATTATATTTGCTTTCAATGTAGCTTCCATTATTTTTAAAGCATGCAGATTGTCCTGATCATTGTTAGAGGCAATGCAATCCTGTGGTACATACAGTGTATAATTTCTCATATGAGCATCGTTAGCAGTAAATAGGATACATATATTCCCGGCAACTCCTGTTAATATCAGATTTTCTATTTTTAAATAGCCCAATAAAGAATTCAAAGGCGTTTCATAAAAAGCAGAGTAATGTGGTTTAATAAAAATGTAATCATCAGAATGTGGAGCAATCTTATGAATTATATTTTCACTATACTCATTTGTACAATGAGTAATCAGTTGGTCAATATCAGATCTCCAAAGTTGATAATGGTCATTAACATAAATTATGGGATAGCCGAAGGCTTTCATTGTTTTCTTTAATTGTAAAATAGGATTTGTTATAGTTTCGCATTTTTTTGCCAGGATGGGCCCGTGGGAAAATTGAAAGTCATTAATCATATCAATAATGAGCAAAGCAGTGTTTTTCATATGTAATCCCCTCTCTTTTTCTTTTAGGGTGGATTGAATTTATAAAAGTTATCCCACGTGTAGTAAATGGAAAAGGTTTATTTTATTTGTGATGAAAGGACTAGGTTATGGAACAAGATCAAGATATTTATTTTATGCAACTAGCGATAGAAGAGGCTAAAAAGGCAGAGGAAATACAAGAAGTACCAATTGGTGCAGTCATAGTGTTAGATGGTGAGGTAATTAGTGTCGCTCATAATTTAAGGGAAACTGAGCAACGATCAATCGCTCATGCCGAGTTGTTAGCGATTGATGAAGCTTGCAAAAAGCTAGGGACATGGCGTTTAGAAGATGCAACGTTATATGTAACCTTAGAGCCCTGTCCAATGTGTGCGGGTGGAATTGTTTTATCACGAGTGAAGCGAGTTGTATATGGTGCAAGTGATCCGAAGGGCGGATGTGCAGGAACATTAATGAATCTTTTAACAGATGAACGCTTTAATCATCAATGTGAAGTAGTCACTGGTGTATTAGAAGAAGAGTGCGGTACGTTGCTAACAAACTTTTTTAGAGAGCTTCGTAAAAAAAGAAAAGCGATAAAAAAATTAGAGAAAAGTAACGAGAATTAACGCATTTGCATTTTATAAAAAAACAAGTTATACTGATAATGCCTTTAATGAAGGCAACCGAATATTGGTTTTAACTTTGCCGTGCTAAGCGGGGAGGTAGCGGTGCCCTATACTCGCAATCCGCTCTAGCGAGGCCGAATCCCTTCTCGAGGTTATGTTGCTGTAAGGTCTGCCTTAAGTAAGTGGTGTTGACGTTTGGGTCCTGCGCAACGGGACCCCGTGAACCTTGTCAGGTCCGGAAGGAAGCAGCAATAAGCGGGTTTTCTCGTGTGCCGCAGGAGTGCCTGAACCGAGCTAACTGCTTGAGTAACGCTTATGGTACGTAATCGACAGAAGGTGCACGGCAGTTATATATGTATACAAAACTCACCTTGATACAAGGTGGGTTTTTTGTATGGAAAATAACTTTTGGAATCTATAAACAGAATGGGTTATAATATATAAGATAATAACCTTTGAGGGAGGCCGTATTTTCGTGTCATACCAAGCGTTATACCGAACATGGAGACCGCAAAAGTTCGAAGATGTAGTCGGTCAAAAGCACGTAACAAAAACGTTGCAAAATGCCCTTCTTCAAGAGAAAGTTTCACATGCTTATTTATTTTCTGGTCCGAGGGGAACAGGAAAAACGACGATTGCAAAAGTATTTGCAAAAGCAATTAACTGTGAACATGCTCCGGTAGCTGAACCTTGTAATGAATGTCCTTCTTGTTTAGGAATTACACAAGGATCTATTTCAGATGTATTAGAAATTGATGCGGCTTCAAATAACGGTGTAGATGAAATTCGAGATATAAGAGATAAAGTAAAATATGCTCCAAGTGCTGTAGAATATAAAGTATACATTATCGATGAGGTTCACATGCTTTCTATGGGTGCCTTTAATGCTCTTCTAAAAACTTTAGAAGAGCCACCAGGACATGTTATCTTTATTTTAGCGACAACAGAACCACATAAGATTCCACCTACGATTATTTCGAGATGTCAGCGATTTGAATTCCGAAAAATATCAGTAAATGATATTGTTGAGAGATTATCGACGGTTGTGACAAATGAGGGTACGCAAGTAGAAGAGGAAGCACTACAAATTGTTGCTCGTGCTGCCGAGGGTGGTATGCGTGATGCACTTAGCCTTATTGATCAGGCTATATCTTATAGTGATGATGCAGTTACAACAGAAGATGTTTTAGCTGTAACAGGCTCTGTTTCTCAGCAATATTTAGGTAACCTAGTAGAATGTATACGTGAAAATGATGTATCAAGAGCATTACGTATCATAGATGAGATGATGAGTAAAGGGAAGGATCCAGTTCGATTTATGGAAGATTTCATTTACTATTATCGTGATATGCTTTTATATCAAACTTCACCACAACTAGAACATATGTTGGAACGAGTAATTGTAGATGATCAATTCCGCATGTTAAGTGAAGAAATGCAGCCGGAAGTAATCTATGAGATTATTCATAGTCTTAGTAAAGGGCAACAAGAGATGAAGTGGACAAACCATCCACGAATTTTCTTAGAAGTTGTGATGGTACAACTGTGTCAGCAGTTTATGATGCAAGCAAACGGTGCAGATCGTTTACAAGCGGTTATGAACAGAATGCAGCAACTGGAGAAAGAATTAGAACAAGTTAAAAAGAATGGTGTACCAGCTGGCGTACAACCTGAAGTAAGAGAGACGCGTGCAACACCAAAACCAATGCGAACGGGAAGTATGAAAATTCCTGTTGGACGTGTAAATGAAGTGTTGAAGCAGGCGAAGCGTCAAGAATTAGAACAATTGAAAGCCGTATGGGGTGAGTTGTTAGGAAGACTCAAATCGTATAACAAAGTGGCATTTGCTGTTTTATTAGAAAATAGTGAGCCAGTAGCGGCTTCAGATGATACTTATGTGTTAGCATTTCAATATGAGATTCATTGTAAAATGGCGAGTGAAAATCGTGAAGCAATGGATACGCTGGAACAAATTCTTTTTGAATTGCTAAGTAAAAAGTTAAATATGATTGCTATCCCGAAAAGTGAATGGGGTAAAATTCGTGAGGACTTTTTACAACGCGAAGGCGGGGATTCTGAAGAAAGCCCAGAGCAGAAAGAAGATCCTCTCATAGAAGAAGCAGTAAAATTAGTAGGGCAAGAACTTATTGAAATAAAAGAATAACTATTATTAGGAGGAATTAAATATGATGCGTGGCGGAATGGGAAATATGAATAACATGATGAAACAAATGCAAAAGATGCAAAAAGACATGGCAAAAGCACAGGAAGAGCTTGGTGAAAAAACGGTTGAAGGTACAGCTGGCGGTGGAATGGTTTCTGTAATTGCAAATGGCCATAAGCAAGTTCTTGAAGTGAAAATTAAAGAAGAAGTTGTAGATCCAGAAGATATCGAAATGTTACAAGATCTAGTGCTAGCTGCAACGAACGATGCACTTAAAAAGGTTGATGAACTTTCAAATTCTACAATGGGTAAATTTACAAAAGGCTTAAACTTACCAGGTGGAATGTTCTAGGAGGATATTGATATATGCATTATCCAGAGCCAATATCAAAATTAATCGATAGTTTTATGAAATTGCCAGGGATCGGACCGAAAACAGCGGTTCGATTGGCATTTTTCGTATTAGATATGAAAGAAGACGATGTGTTAGGTTTTGCGAAAGCACTTGTGAATGCGAAGCGAGATCTAGCGTATTGTTCTGTATGCGGACATATTACTGACCGTGATCCTTGTTATATTTGTGATGATTCACATCGAGATCAAACGGTTGTCTGTGTCGTGCAAGAACCGAAAGATGTAATCGCGATGGAAAAAATGAAAGAGTATCAAGGTGTATATCATGTGTTACGTGGTGCGATTTCCCCGATGGAGGGAATTGGACCGGAAGACATTAATATCCCGCAACTCTTAAAGCGACTGCACGATGAAACGGTACAAGAAGTGATATTGGCAACAAACCCTAACATTGAAGGGGAAGCTACAGCGATGTATATATCCCGCCTCTTAAAGCCGACAGGTATTAAAGTAACTCGTATTGCACATGGTCTACCAGTTGGTGGAGATTTAGAATATGCAGATGAAGTAACTCTGTCAAAAGCGCTAGAAGGCCGCAGAGAAGTATAAGAGGAGAAACAAAAATGTTCTTTCAAAAAAAGGGTAAATTGCGTAAAGAGTATGACGATAAGTTAATTGTACTATTAGAAAAAGTAAAGAATGAATGGTTACGTCAAAAGAGAATGGTTGAACAAAGTGTTGAGCCGTCTCCAGATGTAATTTGTTCTTTGAAAATAGCGGAGGCGAAATATTTCTTCTTGTTAAAAGAAGCGAAGCGTCGCCCTGTAAAAATGGAACAATGGTAAAAGGTTCTGCTTTTTAAGCAGAACCTTTTACTTTTTATTTGTTAAAGTAGAGGGGTTATTTCGTTTTAAAAGAATCGTTGAGGATTCTGATGGGTTTGTATGAAGAAAATGTTGCTGCGTAAAAGTTATCACAATGGGCCGACTGGAGTTATAGGATAAACGTTCTTTTTTATCGTCTTGTCCCATACATATAGATATGTATAGGTCATTCATAAGGAGGAAAAAATGAATTCTACAATTATTATTGTTGGTATTCTATCTCTTGTTTTTATTTTTCTTGTTTTTGGTGTTTCTTCTAAACCATTGCGTTTTATAGGTAAAATACTTTTTCATGTTACTTTAGGAATAGCATTGCTCTTTATCGTAAATGTTGTAGGGACATATTTTGATTTTCATATTCCGATTAACGCAGGTACAGCGACAGTAACAAGTTTATTAGGCTTACCCGGTGTTGCTGCATTAGTAATAATTAAGCTGTATATCATGCCAAGATAAAATTATTTTGGCATTTTTTTAAAAAGTGTTGACTAAAGAATGTTTAATATGATAAATTAATAAGCGTCGTCAGGAACGAAAGAAAAAAGTTGTTGACAGATTTAACGATAAATGTTAAATTATAAAAGTCGCTGAAACGCGATGTTGAACTTTGAAAACTAAACGAAACAAACAACGTGAAACGTCAATTTTTATTTTTAGATGCTAGACAAACTAACTTTATTGGAGAGTTTGATCCTGGCTCAGGATGAACGC
>NZ_JBPWGY010000027.1:0-17709 GCF_051780025.1 Bacillus cereus group sp. BceL062 | reverse complement strand
TGATGATGGCAGAGAGGTCACACCCGTTCCCATACCGAACACGGAAGTTAAGCTCTCTAGCGCCGATGGTAGTTGGGACCTTGTCCCTGTGAGAGTAGGACGTCGCCAAGCTATTTATATCATCGCGGGGTGGAGCAGCACGGTAGCTCGTCGGGCTCATAACCCGAAGGTCGCAGGTTCAAATCCTGTCCCCGCAACCAATGGTCCCGTGGTGTAGTGGTTAACATGCCTGCCTGTCACGCAGGAGATCGCCGGTTCGACCCCGGTCGGGACCGCCATTTTATATAAAGAAAAGAACGAAACAAGTTGTTTCGTATTTTTTTATTTGTTTTAACAAAAAACTAATAAAGACAGTCAAACTATCCTTAGGACAACTCCTAAGGACTTTTTTATATATTCAAAACCTGTATAATAAAGAGCAGAGAACATTGTGAGTAAAGTAGGTGAAGTCTGTGAGTAAATATGAAGTAACAACAAAATCTTCTGAGGAAACACAAAGATTATCAGAAAAACTAGGTGAACTTGCCCGGGCACAAGATGTAATTATTTTAGAAGGAGATCTTGGAGCTGGTAAAACGACTTTTACAAAAGGGCTAGCAAAAGGTCTTGGCGTGAAAAGAGTTGTAAATAGTCCTACCTTTAACATTATTAAAGAATATAAAGGAAGATTGCCGTTATATCATATGGACGTGTATCGTTTAGCGGAAAGTGAAGAAGACTTAGGTTTTGATGAGTACTTCTATGGTGAAGGAATTACGGTAGTAGAATGGGCTCATTTGATAGAAGCATATTTACCGAATGAAAAGTTACAAATTAGTTTATTCCATGCTGGAGATGACACAAGGAAAATTGTACTCGAGCCAGTTGGAGACCGTTATATTAGATTATGTGAGGAGCTATTACAAGATGAAAGTACTAGCAATTGATACTTCAAATTACGTAATGGGTGTATCCCTTATTGAGGAAGAAAACGTAATTGGGGAAATCATTACAAATTTAACAAAAAACCATTCTGTACGCCTTATGCCAGCTGTAGAGCAACTATTAAAAGAATGTGGTGTAAAACCAAAAGAATTAACTAAAATCGTTGTGGCTGCTGGACCTGGATCATATACAGGTGTTCGCATAGGTGTGACAGCGGCAAAAACATTAGCTTGGTCACTTCAAATACCAATCGTAGGTGTATCAAGTTTAGAAGTAGTAGCTGCAAACGGTGCTAACTTT
Organism: Bacillus cereus group sp. BceL062; assembly: GCF_051780025.1. NCBI lineage: Bacteria > Bacillati > Bacillota > Bacilli > Caryophanales > Bacillaceae > Bacillus > Bacillus cereus group sp. BceL062. Next base: position 16,485 of record NZ_JBPWGY010000027.1, on the reverse strand, counting down.
AGTGGGTTAATTTGTCCTTTATTTGATGGAAGACGTGGACAAATTTATACTGGATTATATACATATGAAGGAGAGCAGTTAACTTCAATAGAAGAAGATCGAATTATTCTTATTGTAGACTGGTTGCAAATGTTAAAAGATAAAGGACAGCCTGTTTTATTTATCGGTAACGATGTTAAATTGCATAAAGAAACAATTATAGAACATTTAGGCAATCAAGCTGTATTTGCTCCTTTCACTAAAAATAACCCAAGACCAAGTGAGTTAGCTTTCTTAGGGTTACAAAAAGAGGAACAAGATGTACATTCATTTGTTCCTAGTTACCTTCGTTTAGCTGAAGCTGAAACAAAGTGGTTAGAAAGTCAAAACAAGTAGGAGCTTGCAGAAGATGGATATGATATTTAGAAAGATGGAACTCGATGATATCGCTCAAATTGTAGCTATTGAAGAAGCATCTTTTTCAACTCCTTGGACTGCAGATGCCTTTCAACGTGAATTAACGATGAATGAACATGCACATTATGTTGTGCTAGAAAAAGATGGCCTTGTAATCGGGTATTGTGGATTGTGGATAATTATTGATGAATCACATATCACAAATATAGCTATTTTGCCAGAATACCGAGGTCAAAAGTTAGGAGATGCCCTATTAAAAGAAGTTATTTCCGTAGCGAAAGAACTAGGGGTAAAAACAATGACGCTTGAAGTACGCGTATCAAATGAAGTAGCAAAGCAGTTATACAAAAAATACGGATTTCAAAATGGTGGAATTCGTAAACGATACTATGCAGACAATCAGGAAGATGGTCTTGTAATGTGGGTGAATATATAATGGAAAAAAATACGATTATACTTGGTATTGAAACAAGCTGCGATGAAACAGCAGTAGCAGTTGTTAAAAATGGAATGGAAATCATTGCGAACGTCGTTGCATCACAAATTGAAAGTCATAAGCGTTTTGGCGGGGTTGTACCAGAGATTGCATCCCGTCACCATGTAGAAGAAATTACAGTTGTGTTAGAAGAAGCTTTAAAAGAAGCGAATATAACTTTCGAGGATATTGATGCAATTGCTGTAACAGAGGGACCCGGTTTAGTAGGAGCACTTTTAATAGGAGTAAATGCAGCGAAGGCGGTAGCCTTTGCACATGATATTCCTCTAGTTGGTGTTCATCATATTGCTGGCCATATTTATGCGAATCGCTTAGTAAAAGAAGTTCAATTCCCACTACTATCACTTGTTGTATCTGGTGGACATACAGAACTTGTTTATATGAAAGAACATGGTTCATTTGAAGTGATTGGTGAAACACGAGATGATGCAGCAGGAGAAGCATATGATAAAGTAGCTCGTACGCTATCTATGCCGTATCCAGGTGGTCCTCATATTGATCGCCTTGCGCATGAAGGGAAGCCAACAATTGATTTGCCTCGTGCATGGCTAGAACCCGATTCGTATGATTTCAGCTTTAGTGGATTGAAATCAGCAGTTATCAACACTGTGCATAACGCAAAACAACGTGGTATAGAAATTGCACCGGAAGATTTAGCGGCAAGCTTTCAAGAGAGTGTAATTGATGTACTTGTAACGAAAGCATCTCGTGCAGCAGAAGCGTATAATGTAAAGCAATTGCTTCTTGCTGGTGGAGTAGCTGCTAATAAAGGGCTTCGTGCACGTCTAGAAGAAGAGTTTGCACGAAAAGAAGATATAGAGCTAATTATCCCGCCGTTATCTTTATGCACAGACAATGCAGCAATGATTGCAGCTGCAGGTACAATTGCATACGAACAAGGAAAACGTGCGACATTAGCTTTAAATGCAAACCCAGGCTTAGATATTGAAGCATAGTTATACACAAAATTAACCACAGCTTGTGGATAAAACCCATATTATCTGTTGATAATGTGGGTTTTATTGTGTATATAAACTGTTAATAACTTTTTTGTTAAATGTGGATAATGTGGAAAAGTTATTTTGATGTTTATTTTATAAAGGTGGATATGTGTATAACATTGTGGATAAAACGGATGAAGTCTGACCTTTAAATGAATTCTTTTTCGGGAAATAAAAACGAGAAGATATCCTAAAAAACTTTTGAAAAATCCTCCTCTTATCATATTGGTTGCTGCAAATGTCAATTTTTGTCGGGAAAACGATGTTTCTTGTCGAATTGTTTATATATTTTAAGTTAAGGTATGTGCATTCAAAAAATCGTCGATATAATTTCATGTACTACGAAACTGATTCTAAAGGGAAATAAAAAGGATGTCATCTAGTCAAAAATCCTCGACTGATGAGACATCCTTTTTGTTTAAATTAGCTTATATATGCAGTTCTTCCCATTCTGCCATACAGGCTTCAAGTTGTTCTTGTAATGTTTGTTTTTTCGTTGTAATCTCACTAGCCTTTTCATAATCTGCATATATTTCTGGTAAGCAAAGCTGATCCTCTAACGTAGCAATTTCTTCTTCTAAGCTTACGATGTTTTGTTCTAGTTCTTCGATTTTTCGAGTGCGTTGACGTTCTAATTGTTTACGCTCTTTTTCTTCGAGATAATTTAATTTTTCTTGAGCTACAGTTTTTTGAACAGGTGCCTGATTTTCTTGCTGTTCTTGTTGTTCAAATGCTGCGCGTTCAATCATTTCATTTTTCTTCTCCACATAGTAATCGTAATCACCTAAATACTCTTGCGCACCTTCTGTTGATAACTCGACAACTGTAGTCGTTACGCGATTAATGAAGTAGCGGTCATGTGAAACGAATAGAAGAGTTCCTGGATAATCAATTAAAGCATTCTCCAAAATTTCTTTACTATTTAAATCAAGATGGTTCGTTGGCTCATCGAGAATTAATAAATTGGATTTTTGCATCATAAGTTTTGCGAGAGCTAATCGGGCCTTTTGTCCACCACTAAGAGAAGATACTGGTTTTAGTACATCATCCCCTGTGAATAAAAAATTACCTAGTATAGTGCGAATTTCTTTTTCGGGTTGAAGCGGATATTCATCCCATAGTTCATTTAAAACGCGCTTAGAAGATGTTAAGTTAGCTTGCTCTTGATCATAATAACCAACAGATACATTTGATCCGAAAGCAACATCTCCATGTAATAGCTGTAACTTATTCACAATGGATTTTAATAATGTGGATTTTCCAATTCCATTCGGTCCAACTAAGGCAACACTATCTCCCCGAGTTAAGCGCATATTTACATGTTCAATAATAGGATCCTCATCATAACCGATGGTTGCATCTTTTACTTGTAAAACATCATTTCCACTTTGTTTTTCAATATCGAAGTGGAATGAGGCTGATTTAGAGTCACCTAATGGTCTGGTTAATAATTCCATTCTATCTAATTGTTTACGACGGCTTTGTGCACGTTTTGTCGTAGATGCACGTGCTATATTTTTTTGAACGAAGTCCTCAAGTTTAGCGATTTCATCTTGTTGCTTTTCGTAACGCTTCATTTCTTGTTCGTATAGGGCTGATTTTAAGTCTAAATATTTACTGTAGTTACCAACAAATCGTCTGCTTTCTTTATTCGAAATTTCATATACTTGTGTAACAAGCTTATCTAAGAAATAACGGTCATGAGAAACGATTAAAATTGCGCCAGGATAACCTTGTAAGTATTGCTCAAGCCACGTTAATGTTTCGATGTCTAAATGGTTTGTAGGCTCGTCTAAAATAAGTAAGTCTGGTTTCGTTAATAATAATTTCCCAAGAGCTAATCTCGTTTTTTGTCCGCCACTTAACGTAGAAATTGTCGTCTGATGCGTTTCAACAGGGAAACCAAGACCGCTTAAAATGGAGCGAATATCTGCTTCATACTGATAGCCGCCTTGATCTTTATAATCTAATTGCAATTGGTCATAATCAGCTAATAATTTTTCATATGTAGCGGCATTTGAAAAGTTTTCTTCTTTTCCCATTTCTTGCTCTAGCCTTCGAAGTTTTGTCTCCATTTGCTGTAGGTGTGTAAAGACGGTTAGCATTTCATCCCAAATTGTTAATGATGTTTCTAATCCAGTATTTTGAGCTAAATACCCAATTGAGACATCTTTCGGTTTTATAATTTCGCCGCCATCATGAGATAATTCACCGGCGATAATTTTTAATAATGTAGATTTTCCGGCTCCATTTCGTCCAACTAAAGCGATACGATCTTTCGTTTGCACTTCCAATTTTATGTTTGCAAGAATCGTTTCGGCACCGTATAATTTTGAAAGCCCGTTTACTTGTAATAAAATCAATGTTTTCACCTCAAATAATTTCTTAACTTTGCCATGTTTATATTTCTCAATCATACTAAAAATAGTGTATAGTTTAAAATAAAGAGAGAATACTTCTTCTCTTTATTATACAAGGAAATTCATAAGTACTAAACTTCTGTATTCGATTCAAGTATATGAATAAAGATAGGAAGAGAGGAGAGGTTATATGGATCAGCAGAAAATTCCGCAAGCCACTGCTAAACGATTGCCTCTATACTATCGATTTATCCAAAACTTATCTCTTTCTGGTAAGCAACGTGTTTCATCAGCCGAATTGAGTGAAGCGGTAAAGGTTGATTCCGCAACTATTCGAAGAGATTTCTCATACTTTGGAGCATTAGGGAAAAAGGGATATGGATATAACGTAAATTATTTATTATCATTTTTCCGTGAAACACTCGATCAAGATGATATAACACGTGTAGCGCTTATTGGAGTAGGTAATTTAGGGACCGCTTTCTTACATTATAATTTCACGAAAAACAATAATACAAAAATTGAAATGGCATTTGATGTTAGTGAAGAGAAAGTTGGAACAGAAATCGGGGGTATTCCTGTATATCATTTAGATGAATTAGAAGAAAGGTTATCAAATGATATACAAGTGGCAATATTAACAGTACCCGCTACAGTAGCGCAATCTGTAGCCGATAGATTGGCAGAAACAAACGTGCACGGTATTTTAAACTTCACACCAGCACGTTTAAATGTGTCAGAGAATATAAGAATTCATCATATTGATTTAGCTGTAGAGCTACAAACGCTTGTTTACTTTTTAAAGAATTATCCACAATAAAACGCAGAGGAGGTGACCTCTGCGTTTTATTATTGTTTTTTCTTTGTGAATTTAACTAATATAAGGCGAAGTGCCAAATTAAAATCAATTGTTGCCATAACTGCAAATAGTATTGTCCACATATTCCAGATTGTATCTGTCACGTTCGTAATGGCGAAACGTGTAAAGATACATCCGAGAAGGAAATACAATGCAGCCATGAACAATGGTGAGTTTCTCATACAAAAAATCCTCCGATAAAGCCTTGCATTTTTTCAGCTTCTTTAATCATTTCTTGAATTTGTTCATTGCTCATGAAAATCTGTCCAATGGCAACTAATGTATTCATTGCTACATGGGCTGCTATAGGAACGATAATACGTTTCGTTTTTACATATAAGAAGGCGAATACGAGCCCCATAGAAGTGTATACCAATAGGTGAGTAAAATCAAAATGAATCGCTGCGAATACGAGTGAACTAATAATAGCAGCAACGAAGAAATTAAATCTCTTATAAAGTGTACCAAATAAAATTTTTCTAAATACGATTTCTTCTAAAATAGGTCCGATTATAGATATAACAATAAGGAACCAAGGTGTCGTTCTTGCGATGTCCATAAGTCGGTCTGTATTCTCAGATCCAGGTGTAATCCCTAATAGATACATTTCAATCATACCTGCAATACTTTGTGAGATGATTGCTAAGAAGAACCCGATAAAAATCCACCCGATTGTAGCTGGAACAGAAGAGCGCATTGCATCTAAATGCCTGTCACGAATATCTGTTCTAAGTAACCAAATTACAACGCATAGTGCAATGAAAAAGCTAATAATAGACCAATGTCCGGTTATTAGTTGAAACTTTTCCTCGTTGGTAAATCCTCTATTATCGTATAGTCCGGTTTTCAGAAGAAGTGGTAATCCGGCAATACCCGACAATTGCATTAAAATGTATGTAACGATAATCCACCAATATTGTTTCTTCAAATGGTTTAACCATCCTTTCTAACTCTAGTGTATGAGATAAGGCAGGATAACATGTAATATGCTACCTACGATATAAACTTTCATTCGAATTATGTTTTTTTGTAAATCTGCATTGGAAATTAAAATAGAAGACAGGAAAAAGTTGTGTGTGTAGCGAAAACAACTTAGGGTGTCTTTCATATTGTAACATACGAGTAGTGGAAACAACGATTCATATAGTAAAGGTAGTAGAAGAAGGATTTTATATAGAAGAGTATATATAGTAATTTGCGAAAAAATTATGATTTTTTTACTTGCAAAAGAAATTGAGATTATTTATTATTATAAGTGTGTTAGCACTCGGGTGACTCGAGTGCTAATAAAAAATTTACATAACACAATGAGGAGGTTATTGTTCATGCTAAAGCCATTAGGTGATCGCGTTGTAATTGAGCTTGTTCAAGCAGAAGAAAAAACAGCAAGTGGTATTGTATTACCAGACACTGCAAAAGAAAAACCACAAGAGGGTAAAGTTATTGCAGTAGGTACTGGTCGAGTGCTTGAAAATGGTGAGCGTGTTGCTTTAGAGGTAGCAGCAGGTGATCTTATCATCTTCTCAAAATATGCAGGTACTGAAGTAAAATACGAAGGTACAGACTACTTGATTTTACGTGAAAGTGACATTTTAGCAGTTATCGGTTAATTATATAAATCTTAAAAATTCCAAGGGGGTCAATTATTATGGCAAAAGATATTAAATTTAGTGAAGAAGCACGTCGTTCGATGCTTCGCGGTGTCGACACTCTTGCAAACGCAGTAAAAGTAACGCTTGGACCAAAAGGTCGTAACGTTGTACTTGAGAAAAAATTCGGTTCACCACTTATTACAAATGATGGTGTAACAATCGCAAAAGAAATCGAATTAGAAGATGCATTCGAAAACATGGGTGCAAAATTAGTAGCAGAAGTTGCTAGCAAAACAAACGATGTAGCTGGTGACGGAACGACAACTGCAACTGTATTAGCGCAAGCTATGATTCGTGAAGGTCTTAAAAACGTAACAGCTGGTGCAAACCCAATGGGTCTTCGTAAAGGTATCGAAAAAGCTGTTACTGCTGCAATTGAAGAATTAAAAGCGATTTCTAAACCAATCGAAGGTAAATCTTCTATCGCACAAGTAGCTGCTATTTCTGCGGCTGACGAAGAAGTAGGTCAATTAATCGCTGAAGCAATGGAGCGCGTTGGTAACGACGGCGTTATTACTTTAGAAGAATCTAAAGGATTCACAACAGAATTAGACGTAGTAGAAGGTATGCAATTTGATCGTGGATATGCATCTCCTTACATGATTACTGATTCTGACAAAATGGAAGCTGTTCTTGATAACCCATATATCTTAATTACTGACAAAAAGATTTCTAACATCCAAGAAATCTTACCAGTATTAGAGCAAGTGGTACAACAAGGTAAACCACTTCTTATCATTGCTGAAGATGTAGAAGGCGAAGCTTTAGCTACATTAGTAGTGAACAAACTTCGTGGTACATTCAATGTAGTGGCTGTTAAAGCTCCTGGATTTGGTGACCGTCGTAAAGCAATGCTAGAAGATATCGCAATCTTAACTGGTGGCGAAGTAATCACTGAAGAATTAGGACGTGACTTAAAATCTGCTACAGTTGAATCTTTAGGACGCGCTGGTAAAATCGTTGTAACGAAAGAAAACACAACTGTAGTTGAAGGTATTGGAAACACACAACAAATCGAAGCTCGCATCGGTCAAATCCGTGCGCAATTAGAAGAAACAACTTCTGAATTCGATCGTGAAAAATTACAAGAGCGTCTTGCTAAATTAGCTGGTGGCGTAGCAGTAATTAAAGTAGGTGCAGCAACTGAAACTGAGTTAAAAGAGCGCAAACTTCGCATTGAAGATGCACTTAACTCAACTCGTGCAGCAGTAGAAGAAGGTATCGTTGCAGGTGGTGGTACTTCACTTATGAACGTATACACGAAAGTAGCTTCTATCGTAGCTGAAGGCGACGAAGCAACAGGTATCAACATCGTACTTCGTGCACTAGAAGAGCCAGTTCGTCAAATCGCAATCAACGCCGGTCTAGAAGGATCTGTAGTTGTAGAGCGTCTAAAAGGCGAAAAAGTAGGCGTTGGTTTCAACGCAGCTACTGGCGAATGGGTTAACATGCTTGAGTCTGGTATCGTAGATCCAGCTAAAGTAACTCGTTCTGCACTTCAAAACGCAGCATCTGTTGCAGCTATGTTCTTAACAACTGAAGCTGTAGTTGCTGATAAGCCAGAACCAAATGCACCAGCAATGCCTGACATGGGCGGCATGGGCATGGGCGGTATGGGCGGAATGATGTAATAAGCATCACTCTGTGAAGCTGTTCAATGTATAAATAGTTAATTAGAAGAAGGCTACTTCCTTGATAAAAGGAGGTAGTCTTTTTTGTTGTTAAGATGTATATAAAAGGTTTCTGGAAGATCGCAAGTTTAGAGAGAGAATGGAGGGGAATATTCAAGCTTCTTTTATTACGGTAATATTCAATATAATTCCAATTGAATATATAATTCTTTTAACATTTATGATACAGTCAAAAGGGATTTTTCTTATTTTTTAGTCGAGATAATAAGTCTCCTAGTTCTTATTGTCTATGAGAGAAGATGGCGGTAGCCTAGTTAGTGAGGTATATGATGCAGATTAAAGAAAATTTGGGTAGAAACATTTTTTCGAAAATATTAGTAGTATGTGGTTTTGCGATGTTTGTCATTACACTTTATAATTCATTTCAAATAGAGAAATCTACCTATTCCTCGGTCGCTGTGTTAATTCTGGAGATAGTAGCAACTATTTTGGTGCTCGGAATAATATCATTTTTAGCAAATCGTTTTTTAACAGTTAATCAATTTTTGCTCATTCTCATAGTTACAGCCTTTGCAATTAGGTTGTTATGGATCATTTTTGAAAAAACAGTACCTATCTCGGATTTTTCTGTAATGTATGAAAGTGCTCAACAAGCTGTAAAGGGTAATTTTGCATTTATTACAGATGAATACTATATGAGTTGGACATACCAATTGGGATTCACATATTATGAGGCTATATTAATAAAAATTTTTGGTAATCATCTGTTTATATTGAAGTTATTTAATATTTTTTGGAGCGTAGGTACTGCCGTGATTATTTATTTTATGGGTAAAACCATTTTTAATGAATACAGTGCGAGAACTGCGGCAATATTTTACGCGTTTTACATACCTAATATTATCTATAGCTCTGTATTAACAAATCAATATATTTCTACCTTTTTCTTTTTTTTAGGACTGTATGTTTTAATTACAAAAGGTTTTTCAACTAAATACGGTTGGGGTTTAACAGGGTTACTGTTAAGCATTGGAAATATTATGAGACCGTTAGGAAGTTTCTTTTTATTGGCGGTTTTTGTTTATGTATTAATTTATAAGATACTTCCGTTTAGAAAAAAAGAAACGTTAAACTACGTAAAAAAATTAGTGGGAATAGTGATTGTATATTTTCTAGTGATGCAAATTGTAAGTATTTTCTTAATGAACACGGGATTAGCGAAAAAACCATTGTCGAACCAAATGCCATATTGGAAATTTGTTGTGGGATTCAATTATGATTCGATTGGTGGATGGAATCAGCCAGATGTTGTTTACCTTAGTCAATTTAAACTTGGGAAGGAAAGAAATGATGCTTCCATTGCTTTGATCAAGGACAGATTGAAGGACAAAGAGAAAGTTCGTCAATTACTTGTATTGAAAGTTGAAAAAATGTGGAGTAATCCTGATGATGCACCTGGTTGGGCTTTGGAGTGGGGGGAACTGAATAAACCACACTTACAACAAATGCTGACAAAATATGAAAGGCTTATGTATATTACATGTTGTATATTTGCGATTGGTACCATTTCATTATATAGAAGAAATGATTCAATATATCCTCTTTTATATATTTTGTTTGGCGGATATATGGTTATTCATTTGTTTGTCGAAGTTCAAACTAGGTATCGTTTTGACATTTTGCCCGTTATTTTTTTATTTGTGGGATACGGGGTATTTGTAATGAAAAATGGTGTTACACGATTAATGGGTAGAAAACAACAGAAAAAAGTTGAATAATAGGATAAAACACAAAAAACATTTCTATATGGAAATGTTTTTTGTGTTTTAGTGGGAAAGAAATTAATTTCTGTAGAATTTTGTCGCTTTCTCTCTTGACCACATCGACACTTCATTGTTAGAATCTAGGAAGATAATATAAAACGATCCTTCATATATCCTCAATGATATGGTTTGAGAGTCTCTACCGGGTTACCGTAAACAACCTGACTATGAAGGCAGTGTGTCTTATATTTATAAAGAGCGGAGACTATCTTTCTTTATAAAGCCAGACCCCTGCCTTTTCTTTGTTATGAGACTAGAGGCGGAGGACTGGCTTTTTTTATTATATTGGTAATGCTTTTCGCCAAATTGGTGAAAATATTTATATACGAGAACTAACGTTGGGGTGATTATTTTGAAAAAGCAGCACGATACAATTATCGTTTTAGATTTTGGAAGTCAGTACAATCAGTTAATAGCACGTCGAATTCGTGAGTTCGGTGTATACAGTGAACTTCATCCACATACAATTACTGCAGAAGAAATTAAAGCAATGAATCCAAAAGGGATTATTTTCTCTGGTGGACCAAATAGTGTATACGGTGAAGGTGCATTACATTGTGATGAAAAAATCTTTGAACTAGGATTACCGATTTTCGGTATTTGTTACGGTATGCAGCTTATGACACAACACTTCGGTGGTAAAGTAGAACGTGCAAACCACCGTGAGTACGGAAAAGCTGTTCTTAAAGTAGAGAACGAATCAAAATTATATACGAACCTTCCAGAAGAGCAAGTTGTATGGATGAGTCATGGTGACTTAGTAACTGGTTTACCTGAAGGATTCGTAGTAGACGCAACAAGCGAGTCTTGCCCAATTGCTGGTATGAGCAATGAAGCGAAAAACTTATACGGTGTACAATTCCACCCAGAAGTACGTCACTCTGAGCACGGTAACGATTTAATTAAAAACTTCGTATTCGGCGTATGTGGTTGTTCTGAAGGATGGAACATGGAGAACTTTATCGAAGTAGAATTAGAGAAGATCCGTGAAACTGTTGGAGACAAAAAAGTACTATGCGCACTTAGTGGCGGTGTAGATTCTTCTGTTGTAGCAGTATTAATTCATAAAGCAATTGGCGACCAGTTAACATGTATTTTCGTTGACCACGGCTTACTTCGTAAAGGTGAAGCAGAAGGCGTTATGAAAACATTTAGCGAAGGCTTCCATATGAACGTTATTAAAGTGGATGCACAAGAACGCTTTATGAACAAGTTAAAAGGTGTAGAAGATCCAGAACAAAAACGTAAAATTATCGGTAACGAATTCATTTACGTATTTGATGATGAAGCTTCTAAATTACAAGGTATGGACTTCCTAGCACAAGGTACACTTTACACAGACATCGTTGAAAGTGGTACAGCAACTGCACAAACAATTAAATCTCACCATAACGTTGGTGGACTTCCGGAAGACATGCAATTCAAATTAATTGAGCCTTTAAACACTTTATTTAAAGATGAAGTACGTGTATTAGGATCTGAATTAGGAATTCCTGATGAAATCGTATGGCGTCAACCATTCCCAGGTCCAGGACTTGGTATTCGTGTATTAGGTGAAATCACAGAAGAGAAATTAGAAATCGTTCGTGAATCTGATGCGATTTTACGTGAAGAAATTATTAAAGCGGGCTTAGACCGCGAAATTTGGCAATACTTCACTGCGCTTCCTGGTATGCGTAGCGTAGGTGTTATGGGTGACGAGCGTACTTACGATTACACAGTAGGTATCCGTGCAGTAACATCTATCGACGGTATGACAGCTGACTGGGCACGTATCCCTTGGGACGTATTAGAGAAAATCTCTGTACGTATCGTAAACGAAGTAAAACACGTTAACCGTATCGTGTATGATGTAACGAGTAAGCCACCAGCAACTATTGAGTGGGAATAGTATTATAAAAAAGATCCATCTTTTGCTCATGCATAGATGGATCTTTTTGTTTTCAGTATTAATACGAACGAAAATATGAAATTTTATAAAATTGTTCGTTTTTAAATTGACAAAAATACTTTCAAGAGTTAATATGAGTATGTAATTCAAACGAAAAGTGAATATTATGCCGTCGTATAATATCGGGGATATGGCCCGAAAGTTTCTACCTAGCTACCGTAAATGGCTTGACTACGAGGCGTTTTTATAAAGATGAGGGGAAACTTGTCTTTGTTTATAGAACGCTTCCATGTATATGCAATGGAAGCCTTTTTTATTTTTATAGATAAAAGAGGGCTAGGGTGAAATGCGGCGAGTAATCATATAACGGGGGAAACGTAGGATGAAACGCTATTTTCAATTTGATGAGCTCGGTACGAATTATAAGACTGAGTTCATAGCAGGGTTAACGACATTTCTATCTATGGCTTACGTACTATTTGTCAATCCTGCTACGCTGTCACTTGGAAATGTTAAAGGGTTACCAGCAGGTACAGGAATGGATCCAGGTGCAGTATTCGTTGCGACAGCATTAGCGGCCGCGATCGGTTCGTTAATTATGGGTATTTTCGCAAAGTATCCAATTGCTTTAGCCCCAGGTATGGGAATTAACGCGTTCTTTGCTTATACAGCAGTTTTAACGATGGGTATTCCGTGGCAAACAGCAATTGCCGGAACGTTAATGTCAGGTATTATCTTTATTATTCTTACAGCTTCAGGTATTCGTGAAAAAATCATTAATGCAATTCCATCGGAGTTAAAGTTTGCAGTAGCAGCAGGTATCGGATTGTTCATTGCCTTTCTTGGATTCCAAAATGCCGGAATTATCGTGAAAAATGATGCTGTTCTTGTTGGGTTGGGGGACTTAACAAAGGGCACAACGTTACTAGCAATCTTTGGGGTTGTTACTACGATCATCTTCATGATTAAGAAAATCAATGGTGCAGTATTTTACGGTATGATTCTTACAGCGATCTTAGGAGTGGCAACAGGATTGATTGATACTCCGAAAGCTGTAGTGGGAGCGATACCGAGTCTAGAACCAACGTTCGGTGCTGCGTTAACTCATTTCGGAGACATTTTCACTATTCAAATGGGGATTGTAATTATAACGTTCTTCTTTATCGATTTCTTTGATACAGCAGGTACGCTTGTAGCGGTTGCGAATCAAGCAGGATTAATGAAGAACAATAAATTACCACGTGCAGGAAAAGCATTATTCGCAGATGCAATTGCAACTGTAATTGGTGCGATCTTAGGTACATCAACAACAACGTCTTACATTGAATCGTCTGCAGGGGTAGCAGCGGGAGGACGTTCTGGATTTACAGCTGTTGTAACAGCAGGATTCTTCTTACTGGCACTATTCTTCTCGCCATTATTAAGTGTTGTAACACCAGCTGTAACGGCACCAGCTTTAATTATTGTAGGGATCTTAATGGTTTCTTCTTTAGGAGAAATCGACTGGAAGAAGTTCGAGATTGCAGTACCGGCATTCTTTACTATCATTTCAATGCCGCTTACGTATAGTATCGCAACGGGAATTGCGATTGGATTTATCTTCTATCCAATTACAATGGTTGTGAGTGGTCGTCGTAAAGAGGTTCATCCGATTATGTATGTTATGGGAGTTTTATTCGTACTGTATTTCATCTACGTTCGTAAATAAAGGGGTTTTTGAAAGGTCTAGACTTAAGGGGAGTCTAGGCCTTTTTTGCGTCTTCAGAAAATCTTAAGGATTTCCGAGCGTTTTTCTTCAGAAGTTTTCCTATAATAGAAGTTAGGGATAAAAAATGAATGGGGGAAATATTATGGCCGGGGAAACAATACTTGTCGTAGATGATGAAAAAGAAATTAGGAATCTTATTACAATATATTTAAAGAACGAAGGATATAAAGTACTGCAGGCCGGAGATGGAGAAGAAGGGCTACGTATGTTAGAAGAGAATGAAGTACATTTAGTTGTGTTGGATATTATGATGCCGAAAGTAGATGGTATTCATATGTGTATGAAAGTAAGAGAAGCGAAAGAAATGCCAATTATTATGCTTTCTGCGAAAACGCAAGATATGGATAAAATTTTAGGGTTAACAACTGGTGCAGATGATTACGTAACGAAACCGTTTAATCCGTTAGAGTTAATCGCGAGAATTAAATCCCAGTTACGTCGTTATATGAAAATGAATGGTTTCGCTATACAAAATGAGGACGAGTTAGAAATTGGAGAGATGAAAATAAACATTTCGACCCATAAAGTTATTGTAGATGGAGAAGAAGTGAAACTAACTCCGAGGGAATTTTCAATTTTAGAATTACTAGCCCGTAATCCAGGTATGGTCTTTAGCGCGGAGCAAATTTATGAAAAGGTGTGGAACGAACGATCTTTCCAGTCTGATAATACTGTAATGGTGCATATTCGAAAAGTACGTGAAAAGATTGAGGAGAATCCAAGGAAGCCTAGATATATAAAAACAGTATGGGGAGTGGGGTATAAGATTGAAAAAGATATTTAATCCGTTTACTTATGTAAGGAAAACAAGAGAATTAATTGAAAAATTAGTAAAGGGCGTACGGAAGAGTATAAGAATTCAATTGATTACTACTTTTGCTGCTTGTGCGTTATTAGGAGTTTTGTCAGCGAAAGCAGCTGCGCCATTTTTTGAGAATGCGAATCGTCAAGCGACTATCGATTATCGAGCTGGTATGGAACAAATTAATTACCAAGCTCAAAGAGCAGCGAATAGTTCGGTTCATGAAAATAAATTAGAAGCTATATCTAATATGATCGAAATGGAGAATCAAAATTTAGAGCGAGGAAATAGAGCTTTAAAAATATTGGTTACTGATGAAAGTGGTAAAGTTTTATATAAAACAAAGCAGGCGCAAGAAGAGCAAATCGATTTGCATAATACGATTCGTAATGCAGCATCATTTGCGATTAATTATACAGATGGTAGAAATGAATTTGAAAGTACAAGAAAAGAGTTTATAGCTTTTTCACCTATTACTATTGAAGGAAAGAATTTGTACATGTTTGTTAGCGGAATTCCAGAGGGAGAGGTAATGTATGACACGCAAGAAGGACCATTTCCGTTTTTAATTGGTGTCCTTGTATTCATTTTCTCTTTTTTCTATATAACAAAGAGAAAGATGAAGCAAATTGAAGCGATGGCAGAAGGTGTAAAGGAAATAGAAAAAGGTAACTTAGCGTACCGTATTGAGAAGAAAGGTGAAGATGAGATTGCGTCTTTAACTGAGAATATTAATAATATGGCGGAAGAGCTTATGAATAATATAGAAAAGGAACGTAAATTAGAGAAGCAAAAGAATGAGCTTATTACGAATGTATCTCACGATTTACGTACACCACTTACTTCTATTATGGGTTACTTACGATTACTTCGAGATTCTAAATATGAAAATAAAGAACAACATGATGAGTATACGAGAATTGCTTTTGCAAAGTCGGAGCAGTTAAAAAATTTAATAGAAGATTTATTTGAGTATACGAAGTTAACGAATGAACAAGTTGTATTAGAAAAACAAGAAGTATGTATAAATGAGTTACTGGAACAATTAATAGAAGAATTAGTACCGCAAGCGGAAGAGCGTGGACTTACGTTTGTTAAGAAATTTCCTGAGGAACGTGCCTATGCATCGGTTGATTCGGAAAAGATGGTCCGTGTATTTGATAATTTACTAATGAATGCGATTAAGTATAGTAAAGATGATGGAGAGATAAAAGTTTCTCTTCAAAGACAGCGCAAGCGCAGGGATATACAAATTGTTATAGCAAATCATAGTGAAGAGTTTACGAGAGAAGAATTAGGGAACTTGTTTGAACGTTTTTATAAGAAGGATCAATCCCGAAGTAGAGTAACGGAAGGTTCGGGACTTGGATTAGCTATTGCGAAAAGTATTGTTGAATTGCAGGGGGGGAGTATTCGAGCTGAATATGAGGATGGTATTATTCAATTCATCGTCGCGTTACCTATTATAGAAAAATAATAAATGAATAGAATGTTCTATGGTAAAAAAGGCGTATTTTAAAAGGAATACGCCTTTTTATATTTTTTTAGAAAAACATGTTGACGATTAGAGTACAGAGGTGTAATATAGAACAAGTCGCCGATGCAATAACGCAGAAAACGACAAACGAAATAAAAAACTTAGTTGACATTGAAACATGAAGATGTTAACATAAGGGAGTCGCAAATGAGCGACCGAGTAGTTCTTTGAAAACTGAACGAAACAAACAACGTGAAACGTCAATTTTTATTTTTAGATGCTAGACAAACTAACTTTATTGGAGAGTTTGATCCTGGCTCAGGATGAAC
>NZ_JBPWGY010000026.1:0-27828 GCF_051780025.1 Bacillus cereus group sp. BceL062 | reverse complement strand
ATGATAGCAAACATGTTGGCCTATGCCAACCGACATTCATCTCCCACCTAAAATTGGTGTTTCACACCTTCACATTTTTGAGGAAAGAGTCTTCTGTCGGAAAACGATAAAGTTATATAACTTATAATTCTTTTTATAGAGGAGGTTGTAATATGGCTGTTAATAAAGACAAGTACACTCTAATTTTAGTTACTTTTACAAAAGAAACAGTAGAACAAATAGAAAATTATTAGCATGCAAATAAGCTGAAGAACCGAAACGAAGTAATTCGTCAGATCGTAGACAAAGTGTTAAGTCGTAAATAATGGCTATCCTTTTTATTTTTCCTAAAAACCCTAAAAACGCATTTAAATCCCCCTGCTTCCTCTACATGCGTTTTTATAACAAATACTACTTATTTTTATTGTATTAATAACTCCATCAAAACCCCATACAACCAAATCTGAAGGTTCATTTTTTAGTTAAACTGATTTTTTCCATGTATTCTTTAAACAAATGAAAAAAGATCCGGATTTTCATCACAGCTCATGTATTGATTGGTTCTGTATGTGTACATGTAGGATATTGGGAACAACCAAAAAACTTATTTCCTGTTTTATTTGAATTACGAATCACTAAATCTTGTTTACATGTTGGACATTTCCGTGCTGCAGGTGTTACCCCTTGATACACATCTTCAGCCGAATATTCGGGATTGATTTTATTAATCAATTTCTGAAGTTCTACACGATCTATTAGTTTTACATTGCAAGCTTCCGCTAATTCCTTTGCTTGTCTTGTATATACACTGTTTGTTACAACCCAGCCTTCATGTGCTTTATAATAGGCTTGTGCTGCATATATCTCTTGTACGGCACTAATGCCGACTCTATTTTTCATTCCGTAGCGTTTTGCCTGGATGACAATACGATTTTTCCCCTTCAATACCAGATCCGCTCCGAAATCATTTGACTGCTTTGTAACTGTTGGAGAATAACCCAACTCTCGAAAGAGAGCTTTTAGGTATACCTCGAATTGATATCCGTCCATTTTGTCTATAAAGCGAATACCAGACTTAGCCATTCGCTTTAATATTCTTCGCTCCTGAATCTTCCGGTACATGAATTTACAAATGCGAAAAAGAACATAAAGGATAAAACCATACATTAAAATTTGTAATATGTTTGGCATTTCTGGTAGATTAGACACTTCGCTCCACCTCTTTAATTGGTTTCATTTTCTTTGGTTGGGCTGTTTCTTTTGCCTGTTGCTCACTCACTTGTTTCTTCCGGACATCGTTCCAATCCTTTTCATTCGTTGGGATATCCTCTTTAAGATCGACAAAACATTTCATTGTCTGAATGAAGTCTTTCCCGGCTTTATCATTATCAACTGCCATAATGACCTCTTTAATATCGTGCCCTTCTTTTTTCGCATCCATTAAAGATTGAATTACTGTTTTTGACTTCAATCCATGCATAGAAACTAGGCGAGCGTTTTGTATCTTATTTTGTTTGATACTCCAATGAGATAACATATCAATCGGATCTTCATAAAAATAAATCTTATCCGGTTTACCTACATCAACCGTAAAACCGGCATTGATTTTTTCATAATTCGGGACAATTTGCTTAAAGCTTCCTCTTTTATTCTCCATTTTGATAGTACCTTGACGGTTCATTCCAATGACTTGCCCTTTGCCACCTTCTTCTCTCCATTTGAACACGACATTGTTTTTCTTATCCTGGGCGATGAGATTCTTTTTAATCAACCAGTTCACCAGGCGAGGATCTATTTTCCGTTCATCAATTAAGTATTGCTTGATTTCTGTTTGTTTCGGAACCTCTAAGTGTTTTGGATAACTAAAAGGCTGCTGTTCTTTTTTGCGCTCCTCTTCAGCTTTTGAACGATCAAACTCTTTGTAGTCCCCCTTCTGAATGTCCATCACGGCTTGTGGGAATGTCATGTCATAGTACATCATCGCAAAGCTAATCGCTCCATATCCCTTCTCCCCTCGACTATTCCAGGCATATTGATTCCCTTTAATGATGAGACTGTCATGTTCCGTATGACGATAATAGTTTCCTTCTTTCTTAAACGTTTCTCCCTTTGCTTCCAGATATGAAATCAAGTCAATATTTCTTGCTTTCATCGCATCCTCCGTACTGACACGTGCCATTACGGAATCCCCCCTTTACTCTATAAAATGAAATAAAAAAGAGGACTATGCTGTTCCCTAGTCCTCTTTTACTACTTATATTTGATACTCTTTGTTTTTATTTGCCGAATAAGAATTTTAATCGCTTCTCCTGTACGCTGTATGATAAACGAGCGTCAAATTTTTTCCCGTTTTTGTTCGAGATAAACCCTTTGATCTGATCCGTTACATTCTTTTCTAATAACTTTTTCACATGGTTACTACTTAAATTTTTACCAGAGAATGTACCAAAAATAATGAAGTCACAGCCTTTTTTGTATTTCTCACATAAGTAGTTACTTTTTCCTACAAGAACTCTACTCTTACACAATGGACATTTACCAATTGTACGATCTTCAGTCGTTGGAAAACGGAATTTCAAACTTCCGTCCGCTTCCATATAGATAGCTGCTGTAAATTCTCCCTTTTCTCCTTGAAAGCCGTTGATAAAATCCGTTGTTTTATACTGAATTAACTTTTTCACCTGATTACCAAGGATTGCTTTCCCTTTCATTTTGGCTGGTAACATAAAATCACATCCATTTTTATGCTCCGTGCATCCATAAAATGTTTTACGATGAAGCATATCCCCTTTTTTACATTTTGGACATTTACCAAATGACAGCTCCTCTTGCGTTGGGAACTGAAATTTAACTTTCCCTTCATGTAACACTAAATAAGCGGAAAACTCCTTCTCATTGGACTTAAATCCTTTTAAAAGATCTGTTTTTTTATCCTCAAAAAGCTTTTTCGCTTGCGCTTCCGGAATCGCTTTTTCTTTAATTTTTTTCGGTAAGGAGATTTCACATTCCGGATAATTACTGCAACCATAGAAATTACCTTTATGAAGGATTTTTCCTTTTCTACAAGGGCATTTGCACACCTCAATCTGCTGATTCCAGGTATTAATAATGCTATCCGACACCTTATCATATATTGCGCCTAATTGTTCCACTGTGTCTTTTACAAACGTATTTGTTTTTTCCACAAATTCCTCATATTTCATTTCATTCTTTTCGATCATGTAGATCATCCCTTCCATTTCAGCCGTATAAGCTGGATTTTTGATTTCATCTACCGGAAAAGCATCTATAAACGCACGACCAATATTAGTAGTTCGAATCTGACTGTTGGTAACATCAATATAGCTTCGCTCTAACAGTTTTGGAATAAACCTTTCTTCCGTTGCGACTGTCCCAATCCGTTTTCCTTTCATAAGTTCTTTCAAATGTTCATCACCTAATTTACGACCTGCCGTCTCCATAAAGGTTAAAATGGAACTTTCCGTATGAAAGGCTGGTTTCTTCGTTCGAGACTCAATTAAGTCATACTGCACGATTCTGAAAGAATCTCCTTCTTGTAAAATAGATATCTGGAATGCTTCAACTGACCCCTCTTCTATATCCTCTTGAAACACACTTAGAAACCCTTTCTCTTGTAGGATCTTTTCTTTTGTACTGTAAGTGTTAGCCTCTTGATCTATAAAATGCACTTCTCTTACCAGGTAGATTGCTGGTTTCATAAAATTCCCGATAAATCGTTTTACAATTAAGTCATATAACTGTTTTTCTAATGGTTCTCGGTTGGTCCCGACATATAATTTTGTTGTTGGGATGATGGCAAAGTGACTACTGACTAATTCATCATTAAATGTAGTGTGTTTTTTTGTAATAGAAGATGGGATTACTTGTTGTACGAGATTTGCATAGGCGCTTTTTTCTAATGCTGCCATTACTTCTTTCACTCGTTCCACTTGTTCTGTAGGTAAGTGCCTGGATGAAGAACGAGGATATGTGATAAAGCCTTCTTCATACAAACTCTGAATATGCTTTTTTGCTGTTTCCGCATTTATCTTCAGTTTGGCGTGAGCATCTTTGTAGATATCCGTTAAGTTATATAATAATTTTGGTTTCTTTTTTCTATTGCTTTCTTTAAATTCCGTTACAATTACATTCGTTTCTTTCAAGCTATCTCCAAGCTTTTGTAGTGGCGATGGATCTATCAGTTGATCTTCTGTTTTCATTACTGGTGATAAACCGTTTTCCGTTAGTAGCTTCAAATTGTAATAGGTTTGTTCTTTATAATTTTGAATAGCGATTTCCCTTTGACGGATTTCATTCAAGATACACATTTGAACACGACCCGAAGCCAATAAGAATTGGTTCCTTGCAAGTTTTGATGTACAGCCTCTTGTAACATTAATTCCTAAAATATAATCCAGGTATTGCCTTGCTTTAGCCGATTGTGCAAGACCGTCATAGTCTGTTCCTGGTTCTAATCGGTTTAATGCTCCTTCTAATTCTGCGGCTTCATAGGAAGAGATAAAAAGACGGGATTCTCGCTTGTTCACACCTGCATATTCATATAATTCACGATAGATAAGCTCACCCTCTCTATCTGCATCACAAGAGTTGACCACATGATCCACATCGGGACGATGTAACAACTTAACTAATATTTGAATTTGTTCTAGACTATCCGATTTCTCTTTATATTCCGGCTCTAAAATAATGGGTAAGTGATCAAATTTAAATTCTTTGTACTTCTCGTCCATCTCCTCCGGATGTTTTAGTTCTAATAAATGCCCCCGGCACCAACTAATAATGTAATTTTCATTTTCATAGTAGCCATAATACGGCTTACTCCCTGAATACTTTTGTGAGTTTCTAAATCTAGGTGATTTTAATAATTCAACAGCTACCTTCGGCTTTTCAGCGATAAACAATGTTTTCCCCATACGTAATACCTCCTATTAATCTGCAATTTCAGTTTCACGCTTCCATTTCTTATTTCTCCGCTTTTTCATCATTCTGTGACCAAAATAATAACAATGTGTTCAAAAGGACAGCTACAAGGAACATACAGCTCGCAAACAGCCAGTCATACATTCATGACATTCACTCCTTTCGTTCTAAAAACAAGAAAGAGGGATTTTTCTACCTTCTTTCATTTCTAGATATAAAAAAATCACTTCCTGTTTTCTCAATTGAGTAACAAAAAATGATTTAATCTGGTGTTCCTGCTATACAATTTTTCATCGTTCCATTTCCATTGTTTCTCTTTTTCTACTTGATTTCTTTGTAATCTTTGAATGGTCTACATTACCTGGATCAATAGGCTCTCGCTCCTTTTCTTTTTCCTTGTTGTTCATTTGTTTTCCGTTTAATGGTTGAAAACTTTTATCTACATCCATTTCATTTGAAGTTGTAGACTGATTCACCGTTATTCCTTCTTTCCCAAGTTTCTCATCCACCCGATTTTCTAATTTCACAACGTGTTCTTGGCTTACCAACTCATTATCAATCGAAACATACTTTGTTGTATAATATCGCTCTTCAGCTTTTACACGAGTGACAGTACTATCAATATTATCTGGTGTTTCTTCATATTGTGAACGTCTGTATGCTTCGAATTTTCGGCTTAAATCTTTATCTAATGTAGTTGGCTCCTTTTCTTTTAAAGGCTGAATTTGTTGATTTAGAGAAGCAATAGGTGCATATCCATCTGTCTTCATTTCTTTATATAATTCCACTTCTTTTTCATTAAATGAGTAATCTTTTTGTCCCTCCGCTTTATCAACTAAGAGTCCATATCGTTCATCTTTTACGATTTCATCTAGACTCATATTTGCATCTTTTTCATAAACAACAAATGACAAATTTCCTCTTCCATCAAATATAGAGCTTTGAACCTTTTCATATAAATCTGGTTTCAAAATGTTGTCTAGATACACATTTTCTCGTTTCCCGTTCTTTTCCATGAGGGAAACATATAAATCGTCCCGATCGGTTTTATCTTGATTCCATACAGACAAATAATTTATATCTTTCGTAACAGCATCCATCATGTGGATTCTTGCCAGTTCTTCATCTTGTATACCGTTTGCTAATACTTCAATTGTAACTAAGTGATTGGGTGTCTCTTTCGGTTTTTCTAATGGATTTTCTTGTGCTTTTTCCATCGGTATTTCTTTGTTATTTCTATAATTCATCACTTCATCTCGTAACGCTTGTTTTACTTCATCCGATAAATACCTTTTCTCGTTTAATACTTGTTCATACGGTGTCTTGTAGTCCCCATCCCCCATATCCAAACGATCCATACTCACAAGCTCCATTCTCCCAAAATCTCTATCTATTTCTTTTGGAATGACAATATGATAACGAGTTTTATCATATGGTACGTATTCATCCCTTTCTCTTGCTTCCTCTTTTGCTTTTTCAATATTTTTAATGACTTCAGCCATTTTTTCATTGGCCTCTCCAAATGGAATCAACTGACTACCCTTAAAATTTTCGTTTTCGCTCCATTGAATTAACATAGTTGGACGAGTAATTTCATCCTGATTTAATGCTGCATACTTCTCTTGATTTGCCACGTTAAATGCATCAATAAATTCTTTATCACCCAATTTTTCTCCACCTACTACAGGTTCAAACTCGCGGTTCCTATCTGCTTGTTCCCTTAACTCTGCAACAGAAACAAGCTCTTGTGTCGTGTTACTTAAACTCATGTATTCCACCAATAAGATATTTTTCTCATCCTGTTTTTCATTTCCTTTTGCCATACTTCCCACCTCTTTTTCATTTTTTTGTTGTTTTTCTTTTTCCAAACTACTTTCAATCGTTTCGATGAATTCAATGGAAGTTTCATGTACTTCTTTCAACAACTTCGTTTTATCTTTCATTTCTTTTCCTTGTGTCCAGCTCGCTAAATATCCTAACGAATATTCGCTCGTATCAATCCCAAAATAAGAAGAAACGGCATAAGCTGTCATTTCTGCTTGGAACTCTTTTTCTAGCGCTGTGTAGTTCATATGCGTCTCTGCGGTATGAAGTTTGGCATGTGCCAATTCATGAAGAAGAGTTTTTACATTTTGTAATTCACTGTTTCGTGGATTCAAAGCAACCTCTTTTGTTAAGGTGTAACTAACTCCCTTTGCGACCCCAAGTTCTTGCTTAGGCTTAATAATCTTTACACCGTTTTTTTCCGCAATGGCTTCCATTCCTTTATACAAACTCTGGTAATCTGTAACGCTTCCTTCTAGCCAACGATTCGGAAAAATACGAGGTAGATCTTCCGCTTTTGCGTTTGTTTGAGACAGGTCAAACACATGACCAACAGCAAAATATAAGCGACCAGGCATCACTTCTACGCTTTTAGATTCAATTTGTTTCTTCTCTTCCTCATTTGCCTTAGTTACTGTTTTCCAAGTGCCTTCTTTGTCCTTAAATTTTGCAACAGTTCGGTTTGGAACAAGAATTTTAATTCCTTTCTCACCCTTCTTAACCGGAAATCCTTTTTCTTTCCAAAAAGAAAAGGAACCAACTGCACTGGCTCCCTGGAATTGACTTTGTATTAATGAAATATTAGATGGTGAATAGTGATAAAACTTTGCCATAAAGGTTAAGTACTCTTTTAAATCTTCCGGTGTACGAAAATAACCTTCTACACTTTTTTCCATCTTTTTTGTTAAAGCTTGCACCGCTTCTTTCTTTTCTTCTGGTGATTTCGTTTGATATTTTTTCTTATAACTTTTACTCATGATCTTCTCCTACTCTTTCACTCGCTTTTTGTAATTCCTCCATTTCTTCTTCATTCCATCTCTCAGCTGTATCAAAGAAAAGCTCATGAGTTTTTACATTAACCGGAACTAACATATTTTCTTGATTCATGACATGGACTGCAAGTTCTTCCTCTTGTTCTCGTGTAATTTTGATTGTTAGTTCTTCCTCTTTTACAAGTAAAACAAGTTCACCTTCTCCAACCTCTTTAATGACCCCTAATGCAATATCTTCATGAAATAATAACATCCTACTAACCTCCTGTATTTTTTATAAAAAGAAACAATGTAGCTTACGTTACATTGTTCTTTGATGCCTCATGATCTATACGTTTTTGTCTTGCATGACTAATTCGTTCCGCTACGACTTCTTTTGCTATCTTCACACTTCCCATCTCTTGTTTATCAGTCGTAATAAGGCTATCTACGCCCTCTAAAAAGAAATAACCATTTAATAACTCAATTAAAATTTGCGTATTTCTATCCGCACTATTTGCACCGAGACGAATTTTTGTTAGTTCACTTTTCAACACTTCGTGTAAGTTTTTTGATACCACTTCAGAAATATAATTCAATGACCATTCTGAAGTTTTTGATGCTTGATGCTCCATACAAATTTTCGATATAGCATCCCCTGGATGTGTAATATTATTTTCATCCATATAGTCTTGAATGTATTGATGCACATCTTCACTCAACGATAATTTCATTCGAATTTTTTCATTCCCCATGATCTAACCCCTTTCATTTTCATATGCACTTTCCCTTTGCATACGCTCATAATACTTTTGGTTCTTCCAACTTTCATATTCACTTTTAAAAGCTCGTTCCACTTTCCTCATAGAATACTGAATAGATACATTCTGTTGGAATCTTTGAAACGGCTTTGATTTTTTCAAATGATGGATTCTCTTTTGTTCTTTATCATATGCCTTCATTTCTTGTAAAAAGGCGTTACCCATTCTTTTATACAAGTCATTAATTTTATTCGTCTTGTAATTTTCATATTGCTTCTTATCATACTTTCCTTCTCCATATGCTTCTTTAAAAACTTGCACTTCTTTATCTAACTTTTTGAGAAACTGATCGTAATCTTTTTTATGATGATGTTGAATATATCTACTGCTTAATTTATCAATTTCCGGCTTTAATGGTTGAATCGTATTGTAGCTATATTGCCACTGTCTTTTATCACTTGGTAACTGTTTATAGATTTGTAAAAACAACGGTTTCAGATGTTGATTACGCCAATCAAAAACGGAATCCTCTTTTTTCCTTCCTACCATATTCTTTCGAATCAGATCATTAATTTGTTTTTGTTCCTGCTTACGATCTAATAGATTATTTACGACTTTCCCCTTCATCGCATCTAATGTTTTTGGTTTTCTTTTACCACGTTCTCTCGTTGGAAATGGCTCAACAGTTGCTACATGAATATGAATATTATCCGTGTTAAAATGAATGGCTGCTGACCAGATTGAACTTTTTTCAATCCCCTCTCTCTTTTGCATTTCCTTCATCGCAAGCCGTGTTACATCCATTAACTTTTTCTCATCCAACGTCTTTGTTTTTGAATCATAAATGCCTTGTTCCTCTAGCCAAGGATTATGAAAAGAAATGACATCTTGCCACATGATACTTCCATTCTCATGAGCGGTTTTAAACATTTCCTTTAAGGACTTTTTTTCACTTTCTGTTAAACGATTTGCGTGTTCCGTAAATAGTGTCGATGTCTTTTCTGAATTCCCCATATAGTCTTGATACGTTTGGAACATTTTCGGATTCAACTTCACTTCACTTTTCGCTTCCTCCCGATCTACATAATCAATATAGTTCTGAAAAACGTCCGAACT
The DNA here is from genome assembly GCF_051780025.1 of Bacillus cereus group sp. BceL062. NCBI lineage: Bacteria > Bacillati > Bacillota > Bacilli > Caryophanales > Bacillaceae > Bacillus > Bacillus cereus group sp. BceL062. The sequence continues at coordinate 18,236 of NZ_JBPWGY010000026.1, read as the reverse complement.
TGGTAACACAAATTTCGTTTTTAAAACAACACCTGGTGTTATTGAAGACTGAACAGGAACGGCATTACTCATTTTCAACATCCTGCATCATCATTTGAATAAACTCATTCATTTTTTCCATTGCGCTATAACAATCACTCATCATATGGATGTTCTTTTCAATAAGATTTTCTAATTCCATTTCCCTTTTATTTTGTTGCTGAAAAAACGCCAACATTTCAATTTGTGCTTTCAAAAACTTTTGCCTGGATATTCCCTTTTCCTTTGCAATTTCATCTATTTTCTTTAAGGCAACTGGATCTATATCTCTTATTTTTAGATTCACAATTTCCGCTCCTTTCTGCAATTGTGGGTAGAGAACCAAAAATAGCGAGAAGAGCATAAGGGGTTTCTGCCCCCACCGATGGTGTGGGGCTAGGCGGAGCCTAGCGAAACGATGGGGGCAAGAAAAGAAGTTGAATGTCCCCATTACGTCCCTATCTTTTTCATTAATGTCTCCACCACGTCCCGTTATTTTTTCTAAATGTCCCTTTCATGTCCCCTTTTTTTGCCTCAATGTCTCCATTGTGTCCCTATATCTTTTTTCACTTTTTATTAATTTCTTGTGCCTTTTGCTCTAACTTTTTGATTTTATCTCGTGCAATTTTTTGTTCTCCTTTAAACAATTCAACGTTCTTTTCCGATGATTTTATTTTAGATTCTAAGGATGCTATTTTGGATTGTGTTTCCATTTTTTCTGCTTCCGTTTGGTACTTCATTTCATCTTGTAATTCTTTTACCTTTTCATAAACCGTCTTCGCATTTTCCTCTTCCAGTTTGATTGCTTTCCCATAGTTTTTTATCTTTGTTTCAATATCTTTTTTGTCTCTTTCTATAAAATCTAACTCATATGTTTTTTTATCTTCAGCTAACAATTCATCATTTACTTTTGTTTTACTTTGATCGGTAAAAATCGTCTGAACTAATTTATTCGGACTTTTTGTTGCTGCATTTTCTTCTTCATATTCATTAACATCTTGTGTGAATTTACGAATATCCATTTGTTCTTTTTCACCGTTTTTATTGTAAATATCGAAAGCTAACGCTCCCCAATTCGGAGATAATTCTTTTACTTCTACTACGTATTTTCCGTTCTCTTCATACAATACTTTGACAGGTAATTGAACGCCTGGATTTGCTTTTTGCTGCGCCTTAAATGTATATCCTGTTTCTTCATATCCTTCTAATCGAAAGTAAATTTGTATAAAGTTTTTGTGTGGATTGTATTCCCTTTTTTCTACAATCAATTTCCCCATACCCGACAACTTAATTACTTTATTTGTCTCTGTATGAAATAGCTTTTCATCGTTTGGCATGTAAATTTTAGATGTCAAGAAAGCGAAAAAACCAAAAAATAGAAAGCTGATAATTGTTAGGTAGACCCACGACTTATTTTTTCTTAGATTGATTCTTTCACTCTTCTTACCAATTGCACCTATCACACTCTCACCCCACCTTTTTCGTTATAAAACTTTCATATTTAGTTCTTCCACACTTGTAACTCGCCATGTTTCCTTATCTTTTTTCATGATGATTCGCAACACATTGTTTACTTTTTCTTCTCGATTTTGCGTTGAATCTGTCGTGACATTTATAAATTCAGCTAGTACATTTACCTCCTCTTTATCGGGTTCATTTTCTTGTAAATAAAACTTCATTTCTATTGGTTTTGTTTTATACGTAACTCCTAATTCGTATTTATCTGTTGGATAAAATTGTTGTAAAAGTTCTTCGCTCATAATCGTTTTTGCCTTTTCTTTTCGTTCACTATACCCTTCTTTTTCTCGGTGAAATGATAATTGTATAAACGTTTCGGCTGTCGATAAGTACGCCCTTCTTTGTTGTTCCTGTGCGGAAGGAAGCACCTTATCCAATCGTTTTTTTAAGTCTTCATTTTGTTTTGTTAGTAATTCATTTGAAAGTTTTAACTGTTTTTCTTTGCCATCACTCATTGTTTTTTTGCTCAAATAGATATTAAAAGCTGTCACACCTACAACTAAAATGACAAACACAATAAACAAAGATTTTCGTTTATCTTTCATTCTTACAGTCTCCTATTCTTTCGGTTATTAGAACCTTCTTACATGACCAGAAAAGACTTTTTTCCAGTACGGATTATTTAAATCTTCAATAGAAACACCTTTATTCGTTTGGCATCCTATGAAAGTATTTTTATCAATTACAATTCCAACGTGTCCGTCATGTTTGTAGGTATCAAAGAAAATAACATCACCCGGTTTCATATCATTTGCTGATACTTTTGTACCAATTTTGTTTAATGTTTCCGTACTTACAGCTCCTATCGGACTGGTATACATCCCTACTTGTTCGAATGCCCACCGTACAAAACTTGAACAATCAAAAATCCCTCTTGCGATGTCATTCGTGTTACGTCCTCCACCAAATACATAGGTAGAACGTCCTATCCATTGGCGACCTACATCGGCAACTTTCGAACCGCTACTTCCGCCACTTCCTGGATTTCCTCCGCCACCAGAAACGACAGAACCTGGCTGATAATATTTTAAAACTGCGTCAACGTACAAGTAGAGTAAGCACCCAGCGCCTTTTCACATTGCTGTGATAGGTTTCCAAATGCTCCTCTCCGAACCGGACTTACATCTCTCAATGTATCCGGCTCTCCATCTGTCTCCTGCTTATACTTCTCCTTTGTGCCTTTTAACGTGGCACTCCTTACATAACGCTATGGTCTTACGATTCCTTGAAACCATGCGTTGCTCTAGGAAGGATTTACTCGGCTTATTTTTAATGTCTTTCAACCTTTTTACGTGATGCATATGAATTATGGTGTTGGTTTTCCCACACAATTCACATCGTTCTGCTTTGATTCGATCAGAAAGTCTCGTTTCACTTAACACATATTTTGTATCTGGAATTAGGTCTAGATTCGCTTCTTTTGACCTTTTCTCTCTTGGAAAACTACGTTCAATGAAATATGTTTGTTTTTCTCCTCGAGATGTTTTATATGTGACAGTAAATCGCTTATTTTTCTCATATCGTTTTCGAATCTCTTTTGTTTTAACTCTATACTTAGATGCAAATGTTTTCAGCATAGAGTAATACATAAAGTAAGCAAATCGATGCATATGATTACTCACGTTTTCTGCTAGCCGATAATAGTTGTATAACCCTCTTATTTCACTGTTATATTGAGCGACAATCTCTAAATCTTCACTATGAAGGAAGTACCCTCTATCTTTTGGCATCCATGTGCCATCGGCACTCATTTTGATAGCTTGGTATTTCTTCAACTTGTTAACCCAAGCTTCGTGAGGCATTTTCAACTGAACTTTTCCATTAAGGTATCTACATACTCTGCCAATCGCATCTTTTCGAGGTCCACTTCCTCTAAAAACACGAATGTTATAACCGAGAAATCCTGCATATTTTTTGGAAGCATGGGTTATAAGCGTTTTCTCTTGTGACAATTCCAATTGAAGTGTCTCCATTAGATACTCAGTCAGTGTTTCCTTAATATTTTTAGCGTCATACTTTGAACCAATAACACCAATTAGAAAATCATCAGCGTATCTGACATAAGTAAGACGTTTATAATTTGAGTCCATCGGATTGCTATATGGAATTGAGCTTAATTCCTTCTTTAATGCTTTAGCTTGTTCTAAATGTTGCTCCGCTTCTCCCATTTGTTCATTTTCTAATGCAATTTTATACTTCCGAATCGCTTTTCTCATTTGAGTATATTTTCTTTCGTAATCTGGATTTATTTTACGTTTCTTTCCTTGATTGAATTTTTGTATAAAATCCATCATGTATTGGTCCAGTTCGTTTAAATAGATATTCGAAAGAAGTGGACTGATAATACCACCTTGCGGTGCACCGCTAAAGGTATTATGAAATTTCCACTCTTCCATGTATCCAGCACGAAGAAATTTCCATATCAGTTCAATAAATGCCTCATCTTCAATACGTTTTCTTAGGATGCCAATTAGAGTATGATGATTTATGTTATCGAAAAAACCTTTAATATCCCCTTCAATAAACCATTTGCTACCAGTAAACGTTCTTTGGATTTCTTGAAGTGCCGTGTGACAGCTTTTACCTTTTTGATAAGCATGTGATGATATGGAGAACGTTGGTTCATATATAGCTTCCAATACCATTCTCACAACTTCTTGCACCAATTTATCCGCAAAACTAGGTATACCCAATGGTCTTTTCTTTCCGTTTTTCTTAGGGATATATACTCTTTTTGATGGAAACGGTTGATATGTCCGTTGCTTAAGAGTTTCTATAAGTTCTTCAATAATTTCTATTGAAAATCCATCGATAGAACGTTTATCTACACCCATTGTGAGTGCACCATCATTTTTACTAAGATTGTCATACGCCATGAAATAGAACTCTGGATTATACAAATTTCGATAGAGTCGTCGGAATTTATAGTCTTCCTTCTGACTCTGTTTTTGCAGGTTGCTTAATACTACTTTTGGACTTTGCATGATGCCTTTCGCACCTCCCCAATTTCATTTTTAAGCGGACAGACTGCCTTCCTTCGCCATGCACTAGGCTTTCCCTAGCTCGGACTACTATGAAGGCTCCGTTACCGTATTAGATATTCATGAGCCACACTTCTTGGTAGAGCCTTGAAGTCATCCTCAATAGCCTTCTGGCATTCCAACTTAGGTAATCCCCGTTTAGGAGACAAGAGACTTGCACATATGGTTTCGGATACGACTTTCACACGTTTCCACGTATAGTGGAGGATAGTAAATGTCCCTATACATAGCGACGACACCCTTATCGCTATGTCATCTACCACATTCCGTATATAACCATCTTCCGAAATGAGTTACGGTAGCCTTCCTTGTGCTATCGTTCAAGCAGTATAGCTTTCATCCTTATCCATACTTCACATCTTGCCGTTCAGTCGTGATTCGATGATTAATCAACTTACGGCTTTCTTGACATGCTGTTGTCCCCCTTCAGTTTCCCTCCAAGGTTAGTCAAGTGATGCTAGGTCACTTAGGGAAGACCTAATGATTTGCAATCACCATGTTCTCTTATTCCCTTTACGGGCGCACAATATCGCCATAGCACGCTTGATATGGTACGGCTTCTGGTCTAAGGCAATGATACATTCCGGTATGTTTTACTTTTTGATACTGTTGTTGTGAAAATTTAATTGCTAATTCTTTCGTATACTTGCCACCATTTGCGCCAACAAAATCAAAAAATCCTGTCCCGAAATTGTAGGCTTGAAGGGCTGTTTTGATATGATCCATGTCCCCTGGACTCGTTACTCCAGCTCTTTCTATCGCATGTTTAAACTCCTGTACACCTGCCCAAATACTGTAATCTGGATCTGTAATACAGTTTGGTGATTTACAATACTTCGTATTAAATGCGCCTTCGGAACTCTGCATTGGATCGCTGCCACGCCCTCCGCTTTCTTGCATCATTTGAGCAAGCATTAAAGCGACAAACGGTTCCACCCCAAAGGCTTTCGCATGCTTCCGAATCGTAGGTTCCCATTTTAGAACTTCAGGCGAAACATTCATGACTTGCCCTTCACCTGTATACGTAATATCACCTGCGTCTGTTCCGCTATCGCTCCCCATCGCTGCAATAAAAATGCTTAAGATTCCAAGTAAAAGAAAAGAAAAAAGACCCATCACAAGTAGTGCTAAAGTGATGAGCCATTTCTTTGGTATAACCTTTAAAACTAGATGCATAGTATTAAGCACCTCCCCCGAATAACATCAATTCTTCATCTGTTACTTCTACATGGAAGTGAATGTTTTTTACAGCCCCAATACTTAAAATGACATCCCCTGTTGGTAAATGTGGAATCGCTGCAATTTCACTTTCACTTAACTGTCCTGCAAATACTTTTCGTAACATATCTAAACTGTTATTATCTTGCTGCATAATAAATTTGTACTGTGTAAGTTCAAAAAGCTTTTTAATTTCATCAATCATTTCTTGTGAAGATCCTTCTGGTACAAAATCTCGAATCGTATGACTTGCATATAAAAGACCTGCAAAATATTTTCGATCTTCTCGGCTAAGTTTCGTTAAAAATTGTAGCGCATGAGCGCTTTCTTTTTTCGTGTTTATGATATGATGCGCCTCGTCAATAATAATGAAATAACGAGTTACATCTTCAAAAGCAAGTTGCTTTTTGTTAAAGGCTTTTAATTGAGGCGCACCATTTGAAATCATTTCATTCCAAAGGAGATTTAACACATTAAAGATCTGTGCCTGGAATACCTCTGGTTTAAAACTGGATATATTCCGTAAAGAAAAAGATACAACCTGTTCTTTCTTGAAATCTTCAATGGTAGTAGGCCCATCAAATAATTCTGCATATGCTTCTACTAAATTCGTAAGATTTAATTCAATTAATTCTAAACGATGAATTCTACTGTCTCCTAAATTATCATGATGCTTTTTAGCTTTTACATCTTGATATAATTCTTTGCGAACAAACCTTAAAAAGTCAGAGAAAATCGGATATTCATTTGATTTTCTTGTTGTAATTTCATTTTTCGCTCCTTTTTCATCATTCCATAACTCCATACGAATATATAATTTACGAAGTAAATTTTCATATTCTTTAATTTCATCATCTTTTGCTTCCGGCGCAATGAACCGATAAATAATTGTCAGTTTAGATAAATGCTGGGTAAAACTAACTTCCTCACTTTCTGCTGTCTTATATACTTGAAGTGGGTTAATCTGACCTTGTGATCCATCTAACGCAATTGTCTTTCCACCTAGCTCTTCTACCGTATCTGTAAACTCTTCTACAACATCAAATACCCGAACAAAGTGACCCTTACTTGCATAATCCACCGTTTTCTTTTTTAACAATGTTGATTTTCCCGCACCAGACTTTCCAATCATTACACCGTTATAACTCTTTCTTTGATTGTCTTTATGGAAGATATCAAAAATAACATTGCCTTTTGTTTTCGTTGTTCCATAATACGTACCGTATGGATCGTGTAAATAAGAATAATGAAACGGACACCCACCAGCCAAACTGACTGCCGGAATTTCTTTCCCTTTTCTTCGGTTCACATAATTTTTTTGTGTATCAAAGCTCGTTACGAGTGCATCCCATTCATACTCTTGTTCATTTAAAAAGACAGCTCCTCGAAAGTTATAAGATTCTAATGTTTCCAGGATCTCTTTTACTTGTTTTTCTAGCTCATCTATTGTTCTAGCGGAAACATAAATACGAATGTGAATACGTTTCATGACCTCACCTTGTTTCAAATCCGTATAGAGAGCTTCCAGCTCTAAAAATTCATTTTTCGCATCAATTCGATCTATATTATCCTTTGCTGTATCATGTCGCACACTTTGTTCACTCATGGATTTATTAATTGATTCAACAACTTTTTTTCGGTCATCACTCATGACATCTAATGTTGTGATCACATTTGGCATATTCATAATTTGCTCTAACCAAAAATCATTTACCTCAGTTGGAAAGTCAAAAACATGAACACAAGTACCTAATCCATCACCTGTTTGAAAATAACTTTCTTTAAAACTAATTCCCCCTTGTGGCTGAACTCTAGTCACTAAATAAGGGTTATAACCTTTCTTCTTTTTTAGTTCCTCTTGTTTTTCCTTTTTGGATTTTTTACTTTTGAACGCAAACATATTATTTCCCCCTTACTACCATATATTTTTCGTTCCTAATTTTGCATTTTGATTAAACAATTTAAACATAAGCTCTAACTTTTTCTCTTCATCAACCTCTAATAGTTCAGTAGAACGTTTGATATATCGCTTTGCTGCATCCACACGTTCTTTTACGATTAATTCCGTTTCTCCGTAAATAAATAAGAAGGCTTCCCGATTTGTTCTGCCCCATTCTAAAAACTGCAGTTCTTTTAACTTCTGATTTAAAATCCGTTCATACAAAGGGCTGGTACATTCTTTAATTTTCTTCTCTATATAACGTTGTTGTTCAGTTGTTTGACATGGAAAGTTTAAAAAAACGAGTTTAATGGACTGTTTGTAGGCTTGATAAAAATAAGCATGTGAGAAAATAACAAATGCTTGCTCGTCGCTATTTTTAGAGAACATATCGTCACCTTCCACTTGAAGAATTTCTAAAAACTCCTCATTTTTCAGTTCAAATATGCCATCCTCTGTCATATCTACAATTTGCATAATTTCTGCAATACTTTTCTTTACCTTTGGTGGTGCTTCTTTCTTTTTTCTAGATAAAAAACCTAAAAGTTTTGGATTTTTCTTTTTCGAAACGTCTTTCTTTGGCTTTTCTTTTTTCTGTTTTTTTACTTTTGGTTCTACCTTTGGTTTTTCTTCTTTCTTTTTGTTGGGTACCACTTTCACAATTTCTTTTGGTTCAGAAATTGATTCTTTTACATTTTTTTCGTTAAATCGAAATGCATTTTTCTTCGGTCTTTCTAGTTGTTTTGGCTCTTCTTTCTCTACATCTTTTTCGCTGAATAACGCCATATCTGATCCCTCCCTTATTGATCGTTATCAATGGCGCAATATGCACCTTTTCTTCTTAGCAATGTAATAATCAATACTTCATACATTCGTTTTTGAGGATTCGTACTTGGTCTCCAAATCATGATAATTGCAATAACTGCCATGAAAATAACAAATGGTAATTGAAAGGAATCATGTACAAAATTCCTAAGAATCATCGTTACAACTAATAAGCCAATTAATAAAAAGAAATCTATTAAATAAAGCACTTTATTAATCCGTAATTCTGTACTGATTTCCTTCGGAATCCGATAGCTTCTCATCGGGATTCCCTCCTTTTCGACAATAAAAAATAAGCGTAATCGTACGCTTATTTTTTATCTGTATTATTTTTATTTTTGTTTACAATATCTCTCCAACTTTTACCCGTGTTTTGCCCCATCTGATAAAAACGCTTTGTATTCTGTACCGTTTCAGAATTATGAATGCGTTCTTGTACTCCTCTTACCTTTTGTTTCACGGATGATGTTGTATTTTTAACTTTATCAGTTGTATATTGTCCTAATGTCCGTGTTTCCTGACTTCTACTTGCTGCCACTTCTTTATCGCTTTCATAAGGAATAATTGGGCTACTATGTGTCACCGTTACGCTGTCAGCTGATACCGGGCTTCCTCCACTTGGTACTGATCTTGGTGTTTCCATTGGTGCCGGGCTACTTCCGCTTGGTGCTGGTCTTGATGTTTCCATTGGTACCGGGCTTCCTCCACTTGGTACTGATCTTGGTGTTTCCATTGGTGCCGGGCTTCCTCCACTTGGTACTGGTCTTGATGTTTCTACTGGTGCCGGGCTTCCTCCACTTGGTACTGATCTTGGTGTTTCCATTGGTGCCGGGCTTCCTCCACTTGGTACTGATCTTGATGTTTCCATTGGTGCCGGGCTTCCTCCACTTGGTACTGGTCTTGATGTTTCCATTGGTGCCGGGCTTCCTCCACTTGGTACTGGTCTTGATGTTTCCATTGGTGCCGGGCTACTTCCGCTTGATACTGTTCCTGGTGTTTGACTTCCTTCACTTGCTCCTTGTCTTACGCCTCCTGGTGTTTGACTTCCTTCACTTGCTCCTTGTCTTACGCTTCCTGGTGTTTGACTTCCTTCACTTGCTCCTTGTCTTACGCTTCCTGGTGTTTGACTTCCTTCACTTGCTCCTTGTCTTACGCCTCCTGGTGTTTGACTTCCTTCACTTGCTCCTTGCCTTACGCTTCCTGGTGTTTGACTTCCTTCACTTGCTCCTTGTCTTACGCCTCCTGATGTTTGACCTCCTTCACTTGCTCCTTGTCTTACGCCTCCTGGTGTTTGACTTCCTTCACTTGCTCCATTTGATTTTCCAGCTTCTTTCATTTCATCTTGAAGACTTGTTGTTCCCGATTCTTGCCCATTCGCTATCCCTGGGTTTTCGTTTCCCCCTTTTTTCATGTCTTCTTGAATAGATGGCGTACCACCATTCTTTTTATCTTTTTCCTTATTTGCTACATCATTTCCATTTGCTTTCTTCTCACCAGCTTTTTTCATTTGATCTTGCAATGAATCTTTATTTTCAGATTCATTTCCATTTTTCAAGCCACTTATGATACCAGCCATTCCACCTGTTGCCATCGCTGCCGCACTTGCGGTTTTAGCCGCTGCAACACCAGTTCCTTGCGCTGCACCTTTCGCTCCTTTTCCAATCATATTTCCTAGACCCTTCATTGGTTTTGAACTTGCAAGACCAGCGATTCCTTTACCAAGTGCGTAACCACCTACTAACATGCCCCAACTACTCTTTAATCCAATATCTATACCGAATAACCTTTCTACGACTGCCGGACCATCTAGTACTGCCATACTAAATGCGGCTAATGTAATCAGATACGGCACACCATTTAATTTGTCATGGAGAAACGCTGTTCCCATTATATATAGCTTCAAAGATAGGAATATCATAATCGTTGCTATAAATATATTGAGGATATTAGATAATACAGCCTTTAACTTTTGACCATTCGCAACATCGGCTGGTGCTAATATGTTCGCTAACAAGTAGTTAAATGCCAATTCATAAAATAATCTAGCTAACTTAATACTTACCAATAACAACGTTAATCCTGTTATCAGTAAAGTAAAGAATATATTCCAGAAATTCCAATGCCAGCGATAATACTTTTCTGGGAAGAAATCAAACCATCCATCTTTTAATTCAGCTAAAGATGCAACTCCCATCCCATCCATTACTCTTTTATTTTTCAAAATTTCCTGTCCATCATCTGATAACTTTTTATCCTTTGCAAATTCAAAATCTTTATCTATTTTTTCAGTAATATCTATCTGCCTGATGTTTTTTTCTGGAATATGATTCTTCGGATTCATGTCTTCTTTCTTTTTCCATTTATTCTCATCTATTACTGCTATATCTGTTATGTTCTTCTTAATAATTTCATCACTTAAGGAACCTTTTTGTTCTGATTTTACAACTGCTATGGCATCATCGGTGAACTTATCAACCTTTGTCATACCAGTACTTAATAAACAAAGTACACTCAGTGTTACAAAAATATTGATGATAATTTGAGAACGGTTCATTTGTTTGTTCATAATGAACATGTAGCCAATATATAAAAACGATATGGCTAAAAGAACGACAAACAATGGATATAACATATCAACAAAATTTTGTATTTCTGGTGAATTAAAGAATCCTTTAATCCTCAGTATGGCATCTGTCACACCCTCTAAAGCATCTACAACTAAAGATAAGCCTACAATTAGGAACCATCCTAACCAACGCAATACATAATTCACGATGTCTCCTACTTGAAGATAATCCGAGAATGCTTCTATAGTTTTTAAAATCTCTTCATCTTTCACCATTTACCCTCCTCTCATGCTTATTACTGCCCTAATACTTCTTTTGCTGTCCAATTCACTCTCTCATTTAGTCTGTCGATACGAATAATCAATTTCCCTTTTTGTTCCTGATCTACTGAAAGGAAAAGAACCGCATCTTCTAGACCAAGAATGACCTCATTTTCTTCTGTTACCAATGGCAAGTAACTATCTAAAATCAATTGCATTTTATCCGTGATTGTCGGTACACACATTCCCTCTTCCTCCTTTATATTTGGATTCAAAAAAGCACTCAATCATTTGAGTGCTTTCTAACTTGTTACTTGTTCTTTTTCTTCTAAGTCACGCAAGATTCGATTAATCTTGTTTTCGACTGCTTGATAAACACTTTTGTCGATGTGGTCATTGTGAGTTAACATTTGAAATTCACTGTAAAACTCGCCCATTTCTTGATTTTCAACCTCATCTATTGATTTACCTAATTGCGCTAAAAAGAACTTATCAACTAATTTCAAAACCGCTAAATCAGATTCGAAAAATTCATTAACCGTTTTTTCTTTCCAATTTTCAATAGAGAGGGAATTAAACGGGCTATCTTCCTGCTGAAACGCCTCTTCCGGAATCTCTTCATCAATTCCCATCATTGTTGGTTCTTCTACTGGATGCGGTGTCTCTATTTGAGAAGAAGCTTCTTGTACTTGTTCTGGTTCTGATGTTTTTTTCTCAATTTGTTCTGCTTTTCTCTGTCCTAGAAAATCTACAATAAGTAATTTTGGATTTACATCATCATGTAGAGAATCAATGTCTATATCTAAAATAGATTTATCTGTATCGAACTCTACTCCTAAGTACTCCCATCTGTATTTTAGGGCTGTTTCCCCCGTATTATAAATCGGACGAGGTCTGATCCGTTTTCTGTTATTATCCTGACGTTTTATGACACGAATAACGGCACTTTCTCCTTCTTTAAAATTCATAAGTTCATTTGATGTTAACAATGGTCGTTGGTCTAGACCTTCCGTTTTATTTTTATCAGTAGAAAGACCTTTTCCACTTCGGGAAGGTAGGTTAATTGTCTGATTCCCTAGTTTTTTGGACACTTTTTCAGCGGTTTCTTGATCGTTCGTTAGAATGTAGATGGTATTCCCACAGTTTCCATCAATCGTATCTGCATCCTCACCATACTTATTTTTCAATTGTGCATATGCCTGGATTATAAGGTTAAAGCGAACATTTCTACCAAGACAAACCGTAATAATATTTGCCATTCCTTCAATACTCGGCATATTTCCAAACTCATCTAAGATAAAAACCACCTCACGGTGACATTTCCCACCACGGGCAAGGGATGCACCCTTAGCCAATATGAAATAAAGTTGTCTTACGAAAATAGAAGCAATCACATGATTCGAAGAATCAAAGTCTGGCGTAATCATAAAAATAGCAACTGGTTTATTAAAATAATTCACTTTTGTTATTTTCATATCTTCATTGTCTTCTATTACTTTAAATTCTGTATGGCCCGTTTTTTCATCTATTTTTGTAATGGAAATAGATGTTTTCGTTTGAGGATTTTCCTTTTCATTACATTGAATGGTATCTCCAACTTGTATTCCTTGTTTGAAATCTAATGTAAAACGTCCTGTAATATCTGCCTTAATAGACTCCTTTGAGCCATCCGGAAATATAATTTCTACTCGTTTTCGAGGTGTTACTTTTCCTTTTATCGTTTTTCCAAACCCTACACGTTTTAAATTCACACTATTTTTCGCCGTCATTTTAGCGATTTCATCAAATGTAAAAATAGAGAGTCCATTCATTGTTTGGGTGAAAATGCCCCCTCTTGCTTGCCCTTTTGAGAAATTTGAAGTTGCATATTGCATTTTCGCAACACTGTCTGATGGTAAACTCTCAAAATATAAATCTAAAGCATTTTTAGGCGGTTCATTTGGATCTATTATTATTTCTTTCGAGCCAAGTTCTGATAACATGTTAGCTACTGCATACATCGTTATTTTTTCTTCTGTTCCTTCTGCAATACATTTATCTGTTATAGCTAAGACCATGGCATTACATAAGCTCATTGCACAATCTTGCCAAAAAGGATCTTTAACATTCGGGTTGTAATATAAAGTGTGTGAGAGTGTCTTACATAGTGCCTGTGCCGTTGAATAATCCCCATCTTTATAAGCATCTTTGACAAGCTGCAATAAGTTATAACTCATGGAATCCAGTGGCTTTAACAAGTTCAAAACTTCAATATGATACCCTCGCTCTTCCAGCGTTTCTTTCGATGCACTGAAGATCTCACCTTTTGGATCATTAAAAATTAGGGATGGTTTATGTTCCGCCCTAGAATAGACATCAATTGTAGGAAATACAAAGGTTTCCCCTTTACCAGAGCGTGTTGTACCAATGATTAAATTGTTTACCGGACTATCATCAATAAATACCTTTTCACCTAATCGTGAAATAACAACACCACCGCCACCTTTAAATGATTCCTCTCGATCCGGTACAGCTCGATACTGCTTTTTCAGCTCTTCAACTGTTGTAAAACGACTAGATCCTTTCTGATGATTATTTAAGTTTTTAAAGGAAGATTTCAATTTGTACACTGTTCTCGCTATAGTTCCAATCACTACAAGGAAAACAAGCAAATAGTAAATTGGATGCTCTGCAATTGGCATCTGAAAAAGAAATCCTACCTCCATATGAAATGGTTTTGGGTGTAATAAATCACTAAATGTTGTTTCTATCAGTTCTAAAGATAGGTTGAGTAAAAAATTAGCGATCAAAAACATTCCAACAAACAAAAAAGCACTCAATGGAATGAGTACTTCTTTTTCAGCTAATTTATATTTGATTGATATCTTTTCACTATACATATCAAAGTATCACCTCTGTTCAATCTAGCTTCAAATTAAAAAGGTACTCTTTTTATGAGTACCTTTTTGGCAATATCAGTTGTTTTTTTCTTTATTTACTCGCTACCATCTTTTCATTTTGTTTCAAAACTGGCTTTTCTTGATTCGTTGGTTTCTCTGGATTTGTTGGCTTTTCCGGTTCTGTTGGCTTCTCTGGATTTGTTGGTTTTTCCGGTTCTGTCGGTTTCTCTGGTTCTGTTGGTTTCTCTGGTTCTGTTGGTTTTTCCGGTTCTGTTGGCTTCTCTGGTTCTGTTGGTTTACCTGGATCTGTTGGTTTTTCTGGATCTGTTGGTTTCTCCGGATCTGTTGGTTTCTCCGGATCTGTTGGTTTCTCTGGTTCTGTTGGTTTTTCTGGTTCTGTTGGTTTTTCTGGATCTGTTGGTTTCTCCGGATCTGTTGGTTTCTCTGGTTCTGTTGGTTTCTCTGGTTCTGTTGGTTTCTCTGGTTCTGTTGGCTTCTCTGGTTCTGTTGGTTTCTCTGGTTCTGTTGGTTTTTCTGGTTCTGTTGGTTTTTCTGGTTCTGTTGGCTTCTCTGGTTCTGTTGGTTTACCTGGATCTGTTGGTTTTTCCGGTTCTGTCGGTTTCTCTGGATCTGTTGGTTTTTCCGGATCTGTCGGTGGCTTTGGTTTTTCTGGCCCTGTATTTTCCGTATTACCATTCTCACCCTCCGTTATAATTGGTGGGTTCACAATTGCATCTGGTTTCTTCTCTGATGGAAGAATATCTCCTATACTCGCTACTGAAGAATCAATATTTTGATCGCCAAATGCAAAATGATCTCCATTCACGCTGACTTGTGGCTTATTATCGGTAATAGCTGCAATCACATTATCTTTTGTTGTATCTTGAAGTGTTTTATCTGTTGTTTCCTTATCAAAGAGTGCTAGAACACGAGAAGTGGTTTCATCCCCATTTTGAAGATTACTTACAATAGATTTTTCTTTAAAATTAATCTTTGATTTATCCAGCTCTTCTAGTACATAAGCAACTTCATTATCTTTACTTTGAATTGCATTCTCTGTAATTGCTTCAAAATCATGTTTGTTCAGATCTCCTTTCTTTTCATCCGGTTTATTCTTATCTACCTTTTTTGTAATAGCTGTTTTACTTTTTGATGATTCCTTACTCCCAAACCAACTGCAACCAGTCGTACTTAATATCAATGAACCACCAAGAAAAACAATTCCCATTTTTTTGTACAGATTCTCATAATTTAAAGGCATGTTATTCTTTCTCCCTTAGATGTTCTGTATATCTTTATCAATTTTTTCAATCTTAGCTTTCTTTTCTTCTTCACTTATCGTAGATTGTTGAATATTCCGTTTCTCTAATTCTTTGACCTCTTTCATTACGTTTTTATTTCCTTGCGTTTTGGCAAAAGAATAACAATCTTCATATTTTTTTAGATTTACAAAAGCTTCAACAATGAGTTTTTCACGTCTACCGTCCATATTGACTTTCCCTTTAAGCTTAATTACCTTCTCATATTTCTTATTAAGTGCTGCTTTTTCAAAGTCGATTACATCATTTTTGACATCAATTTCATTGATTTTATTCATGTTGTCTATCCCAATAAAATAAGCAATCACACTTTCTGCAAATTTCGGCTCATATTGTAATGCCTTATTTGCCTTTCCATTTAATAAATAAGTAAATAAAACTGCCTTCTGACTATCTTTATCTAATTCTGTGTAATTGACCTTATCGAAGTATTTAACGGCTTCTCCATACTGTTGAATGGCTGCCTGTTGTAATCCTTTTACTACATATTGTTCAGAACCAGCATTTGCACTCGAAACTGGATCGGAAGAGAATAGCTTAAAGGCAAATATGGCACCCGCTCCAATTAACACCATGCTCCCTATAACACTCGCAATAATCTTAAATCCTTTTCTATTTTCCTTTCCAGGCTTTACTTGTGGCTCTATTTCATTCGATGGACCAGAAGATGGTTCTTCCTTCCTTACTGGTAATTCTTCTTGATATTCATATTCTTCATGAAAAGGAGAATCATTGATTTCCCTTTCTAGCGTTTCTAACAGCTCCTTTTTTTGTTCCTCTTGTTCTGGATCTAATTGCATCACATTCATTTTTTTAGAAATGTGATCAAAAATATGATCTGCATATCTCGAACCAAGTGATAACGTACCGTTATAAATTTCATTGGAATAATCATCTAACAAATCGAAATCAATATGTTCTTGTCGCCCTGCCTCTCTATAAACTCGTTCTAATCGCTTCGTTAAGATATAAGCTTCATGAAACGAATATTGCTTACCCGACTCAATTTCTGTTCCATTGCTACTCTTAAAAATGACAAACATGGCTTCTCCTTTCTTCCATTTGATTTATATTTACTTTTATTTCGATTGATCTCAAAATGCATAGTACAAAAAAGAACCTAATACAAGGAAGACAGCAAATAAAAACGCTAATGGTAAAAGGTCTCTTAACAACCTGCCTAAAAAATCAAAAGCTCGCTCAGTTGACACCATACACATGAAAATAAAATAACAAACAGTAAATACTAACATAGCTATCAGTGCCACGATCAAGTAGAATCCTACTGGATTACTATAAAATTCTTTAAAGGACTGTACGATAAACCCCATAATCCAGCCTCCTTTTTGTATCAAATTCGAATTGTATTAAATTCACTCAAATATACAACGTTCCAAATCAAACTTTATTTAAAATCTTTATATGATGAATAAAATATACCTTTCTTCGCAAGCGAAAAGTTTATAGCTATTGGTGGATTGAGTTTTTCAGTCCATTTGTATCCTTGACTAATGTAAAACACTAATTCATCTTTATTTAAATATTTTCGTTTTCCTTCGATCGCATAAAGTTTACCTTCTGGATATCCAAATTTTCGATATTCCCATAAGATAGTAAGATCATGAAAATTGAATGTATTAAATTGAATTGCGATAACGCTTGTTTCTAAACTCCCCTCTTCATATTTTTGGAGACGAAAAGGGAATCCATTCTGACCGAATGTTGGGCTAACTACAATTTTATCGCCATTCATTTTCTCCATCCAATTCAAATATAAATCTTTAGGCACTTCAAACTCTTCACATGTTTTTTTGATAAATGTAAAATAGTGATCCTTATCAAATTTAATAATTAAAGACATCAAAACCCCTCTCTTTTTCTATAAAATTCAAATTCTAATAAAAAAAGGCAACAAAAAAAGCCATACCCTTTGCATAGCCTCCTCATTGCCTTAATTATATTTTTCACTATTTCATCCAGAAAAACGGGAATAAGATTTGACCAAATTTTACATTACTATTTACGCTCTCTGCTAAGTATTGGCATCCCATTACAATAACGAGCCCGGCTGCCCCACCAAGAAACCACCAAATACATTTATGTCTTCCTCGTTCACCGCCCCAAATTAATAGATAAGCGCCCCAGCAAAATACAATCGCTGTACTAACCATCGCCCCTCTTTGCATCCATGTAATAAATGAATTCCCCGTATTAATTAGACCATCCATCGCATCACCTAACACTAACATTTGAGCTATTGTTTCCAACATATACATTCACTCCCTTTTCATTTTTAGATGCTTATACGTTACTAAGCTGACTTGACTCATTCGCCTTGCTGTCTTCTTTCACTTCTTTTACTTCTGTTGATGTTGCCTTATAAGCTTGTAAAGCTTTCATTACTAAATCTTGATTTTCTTCAATGTATTTCTGATGATGTAAATGAAGCCAATGGTTATAATCCTGACCATTGGCTCTTAATAGGTTTGCTACCATATCTTTTTCTTTTTTTAATTCCCTCTGTGTAATCGCCACTATATCACCACCTCGTATATTATGTTTAATTACTTTTTGTCGGACATATTTAATCTATATTTTCTTGGACGTCCGAGGATATTCCTAGATAATGAAAGTAAGGATCATTTGGGACAA
>NZ_JBPWGY010000025.1:0-32702 GCF_051780025.1 Bacillus cereus group sp. BceL062 | reverse complement strand
AAAACATGAAAAAAATAGCCCTTCACCTAACCAAAAAAGGTCTGGTGGAGGGCTGTTTTTCTAAAATTTATTATTTTATATTGTTTTCATTTACTAAAATTAAAAAGGATTGCAGAATGTTGGGAACCCTAAAGGGTTTCCCAACACTCTTTTTTTAAATATGATCATTGAAATATTCTAAAGAAACTTGAAGTTGTTGCTTTAAAATTTTTCTCCATAAATGATGCTTAATTTCCCCGGTGCCTTTACTAACCTTAGTACGTTTAATCGTCCCGTCTGACATAATCTTTCTATAAAAATAGTGATCGGTGTCTTTATAGCATTCCCATCCATCTTTTTCACAAAAGCGCTTTAATTCTTTAAATGTCGGCATGGATTAAGCGAGTAACCCCATCTAAATCATCTTGCAATAGAACGTTCATAATAAATGGAAAGTGTTCACGACGGTTTGGGGCATTATAGTATAGTTGAATATTATCAGAGTAGTCTTGTGCATATTCAATTAATTCGACAGCTAAATCACGAATAGCCGCGTCTTCTGATTTTGCATTAACAAATAAATCGAAATCCTTTAATTCGGCTGTGATTGAATCATCATCTTCAAGTACATATTTTAAAGTGAAAGTGTAAGTAGAAAAGGCCATTTTAGCCTGGTGCATATTGAGACTTAAAAATGGTTCTTTATTGTTTCTAGAAACAAATTGTGGTTTGTTTTGTTGAACTACACCATCGATGAATTCGCTCCAATTTTTGCGAACATCAGTAGCGTTAAGAACAGCTTGCATAATCATCTCCCCTTTCACCTCCAGTATAAACTTAAACATTGAAATTGTACATAGTGTACACTATGTACAATTTGTATTCTTGTTTATTTTATTCATTTCCTTCACTTTTTAACCCTATAAATTATAAAAAAGGCACTTGAATTTTTAATTTTATACAATATATCAATATTGTTAGCAACTAACTAAAAGGAGATAGTCCAAAGGATAGTGTAGATAGGTGTTTTCAGTGTTTTGGAAGTCAAAACCGTCTAAAAATCAACTTAGCAAATTACTTAATTGATAATTAATACTTTTTATTTATTGTACATTTATTTATATAAATTTGACTTGAAATATGATGCTTGAAGCATTTTATTGTAGGTGAATTTATATCTAAAGTAGAGGTCCAATATAGATTTTCCTTTACTTAGTAATAAGTTTGTTATCTGATAATGGGAAGGGGAGGTTTCATGAAAAAATTACCAATAATTACAGGGTGTGTTATTACAGCCATGATGGCAAGTCAAGTTTTACCATTACCAGCATGCGCAGCTGAAAAAAAACAAACGGAAAACCAAAGTTTAAATACAAGTAATATTTTGGTTTCTCCAACACTACAAAATTTAGGAACACAGAGCATTTTATTAAAGACATATGCATTAACATTATTAAAGCAACCTACGGTAGCAATTGAGGCTATGCCAAACTTGAAATCATACCAAGAAAAGGCGAAGCAACATGCCCGTGATTGGTTGGATACCGTTCAACCAAGTTTTATTGATGCAAATCAGCAATCTATCTCATTTCAGCAAAAATTTCAAATATATTATGACAAATTAATTGAACTATCTTCCAAAATAAGTACGGATGATCAAGCTAAAATAGATTTTGTTATGGGCATTACAAAATTGCAAGAGAGTTTGAATAAGCATCAAAATCAAATTGAAAAGATGTCATTAGATTTACAAAAATTCCAACGGAATTTTAATGTTGATGCAGAAAATTTTATGAATGCCGCTGCTGCAGCGACAACATCTTTAGCAAATAAAAATGGAGAAGTTGAACAATTAACAAAGCAAATTGAAGCAATTAATGGTGATATCAAATCTCAAATTGGAATAATTGTAGGTGGGACCATTGGTATGGTAGCTGGAATAGGAGCAATTGTTTTTGGGACTATTGTTTTATTTACAACAACTGTTGCAACAGGAGGGGTTGGAGCTGCGGTTGTTGTACCTGCACTGGGTAGTATTGCACCTGCATTAGGTGGAATAGTCGGTGGAACAGGTGGACTTATAGGTGGAGGTGTGACAGTAGGGTTTGCTGCAAAAAAATTAGAGGAAAAACGTAAAGAATTACAAGAAATCACGCAAAAATTAACAACCACGAAAGCAGATGCAGCGGCTTTAACACTTTTAGTAGGACAAGTGAACGCATTTAAGGAGAATGTAACCAAGGGAAAAGAGAGTCTGGAGGGCTTTGACGACAATTGGTTTGAATTAAAAAATAATTTTACTGAACTACAGCAGTATGTAAATAAAATTAATCCGGATAGCTCTGTATTGCAAAATAATTTAGTGCAAATTAAAAAAAGGGTAGACGATTTGGCTGCTCAAGCTAAGCAACAAGAAAAGGTTATTACGGATATTTCCTATCAATAGAAAACACTTGGAATAAGTATATAAATTATTTATAGCTCAAAAGGGAGGATATTTATGAAAAAAATACCTGTTAAATTAATGACATGTGCTGCGTTGGTTACAACTTTATCTACAGCAAGTATTATGCCTTCTTATGTGTTTGCGTCTGAAACAAAAGAAGTAACGATGAAGAATGAAAAACAACCTAACTTACCAGATAAGTATTTAGGGCCAGAAGGATTACAAAAAGCATTACAAGAAACGGGCTCACATGTAATAGTGCTAGATGCTTACGCTCTTACTTTGTTAAAGTCTCCTCAGATTAATCTAGATAAAAATATATTTACAGAAAAGAAAGATAAAGATTTAGTGGACGCCGTTATAAATACACAAAAAATAGCACAAGGGAATGCAACACATTGGATAGATGTATTAAAGCCAGAATTAATTAATGTAAACCAAGGTATTGTCAATTATGGATCCAAGTTTGATAATTACTATCAAACTATTGTGGATGCTGTTGATGCAAAGGACAAGGAAACTACTAAACAAGGTGTTCAGCGTTTATATAAAAACGTAGAGCAGAATAAAGATAAAATAGATCAATTAATATTAGATTTAAAGAATTTTCGTGATAAGTTGATTACAGATACCAACGGATTTCAAACTAAGACAAATCAAATGCTTACAATTTTAGAAGGGAAAAATGCTATTATGCCTTCTCTAAAACAACAAATTGATGCCTATAATTCTCAAGTTAGTGCAGCAATTGCTATGATTGCTTCTGGTGGTGTCTTAACACTTATGGGAACAGGATTCGGTGTACTTACAGTAGTATTAGCTGTAAGTGGAGTGGGCTTACCTTTTGCAGCCATTACAGGTACGGTTGCAGCGGGGAGCATTGGTGGTGGAGTGACCCTTATTGTGACAGGAAATAATAAATTAAAAGAAGCGAATTCTCAAATTGCAAAATTGACAATGCAATTAAAAGATACAGATTTACAAGTAGCGGCGTTAAAAGTGGCAAGTGATCAAACTAAGACATTTGCAGATACAATTAATACAGCGATTGATTCAGCAGAAACGTTAAAAGATCAGTGGACGACAATGGGATCTAAATATAAATCATTAATGGACAATATTGATGAAATTTCACCAAGTTCTCTTGCGTTTGTTAAAGAAGATTTAAAAACAGCAAAAGATAGTTGGTTAAATATTAAATCTTATGCAGATACATTGTATTCAAAAATTACGATTAGTAAATGATATCGTTTAATAGTTATCCCTGTGCATAATAAATTGCACAGGGATAACTATTAGTATAGGAAAGAGGAGATGTGCATGCCATCTGTTAAAAAAATAATTGTGCATTGTTTTTTATGTATATGTGCGATATCTTCATTTTTCAATTCAACTCCTGTATTTGCCCAAATTATGAGCCCAGGAGCTATGCTAAATTTAGAAGTTGGTAGGATGTTAGATTTAAGTTCTGGGTTTTATAATACCCTGGAACAATATAAGCGTCTAGAACATAGACGTATTCCTACAGATATTTTAATATCTGTGACTAAACATGTAGATAATACGGGAAGTCTAGGGAAAGAATGGTACATTGAAATAGCACCACATATGCAAACTATACGAAAGCAAATTCTATCTTATAATACCACCTTCCAACAAAAGTTTAGTGATATACAAAAACAAATTCAAAATAAAGATAAAGAACGAATTCTGCAAATATTAGAAACTATTCAATCTGATATTACAATTCAAAAACAAGAGGTTACGAAGTTTTTAACAACTATGCAGGGCTTCAGGAACAATGTCGGTACTAATTCTAGACAACTTCAAAATGCTTGTATACCGATGCAGGTTATTATAGATATAGAAGAGGAAAAACAAGGTTATCCAGTGATAGGAGAGAACATTTTATTAAATCGTGTATTAGATATTATTAACTATATTAATGGAGTGAATGGAGGGGCAGTAGGATTATTAAATACTTTAGAGGCTATGAATACAAATTGGCTGACCTTAGAAGCTAAGTTACAATCGCTTATTCAAAATATAAAAGATGCTTCTGATATTAGCATGAATTTTATTAGTGCAGATATGCAAATTGTAAAAGAGAATTGGGATAATATCTATAATAATACACATCAATTATATTGGGAAGTAGACTAGGTAAGGTAATTCCTCTTTCCCTCTTCAATTTGTGGTTGCATGACAGTAATTCATGCCCAAAAGTAAGTATAAAACTATATTCTTCGTTCGATAGTTTGATAGGATTGAATATATGAAAAAAACTGGACAAAATATGTCCAGTTTTTAAAACTTTCTAAATTTATCGAATCAGTTTCGTTTGATTCATCATGCTTTTTTATGCCTTTAAAAGGAAGTTTTTGAATAGATTTCAGAATGGGTATAAAAGACTATGAAAGCTGTATTAGTTTGTAGGGACTAACTCGAATCCTTGATTTTGATTTTGACCTTGCTGTTTTAACGGCCATGTTATTATATTTGTTCCCTTTTCAGTACCTGCATTTGAAACATCTAGCACCTGACCATTTGCCAAGTTTTCTAGGTACACAAATTTACTTCCTCTCTCTCGTTTAAGTTTCCAATGTAATATATCAGGATACTCATGTGAGGAAGTGGATAGAATCGCATACACATTAACACCTGACTTATTGACATTACTGTAGTCAATGTTAGCAGCCATGTACGATGATAGACCCGTTTCTATTGAAGTCTCAATTACATATGAATTTCGAGCCTGATCGTAAATAATAAAAAATTTATTATTTAACTGCCCGTTATTCTCCTCAAGTTGTATGTTATTACCAGACATACCTACAACCATGCTACTATTTTGTGTGGATTGAATTATATATTTTCCGTTTGGTATCCTAACATCTATCATCAGCTCTTCCATACTTTTTTTCGCTAGCTTGAATGCCTCGTTATCTGCTGTATTTTGGATATAGTTACCTCTTTTTTGTATTAAGTCTTCATATTGCTTTTTATACTCATAAGCTTTTTGTGCCTTTTGTCTAGCCTTCTCAGCACCATACACTTCACCTATTTGTTGTAACAGTTTTGCCTCATCTAAACATTGCTTTCGGGTTTTTTCTAGGTTTTCTAAATTTGTGTTTTCATCAGAACTAATGATTCCAACAAGAGCTTGTTTTTTTGCGGCGTGTATTGTATCGTCCATTTTCTTGTTGAATTTTTGTTTACCCAATTTAGATGTTGCCTCTATATAATTTGCGTATTCTATAGGGAGTCTCTTGAAATCCTCTACATACCCTTTATAGGTTTCATCATCCATTTGTATTCTAGAACTTTGCCCATTCTGTTCTATCATATTTAAAAATAGTAAATGAGCGGTTGCGATAAGAGTGTATATAGGAAGCTCTTCTGCTTTGAATGAACGTTTCTGACAATCATTTATAACTTCTATAAATTTATCGTTAATATTGGATGCTTTATTACGGAGGGTCTCTTGTACCGTTCCTTGCTCTCCAAAAGTTACCGGTTTACCATTTAGTAGGTCATCGAACCTGGACATTAAATCTTTTAATGTTTTTCCTT
Organism: Bacillus cereus group sp. BceL062; assembly: GCF_051780025.1. Classification (NCBI taxonomy): domain Bacteria; kingdom Bacillati; phylum Bacillota; class Bacilli; order Caryophanales; family Bacillaceae; genus Bacillus; species Bacillus cereus group sp. BceL062. The sequence goes on along the minus strand of NZ_JBPWGY010000025.1, from coordinate 26,704 downwards.
TTTGTTCAAGAGTCTCTATATCATAGTCTGCAATTTGTTCATTTATCAGTGCAACTAGTGCCTTAGTCTGTGCAGTCATATCTGTTCCTACATTAGCTGGCCAAAGTAACCCAATTATTGGAGAAATAAATGATCCAACATATGGAATAAGTGCCGTGGCACCTAGCACAAGAGTTCTAGCAGTGCCGGTAAAATCTTTGTTATATGCATCCAAGTAAGCTTGATTTAATAAATTTCCTCCCAATAAAGTAATCGCCTTTACAGTGGGTGAATCAAAAGGGGTGCTATTAAGCAGTGTTACAGATCCATCTGCAGCGACTTTAAAAACGTTGCTGCCAACGGTGTTAGAATTTTTGGGGTAGGAAGAAACTTTCTGTTTTTCTGTTGTATTCTCAGCAGCAAATGCAGAAGCCGTGTTTCCTAATATACTGCCCCCTAAAGTCATAGTTGCGATTGTTAAAAATAACGATTGTTTGTACTTCTGCTTTGCATTTGTTCGATTTTTGTAGTTCATACATAAGTATTCCTTTCCATTTGGATTATTTTTTAAGAATTTTTATTACATCAAGTAAATAAGTAACATACTTTATTATAGGCAGGAGCATATCCATTTCATATAACGAAAAGTGCTTATGACTAATTCAATTATTTTAAGTATATTTAGGCCATGATATGTTTTGGGAAGATAATAATTGGGAAAATCAAGCAGTTAATAAATCGATAAAATAAGCAATCTTTACACTGATAGTAAGAACATTGGATACGTTTATTTTGTTGAGGAGTTGAAAATTGTATATTAGACTCTAATTCGTCACAATATTACATCGAAATTTAAAGTAATGTTTAGGCCGTCAAAACGCAAATAAATAGTTTGGCTATTAATACATCTTTTAAATCCTAAAATTAACGATTCAAAAGGTGTATTTGATATATAAAGGTTTAATCTGGCTATCATTTTACTTTTCCCTAGGTACATTAAATTTTGTGTTTTTTTCTGTAATCTTCTTTCATCATTGTTGAAGTTGCTAATCTGTTAATTGGTTCTAAATAACCTGTGCATACCGTTAATGCTTATTCAGGCTTTAGTTGTTTTAAAATTGTTTCACATCGATTTTTATGTATTGTGTTTGTTTTTTAATTGCATTGTTTGGAAAGTATTCTAGTGCCAAATTTCTTTGTATACATACGTATTTAATTTTAAAAGAGAGATTTAATAAAGCTGTTAGAGGGTAAATAAGATATTATAAAAACAGATAGTGTGAGAGGAAATGCTTGCCATGATGATAAGCTCGCATCAAGAATGGGTTATGCCTAATTAATAAAACCTAGACTTTATTTATAGTCTAGGTTTTTATAATGTTCCATGATTTGAGACATCATTTTGGACTTTTCTTTTTCTAAAGTTTCAATTGTTTTTTGATGCTTTTCTAGCTGTTGATGCATTTTTTGTAGTTGTAAAAATAATTGTTCTTTTTTTTCTGATGAATGATTGTAATCCATTATACAGTTACTCCTTTTTTATTAGGTATAGAGTTAGTTTGTACTCTTGTCTAGGTTTACATACAAATAATAAGTTTTAAATATACATTTTAAAGAAAGTTTGTAAAATTAATTTGAGAAGTGCTTGAATTGTAATGTTGAATAGTGCTGGAATGTAAAACGGAGTGGTATTGCAAACAAGTTGTTTTGGTACCTAGAACGTTTGCTTCTAGTTAATTATGTTCCAGTTGTGACTATAAAAACAATTGAATTACAAACAAAATACATTCTGTTATTAAATTTAACGCTTGGCGTTGTGCTGGGAGATTTATTTTTGGATGGAGACATCAAGACAAATGTATTTCAAAGAATCATCATTGGGTTATCAGTAAGTGGATTATTTGATCACACAAAAATTATGAAAAAGGATGTTGATGCTAAATGAATAAGATAATGAAACATATTACCTCGTTCCTTATGATTCTAGTACTTGCTAGTTCTTTTGCTGATAGAACACTTATTATTCGTGATTTACCTAGACAACCATAGCGTAATGGTGTAGGTGTTATGCGGGCGTTGTAGCACATTTTACGACAACTTCAGGAGCTCCAGCTATTAATATTCAAAAAGATGAGTCTCATACATGACGTTCAGCATTCGTTCATTATGCAGTAGGGTGGGAGAAAACAATTTATATTGCTGATACAGAACACATTGCTTATGGTGCAGGAACAGGAGCAAATAAATGATTTGTACATGTAAAGTTATGCGAAACAGTAGACTATACAAAGTTTAAGCGTTCATATGGGGAATACGTGAAGCATTTAGCAAACATCTTAAAAAATTACGATTGTACATAAAAATGGCAGGTAATTGACTAGGTTACCTGCCATTTGCCTAAACAGCCCGGAGGATAAAGCTCCGTTTTGAAAGAGTGTAGCTGACTTGCAGATAGTATGTGTAATGTAATAAAAATTATTCGTAAAGGGGAATGAAAAATGCATGCAGTGACTATTAAGTTTGACCAAGGTACAGCAGCTTGGAAGGATATGCGAGAAGTGGTTAAGATTCTTCACGATAAAGGTTATAGTGCTTAGCTTTTCAAAGAAACTGGAACGGTGGAACTAACTAAGAAAATTGATGAAGAGTTAGTGGGTAAGAAACGACAATTCAATTGTGATCTTTGCTTTGAAAATAAAGATATTGAAGAAAAATCAATTTATCAATTTGATAAAGATGGTGACATTGTAGCATGTGTAGATTGCGAGAAAAAAGTATTTGAACAGTCGAAAAACCAAACAAAATAGTTATTTTATGATGAATAAATAAAAGAACCCGTTTGATATAAACGGATTCTTCTCACAAGGTTTGCAAGAAATTCAAGGGAAACTGGACCAGAGCAACCTGTGGAATTCCTTGTAATTATACTGTATGCAAAGGAATCAATAAGATTAATGAAATGTACATTTAAATAAAAAGAACGCTTTTTAAGGCGCTCTTTAACCAAGACTCATACCCCAAAAAAAGGTAACGGTAATTATATCTTATGTATGTTTTTAGTATATGTGAAAATTTTAAATAAAATCTTTATTTAGCAAAAATAAAAAGAGCACATTTTCATATGCGCCCTTAGTAAGGTAGATGAATGTCTCATGAGATATAGAAAATCTAAAAACTTGTAATCAGATTTTCATGAGTAAATTTTTAATATTGTATGCCTTACTTAGAGTTATGGAGCCTGTCATTAAAGAAAAGAGGTAAGTAGAATTTCAAACAAAATTTTTATTTTAAAACGGGAGGGAGAATGAAAATGAAAGAGATTAAGTTCAAGGCTCATAATGGCGAAAAGTGGATTTATAGTGAATATATATCAAGAGAAGTAGATGACGTTTGGTGGATCTTAGATAACGAAAATGATAGTTGGCTTATGTGTTCGGAACCAAAACAGTGTACGGGTTTAATGGATAATAATGGAAAAGATATTTATCTAGGTGATGTTGTAAGGTGGACAAGAGTGATATATACGGATTGAACTTGAGCTGAAATTGAAAGTACTGAAGTAAAAAGAAAGTAATCTCAGGTTGGAAGAGAAAGTACCATTATAAATTCAGATACAAAGAGTCCATCTCCTTTTGGAGGTGGACTCTTTGTTATAAAATAAAAAATATCTTTGATAAGCGTTTCATAATTTTGTCGGAAGGAATAGATAGATTTGAATTTTTAGTATATCTTATTCACGTATGTAAATTTTATTTTAGTGGTACAACAAATATATAAAAAAACATTTATGATATATAAATAATTTTATATAAAGAGGAAAAAGGAAAAATTAAAATTTGCGGTTATTATAGGAGTATTAAGTTGCTCGCTTGTTGCTGGGACATTAATCTCCACAAAGACAATTAATGATAATATATATAACATAATACAACACATCAACAAGCGGGTAAGGGGATGTAATTACTTCGAGTTAAAAATACTAAATCTCAACTAAGAAATAGTATGAAGTTTCGAGGAGCCTCTGAAATTCAATCGGAATTTGGAACGCTAGATAACATAGTAGGTTTGTGGCGGTTATTTAATGTTTGATGCAGCTGTGCTATTTTTAGGTGTAATGTGTAAATTATCTGATTTATACTAATAATACTTTAATTAGGTATACAAATAAAATTTCGAATTAAAAGAAGATGGTTTTAGTTGTTTATTAAACTTGTAAAGTTATAACACTAAGATTATTGCATAGTGTATCTGTTAGCTCCATATAGAAAAATATTGAAAAATCTATGGTGTATACAATGTTTACGGTTTTGTGGGATAAAACATATTTTTCAACGTACGCTTCAATTTTTGTGCAAAGTGAAAATGAGGGAATACCGTACGACGGATTAAATCAAAGAGACGAGTGTGACCGGACCCCATACAAAAGCATAGCATGACGTTTAGAAGTCAGAAAAATTATGTCTTCTAGAACATGTTTTGAGATAAATGATCTGCTCAATAACGATATACAGAATGTTAAAAGTGATCAGTGTCATGGAAGATAATCTTGGTCTAGAATAGCACCCCCAGGTTAGGGAAAAAAGGGGTGCTTTTTCTGTTTAGCGGTATTGGCATGTATTTGAGCATTGACTATGCATGTAAAATAGTTATTTTTTAAAGTGTATGGTTTTGATAACGATCTCTATTTTTGTTTATAATTTCCATTTCGGTTGAAGACCACTCAGTAACCCCCACTCTAGAAGACATTACACTATTTCTTACCCCTTTATGGTCATCAGGTACACTATAAGTATGGGATAACTCATGCTTAATTGTACTTTCAATACTATAAATTATATTATTACTTGGGACATCTTTAATAGTGATTAATGGAATAGATTCGATCCCTTCTAGTCCTACTGCTTGTGGCAACATTCCCCCGTAAGCACTACCATATTTTCTATTAGCAGTAAATCCAACGACAAGACTGAAACTACCCGAAAAATTCGAGTTGTCAGTTATATAGGTGATGTAATCATCGGCAAAATTATACATTATATCAGAGCGATTCTCTCCCTTTGAGTCCCATTCATAAAATTGGATGGGAACATATTTAATATTATAATATTCTTTGAAATCTGCTGTTCCTTTTTCTATTAATTCTTTTGTACGTTCTTTCCAATCCGAATGAGCATCCCGATACTGTTTATCCGCCGCGATTAAAACAGTAAGTGTTTTTTGAGGTGTATTTTTGAAATGCTCACGTGTTTCATCTTGCTTTTTTGTGCGTTCCTGAGAATCTTCGGGGCTTTGTTCTAATGTATTAGAGTTTACTATAGGAATCACATCCTCAGCAGCAAGTACAGAAGCAGTGCCTCCTAATGTACTTATCCCTAATGTCATTGTTGCAGCAGTAACAAATAAAGCTTTCTTGAACCTACGCTTTGCATCTTTTCGATTTTTGTACTTCATACATAGCTCTCCTTTTCTGCTTGTATTATTTTACTAACGTTTGTATCACCTCAAATAAAGAAGTGATGTGCTTGATTATAGGATTGATGGTTTAGTTTGTACACAATGAAAAGGGTGTTTGGCTAATTTGATAAATTTAAATTCGATTTAGATCTACCATGTTGAATAATGCTGGAATGTAGAACGGAGAACGGAGTGGTATTGCAAACAAGTTGTTTTGGTATCTAAAACGTTTGCTTCTAGTCAACTTTGTATGAAATTCGAATTTAAGAACAAAAACGTTGAAAATCTGACAATTCACTATTTGGATTGTTCTACTTGTGGCATGCATTACGATAGAAATCAATATGAGGTGAGTCGTTTTGTAAATCCTAGAAACAGTAATGAATATAAAATTATTATATCCATATAATTATAAGTTTAGAAATCCGAACTGTACATGAGGGTATTAATTGATAATTAGTTCAAATCAACAAATAAATCACCCAAAAATGCATTCATTCCTCAATTTTTATATTAAGATGTAATAAATTTCAATGTTATTATTGTCTGTTTTCGAGACATTATTTTAATTTTATTATTGGTAGAAAATGAATAGAATATTAAAGTAATGCACCTTAGAATTTATTAATAAATTTAGAGGATATAGAATGTGTTAAATGAAAAAATCCAATAATTTCAAATTGAGAAACAGTATTATTTCAAATGGGTTATTGGGGACTGTTGTGTAACGCGAGAGGCCCCCCTTAAATAAAGGGTGGAAAGTCTCAACTAGGGTAATTTGTAAATATAGTGGTAATTAGTAATTTCTATTTTTTTCTTTTCTTGCATCTTTAAAGAAGGAAAATGAAATTATTGAGATTAATTCTTAAGCCTATCTAGCTTACATTTAATAGCATGACTATTACTCTGGGTGCATTACTTTTAAAACAAATTTCATATTTGTTAAGGAGTTTGTTTTAGTATATGGATAAAAATTTATTTCTTCTGATATAAAATGTTAGGAGTTTTTTGAGGAATAGTTTATTAAAAGATAGAAATTGTATTTGGATATTTGAAAATAAATACTTATGTGAAATGACAAATTCTAAGGTTACTCATAATTGATGGTTAGAAAGTTAAGGATTACTAATCGGTTGTTGTTATATGGGCAAAGTAGTGACAGTTACGAGGTTAATATTACGACATTAATATATAGTGGTTAATAACAAGGTTGAAATTGATATTTAACTAGGGTCAGATGAATATAAAAGCATACCGTATGTGTGAACAATTCAGACACTACAAGAAAGCGTATTATCAAAGAGGGAAAATTACAGTGTAGATTTTAGATAATATATATATTGAATTGAAAGGGAGGGAATTCTATGGAAGTGGATCATTCTGATTTACTATTTATGGAATTAAAGAAACGAAAAGAGAGAAAAGCCCAGGTATTTAATGAATGTAAGTATATATTTACTAATATTATTGAAAAAAAAAGTATGATACAAAAAATTTTGGAAGACGTGGATCCGTTAATAAAAGAAATCCTTTCGGAATTTTCGATAGGTTTTTGCTCTATTGAGGAGTATCTTAGAACTTCTAAATGGGTAGATTGGGTATTGGATTTAAATAGGAGTGTAGGGCTTTTCAATGGATATGGGCAAGGGGGATTTTTACCGCAAGTAATTAAAGATTTATCTAAGACTAGAATAGAGTTGGAATCTATAGAATTAAAGACTCTTTATTTAGAGAAATTGTTACTTTCAATAATAGAAGAGACACGTCAAGTTAAATTATTAGCTAAATCAAGGCACTGGACAAACGAGAAATATAGAACTGAGATAATAAATTGCATTAAGATTATAATAGCGGCTCAGGGAAATATAAACAAGAAGATCACTCATTAATTTGTAAGGGTTATTTAGGGTTTATTACTTTTATTGTGAAAAATTGATATAAATTTAATATATGTATTAAGTTGCGAAAAAGGTTGTATTTTAGATGTTGGAATACAACCTTTTTTGTGTAATTTTATATACTTAGTTTACCATTTTCAATAAATCGTGTTATACATCTATAATCGCGTTTAGTAGGTAAATTGAAAATTTTAATAATAGGTATTGAGCTTCGAATAGGGAGACTTGTATTCGTAACAACTAGTGCAATATGGTTGTCTTCTATAAATCTATGTAAACATGATAAAGGTTGTGTAAATATAATGATTTCAAATTGAAAAGGAAAATATTTGTCCAACCATGATTTTAAGTAGAAAAGTATTCCCGAATCGGTAGAAACGTATAATAATAATTTGAGAGGTTTCTGTTCTGTATATCCTCTTACGGATTCTATCAATAGACTGATTATTGCGACTTCCTCTTCAGGGATATTAAAATCATATTCGTTAAACAATAATTTATATTGCTCTTTTACTATTAAAAATGTATCAGGGAAATTGTTCTTTATATAGTAAGTATTTGTTTCATATAAACTATTTTCTAAAGAGGGTGTAAACTTATTTAATGATTGTATTTTGCTTAAGTAGAATACTCTTTGTATACACTTTGTAATATGATTAATTAATTCTTCATTTTGAAGTAGGGGAATCTGTAAGGCCTCTTCTAGATTAGATAAGAAAAAATTTAAATTTTTATTTAAATAAATAAATTGCTTCGATATTTGATTTAATGTAATGCTTTTAGAAAGATTATGGTTTTCACCCCAATATTTTGCACCTATTAAATGAATGGTAAAATAAATTATTTCATCAGTAGAGAACGAAATGTTTGTTTCCTTTTCAAGAGGAGATATAATTTTTTCACAAGTTTTATAGTATAATGTATCTCTTAATATACTGTGATCTCTTGAATCAATATAGATAGGATTATTGGTTTTAATTCTAGACACAGTTATCGCTAATATACAAGATAGAAGATGTTTATCATTTTGAAAAAAAGTAATATCCCATGTTTTTTCAAAAAGTTCAATAAAGTAATGAATTCGATTTTTTTCATAATAACAAAAAGGCCAGTTTTGTCCATATATATTTAAATATAAATCAACAGTGCATCTTCGAATTAACCACTCGTCCCCCTTAATCTGTAAGGGGCGCTTGGTTAAATGTAAATTATATTGTTGTATAAATGTTTCAATTTTATTTAACGTACATTTAATAGTGTAGTAAGAAAAATTAAATTCATTTGATAATGATGAAAGCGTCACATTTTTATGATTTAATATGTAACAATATATTTTAAAAAAACTGGATTGATTTCTAATATTGTATATAATATCTTCAATTGTAGAATTTGTAGGTTTTTTTAAACGGACTCCGAATCCTTTTTTCATCTGAATTTCCCAGTTGTTTGGTAGGAAATCTTGTAAAATATGTATATCTTTTCTTAAGGTGTTATTAGACCAATTTAAACTATTTTTAATTTCTATTAAATGATACCATCTATCTTCTTGAGATAAAAATTCTAATATTTCTTCTTTTCTTCTAATATGTATATCAATACATTCATTATAAATTTTTGGCGGCATCATTGTCACCTCCTGAACTTTTAGTATGCGAGAAAATATAATATTTTCTAATTTGTAGATGTATTATATAAAATTTTTGATATAAATAAAAATCACCAAAAGTGATTGTAACAATCAATTTTAGTGATTTTTATTTAGAGGATTTTATCATTTTAGTCAAGTAGACTCTTTCCTTAAAGGGGTTATGGATATATATGGGAATCAGGACTTTTATAATGAACGAAAAAGTAAAGAATTATTGAGTATGGGGCACGTGCCCCTCATTTTTATCCTAATTTGCCTTTAATTTTATTTTGTAGTCAAAAGAGTGGGTGTACATCATTTGCGAATTGTTTTTTTCAGATAGGATTATATGAAATTGCAATGCAGTATAATCCATTCATTCATAACTATGAATATGATATATATAAGTAAAGCAGGTAATATAACGAAATTGTCAAGAGAACTTCTAGAAGGGGAAAAGGACACGCTAAAATTAGTACGGAATCCTTACAAAAGAGCAGTAAGTTCTTTTGTTTCGCTTATTGCTCCATCAGATATAGAAAATCCAGAGTGGGTATCCATTAGGACGTTTAGTTATAGCGACAGTACATGCAAAAAGAAAATATCATTTAAACATTTTTTACATTATCTTCACGCGAATGGAGCAGATTCTGACTATATTAATCCACAGTATTCACAACAATATTTTCAAGGAGAAGAAGGGTTTGTACCCAAGTATATATATTTAGAGAATTTCTCTAATTAAATCTCAAAAATAGAAACCGAATATAACCTGCAGACTATCCCGCTAGACACATTAACGAAATCATGGCATCATTAGGCGCCTAAGATGATTCATAAGGGAAACTATGCTGAAGTTGACTAATAAGTTAGCAAAAGCAATTAGTGAGGTATAATAGTCACGGTTTCGAACTATGTTGGAACATAAAGCAAAATGATACGGCAAACAAGTCATAGTCACATCAAAAATATTTGTTTCAAGCCAATTATGTTCTTATTATGGATATCAAAACAAAGATGTTAAACCTCTAAACCTACGTAAAGGGGGCTGCACATAATGATAGGCATATTAACGCATGTATCAATGGCGTTAAGACTCTAACTGTAAGGACTGCGGAGATGGTTTAATAAATTGGAGTTTAATAGAACTCTTTACTTAGAAAACCCCTACTTCTAAACGAAGTGGGGGTTTTCTATTATTTATTAAAAGCTTAAAGAGAGAGAATTTTTTTTGTGAAAATCGGTAGAAATAGACTTTTAGTATTATTTAATTAAGTGAATCTAACTTAGTCATTTTTTCATCCACTTTATAAATTGCTTGTTCTATTTTTTCCTTCTCTGCTAATAATTTGGCTTTTTGGTTGTGGAAAATTTCTTTTCTTTCAGGAAGTGTTTTAGGTCCTTGCATATGAAGGTTTACAATATGTTGTAATGTTGTAATAGACATTCCTACAGATCTCATACATGTGATTAACTCGATCCAAAATAAATCATCCTCGGTAAAACAACGATATCCATTATTATCCCGTTCTATAAATGGAAATAATCCCATTTTGTCATAATACCGAATAGTAGATATAGGTATATTTAATTTGTCTGCAACTTGTTTAATAGACATAGTCATTGGATACTCACCTCTAATATATTCATGTAAGTTTTTGTATAATTCCGATAATTTTACGTTTCGTGTGTATTGTGAAGGGAAATTAAAATTTGGACATATATTTTGTATGTATAAACGGATTATAATGTAATTATCAAATAACCACAAATTTTTTTGTGAATTAGAGAAATTATTTACCTAAAGTAAGTAATATAATTATCTATTACCGGGTTGAATATGCTTCTTTCAGTAGCCAAAAATACAACTTCCTATTTCAATTTACCTCAGAAATAAGTAGTTGTATTTGTTTAGAAATTTATTTGTGTAGGGAAATTATTTAAAAAGTATTATTTAGTAATAAAAGATATTATAAGAAATTTTTTATTTCTTCTATATTACGTTGAGTGGGAGCCGAAGAGATTAGGATTACAGGAATATGTTCGCATTCAATGGATATATCGGTTATTATGCAAGAAATATTCGGATATTCTATATGTGCTTTAGTTAAATTTTCAAGAGTTATATCTAAGAAATCAATAGTCTTTTTAAAAGTTAATGAAATGAAGGCTTGTAAGTATAGTTTCCAATACTCACCTTCTTTTGTATATAATATTACTTGAGGATTTTTTCGTTCAAGATTCATTTTCTTTGTTGCAATATACATTGTTAATAAAATAATATTATGTATTGAATTGTTTAAAGGAATATGAAGCTTGTCATATGTATTTTTTAAATTAGTTAATTCTTTATTTATAGTAAAAAAAACAGAAGAATGATTTTTTTTTATGTGAGTTATAAGAGCATGATGATCATTATAATCGCTAAATATCCAGTTATGTTGTGTGTTAGAGGTAGTAATGGTATTATTTAAGACTTTTATAAATTTAGTATCGTTTAATAATTCTAGTTTAAAACTTCTTTCTAAGTCCTGAATAAATTGTTCTACAAAAGGACATGTAGGTTTTGTAATAGATTGAATAGACTCAATATAATTTTGGTTTTTATAAGTATATTTTGAACGATTAATTATCGAAATTATAACAGTAATATCTACTGTTGATAACTGAACATTATATTTTTGAAAAATCTTTTGCATCACGCCTTTTAGTTGTGTGTAATCATTTGATTTTTTTATTTTTTTTATCTGCCAATGCTTTAATACTATTGAATACCCTTTGTATTTTCTTTTTAAGTATAAAGCGATGAAGAAGGAAATTTCTTTAACTGCTTCTTTACAATAATTAATCCGTCTGTAATTTTCTAATTCTTTGAATAATTCTACATAAAGACCTTGATTAAATTCTTCAAAGGGCCACTCTTCATCATTATACGCATCAAGGTATAGTTTATGGTACATGAGAAGAATATTTACATTATTTCCTGATATTCTGAGAGGGCGTCTTTTTAAAGATAACTTATATTGGTTTAGATATAAATCTACTTCTTTTAAAAGTTTTTTAACCTTTTTGTTTTGAATATACAATTTTTCCGCTAATACTGAATTAGACCCTACGTTATTATTCAGTAATATATCTAATGTTTTAAAAAGTAGAGTGTGCCGGACATATAGATAATTTATGTTTTCAATAGATGAATTTAAAGGTTTGTATAATCTTACACCCGAATGTTTATTGTGTTTTATATGCCATTTATCTGGTAATTTCTTTTGTAAATATACTAAATCTCTTTGAACTGTTTTGACCGAACAGTTTAATTTTCGAGCTAGTTCATTCATTGAGAACCATCGATTTTCAGATACTAAATGGTTTAGAATATTGTATTGACGTTGAATTAGCATAATGGATTATATTTATTGGCTTTTTCACTAATTTGCAAAAATCCAATAAATTTCTTGACCTCCTGTTTAGATTGGTATAAAAAATACAAAGATATTCTAAACCTTGAAGTGCGCTTTAAGGCAAGGTTTAATTGATATGGCGTATTTTTAAATTTTGTTAAGGGTGACTTTAATTATAGTGTGCAACTATTATAATTAATTTGAGCTTCTCTCGACAATATTCAAATTGTCTGTAAAATGGACATTTTTACATGAAATTGAGAACGGATTTAATAATTATATATGAAAAATAATTATTAAATTTCTAATTAGATGTTTATATAAAATCACTAATTTTAAAATTCTAATATTTAGTTTTTTGTATAAAATAGTTAAATGTAATATCAAATTAAAATTTATCATTTTAGCCAAGAAGACTCCTTCCTCAAGGAATGTGAAGTGAGTAGGTGGGAGATGAATTGGCTTTGGACAAGAGATGGCAGGAAGCCATCTTAATTGTTCGACATACTTAAACTGTTACTTCACTATCTACCGAATATATGTTTGTTGTATAATAGACACATGCCGAAATGGAGGTGAAATGAATGATGATTAATAAAGCATATAAATTTCGTATCTATCCAAATCAAGCACAAGCGACCCTAATTAATAAAACAATTGGCTGTTCTCGTTTTGTATTCAATCATTTCCTATCTCTATGGGATAACGCATACAAAGAGACGGGGAAAGGTTTGACATATGGTACATGCTCTGCCAAACTTCCTGCCATGAAGAAAAAGTTTGTTTGGCTCAAAGAAGTGGATAGTATTGCGATTCAGTCGTCTGTTCGCAACCTTGCGGATGCGTATACACGCTTTTTCAAAAAACAAACTAGTGCCCCGCGTTTCAAATCTAAGAAAAACAACGTACAATCTTACACCACAAAACAAACAAATGAAAACATTGCCATTGTAGGAAAAAAGATGAAGTTGCCGAAACTAGGTCTTGTTCGATTTGCCAAGAGTCGTGAAGTAAAGGGACGTATTTTAAATGCTACGGTTAGAAGGAACCCTTCCGGCAGATACTTTGTGTCATTGTTAGCTGAAACAGAAGTGCAAGAACTTCCGAAAACACAATCTTACATTGGAATGGATGTGGGACTAAAAGATTTCGCCATTTTGTCAGATGGAACAACCTATAAAAATCCGAAGTTTTTTCGGTCATTAGAAGAGAAGTTGGCGAAAGCACAGCGTGTTCTTTCTAGAAGAATGAAAGGATCTTCTCGCTGGAATAAACAGCGAGTACAGGTAGCTAGAATTCATGAATATATGGCAAATTCTAGAAAAGATTACCTGGACAAAATCTCAACTGAAATCATCAAAAACCACGATGTTATCGGTATAGAGGATTTGCAAGTATCGAATATGTTAAAGAATCATAAGTTAGCAAAAGCAATTAGTGAGGTATCATGGTCACAGTTTCGAACTATGTTGGAATATAAAGCAAAATGGTACGGCAAACAAGTCATTGTCGTATCGAAAACATTTGCTTCCAGTCAATTATGTTCTTGTTGTGGATATCAAAACAAAGACGTTAAAAATCTAAACCTACGTAAATGGGACTGTCCTTCTTGTCTTACACACCATGATAGGGATATTAACGCAAGCATAAATCTAAAGAATGAAGCTATAAGGCTTCTAACCGCAAGGACTGTGGAGCTAGCCTAATCAATTAGAGTTCGATAGAACTCTTTACTTAGGAATCCGCCTCTTCTAAACGAAGTGAAAGTGGGGGTAGTTCAATGTTAATGAATGGAGTGTATTCTCTTATTGTTTTGGTGATGGAATAAGCAAATGTGATTTTGTGCGTATTCATTTCAATTGAACATGAATTCTCCTTTAAAGGTGCTAATCTTAAGAAGTATTTATGGTGAAATGTATGTTGTCCATTCAAAAGATCGTTTATCTTATTGTATTTTTAAAGTATCTATTATATATAACTCTTAATTAATAAAAAGTATGTATAAAATTAATCATAAAAAATGATGGGTGACATCAATTGCACTTATTTTACAGTGTGTTTCCAGAAATATATACTTTTCTCGTAGCCAAGTTATCAGATAAGGAAGTGATAGTAGTTGTTGAAATCAAAGTTTATAAAAGAGGTATTTTTAAATGAAAATAATAATGATTATGATTTTCTAAAGAGGTAGGGAATATTTAATCATTTTATAGAATTGAAAGAGGTGTTTGGAATGATAAGAAAAAGCGTAATGGTTTTAATTTTATTTCTCATCGGGGTAATTGTATTTTGCTATTTTTCTAATTCTGGAGCAAGAGCAAAAGATGAGTCTAGTACTAAACTGAATGTAACTCAATTAAAAAAAGAAAAAGAATCTCAGATAGAAACTAAACAAGAGAAAGATAAAGGAGAAATTCAGAAGAAGACGCAAAATAATAAAGTTATGTATTTAACTTTTGATGATGGACCAGGTAAATATACACAAGAAATTTTAAATATTTTAAAACAAGAAAATGTAAAAGCAACATTTTTTGTAATTGGTCCACATGCAGAAAAATTTCAAAATTTAATAAAAAATGAAAAACAAAATGGACACTACGTAGGTCTGCATAGTATGACACATGATTATAAAACATTATACACACAAGGAAATTTTTTATCTGAAATGAAACAGGTTCAGCAAATTCTTCAACGTATTATACATGAAAATCCGATACTTTGTAGGCCACCGTATGGATCAAAGCCAGGATTAACTCAAGGTTTGCGTGATGAAATAGCTGAAGCTAGATTTAAAATTTGGGATTGGACAATTGATTCTTTAGATTGGAAGTATAATGAAATGCCATTAGAACAATCTGTCCCTAAGATAGTTGAAAACGTTGTATCTCAAGCGAATAATGACAAAGAAATTGTATTAATGCATGATATACATCCCCAATCAGTTAAGGCTTTACCGGAAATTATTAAACAGCTAAAGAGTAAGGGATATATATTTAAAACGTATAGCGAAAAAGAGCATATGATATTGAATTTTTGGCATGACAATCGATTGTAAAAATGTGCATCTATTCATATGAAAAATGGTATAAATTTAAAGTTTATTTTTTATTGAGAGGGAACGTTATGAAAAGTCTAAATGAAATATGGTATCGATCACTTACACAATGGGTCGTAAAAACGGTTTATTACCTTGCAATTTTTTTTGCATTACTTTGGTTGTATGGATTCCATGATATAAACACAAGTACATTTATTTACAATGAGTTCTAGGATGGGAACGGAATGTTATGAAATTATTCGAACAAATTGAAAAGTGGGCTGCAGAAACGCATAATCAAACCGCTTTTGTTTGGTGAGATGCGAAAATTACGTACAAATAGTTAAAGGAAGATTCTGATGCGTTAGCAAATTGGATTTCTTTTGAGTATCCAGATAATCGTTCACAAATTATGGTGTATGGTCAAATGCACCCTTCTTATTCTATTAAGAAGTTTCATATATAATATATTCGGATATAAAGGAGATTTTAAAAATGGCAGAATTCAAAGAGCAAGTATTAGATATTTTAGAAGAAGTATGTGAAAACGATATTGTGAAAAAAAACTTAGATGTTCAATTATTTGAAGAAGGTATTCTTGATTCTTTCGCTGTAGTATCTTTATTAGTTGAATTCCAAGAGCGTTTAGATATTGAAGTTTCTATTTCTGATTTTGACCGTGACGAGTGGGCTTCACCAAACATGGTTATTAAGAAGTTGGAAGAAATCCGATAAATAAAGTAAATTTTGGTCCGATGCTTTTAGCATTGGCCCTTTTTGCTGTATTCTTACTTATTCCGACGCGCTTCCTACTGCCACTTTTAAGTATTGTAATTGTTTTTTTGTCAAAGGAGAGTAAATGATTTTTTAGACTGACGGATATCTATATTAGTAATAGTACAAAAGGACATTAAAAATCATATTATTATTATATATTATTTCAAGTTTAGATATGTCGATATTCTAGACAAAGTGCTCGTTTTTTATTAATACGGTTGAGTATAAAATAAAGGCGTTCCCTTAAAAGGAGAACTTAATATTATTAATTATTAGGAAGGAATGAAAATTATGTCCAATGAAAATAAAACGCATGTATCTGATGAAATTAAACCCTATGAGCCTGATCAAATTGATTCTTATTCGGGGTTTGAAGATTGGTTGTATCCAGATAATGACAAACGTAGAAATAGAGCTAACCAATTAATGAACCAGTGTGCAGATATGCTAAACAATATTGCGAATTTGAAGATTGAAACCGATAAAAAATTAGATTACGTAAGTAAATCTATTACTGACGTATATAAAACAGTAAATAAAGTTCCTGATATGGAAAAAATAAGCTTATCTAATAGTCTTTGGGTAGTAGTCATTCCTAAGGTGGCAGTAACTTCAATTTTTATTACTACTTCGGCATTGGCTTATAAAATGGGGGAAAGAATGGCTGTAACTTATCTATTAAGGTCTGGAAGAATAGGAGAAGCTGCATTAACTAAGTTGGTTGGGTTGCCAAGGTGGCTTAAGTTTGGTACTGGTGCAGCATCAGGTGTTGCTGGAGCTCTTGTAGCTGCAGGTATTGAGGTTGCACTAGATGCAATTATTGGTGCCGATACTCGATCGAAGTTAAATACTGCGATCAAAGACCTTGCAAAGCCTCGGGTTGAATTCAAATATGTAGAATTGCTATCAGAATATATGAGTAAAGGTTTAGAATCTACTATGATGGAAGTTGAGAGAGTTAAACTCAAAGCTAAAAAACATTCCTATTCACCTGAGAAATTGGAAACGGAATTAAAAGAGGCTGTAGAGTTATCCATTGAGTTATACAAGGAATTGAATTCTATTCCTACTGTAAGGGACGCATTAAATGATTTGAATAAGAAAGACAATTTACTTAATGCATGGAGAGATGAGGATCAAAAAGATCCTACGGTATTAACAAGAATAGTAGAAGAAATTGAAGTGAAATATAAAAATCCTAACCAATTGTAATCGGGTATATATAGAATGGTCTTTATTTTGGAATAAATGGGGTAATTATCCCGAAATAATACTGACAGTAAGTCTTTAAAAATAATACTGTCAGTATTATTTTAGATAGAAGGAGGAGGGAATTTGATGCAAGAAGAATATAGTTTGTTTTATCCAGATAATGATAATCGTCGAGAAAGGGTAGAGCAGTTATCTGAACAATGTAAAGATTTATTGAAAAATATTAATGATAAAAAAAGTAAAGTCAATCAACTTTTGGATGGGCTAGATCCTATAATTAAAAATTATATTTCGACAGAATTTGTGCGCAGCTATACTGTTAAAGATTTCTTTTTTACACCTAGAATTATTGACTGGTTACTTGAAGCTAACTGGATTGCGGGTCTGGTAAATGGGGCCACACAGAGAAGTAACTATCGTAAAGCAACTAGTGATCTTTGTAAAACTAGGATAAAATTAAAATTTATGGAGTATATGGCTGATTATCTTGAAAGCCTTCTTTTATCAATTTCCCAAGAAGTAAATAAAACAAAAAGAAGAGGTAATTTATACAATTGGACCAGAGAAAAGCTTGCGGATGAAATAAAAAATGATATTAAATTAACTTTTACTCTTTTACAAGAGCTAAAAGATAAGCCGACGGCAATAAAAACATTAGAAAAATTGCGAGAATTAGATGACACGTTGCAATCATGGATAAATGAAGATCCTTCGATTGAAGATTTAGAAGATACTATGAATGAAGTTGATGCTTTAAATTCCCCGAGGTATGAGCACCAGAAGACTGATGGATGGTATTATAATAATGGTAACGCTTATTATTTAGAAAAGAGTGGAAATGCTAAGAAGGGAATTTTAATAGAAAGTGGTAGAAAATATTTTTTGACGATGAAAGATGGAGCGATGGTAAGAAATGACTGGATGGTATCAAATGATGAGAAAAAGTATTATTTTGGGAAACATGGGGCAGCGAAATATGGTTGGTTTAATTATTATGGACAATGGTATTATTTTGGAATAGATGGAAGTGCACTTACTGGGTGGCTCTATGATAAACATAAAAAATATTGGTATTATTTCAGTCCTGAATTCATACCTAACGTTTGTGCTAAGGCTGAGATGGTTCAGAATACTTCTTTAGTGATAAAAACTTATCAAGGGCCATACAAGCAATTTCACTTTAATAGAGATGGTGTTTGTACAAATCCTTAATTTTATAAAGAAGGAAGCTATTCTACATAAAAACTTAGTAGTAGATAATAAGATAGTATTTGGTCCGATGCTGTTAGCGTCAGACTTTTTTTATTCTGACTTATTACAACGTGTTCCTTACTTGTATTTTCAAAAAAAAAGACAAGGTATAACAAAAAAATGACTACTTTAAAAGATGTTAGCAGATTTAAAATATTTTCTGATGTATGGTTCATCTTAATTCGTACGTATGGGTGCATTTTATCTATGTAATTATTTCAAAGTAAAGCTTTGAAATAATTACACTGTTGCTTCTTGGATGTGGTGAGACATAATATCTCTTATATAAAGTATTAAACCCTGCGCTACAATGGATTAATTAAAAGATAAAAAGTGGTGCTAGTTTTATATCTGCAATGGTTTGTAACATAAAGTGCTGATGAAATGCATTGTGCACATAATTTTTTGAAACGATAATAGTATATTAACGAGGTTTTTATGGAGCATTTATAAAATTTGCGGATAATGTCTTTGTTTTAGATGCAATTAAAAAGTTGGAACAAATAACGAGATGCATATAAGCGCATTCTCCATTTAGGTTAAAGGGAAGTAATACACATATCAGGTTTTATAGGAAAGTAGTATATACCCTTAAAAAGGATAAATATTATTCTGTGTTTTTCAATAATAAGAATTATCAATTAATTTATTCGATTGTTATTTGACGGCTTACTATTCATTTCTGTGACCTAGACAAACATATTCATCGCTTCTCCCAAAAATGCGGATTAAATTTGTATTTTTATCGTTATAGGTGAATTCTCTTCCTTTGAAATGGTAGGTTCTATTAAATAAGCTTGGTGCATCATTTTTTAAATACCTATCTGTTTCTTCATATTCTTCACCATTTCAAGTGAATAAGTGTAAATAATAATATTGATTGTGAGAAATATCTTAAAAACATGTGCAGGAGAACGATCTAACTGTTTTCCTTCATCATCAAAAAGCACTCCATAAATAGAATAATGACATTCTAAATTAATATTTATCCAAAGAATGTCTTTACTAGGATGAGATATATTATAGTAATTTCCTACAATGATTGGATCTCCATTAATATCTCTTGGACAAGGGGATACAAGGCCTTGTGTATGTATTGAACTTCGCAACTAACTTTTCAAAACAACAAGGTTACCACTTTATTTTTAACGATGATGTAAAACCAGATTGTAAGGTGTTTATTAAACCGCTTAAAGAAAAGTTTACTCTTCTATTAAAACAAATAACTGGGAAGAAGATCGGAAGCGTGCAAATTAGGTAGGTACAGCGACCTGTAAAAATATGAAAGAAGCGTTATCCATATGATTTGGACATGCATATAAAGATGATAACTAGATTTAAGTTCAAGTGAATTTATCAAACAACTGATTTATCTTTATAAAATACCGAAGATATCGTTCTATAGGTAATTATAAATTATCTAAATCTTGTATTTTTAAAATACTATCTGTATTTATCCTAAGGATAGATTGTTACTCTGAAGTATAGTGCTTTTTTTGGGTTACACAGTAAATAAAAATGTTGAGAGAAAGGAGATATGGCTTAAGTGAAAAACGTTTAAATTAAATAAGCGAAATCAGAATAAATTGAATATATAAGGATTATAATTTAGGGTTCCCTATAAAAACAATATCAAATTTGTCAAAAAATTAGACAAATTTGATATTGTTTTTATAGGGGGCGATTATATAAAAGGCCGTATAAAATAAAAAAAGTACTTTACAAGTTATAAAATTACGGGTTTATATTGTTCTTGAATATAACGTTTAAACGATATATATTGATGTAATAAAAAATATTCGGAACAGATAATATCCATGGATTTTAATGGATAATAATTAGAAACAACAAGATTGTAGTAAAGTCACTTGAAAGAAGGTAGTTACTGGGATTGTGAGGGGGAAGGATATGGAAAAAAAAACCCCCTTGTGTTATGATTGGATTGTCCAAATCGAATTATAACACAAGGGGTGTATATTGGATGTTTAATACAAATTTATCACATATAAAGGTTAACACACTTGAACAAGAGTCGCAAGTGAAAATATTAAAAGATGAGACAAAAAACGGCAAAATACGACCTTGGAAGGAAAAAAAAGAAAATAACCTCAAAGTAGCCTCCTCGTATTTAGATGCATCGATAAAAAATAAGGCGGATCGTGTTTTTCAATGTGCAAATGTATTACAATTTCAAGTTACTACTCAAGGGAAAAAACTTGCACACGCTTGGTTTTGCAAAGTGAGGTTATGCCCAATGTGTAATTGGCGTAGATCCATTAAAATAGCGAATCAAAATAGGGAAATTGTTTTAAGAGCTAATAAAGATGAAAAACTAAAATGGCTATTTTTAACGTTGACAACAGGTGAAACTGTTGAAGGTAAGGATTTAAAAATGCGTATTAATCATAGCATGGAGGCTTTTAATCGTTTTATGAAATATAAGAGAATTAAGCACGTTACACGTGGTTATTTTAGAGGATTAGAAGTTACTAAGAATAAAAATAAATATCATCCACATTTTCATGTATTACTTGCTGTAAAGCCATCTTATTTTAATAATCTTTATATTACTCAAAAAGATTGGGCATTTCTTTGGAAAAGGGCTATGAAAAACGCTGCTGATATTATTGTTGACGTAAGAACTGTAAAGCCTAATAAAAAGCATTCAATACTAACAGAAACTAAAGTCCAAGCTTTTGAGGGAGCTTTACAAGAGGTTTCTAAATATCCGGTAAAAGATATTGAGATATTAAAAGGAAATCGTCAAGAGAATGCAATGACTGTATATACATTAGATAACGCATTATCTCATAAGCGTTTAATTGGGTATGGTGGAATACTAAAAGATATTCGTAAGAAACTTCAATTGGAGAATTGTGAGGATGATCATGTAAACCTCATACATTTAGATGAAAGCTGTGAGGATACTATTGCAAGTGAAATAGAAATTATTACTGCTTACTGGCATTATGGACTTAAAGAATATATTTTAAAGTAAGATAATATACATAATAAGGAGAGGGTTTAGTTTAACATACTCAACTTGTTGCTTTGGAAAAGAATTCACTAGGGTTCATTTGAGAAATTCAAATGAACCCATATTCATGTTGGCTACTAGTTCAGTGCTCACCTTTGTATTATTGAATTCATAAATTATAAAGAAAGGAGAGTTCCTTTGATGAAAAACATAGGGGATAATAACACGATAAATGAATATAAGAATATTGTTAGTCAATATCAAACTATAATGACAGGTTATCAGGATATACACAATAATAATCTCGAGGACAACCCTACTCAAAATTGGCTAGTTGTATTTGGCGGGATATTTTCTTTTTTTGTATTGCTATTTATCCTAAGTCAAATTATAAGATGACTAATAAATAGGTTTTAATGGTGAGGATTCTGTGATAACTTCTCTCGAAAAATTTATATACCCCTTAACAAGCTTAGGTTCTCCTTATCTTTAATAAAGCTTTCGTAAATAGTTACAGAATTCTCACCATTTAAATTGTAAAAATCCGAACATATTTGTTCGGATTTTTATCTTATGTATTAAAGTGAACGATATTAAAAGAGACTACCAGTAAAGAGTAGTCTCTTTTATAGAAAATTAGGATATTCCTGATGGGGAGAAACAGTATTCTCCAGGAGATAACAGCGATTTTGAACAAGAGAGGTGTAGCCCTTTTTTAATGCTGTTAGAAGTAATAAATGTTTAAGAAAGCACGATACAAAGAATGGTACTTAAGTTTGAGAAATGGAATATGTATTTTACTGTTTTTCTCTTACAAGACACACTGGGGACTAACCATAATGTTTTACAACACGAAGGGGCGTGCTGGTATGTCATCATAACGCTGCTAATTGTAAGATCTAACTGTTAAAGTATTCATCCATTTACTTAAACGAAAGTATATCTATATTAAATATTTTGGCGGTGATACAACTTTTCTTAAACATAAAATTAACTTCTGTGATAGTATAACCAGTTGATAAATTATCGATTCATATTATTTTAGAAATATATCCTGAAGCTCTATTTTTTGATAATTATATTAAATGTTAATGTAAATATAAGGATTATCCTCCTAATTTGGGATTTGTCAACGGTAAGCGCACGCAGGAGCATTAAGGAGTTGACAAATTAATCTCTCCCCCAAATCCTCTTGTTACCCCAAAAAAGATTTTTGGGGTCGCTTCCAGCACGGGACGGGGGTGCGGGGAAGTCCCCCCGCAAAATTTTATGGGGTCTGGGGAGAGTTTCTCCCCAGCAGGTTCGGACAGAGTCCGAGATATAGTTTTTTATATTTTAGAATTAACTTGATAACAATCAGAATAGCAATCTTGCTAATTTGTATATACAAACGTATTTAAGTGTTATCTAAGGTGAAAGATTATTCGCCATTATTTTTGATAGTTATCATATTCCTATTTTGGAGTGTTTTAAATGAAATAAGTAGAAAAAATTATGTATTTTATTTTAAATATTTATATAGAAATTACTCATATGTTTTTGTCTATAAATTTAACGGAAGTAATCTATTATAAAATCAATAGTACAAAAAAATAGTAGATGTTGTGGAGTATGAGGGTATTGCAAAACTAAAATAAATATGCAGTGTTATGAATCAGAAAAACTAGCTGAACATGCAATAGATAGCGATTTTTCCCATAACAACGTGGCTGTTCTAGTACTTTATTTTTGAGTTTACTAAACTGTGTTCAAATTTCCCGCGTTCTTTCATCAACTGTTTGTTAAGGATAGTTTGTATAAAATGAGGTAATACCCAACGATATGTACTCTTATTTTGTTCACCATTCCTTGAATTGATTGGGTTCATGGCAAAGATGTTACATGTTCACGCAATTTTATAAATGCGTTGACTATCAAAAGCAGCATCTGCAACAGAAAACAACACTCTTTAGTTTTGTATTTTTGGGAATAATACAGGGGCCATTTTACTATTATGTACATTTGCTGTTGTAAATGCATATGACAGTACAACATTTTCTGGTGTAGAACATGCATGAGCTTTATATCCTCCATACCAACCATAACGAGTAGATTTTCCTTATTTCGCTTGAGAATCATGCAAGCTACTCCATAAGAAGGTGCTATCAATTAAAATGCACGGAGTCAAACCTAAATTCATTTTTTGAAGAATTTGCTTATGGATTAATGGAACACTTTCGTTGAGAAACCGAGTACCTACACATGAAAAAGTAGAAATATGAGGAACAGAAAAAAGACCACAAGCTGTAAAAAAATGAAGGATATTGATGAAAAAATCGATTTAACTTTCGTAAAGAGTTCATTTGAAATATAGATTTCAAGAAAAAATATTTCAATAATGTCTTTCTGTATATAGACGGAACGCCTTTGAGTGTTAAACCGTCCACATAAGCAAATAAAATCTGTAAATGGATTGATTTTGGTCAAAATTGGTTATCATACTAGTAAATCCGCCCTTTCTGGAGATTGTGTCACGCGCTAACTCCAGAAAGGACGTTTTTTTTTAGAGTGCGACAAAACCAGTAGCTTTAATCCTAACTAATTCTGAGTATAACAGATATCTTCGTTCGAAACGGTGTCTCTGGAAACGGGTAAAAACAAGCTTATCAGTTTATCAAAAAACATATTCGAAATATGCTTGGATAGAAATTATTACAAACAGATCGAAAAATGATATCTGAAATAGAATTTATGTTTATGATAAAAAAAAGACAAACTTCTCAAAGGGCGACATCCGTCCAAAGGCAGATGCAGATAATTGATTATCTATTCGGATTTTTCTAATGAGTCTGGATTCCATTGGTAATCTATCCTCCTCTTTGTATGTCTCATTATTTTTGCAACAGGGCCTAAAAAAAGGAGTAATCCTATGTTTTTTGTTCAATATTATCATGGATAGAAATATATAATTTTTTTCGCGCGATGAGGTTTTTGTTTCGGAATTTTCGGAAAAATGACAAAGATGTTAGGTTTTTTTCATATTAATCAATATGAAAAATGAACCATTCTCTGTATGCTAAGAAAAAGGAATTTAAGTTGTTGAGAAAGGCTTTTGACAGGATAATGAATACGACTTTTTAGAGAACTATAGTAATATACGGTTGTGTTTTCAAACTTTGCAACACAACCAAGAAAATGATGTATAACATACACTCAAACGGGCATATTAATAAAGAGGACGACTGTTTTGCTGATTTTACATGCCGGACTATTATCTTTCCTGCTCCACACATTTGAGCTATTTTTGGTTATTTCCCCTTTTTTTATTCATGATTTATTCTGTAAGAAGCGTTATTTGTAATATGAACACATACACACGTATTTTTCTATTACTCGCTTTAAATTTATGGAACGAAAGAATTTGTAGGGTAGAGTTTTTCAATATATGTCTTATTTTACCGTTCCTTTTCCATTTGAAAAAGCTCCGCCACATGCAAATTCTATTTTTTCCATCCTTGATAGGTGCAATACTTTGTTTATTAGTAATTTTATTGAGAATTAATTTCAGGAAATCATAATATTGCTACAATAATATATGTATAATTTCAATGTATTCCCAAATATCCTGACATGCTTGAGCAATTGTTGCGTATTGTTACTGCTAATAAACAAGCTCTTTTTTAGATACCATGGAACGATTCGATACAAGCGTTACCATAACAATTTCCTTTTTTACTCATGCTATATGTCATTCCACACTGTTGTAATTGATTTTAATAGTCATTGGAAGAATATAGACTGCCACGATTAGTATGATACAAGACAGAATCTGTCAATTTTGACGGAAATAAGCTTGTTGTAATGCTTTCAATACCAATTCGTTTGTCATCGTACGATGAATATGCTAGCTCACAATTTTTTTAGAATACAAATCAATCAAATTTGCTACATACAGCAATCCCCTTTGATTGATATATATAATATCAGCGACTTAGACTGACTTGATTCAGTTTTTTCTATTTTGAATTGACAATCTAACAGATTGTAATATATTGGACAAAAATGTTGAGAATTTGTAGTAGTTCAATATTTTTTTACAGTTCTTGATTGTCGTCCTTGTTCTTTCATGATTTTTACCACTGTTTTTTTGAGACACGCTTTCCTTTTTGGCGTAAGATGGATGTTACTTTCGGATTTCCATATAAACCACGTGATTTTAAGAAAATACAGTGAATTTCTTTGGTGACTTTTTCTCTTTGTGCTTGTCTAGGTTTTTTGTATGTTTTTTCATTTGTAATGTCCACTTCGGGATCTTGTTTATATTTCTATACTCAGCCATGAGAGATACTCACTAAAATCCCTAGTTCTCGAGCTACTTGAGCCACAGTCTTTCCTGTTTGCAAAATATGTTTTACCCTTTGGTGTCCGAATTCTTTTTCATATTGTTGTATTTTTCCTATGTAGACCCCTCATTTAATTCACTTTTTATCATATTAACCTTGTTTCTACTGTTTTGATATGCAGGTGTTCTATATCTTTCGATTGAGAAGTGTGAGCTTCTTCAAAATCTCTATATAATAAGTTTCGATTTTTCTTAACTACAAACACATAATCAGCCTCACGCCTTATAATTTTTTGAACAAATTCTTTTTTTCATCCATATCCCCCTTTCTTCCAAGTACTTTATAATTATTACTTTACTGTTCGAAAAGGAAAATTGATATAGTTTATCCTAATGTGTTTCTTCTGGATATATAGTTTACGTATACGATCCTTAGTGCTAGTCGAGTTCTCCAATGCCAAAATAGTTGCGAAAATGGGTATATTTTTCATCTTTAATGGTATGAAATAGAAATATTCAAGATGCTATTCAATTGTATGGAGTAAATTTGTGCATGTTTTTAGGTACCTCACATTATTTTCGCTGATTTTTCCTAGGGTTTAAATCGAATTTCTTTTAAGGAGGTGAAAATTGTGGAAGAGCGTAACGAACAAGTGGTAGAAGAAGCTGTCACGCCAGAAAACAGTGAAAAAACTGTAGAAGAAAAAAGTGAGGCTGCTCTTTTACAAGAAAAAGTAGATGAGTTACAAGCGAAACTAACGGAAACGGAA
>NZ_JBPWGY010000024.1:0-34382 GCF_051780025.1 Bacillus cereus group sp. BceL062 | reverse complement strand
CGTTGGTGGTATTGGTGTTATGAACATTATGCTCGTATCTGTAACAGAACGTACGCGCGAAATTGGAGTACGTAAAGCACTTGGAGCGACGCGTAGTAAAATTTTATTACAGTTTTTAATTGAAGCAGTTATGTTAACGCTTCTAGGTGGTTTAATCGGGATTGGTCTTGGGTATGGCGGGGCATATATCGTTTCCACATTTGCGAAGTGGCCACCGCTCGTTTCATGGGAAGTTGTCGTTGGAGGAGTGCTATTCTCTATGACACTTGGTATTGTTTTTGGATTAATTCCAGCAAACAAAGCTGCGAAATTAGATCCAATCGAAGCACTTCGCTACGAATAGTTTACTAGTATAGATAAATATCTCTACTATACATATTGTTCGAGTGAATGGTTGTAACATCCTTTAAGAGGATTATATAAATAGAAAGAGGCGCTATAATGGAAGCCAATATGAATAAACAAGATGTAAGTGCGAAAAAGCCATCATTATTTGGAATGATTAAATCTCCTGGAGTACAATTTGAAAGAATGCAAACAAACAAGAAAGTTTGGGGTATGTTCCTCTTCGTGGCACTATTACAAGGGCTACTAGGTGGTTTAAGTGCATATGTTAGACATAACTCACCTGAGATGCTTAAAATGAAAAAAGAATTAGGTGAACTGACTGGACAAAGTTCACTTACATCCGAAATAATTTCTGGAATTGGATCAAGCTTTGCTGGTGCGATGATTGGAGCACTATTCATAGCAGCCATTTATAAAATGTTTATGATGTTCTTTGGGAATGATACCCCTTATAAAACCTTATTGAATATTGTAGTTTATACAAATATTGTCCTTATTATTGGTGGACTTATTAATACAATGTTAAGTCAAATCTTTGGTACTGGAATGACTCAATATACGAGTCTAGGGCTATTATTTACGGAAGGTACATTTGCATATGGAATTGGTAATACAATTGAAGTATTCTATGTATGGAATTTAATCTTAATTTGGTTTGGATTACATATTACAGCTGGATTAAGCAAAGTGAAAGCATCGATTCCAATTATTATTCTATTCATTATTAAAGCGTTCTTCTTAGCGGTAATTATTGTATTAATAGCGAAGTCTTTACCAGGCATGCCAATGTAAATAAATTAAATCATTATAAATATGTTTAGTAAAAGATTTCCTACATTATTAACCGGTTACTTAACGTACAAAATACCGGTTAATTTGTGTCTAAAGTGTGTCTCAACGTGCACGTGACCCCTATTACTGCTTATGATTAACCTGATTGTAAAATCAAATTAATACTGCATATTGCAGTAAGAGGCAATCAAGCAGAAGAAACATATTGGTTTCTTCTGCTTTGGTTTATAATCAGTTTTTGTATTTATAATATAAATCATTTCACTGAAAGTAGCGTATGTGAGGTTCTACAAGTCTTTAGACGATGAATCGGCATAATTCGATACAAATTTAATATCAGGAATAAATGTTATAGTAATTTATTTTTTAAATTCATACTTTTTGACTACCATATTTATTTAATACTCCCTACATCTCTTACTTTTATATTTACTTTTATATTTATTTGTGATTTTGATAACTCATTACCCCAATTTTGTTCATGAGATATCCAATTTTTATATTGAAATGCACGAGCATATAATCCTAAACCAATAGGATCTATCTTCGCTTGTTTAATTTTTTTGATAAGTTGTGTTATTTCTTTTGTTAATTCTTTCGAAATAGCCTTTTCTAATTTTTCAACATCCATTGATGTATCAGAATCAGGAAACTTCTCAATAATTTCTGTTCCCATATCAATTTGTATATTAAAAATAAAATGGTTAGTATATGCTACTTTTTTGTCAACTTTAATTCTTTGTGCAGAAATACTAAGCAATTGTTTATTACTTAACTTGAATGGATTATTTATTGTAAATGGATAATCGCCTTGTACTTTGCCCTGTAATAAGGTTAATAATTTATTTTCATTTGGATTTAAACTTGATTGGAACAAATTTTGAGAATCTAAAAGCATTGTTCCTGTAATTCTCACTTTTTTATTTTCCATTTTTTTTATACTAGAGATACTGGGGGTTATCCCCTTATCCTTAACCTGTCTATGTAGTTCTTTAAAAGTTGTTTTAACAGTAACATTTCTTGCATTTCCTGTTCTAATTAATTTAGTCAAATAATCTGCAAGAAAGTTATTTTTATGGGCACGAGAGTAGATAATATCAGAAACTTTCCCTTCTACACCAATAACTTTGGCAGTCATAGTATTTTGGGGATCACGATAAAAAGGTTCTAAGTAACTTATCCAATTCTTTTTTTGAAGAAGTTTTTTTCCTAAAAGTATAATCTGTATTTTACTACCGGAAATAATTCCTGGATCTACAGTATCAAATTTATCTCTAGCCTTTCGAACTGTAGTATCCGAGCTATAATGTTTTTCCTCATTTCGTTTCTGATCTTTGTTTATTAAGGGGTTTACTACGTATATTTGCAGATTATCTTGCTTATCTAAATCAATTCCTACAATTAATGTCGCAGCAACATCCTCAACATATATTTGATCGTAGCAACCCGTAAGCAACATTAGACATGAGAGGAGATATAGTATTTTTCGTATCATCTAGTCTCACCTCTTAATTTAAATACTGCAAACAAGAATATAGGAAATAAATAAGCTGTTCCTAATCCTACATATGAAATTATGTTCTTACAATTTTGTACCTGACTCCATGAGGGATGAATCAGAAAAACACTTAAAATAATAAGAGAAAAGAAAATGGAGATATGCATATTGTTTTGTGGTTGGTTAGTTAAATTACTGATACATAATAAACTAGCATAAATATAGGGGGTCCATGCAGTAAAAACCACAAATAAATATACAGTTATAATAATTAAATCAAATCTTTCCAAAAAACTAACCTCAATAATCTTTAGTATACTTAGTACAGGTTGGTTATACGATGTTATTTCATCCGGACTAAAAAATATAAAACATGAAATTGTCATGAAAATATAAAAACACAATGTTATACTGTTAGCGATTAACACCCCTTTGGTCGCATCCTGTTTTCTTTTTAAATATGGATACATACAGGGTACTATTTCAAATCCTGTAAATGGAAAGATTGCCTGTGGAAAAGCCTTCAAAATCCCACTGATCCCATTTTTAAAAAGAGGCAACATATTTAGTGTATCTCCTTCTTTTAAGGGAATTAAAAATAATATTAAAATCCAGATTGTAAGATAAAATACAATCTCACAGTAACGTCCTAATACATAAACATTTTGAGAAACGACAAGATAAGTAGGGATTAAAAATAATATTATTATGAGGTAATCCGGTGTTTTAGGAAGTAAATTCCCTTTGATGTAGAGCATTCCGTTTAGTAATACCACCCACGCATAAAAAGAAAAATAGGCAGTATAGATCAGGGTGAAGGATTTCCTTGTAAATTTATTTATTCTATTATTCAACAGCTGGCTTGAATATCGTCGAGCTATTTGAACCCAAGCTAAACTAGCTAATGTAGAAAATAGAAAACAAAGAGGCAGAACTAACCATCCATCAGTACCCGATTTTTCTGCTAATGTACGGGGTAAAAAAAGAATTCCCGTTCCAACCTGAGCTCCATGAATAATAAATATAAATTGGCCTAAAGAAAGTGTAGCCACATTATTGATTTTAGTCATTATATGTCACCTTTTGCTCTATTTTTATATTTAAGAATAAAATACTTGAGCTTACAAATATTCATGGGTAAAAATGAAACACCGTACGGGGTACCTATAGAACGAATACTTAACATATGTGCTAGTAATGTCATAAGACCTATAATAATACCTACAACTCCAAACCAAGTGGCTAGCAGCATCATAGGAAAACGTAAGTATCGAACTGCTAAACTCATATCATAATTTGGGACAGTAAACGATGCAATAGCTGTTATAGAAACGATGATAATCATGATATTACTTACAATCCCTGCTTGTACAGCAGCTTGTCCTATAATAATCCCTCCAACTATTCCCATGGTTTGTCCAATAGGAGCAGGTAAACGTAAAGCTGCTTCTCTCATCATTTCTAAAGTTATTTCCATAATCATAGCTTCTACAATAGCTGAAAAGGGAACATTTTCCCTGGATTCTGCTATAGATAAAAATAATGGTACAGGTATCAAACTAAAATTAAATGAAATTAGAGCAATATATGCAGCTGGTAAAACAAGCGCTAAGAAAAATGCTACTATGCGTAAAATTTGAAGAACAAAATTTATCATCCACCTAGTACTTCGGTCATCTATATTTCTAAAAAAATTAAGAAAATTCGTTGGTCCAATTAATACATTTGGAGAATGATCAACAACTATTACAAATTTCCCTTCCAATAGATGAGATACTGCCGTATCAGGTCTTTCAGTTAGTAAGAGTTGTGGGAAAGGAGAATACGGGTTATCTTCAATGTGTTTAACTAATTCTCCAGTATTCACTATAGAATTAACTTTAATATTATTTAATCTATTTTGTATCTCTTCAATAATTTCAAAATCAACTTTTTCTATTAAAAAAAGTACATAAATTTTTGTTTTTCCTTCTTCACCAACTTCTGTAGACTTTACATTTAGTTTAGCTGTTGGCAAATAATTTCGGATTAAAGCAATGTTTTTAGTTGCAGCTTCTACAAATCCTTGATGTGTACCTTTTATAGATATTTCATTCTTAGAATCGGAGGGTTCTCGATTGGGTCCACCCTTAATTTCGAGTTTATATGCAATAGGGGATTTGTTAACAAGAAGAATTGCATTTCCCTCTAATAAACTTTCTTGAAGTTGACTAAGATATTGAACCTTAGAAATATTCCCAAGAGGTATAATTAGCTCTAATTCAGCTTTAAAATCTTCCCTTAAAAGGGGTTTAAGAATATTATCATTAACGTCTTTTTTGTCAGTTAATTCCGATAAATAAACTAATGCTAGGGTTTGATCATTTTCTTTCTGAATTCTTCTTATTACAAGATCCGGAGCATCCCCCAATTGATATTTTATAAACTCAAGACTTTTATCCAAAGAAGAATTTATTTGTACACTATTATAATTCTTCTGATTAGTTTCAGGTTCTTTATCTGGCAATAAAAATGTTTTCATAAGCCAATCCCTCATAATAAATAATTTTGTAGACTTATTATTAAATAACCACGCATAAATTATGTACCAAAAATGTCTATTCTTAAGACAAAATTCCCTTATACAATAATGCTCATTTCTCCTTATAATTGGTGAGGCATGCAATAGCCAACACAGTCTACAATAGAACCATACTATTATAGAAGTTAAAACAATTATTAGTACATAAGGAGTACAGATTATCTATTAGGGGCTTTTTCTCTGTTACAGGATGCTTTAATATTCTTAAATTCCATTTTAAAGGTCTAAGGAGTAACAATCTTTATATACACTTAAACCACTAAATAAAAGAATGTAAATTTATTTTCACGTAAAATTCTCGTGTATTTAAACGTTTAACAATTCCTTGTTTAACATATTCTAAGTATATACATTTAATAATGTTAAGGAATTAAGAATAAACATATAAATAAATTCAAATCAAATACAGTTAGAACATATGCAAGGTGGAGATAGTTTTGGAATTTAGAGATCTAAAAATTTTTCAAACAGTAGCTAGAATTAAAAATATTACCGCTGCCGCAAAGAGTTTGAATTATGTGCAATCCAATGTAACTGCACACATAAAACAATTGGAACAAGAACTAAATACGATTTTATTTCATCGGCATGCTAGAGGCATTTCCTTAACGGGAGATGGGCAAAAATTTCTTGAAAAAGTTGATAAAATCCTTAAAGAGTTTGAGGAACTAAATAATATGTTTAAGGATGAATCTTCAGTTGGGATTTTAAACATAGGAACAGTAGATACTGTGCATCCCTTACCTATGATATTAGCAGGATATTATGCGAAATATCCCAATGTGGATATAACACTTAAAACTGATGTGAGTAATCAATTGATGTTAGATGTACTAAATTACAAGTTAGATGGTGCTTTTGTTACAGGACCTATAAAAGAAGCGGCATTTGAACAATACGAAGTTACCAGCAAGACACTCACTTTGGTTACAAATCAACCTACATTTGAAATACAAGATTTAAATCACAAGACATTTTTAGTATTTGGACAAGGCTGCGGCTATAGGACAATGTTAGAAAAATGGCTTAAAA
Source organism: Bacillus cereus group sp. BceL062 (assembly GCF_051780025.1). NCBI lineage: Bacteria > Bacillati > Bacillota > Bacilli > Caryophanales > Bacillaceae > Bacillus > Bacillus cereus group sp. BceL062. Next base: position 28,131 of record NZ_JBPWGY010000024.1, on the reverse strand, counting down.
ACGAAGGTTTTTTTAATAATAAATTTATGGAATTTAATATGTTGGAAATGATCTTGCACAGTGTGTCCCTCGGATTAGGTATTACACTATTACCTGCAACAGCTGTGGGCTTATTTTCTAGTATTCCCAATATTTATTGTCATGAAATCCCAAAGGAATTTCATAAAATCACAACCATATTTATCAGAAATAAAAGCATAAATGCGGGACTTGCCATGAGAAATTTTATAAAAGAAGTTCAAGTATATAAATAACAAGGAAGACCTATTTGGGTATCGGATAAGTTGATTTCAATCTATGTCTGAATATAGATTGAAATCAATATCCAGACATACTCTCGGCGTATTTCCTTAACTTTTTATACAAAAAACTATATATAATTATTAGTAAATTTCACATAAGATAATAACTAAAATACTTACTCTGATCCATTTCATAATGATACAAACCATCATTTCAAGTGATGATTTGTATCATTTGTTTGAATTTTACACTGTATCTTCATTTAAGTAGAATGAAGTAGGAATCGATTCAAAATCTTCTTATTTGAGAAACATTGTTTAAGGATAGTGATCAAAATGCCAGATAAAAATAATACTTTGATTATAAAAAAGAAAATAAAAAGAACTAAGTTTTTAATTTTTATTTTCACAATATTATTAATACTACTTATTAGTTTGAAAATAATATGTTATATTTCTGCTGTTAATCAGCTTTTAAATGAAGTTGTATTACCAAACACTCAAATTGAGACAATAGATGTAGGGGGATTAAATAGAAAACAATTAGAAAATATAAATCAAAAACAGATTAACTCTTTAATGGAAAAAAAAATAACATTTATATTAGAGAAAACCAAACAAACTTATACTTATCAGGACCTTGGAATTATGTATGATTCTAATTATGCCATACAAAAAATTTTTGATCAGCAAGTGAAAAATAAATGGAGTGGATGGTTCAAACAGCTAACAGCAAAGATAGGATTGCGAAAAATAAACTATAAATTAGAACCGAAAATTAATGATAATAAATTACAGAATTTAATCTCTAACGAATTTACTAAATTTCAAGAAAACCCCACTAATGCATCAATAAAAATGAGTGATACGGATTCTGGAATATATTATGTAGATGAAAAAGTAGGTAAAAAAGTTAATATAACTATGTTACAAAAAGATATAATTGAAGCTATTTATAAAAGAACAGATAGCATAGTCGTGAAATACACAAATATCTATCCTAATATTTCTAAACGAGATTTTAAGAAGATAAACATGAAAAAACCTAGGTCTGAATTTAAAACAGATCTTACTGGCCGAAGTGAAAATACAAGAGAAAATATAGAAAAAGCTGCTAATAAATTGAATAATGTAATAATACCTTCAAACAAAGAATTTAGCTTTAATGAAATTGTCGGAATAACTGATCAAACCCATGGCTATAAAAATGCACCGGTTATTCTAAATAACAAGTTAATTCAGGCAGCAGGTGGCGGGGTATGTCAACTTTCAAGTACCTTATACAATGCAGTTTTGTTAGCGAATTTAGATATTGTATCTAGAATAAATCATAGTCATCAAGTAAGTTATGTACCTGCGGGGTTAGATGCGACAGTAGCTGATAATGGTCCAGATTTTAAATTTAAAAATAATACTGATTCACCGATATATATCAAAGCAATTTTACAAAACAATCAACTTATTATTAGATTATTCGGAAATACAAGTGACGATATTGTTAATATATATACCAATACTATAGAAAAAACAGATTTTATATTAAAGGTAAACACTTACCGCGAAGTGAAAAACAAAGACAACACTTTAAAAACGAGAGAATTGATTAGTACCAGTACGTATAAAAATAAATAAAAAAGCAAGTTAATATGAGGTACTAATTTAATGGTTAGATTGCAAATTAAAAGAAAATTAGTTTATTAGATTATTGTTTGTAACCATTAAGACCATATTTTGTCTAGAAGCCTTGCGACAGAACAAGTTTCCTCTTTCAAAAAAATTAATATATTGGCTGTGTTAAATAACCGCCAATTGGAGGTTTCTGAATTCATTATATTTAAATATAATGAATTCAGAATATTAAATGAAGATTCTACAACGGGCCAGACAAACGATAAGAACATTATTGATCTTATTTTCCATATTTTTAGGAGGAATTATTATGAAACAATTTTTAAAGCCCAAAAGGTCTCATATGAAAAACGATGCTCAATCCCCACTTACAGAAAATCAAAAAGCATTATGGCTAGCACATCAAATTGATGAAAAAAAAGGTCTATATCATGAACCAGTTTCTATTCAAATCAAAGGAGTGTTAGACGTTCAACAATTACAAAAAGCGTTACAGTATATTGTAAATAAACACGTGGCTTTACAGATGCGTGTTCTCGATACACCAAAGGGTCCTAAACAAATCATACAAGAAGACGTACAGGTAGAAATGACGTGTTACGATTGGTGTACTTATCAGAAGGAAGAGCAAATTTTGATGTTAGACAATGCATTGCAAGAGGCTCTTCATAAAGCATTTGATTTTGCATCAAATGCTTTATTTCGCTTTCAAGTGTTCAAGTTAAAACAAAATGAACACCTGCTCCACATGGTATTTCATCATATTATGTTTGACGGATGGAGCTTAGGTTTATTTTTACAAGACTTAGAAGAGGCGTATGCTTCTAATATAATAGATGAAGAATTGCCTTCTACTAGCGATGTATATCAAAATTTATTACATAAACAGCAGAATTACATTGGAACAGATTCCTATGTTACTAGTGAAACATACTGGCATGAAAAATTAGAGGGGACTCTGCCATGGAGTGAATTTCCTTTAAGCATCCCCAAACCTTTGAAAGGTTCCTATAAGGAAGGAGCTTATCAAACAATACTTAATTATAATCTCAATTGTGCCGTTCAAGATTTCTCCAAAGAACATTATATTAGTAAATATCGCATATTACTGAGTATGTACATTGTTTTATTACATAAAATGACAAACCAAACTGATTTAATAGTAGGAATGCCAATTAATATGAGAGAGAGTAATTCCCAGGAACAAAACGTGTTTGGCTATTTTGTAAATACAATTCCCTTGCGTGTTAAATTCTCAACAGGTAATACTTTTCTAGAACTTGTTCAAAAAATAGATGTTTTGGTACAAGAAGCGCTAGAACATAAACAATATCCTGTTCAGCATATGATAAATCAATTAAGTGCGACAAAAGAACAAATAAACCCAAATCTGTACCCAACTGTGTTTAACATGGTAAAATTACCTTCATTTCACATGAAGGGGTTAGAAACAAAAGTGATTACCCATCAAAAACGAGTAAGCGTATTTGATATGGTATGGCGAATGATGCAAACAGAAGAGGATCAATTACAGCTTGAACTGGACTATAATGCAGCATTCTATACTGAAAAAGATGTTCAAACATTTGTAGAACGATTTCAACATCTTATGCAGACGCTCATTATAAATAAAAATGTACCTTTGCAAGATGTAGATTTACTTTTACCACAAGATTATGCACTTTATCAAAAGACTGATGGAAATCTTGCAAATTCTAATGTCTCGAAAACATTAGATCAGCTTATTGATGAACAAGCAAATAAAACCCCTTCTTGTATTGCAATGACAATGGGAAAACACATTCTTACCTATCAAGAATTACAGGTACAGTCAAGTCAAGTTGCACAGGCTTTATTACAAAAAGGGCTAAAAAAACAAGAGCGTGTAAGTATCCTCATGCATCGAAGTATTGATACCATTGTGGCCATGATAGGCGTGTTAAAAGCAGGGGGTACTTATGTACCAATTGATCCAGATTTCCCAGTTGATCGTATCCATTTCATTTTACAAGATAGTGAATCGACACATATCATTACGGATCAAAAAACGAATCTGCCATACAATTTATCAAATACGTCTATTATCATGTATGAAACACTCTCTAAACAAATAGTAACTGAACAACTACAGAGTAAACACACCCCCTATGATGCGGCATATATTATTTATACTTCTGGTTCAACAGGCACTCCAAAAGGAGTATTGATTTCACATCAAAGTATCCTGCAATTTATCCATTCATTACAAGGAGAGTATAATTTTCTAGAACAACAGGTACATCTACAATTCGCTTCATTTATATTCGACGCATCCGTATGGGAAATCTATGGTAGTTTATTAACGGGCGGGAGATTACATCTATTATCAGATATAGAAAGAAAATCGATTGATCATTTTATAGCAGTTATACATGAGCAAAAAATCCAGTACTGCCTGTTACCCACTGTGTTTTTTCATGCATTAACCCAAGCATCTGCTCAGCAGTTAGAACAGATAGCTTCATTACAATATGTATTTGTGGGTGGAGAAACACTTTTACCAGAAATGGTTCGAAACTGGCAATCTAAAGTAGGTTTACACATTCCAGTTGTGAATGCCTATGGCCCGACAGAAATAACAGTGTGCGCGACTACATATCCAATCACACAACCATTACATGCTAAACAAACGCATATACCTATCGGGAACCCATTATCTCATACAAATATCTATGTCTTAAATGAATATGGCCAACTTTGTCCGCCCTATGTCCCAGGTGAAATTTATATTGGTGGAAATAGTCTAGCGACAAAGTACATTAATCAGCCTGAAAAAACAAAAGAAACATTTGTACAGGTCCATATTCCAAATACCCCTGAAACAAAGATGTATAAAAGTGGAGACCAGGGACGATTGACATATGATGGCCAAATTGAATTTTTAGGGCGCATTGATAAACAAGTGAAAATAAGAGGATATCGGATTGAATTAGAAGAAATTGAAGAACGATTGTTACAACATCCATCTATTCAGCAAGCAGTTGTTACCGTATATAAAAATGAGACTTCTCACCCGCTGTTAATTGCTTTTTATAAAGAAACAGAAAATAAAAATGTGAATATAAATACCAGAGATTTAAAAGAGTTTCTCTCTAAAAATTTACCGTATTTTATGATACCAGATGCTATCCAACATGTAGATATTTTCCCTGTAACACCTAGTGGGAAAATAGACCAGAAATCCTTACTAGCAGTATTCAATGTTACATTGGTAGAACAGGATAAAACATTTGTTTCACCTCATACAGATACAGAAAAACAATTGCAACAAATTTGGGGAGATGTATTACAAAAAGATACTGAAGCCATTAGTATTGAGGAGGACTTTTTCACAATAGGTGGTCATTCATTGCTAACAGTACAACTAATAAATCGGATTGAAACACAATTATATGTGAAACTTACTTTTAAAGATCTATACAAATACCGAACCATTCAAACATGTTCTGCTTATATAGACCAATTAAGACCCATAGAACATAATAATTCAGTTATGAGAGTACCGGATCAAGGAAACTATCCCTTATCTCATGCACAACAACGACTCTGGTTTTTATATAAAAAGCACCCAGAATATCGTACGTATGATATCCCAATTCAAGTGCACATAGAACCAGGAATACAAGCAATCTTATTGAAACAAGCCTTAGAAGAAATGATGAAAAGGCATGATATCTTTCGAACTAGATTTATAGAAAAAGACGGAGAGCCGATGCAGTGTATCCAAGAAGAAATGAATCTTATAGTTGCTGAGGTAGATATACAACACATTGAAAAACAACAACAACAAGAGCAGTATCGTTTGACAACTATACAAGAAATGGATCATACAGGATTTAATTTAGAACAAGGACCTCTCTTACGTTCCATTTTATTTACAGAAAAAATGGAGTGTTCCTGGTTATACATCAATTTCCACCACATTATTATGGATGAATGGAGCTTGCAACGATTTTTACAAGAGCTATTTGCTATTTGTGAGGAGCTATCTGAAAAAAGGATAATTCCACCTACCAAGCCAGCTATTAGGTATATTGATTACGTCGCATGGCAAAACAAACAGCTTGCCGCAGGTACATGGGAACAGGAAAAAGGGTATTGGAAACAGGAATTGCAAGATACACCACCCTCTTTAGCTTTACCATTTGATAACGTTCGTCCTAGTCTAGCATCACATCGTGGTGATATATTCTCTACGAAACTAAATCAGACAGATGTATCAGGATTGAAACAGCTGGCACAGCAAGAGCAAATATCTTTATATATGCTCTTATTCTCTGCGTATATACACTTTTTACAACAGATATCAGGACAACAGGATCTTGTAGTCGGAACACCTGTAACAGGAAGGCAACATGAGGCATTTGAAAATGTCCAAGGATTTTTTGTCAACACTGTGGCCATTCGTGTGCATACAGCAGGTGCTTCTACTATGGAAGCATTGTGTAAAAAAGTAAAAGAAAAATGTTTGTTGGCTTTTCAACATCAAAGCTATCCATTTGATCGAATCATTAAAGATGTAAACCCTGAACGAGGAGAACATGTGAATCCTATTTTCTCAACCATGTTTAGTTATCAACAAAATGCTATACAACAACATCATACATATCGTTACCAAATACAGCCTGTGAGTACAACTATAAGTAAATTCGATTTATCTTTGGCATGTGAAGAAATAGATGGTGAAATACTTCTGCATTTTGAGTATGCTACAGATTTATTTGAAAGAGAAACTATTTCACGATTTATGAAACAATTCGTTCACACATTGCAAGTGATACAAACAAATTTTGCTACACCCTTTGGCCAATTAGATATGTTATCTAAAACAGACCATGTTATGTATCAACAATTGAATGATACCGATTTTCTATTGCCTCCTTATCATTCTATACAAGAACGTTTTTATGAACAGGTGCATGCAAGGCCCGAAGCGGTTGCCATTTCTACGGAAGATAGGGTATATACGTATCATGAAATTAATCAGCGTTCCAACCAAGTTGCACGTGGTCTAATGAAACTTGGTGTACAAAAAGGTGATAGAGTAGCGATTTTCTTGCCTCGAAATGTAGAAAGTATTATAGCTATGCTAGGGATTTTAAAAGCAGGTGGTACATATGTACCAATTGATGTGAAATATCCGTTTGAACGTATACAGTATATTTTACAAGACAGTAAAGCAACTGTGACTATAACAAAAATGGAACTACAAGAAGACTTAGTATCTTATCTAGGACATATCGTTTCGATTGAAGACTTATTCAATTCATCTATGATTCAAGACGTTCTAAACCAAAATATAGTAGAAGATATAGCTTATATGATCTACACATCAGGGTCAACGGGAAAACCAAAAGGAACATTATTAAGGCATAAGGGTGTACTGAATCTAGTTGAATGGCGCTCTCGTACTTTTCAGATAACAGAGAATGATGTATTCTCACAGTTTTATTCACATAGTTTCGATTCATCTGTTTCAGAAATCTTTTCTGCTTTATTAACGGGAGCGAGATTACATCTGCTCAATGAAGAACAACGTTTCTCAACACAAGCATATTGTCATGCTATTTCTACCTACCATATTACCATTTCAGATGTAGCAACAGCCTTTTTTAAACAGCTCGCAGCAGATTTGTCCGCTGCACAATTACAACAACTTCAACCATTGCGTGTACTGAGTATGGGAGGAGAATCTGCATCTGCGGAATCTATTCGAACCTGGCAATCTAAGCTTGGCGATAAGGTATTGCTTGTCAACGAATATGGTCCTACAGAAACAACCGTGAGTTCTTTGTATTATCTAATTTCCCAGCATGCATCTAGTGATATGATCAATGTACCAATTGGAAAACCAATTGCTAATACAAAAATTTATATTTTAAATGAACACATGCAAATGTGTCCTACTGATGTAATCGGAGAATTGTACATCGAAAGTGTGGGAACCGCCATTGGGTACAATAACCAACCGGAGCGTACGAAACAAGCTTTTGTATCGAATCCTTTTTTGAAAGAATCCTCTGCTATTTTATATCGGACAGGAGATCTTGTACGTTTATCTCCAGAGGGATATGTAGAATACATGGGACGACGAGATCGCCAAGTAAAAATAAGAGGATATCGTATTGAGCTAGGTGAAATTGAGGATATCCTTATAAAAGAATCAAGAATTCAACAAGCTGTGGTGCTATTAAACAAAGAAAAACAAGAATTACATGCCTATTTTACAATTCGAGATAAAGCTACCATAGATATAGAAGACGTGTACAATCATGCATCTAGTCTTCTTCCACAATATATGGTACCAACAGGATATGTATGTGTAAATGAACTATTAATCACACCAAATGGTAAAATTGACATATCAAAACTTACGAAACAATATACTGTGCAATATCGAAAACAAAAGAATTTTTTACACCCTATTACGGAAACACAAATCATACTAGCTAAAGTGTGGGAGGAAGTACTTGGGGTGCAACATATCGGATTGCAAGATGACTTTTTTGCACTAGGAGGACATTCTTTAAAAATTATGCCTACTTTAGTTAAACTAAAGCCATATTTTTCGACTTTACATATACAAGATTTTTTCCAGTATCGGACAATCGAAAAATTAGCAGAAAAAATAGAGAATGATCGACAGAAATATATGACGAAAGAAACACCCCCCCAAAAACATAGTAAAAAAAACAATGATTGTATACAGAAACAGCGACCAACGAATTATATGCCTTTACAGATTTCTAAGCAACATCCACAATGTGTTTTACTAACAGGTGTGACTGGGTTTCTTGGCGCTCATATTTTGCAGCAATTATTACATTTACCAAATACAATAGTATATTGTTTGGTTCGTCCACAAAAATCTGTTGCAATTGAAGCAAAAGTTATGGAGAAGATGCAGTTCTATTCTGGTGAACAAATTGTAGAACAAATGAAAGACCGCGTTTATATGATTGAAGGAGATTTGGAAAAAAAACATGTAGGTCTGACTACAGAAATACAAGAAAAATTAGCAAATAAAATTGATACGATTATTCATTGCGGTGGAGATGTCCGACATTATGGAGACAGAGAACATTTTAGAAAGATAAATGTAGAGTCTACTCGCTATTTATTACAAATGAGTAAAAAGGCGGGGGCACGTTTTCATTATATTTCTACAGTGAGTATTTCAGGCCATCGTCCTGATGACCCTACAGAATTTTTGTTTACAGAGCAAGATTTTGACCGGGGACAACAAGTAGAGAATGTATATGTAGAAAGTAAATTTCTCGCCGAAAAGTTAGTGAGAGAAGCAATAAAAAAAGGTGTACCAGCAACGGTATATCGTGTAGGAAATTTAGTAGGTCGTACACAAGATGGTAAATTTCAACAAAATATAGAAGAAAATGCATTTTATCGTTTGATAAAAGCCCTTCTATTATTACAAAAAGCGCCTGACGTCCAAATCAAAATTGATCTGGTACCAGTCAATTTTAGCAGTGAAGCAATTGTGGGATTAGCATGCATAGAGCAAAGCAAAGGAGAAACATTCCACATTTGTAATCCCGTTCAACTAGAGTGGCAACAATTTATTACACACCTACAACAGAGTGGTCATTCGCTTGAATTAATACAATGGGCAGAATTTATGAATCTATTTACAACTCATGGGCTATCTGAGGACCAAAGATATGCGCTAGAATTATTGGTACCTGTATTAGAAGAAACGGAAAAAAATTCAGAAGCTATAATAACTTGTCAACATACACAGCAATTTATAAAAGCGCTGAATATAGTGTGTGAACATCCTAACCAGGAATGGATATCCAAATTAATCTCGTATGGTAAAGAAATTGATTTTTTCCCAACAAAAAGTTTGCCACTATTAATAAAATAACATGCTGAAATAAAATCCTATATCGTTTGAAAGAGTTGGCGCAAGTCAATTTTTTTAAACGATATTTTTGTTAATAAAGGTATACCTTTATTAAGTAGAATAGATTATTTTTAAGTATAATTTACCTATTGTAAAAACAAAAACTAGTAAATAAGAATGTACAATTCAAATTGAAAAGATATATACGAAGTAAAGAACCCTTTTGTGCGAAATATGGACAAAACGGACCTACATGAATATGTTTCTCAATAAGATTGATATATTAATTAGTTATCTACTTTTATATACTAGATTCAGCTTTAAAATATAATAAAAAAGGGAGGAATTAAGTTGGTTAAATTCAAAAGAGTCAAAAAAATAATATTAGCAAGTGTAATTGGAGGAGGTAGCCTTGGCATCATTCCCCTGCAATCTCAAGCTGCTCAAGAGCCAATAGGAGGTGAAAATATACATCAGATTTCATCATATGGTAACAATATCGAGCAAATAAATACCGATAAATTAGCACCGAACACAACAAAATGGAAAATGGACGTTTCTACAGATACATTAGGAATAACTTCAAAAGTTAATGATGTACTTCAAAATACAGTATTTCAAAATATTACAAGAGAACTCACTGATTCAACATTTTCTATTGCAAATAATAGGTATAATGTAATTATGTTTACTTCGCAATCTAATTATGAATATCATTTTCAAGGTACAAAATTCCAAGCAAAAGTAAATTTTAGAGGTAACCAATATGATTTATATGTATTTGAAAATGGTACATTTTATAAAGATAATCCAAATTCGGATAAGCCATGGTCCTGGGGCTATAGAGGATGGACGATAGATCAAAGTGTACCAACATCCTATATACACTTTTATTTACCTTAAAATTATATAAATTCACAGATTTTCCGAACGGGAAAGCCCACTACGATGCGATAGCCCCCCTTTTAGGGGTGGGGATGAGAGTGAGGTCAAATGCGATGTATAGACAAAATACCAAATATACGTTCTGTACAGCAAGTATTTAAAATGGTATCATTTTCATAATAGACAAGTAAAAGTCTCTAAAACAATCTTGTTCTCTGAAAACAGAATACATATGAGGTTGGATTAACAAATTCTTCTACTCCGTAAAATGTATTGAGTCGTCAAGCACAAGACGCTAAAACACATTCGAGAGCTCACAATCTGACTCGTTTGGTAGCAAGAATCCCACTGACGTTAGTCAGCTTGTAGCTTTAGCCGTGGGATTGTCAATATTGCAGTCATTTTAAAATCTCATATTTGTTATTCGTAATTTTTCACTGTTTTTTGAATTTTGGAAGAGCATGATCAATGGGAATACATCCTATCACACGACTATTCTTGCTATGATTTTGCTTGTCCCCCATTACAAACACATGATTTTTAGGTACCTTACATGTATCCTCCATAGAAGGATACATCATTTCCTTGGTATAGGGTTCTGCTAGTTGTTTTCCATTTCGGTATACGTTGTGGCCTTTAATTTCTACTGTATCTCCTGATTTTCCAATGACTCTTTTTACAATAAAAAATTCTGTTTGAGGATCTATAAATAATTCAATTAAATTTGTATTTTGGGTATATTTTCTAGACATAAAAAAATGCTCCCTGTTAGTTATATATCTAACAGGGAGCGTTTCAAATTGTTATTAAGTTTTTCCTATTTACCGTATCATCGTTTTAGGGAAATTCCATATTTATCAAATTCATACTCTTTTCCATTTATAGTTCTCTTGGTGTTGTATACTCGCTCTCCATTTAAAGAAAAATAAAATCAGAATTTTAAATTTTCTGGTTGCTTTGCCATTGCTTGCTTGTTTGTTATTTACAGAAGTTATTGATATTTTTTCATCATAAAATAAATCAATGAAATTACAAATACACAAATCATGGCACCTAGCAAAGCTGGAAGGAAAAAGAATTCTTCCCATACGGGACCAACAGGTCCTAGTAAAGCGCGACCTAGGAAGGCACCAACAAGCCCAATTAAAATATTTCCAATGGTACCACCAGGAATGTGTTTATGAGTGAGCCATCCAGCGATAGTGCCAATAAGCCCACCTAATAGGAGTGTCATGATGATATGCATGAAGTAATGACCTCTTTTCGAGTAAAATGAATACATAAATAATGATGTTCGGAACCCATTTGCCCCATCAAGAAAGATTCTAATGATGCAAATGTGTTCCAATTTTTGAGAGAAGGGGACAAATAATTTATAGTACATTCCAGCTCATATGAGTAAGTGTGTGCCAAGCATAGATTAATCCATTTTATCTGGATTTATTGATTCCGCAGCAAGTTTCATTTGTGTTTGTTGATAAGCTTCTAATTCTTTTTGTAATAATTGAACGCCTTCTGGACTCAATAATAATTTTCCTTTAAAAAAAGAAAGGGGGTAGGTGATTGGTTTTCCCGTTATGAAACAAGAAGGCGTATGTTTTCTCAAAATAAGGTGATTGTGCATGGGATATATATCAATTTTATCCTGATTGTGCATTTGCATCATGGACCGAAGATGTTGCGGGATGATAATTCGTCCATATGCATCTAATTTTTTTGTAAATTTGACTTCGTTCATACGTTAATCCTGCTTTCAATTCTGAATAGAGTATTAAGTTGTAGAGGGACTTACATTAGACGGGTTTTACTAACCCTCGTTGATAATAAGCTGGTTCATTCTTTGATGTAGAAGGGGCATAAGGTTCTAGGAAAGGAGAATATAGGTGGAGATGAAATTTATCATATGGCGAATTGGAAAAGAGGGATAGGAATCGATAGGAAGGGCCATCCAATCCACTAATGTTTTCACTCCATGAAACTAAAGCTAATATGAGTAGTATACGTATAAAGATATTCATGTTGTAGACAATGCTCCTTGTAGATAAACAATATAATAGAAAGTGACGAATTGGGGGAACGCTTCACAAATGGAGTGCACAGCTGAGAGAGACGCCAATATGTGGGGTAGAACAACAATGTCAATTTTGTAAAATGCATAATAAGGAAACCCGTTTCCCTTACGCCTAGTATGCCTTTTTTGATAGATTATATGCATCATTTATGAGAGATTTAAGGAACGGGTAATTAATTATAGATTTGTACAATAAGGAAATTGTAGTGTGGGATACTGGTTCTTTTAACCTTCGATAGAATCGTTACAGGTGTACAATGCCTTGATCTTGTATGTGAACGTGTATAGTGGGACTAAATTTTACTTTCGAATATTGCTGTTTCCAATTTGTATGTTTGAATCGTTGCGGATCTTTCAGCATTAATTCTCTTTGTATTCCAAGGCTGTCACAGTTTTCCTGTTGTAATTTTTGTAGTACCTGTTGTAATTCAGAAGTAAATAAGTGGGATAGTTTTTTTTCTAATGCTTTTTTAGAGTGCATAGAAGTATGGAATGTTTTTTCTAATAGTGCTATTTGCCAATCCATATGCACTTTCGCATGAATATTTTGATGTATGGGGCGTATGTCGATTTGTCTGTCAGACTTCTTAATCAAAAGGGTGACAAAGTCATCCTTTTTCTGATGAGATGACATGTGTATTTTCTTTGTGAATTGCATGTTTTTTACGTCTGGATTTACTACTAATGTATATAATTTTGCTTGCTCTTCTTTTAATATGTTTCCTGTATATTGGTGATGATGAAACATAGCAAGCCCGTTAATGTTTGCCTTTGCTTGTTTCGTATCCACTTCCATATAGGGTAATACAAAATCTTGTTTTGGATTGGATACTTTCGATAGAATACTCTGAATATCTTGTTTTTCAATTAAGCCATTTGTTTCCGCACTTTGAATAATTCTATATATATAATCACTAAACAATTCATCTTTTACCTTTATTTTTTTCATGAAGTTTTTTGCAGAGCCCTTAATGACAATGATGGGGGTGTGTAAGTTACCTTTAGGCTCTAGATAAAAAGAATCTAGGAGAGCACCAATATGTTTGTTTGTCAACGAATCACTCAAAAGAAGAACTCTATTTTTGGCAGTATCCAATAATCCAGATATATTTGCATCTAATTTCGCTTTTCCTTCATTTGGTGTATTAGAAAGGGTTGAAACGATTTGAACAGTGGGCTTACTAATTCCAGTACTCGTGTTTGGAACTCTTGGTAGAAAAAATGTGGTTTGTATTTTTCCATTTGGTTGTCGGTCATAGGCAACAGCCGTCACTAGTGCGACATCTTTCATCAGATGTTGATCCCAACATCCCGAGCAACAAAAAAGAAAAAAACTTAAACTAAGATATTTGAGCAAATTCATCATCTTATTCAATCCTCCTTCTTTTCATGTAGGAAATCACAAGGAGCAGACAGGGCAGGAAAATTGTCATGATAAAGTACATACCAGCCAAAAGATTTGTAAGAAAATGAAGCATGCCTTCTTGTTGTGGTAGCAAACTAAATAGATACATCAGAATGGCAGTTCCAATCGTTATACATGTTCTTCTTTTGATATGCAATAAGGATTGTAGGCTGTAAGAAGTAAGGTATACATATAAAATCAATGATGTTGTTACACATACGATCCAAAGAGATAAGAAAACTAAATCGACTCGGAAAAAGGCTGAGATAGGTAGTGTTTTCAAGAGATATATGATGGGTTCCTTTATATATTGTATTTGAGATGAAGTAAGGTGCAAGAACGAAATCAAAACGACATACACATAAGATATAATAACAAAAAGGTTTGCTAGTAATGCGCTTTTTATTTTTTGTTTTTCAGAGCCTTTTATATATGGATAGAAAAAAAGAAATGCTTCAAATCCAGTAAAAGTTAATATATATTCTTTTGAGGAAAGAAAGATAGAGGAAAAATTAAAAGAAGAAAGGGGTAATAAGTGAGAAAGTGGAAGATTAGTTAAACCAAAATTCAGTAACAAAAATAATACAATTACACATGGAAATGATAAAAGAAGAAAATATCCTATATTTTGTAGTCCTTTCATCGTCGCATAAACAGCTGTTCCAATAAGAAGAAGATGGATAAACCATAAAGGGGTATGAGGTAAAACCCACCCTTTCAAGATGTGGCCGAAATAAAATATAATCATACATCCACTGATGAGAAAATAAAGAATAAACAAAAATGTGACAATTTTCGCCATGCATGGCCCGATTAAAGAAGGGATATATTCAAAAAATGATTGATTTGGAAATTGTCGCCCCAGTAACCAAAATAGAATTGTAACAATTTGAATCAGGATACCAAGTAAGAAAATGAAAAGCCATGCACTTTTTCCGGCTACGGGGTATATGGTATGTGGAAGTGATAGTAATCCTATTCCGATTTGAAATTGAATGAGCATAAAAAAATTTTCCCGAGAAGTAATCTTGTTTGTGTCGTTCGCATTCATCGTGTTTCCTTCCTTACAGTACGGCATGTTTGTTTCTTTTTATTACGAAATAATTTGAGGATAAAAGTGTAGCATCCTTTTTTGAAATCAAAAAGGGCAAACGGTGTAAGATAAGGCTTTCCCATAGAACGTAAGCTACACATATGAATGAGCAGTATCATAAAACCAAAAGTAATACCTGGTAATCCAATAATTGAAGCGGCAAACATGAAGAAAAAACGTACGATTCGAATACTGTTACTCATTTCAGTGGAAGGAACAATAAACGACGCAATGGCTGTTAAAGCGATGACAACAATCATGACATTGGACACTAAACCAGATTTAACAACTGCATCCCCAATTACGAGTCCGCCAACAACACCGATAGTTTGGCTGATAGGGGTCGGTAAGCGAACAGCGGATTCGCGTATGAATTCTAAAATAAATTCCATGAGTAAAGCTTCAATCAAAGGAGGATAAGGAATTCCTTGAATAGAACTTTTGATAGTAAGTATTAAATCGTTAGGTAATATTTCGAAATGAAATCCGATAATCGCTATATACAAGGCAGGCAGAATCAAAGCAATCAAAATGCTGATAAAACGAATGAAACGGAAAAATAATCCCACTAACGTTCTAGCATTATCATCCTCAGGTGATTGATAAAAGGAAAAAAAGGTGATGGGCATAATGAGCGCATTCGGATTATGATCTTCAAATAGGGCGATATGACCTTGTAGTAAGTATTTCATAACTCGATCTGGTCGTTCTGTATTTAACGTTTGAGGGAACGGGGATAAAGAAGAGGATTCTAGAGCTTTTTCTATAGAATCTGAGGGAGCCCTATTCGACTTTGAAAGCGAATTCATTTTAGTTGTTATGGTACGAACGACTTGCGGATCCACACCACCTTTTAGATACAACATCGCAACTTTAGACTTCGATTCTTTTCCGACATCAAAATAAGATACCGTTAGATTTGGATTGATGATTCGATTCCGCATGATATTTACATTTGCATTTAGACTTTCTATAAAACCGTCATGAGAACCACGAATCACTTTTTCTGTTGTAGGTTCCATGATACTTCTTATAGGATTACTTTTTACTTCAAAAGAAAGACAGGTGCTGTTTTTTAGAAAAAAAACAATAGCTGATCCTTGTAATAGGTTCTGAACAGCGTCTTGTATAGTAACTATTGGAGTGTGATCTAATTGGATCTTTTGTTGTATTTGTTGTGAATTCATGTGTCCTTTCATCAATAATAGTGGATTGAATAGTTTTTCTTGTAGAATGTTTTGGTCAATCATTGTTTCTAAATATAGAATGGTTAGTTGTTGGCTATCTGGTATATTTATCGTCTTTATTATTAGATCCTCAGAGTAATTTAAATGCTTTTTAATATGTTGGTAATTCAGTTGGGGATTAGAAAAAAGTGGGAGATTCTTTTGTTCTTTATAAATTGAGGGTTGATGATTGTTCTTTGATGATTTTATACGCAATGTTGTCAATCCTCCAATAAATATTGTGGGGTACTGAGGGGAAGTGTTATAAATTCCATACTATTCAACTTGTTTGATAGGTAGGAGATGAATTAGTTATATGGAATTCAAACTGATGTAGAAATATATATAATATAGCAAATCATGATAAGAAAACGGAGTTGAATAGAAAGAATAAGGCATATAAAACATATAGTTCGATGTGCTTATATATTTATTTTTTATCGTTGTAACAGCTGCCAAGCTTTGAATTGTTCCAATATCATTGCATTGTTGTTTTCCATCATTTTAGCTACTGCTTCAAACAAAGCTTGGTTTTCAAGGAGTTCAATTTGTTTTTCGATGGGAAATCTGAGAAGTATGTCCCGCATTTCTGGGCATTCATATGTGCTGTTCAAAGCATCTTGTACTAATTTTGAACGACGCATGGTATATTCGAGTGAACCTACAGCCTGAAGTGATTGTGCATTTAAACCGAGTACTTGCATGTATTGTCTCTCCTTTTATAAAAAACGGTAAATAGATGTCATCAACATGTGATATAGATCCTTTATATTGTATATTTTTAACAACTTAAATAAGGAAAATGGACCTTGTAGGAATCGAACCTACGACGAAACGGTTATGAGCCATTCGCTCTACCAACTGAGCTAAAGGTCCCTGAAAGATGGAAAGGTCTTCATACGTGTGATGTCTCAGCGGAATAAAAAGTATGCATGTAAAAAATGGTATGAGGTTTTCTGAAAGGGTAAAAAAAGTGAATATTTTTTCGAGGAATATATTTTATATTGAAGATGATGAATGTGCTATAGTAAGACAAAATATGAATAGTGTGCCTGTATTGATAAATGGAGGGAGATGAGTGTTTTGAATCAACTATTTGAGAACGGGATGAAAATCTTTTGATGAGAAGAGTTTATATGGGAGAGAGGGGTTTTGCTTCATTCTTCTTATATAGTATTAAACTTTTTAAGATATTTTATACGTCATAATATTTAATGATTCTAGTACGAATTTTCAAGGGACGCTAAAAGCTGACGAAAATGAAGAAAGATGCAGACAAAGTATCGTAAAAAGAAGTTATTATCAAACAGGAATGAAATATATTTACGTGTTATAAAGCTGAAGGTGAGCAAATTTTTACAGAGTACAGACCATATCTTCATACGAATCGGCCAATTACGTGGGAAGAAAATTTATACTAGAATAAAAAGCTACAATCAGTAAACATGATAAGAGGCAAATACGGTACATTCTCTTTTTTCTGAATCTGATTTATACAGAGCGATTTATGAATCTGAGATGATTTAGGCGTAGAAAGTAAAAATTAGTGAGGCGCGGAAATCATCTACAACGTTCTTAACTCTAGACAAGGGCGAAGTAATATTTTCACTTCCAACATTCCTCCAAATGAATAAATAAAAAGCTTGCTATAACCCATAAAAATCACTTCATATACAATATAATAGAAAAATAAGCCGTTCCCAAGTTCGCGTTAAATTCAATTTTTACACAGACTTATTCACATAATTATATTATGTGGTATGAAATTAAATTTGGATAAAACGATGTAGAAAGTTGAAAAACTACAGATAACTTTATATAAAATAAAATGAATTTAATGCTTTAAGTCATACTGAAAGTACTAAAATTGTTCCAAAGTCGGTATAAAATGGTAAATATTAAGATTTAATAAGATTAATCGAGTATTAGATCCAATAAGTAAAATCATCTCAAATTAAGGTGTACTTTATGTAAAGTTTCTATGATAAACAAATCAGCATCTGATTATTTTTATATAAAGCATGAATTATATATCTTTAAATTAACAAATGAAAATGAATGAACCTGAGATTGAAGTTCCCAGATGCTATATTACATTTCTATAAAATTATATAACTGTTCGTAAAAACGGTATTTCGTGCAAACTTATCGAAATGTAAATTTTGACCCTAACTCCAAATTTTTTCCATTACACAGAATAATACGAAATATTAAGTCTCCACTAATACGAGTACATCTAATAGGTCTGATTCATATCATTGAATTTTAAATTCAAGTATCTTCGTATATAAAATCATATGTATCATTTACTTTTGATTGAAAATGAATAAAGCCATGTCAAGTAAAGATACTTACCAAATAATTAATAAAAACACCAGCTTTTCCATGATCCTACTGAAAAAATAACGTTTATGCTATAGATACACAATCTTCTTTTTTAGTTAAAATTATTTCTATTCGCTATATATTATAAAAACACCCTAAAAGACTCGACATTTTTTTGTCCTTTTTGAAATTTTATAGCAGATAAATATAGGACGGTAAATAATCTGTTTTTTAAAATTAAAAAACTCATCAAATCTAATATATACTATATATATCGTTTTGAGAGTTTTTTAATCTGAAGCCAAACTTAGTACGTCAGGTGTGTATCTGGCGTAAATAATAGAGAAAACTTCCACTTCATATTGACGCATCCCGTTTCAATCATAAAAACTACTAAAACATCATTTGAAAATGAGCTTTTGCTATTAGCACTATACTCTTTTCACATGTAAATTACTGAGTATATAGAATTTATTATTTGTTTTTTAAAATTGTTTATTCATACCATCCCTCGTCTTTGGGGATTAATCTCCAATGTATATCATCATATATATAGCGAGGGTATTTTGTTAAATATTCTGAACTAGTATTAGACCATAACCAAAATTCTTTTTTATCAGCCTGTTTCATAATTCCAGATTTCTTATCAGACGGAAGCATTATTTTAAAATACGGACTATTCATTGACATATGAGTTCCCGGAAGAAAAGTACAATGGCTTGCCCAATCATTATCGTTTAATCGTATCCAACGCTTAGAAGAATCAGTTGATTCTATAGTAAAATATTTAAGTGTGCTAGATTCATCTGCTAATTTAATTTTATTATTATCTCTATACCCCACAGATCCCTCAGCGTAACCTAAAGGTTCTAATTTAATTTTCAAACCATCATACAAAATAGACCTTTTACCCTTGGATGTATTTAACTTTACATACGAGATTCCATAGCTTGACTTCCAATTAACCCCTTGTCCGGGGAAGGCTTTGTTTTGAAGATAATATTCCGTATTATATTTTACCTCTTCTCCCCACCAATCCCTTATAATACCACTTTCAAAATATTTATCGTAAAGAGAGTATACATCTTCTTCATAAAAACACTTGCCAAAAATATTGAAATCTTGTATTTTTATAAAAAAACCAGTTTCTGTACTATTATATTTCATTACTATATTTTCATTTGTGTTCAGATTGGCAACTTGGTTTATCACTTTACTATATTTTTTCTCCCCATCTAAATACATATACATTTTATCTAATCTATTGTGAACAATTACAATATGATGCCAACGATTATCCCTTAGATTAGATGTTATTAACTCCTCTGTATGTTTTCCATCTGTTATTTTCCAAATCAAACTTTCATTTTGTAGAACAAGTGACCATCCTAGTTCTTCAGGTGATTTACTATTTGCAATAATAGTCGCACTCTCTTTTGGAATCTTAGATAGACGCGGGATTCTTATCCAAAATGAGACTGTAAAATCTTGAAGTGGCCCAAATTTTGAAATTGAATTATTTACAATTTCAATACTATCAGTTGTATTCGATGCTATTTTGAGCGCTTTTTCTCCTCTACCACTAGTTATAATATTGCCATAAGTTTTAATATTTTCAAAAGATCCTGTTGCATCAATAACTTTTGATTGATCAACTTTCAAACTTAGTATTGCATTCTTTTGGTTAATAAATGATAATTCATCCATTAACGCCTGTATATTTGGGAATTCCCTCCAATCAAATGATGGCTTCGGATTAACAATGAATTCCTTGTATAATTTTTTGTAATATTTATTGAAAATGTCATTATTAATACTTAATTTGTTTTTCAAATCGGTAAAAATCTCTGTATCAGTTTTGGCCATTTTTGCAATAACCATAGGCAAAATCGTTTTTTCAAAATAATTGACTTGACTAGCTTCAAAAAAATCCCCAACATTTCTTAATGCAAATTGAGCTGATTTATACAAACGCTCTTCAGCCCCGTTTATAACCATTAATAATTCCTGTTTTTCTTTGGTATTTAATTTATCTTGAATCTGATTAAATTGATATTCAATAATTGCTTTGATAGCTTTAATCTGATTTTCTAAGGACTGTTTAACTTGACTTAATCTATGAGCAAATTGTAAATAATAATTCTCCCACCACTGGTATATAGCAAAATTATACATTTCTTCCCATAATTTTTTTCGATTAGCGAGAGCTGTGTTAACAAAATTCTCTATTTTCTTTTCTTCCATGGCTTGAAGATCAGCTGTTATTTTTGCATATATTGCTAACGGAAATGCAAATTCTGGTGCTATTTCAAGTAATACCATGATACCGCCCAATTCTAAAGCACTTTTTAAATTATGATGAAATATAGCCTCATTGGCTAAATTTAGAGCTGGTCCTACCCAAGGGACAATGGAAACTGCATCTGCAATTTTATCATTTAATTCTTTTTTTTCTGCATCAATTGTGAAATCATTAATAACTGTTTTTATCCAAGTTTGAAAATTGAGTTGTATATTAGTTACTTTGTCAATATCCTTTAAATCAGAATTTGCACTTTGAATAACCCGCGGAAAATAACTATAAACTTTTTTCTGATTATTGACGGTTTCATCGAATGAATTTGAAAGAGAAATCCGATCTCTCTTTGTATCAATTTGCGAATCAAACTCTTGTGCCAATAAATAATGATAGCTAGTAGGCTGATCCACATTGATATTGATTGAATTAGTAGAATTATTATGTCTAGGGATTGGAACTAGTTTAATTTGATCACTTTTATCAACTGTAAAATTACGTAAAATAGTTGGTGAAATTGGAAAAGTTTCGTCTTTGAAAAATTCGGTATTTTCATTACTAAAAAAATTAAATTTAGAGCTATTTGTACTTGAATTCATTATATTTGAAAAATCTATATTTTCAAAAAAACTTTTCGGCACTATTTTTCCGCAATCCTCTTTAAATATTGAAGCAGTATATTCTTTTTGTATTAATTCATCAGATATTTTATGACTCCAATGAACATTTATTATTGGTATTTTTTTCGAGGTTAAAAGACTATTTTTATATAATTTTTTCTTTTGTCCGCTACTGAATCCCTCTTCAAATGTGTAATTTTTGTCAAGATCTATTCCATAGTATTCAAGCGCGTCTGATGAATAATGTTTTCTATAGGGAATTCCTATCCTTCCTTCTGAATTTTTGAGTTGTTGACAAAATGATGTTTCTGTAGTGTTTAATAAAGCTCGAACTTTATTCTCAGCAGTTTTTCCGTTCACAGCGGTTTTTTTACCATTCTTCTCTTCAATCCCATACTTAATATTTAGCAAATCATATACTCTACCATGTGAAAAATCCTCTTTTGCTGCTTGAAATAACTCATCACAAGCATTTTTATAATTGTAAATACAAGTATTTTCATAAGCTTTATAATCAGGACTACCTAATTTTATGATTTTTGCATCTCTTCCACCTAACACTAATGTTTCCTCTAAACTTTGGTATATATTATTTTTTTTATCCATGCCTATAACATTTTTAGAAAAACTTACGTTTAACGTTATCTCATCGTTTGTGCTAATTCCATATAATCCGTGTAATGCATGAGTCAATTCGTGAAATAATGATACAGCCGGATCCTGAACAAATTTACCAAATCCAATCTCAATATTAGGGTTAAATTGAATTTCACCATACATCCCTTTTCCATTTGTTGAGCCTGGGAATGCGTTATATTTATTCGATGTTAGATCCAAACCTGGTCCAAAAATCAATATATTTTTCAATTTATACTTCACGTTAGAATCAGATTGAATTTCCATCACTACAGGATCATATTTTCCTTCTTTATTTTTTTCCGGAAAAGGTAGAGCATAAATTAATTTTTTTAAAAATTGTAATCCACTTTCACAATTTTCTATCCTTTTAAAAAGAACAATCATATTTTTTAAAAATTGATTTTTTTGTTCATCTGTAGATAAATAATCCTTATCATATATAGCACCTTCTAAAGTCCCATTTTGATTATTATTTTCTATATCACTCATTTCTCGATAATAACGATAAGGTGCAATCCAAACGTTAGGGATAATTTGAAACATCTTGTAATGCTCTGTAGCCCCTATAAATGGTTTTGCTTCAACCACATTTACATTATCTACTGGATCATTAAACTCAAAATTTTGCACTAAATTCTCCAATACAATCCAACTCCTACCTGATATTAAATTAAACTTTAACCCTCATTACTTTCAATTGCAATTAATGCCCATTGTCTATTATCTAATCGATCTCTCCATTTATTATATTCATTTTGAACATCAGACAAATAAAGACACAATTCTCCATTATCAACAAAGTAATCTAATAATCCAACAAAATTTTGTCCACTATTTGTTAATGGTGCCAATTTTAATAATCCCGCTTCTTTTAAGGTACGATTACATATAACTTGAAATTGCGCTGCATCATTCTGATTTGAAACGTTTTGAATACAGATTTTTTTATTTTTAGAATCGCTATCAAAATAACTTTGGTTAATATCAGATATATTGATTGATATTAAATCTTTGTTCTTAATTTTTTTATTAGTTGGGAATGAGCGATTCAATAATTTTATTCTGGCAGCCTGATCTAATCGTTGTTTATCGTTGAAATTTTTTAATATAGGATATAAATTAGATTGTTGTTTATCAAATTCCATCTGTTTTTTAGGGGTTGCATTATTGATTAAGATATATTCTTTATCGGTAGTCACTACTTCCCCAGACATATCCCTAAGAAAATCATCTACAAAAGAATTAAAATATAGTGATTTTATTTCTTTTAAATTTAAATCTTTTTTGAAAACATCTAGGTTTTCAATCACTAGATATGTTTTTTCACCCTGTCTTTCTTCTTGATTAAGTTGTACTTGCATCGAGTTATTTGTGTGAATATTCCCTAAATTACGCATATCAGTAGTACTATACATATTTCCATCCACATAAATATTTAAATTGCCTAAACGATTATGAGTAAAAGCTAGATGATGCCATTTTCCATCTATAATATTGGAAATTTCCATCTTAATTTTTGTCTTATTATCATCTACTAGAGACCAGATAAGGTCATAATCATTCAAAGATAATGAATACCCGTTCTCTCCATTTTGTGTATTTGTAATTATTTTAGAGGATAATATTCCATCACTTGCAATTTTAATCCATAAAGCTATAGTGAAATCAGATAAAATATTAGCAGCCATATCTTGAATTGGTACTTGAACAGTCCCAGGTGACTCAGCTACAAACTTTATTGCATTATTAGTTCTACCCGAAATGATTTCGCTGTCTCCTGTTGGTCTAATGGTAACAGGGTTTACCGATGAATCAAAAATATTGTTTACATCATCATCTGGAATATTCAAATGAAATAGAGAATCTTGTTTATTATAGAATACATGTGATTGAATCAAATCTTGTATTGTGGGTAAAGTTGTTAAGTCAAAAGGAATTTCTGTAGTTATATTTTCATCAAATTGCTCTGATAACTTTCCTTGCAATGTTTTGTAAAATACATCTAGATTTTTCTTACTCAGATTATCTGCATCTTTCAATTTTGCTAACACTACAGGCAATAAACTATTTTTTAATAATGAAATTGAACAATTTAATATAAATTCTGTTATATTTTCTAATGCTCTTTGGGCGGATTGAAGCATTCGTTCTTTCAAACCAATCATTTCTTTGTTTAGATTTATTTGGGTTTGATAATCCAGTTTCAATGTATTTGCGACATCATCTAAATAACCATAACAATTATTTAATGCACATTGTATTTGGTAATATAAAAAATTTCTCGCTTGATATATAATTTTTCTAAGTGGAAAATTATATGTTGTCCACCACTGATACGATATAATATCATACATTTTCCCCCACTGAGATTCCCGAACCTTCAATATGTTTTCAATAATTTTATCTGGAGATGTGTCTTGCGATATTTTTTTTAAACTTTCAAAATCCAGACTGTTAACCTCAGGAATTACAAATGATGCAATTTCTTGGTGAAGGGAATTATTTATAGATTTTACTAAGCTATCTATTGTTTTTTGCCCTTTTGAATTATCCGAATTTTTAGAACCTGAGTTTATCCAAGGAATAACCCAGGGAGTAATCCAAGGAACAATAAATGATACCCCCTTAACTTCATTAATCACTTGAATTTCTTCAGCGCCTTTAATAAATCTGTCTGCAATTTTTCGTATCTCTGAATAAAATATTGATGTGAATTGAGGTATCGTTTCAAAAAGATTAGGTTTAATTAAAGAATTGGTGGCTTCTATAAAATCAACAAAGGGGCTATAAGCATAATATTTATCTTTATTTTCTATTGCTTCAATGAGAGAATTAGTTAATGTTATTCTTTGAGCACCAGCATTTATAGTATCCGATAGCGTCTTTAAATAATGTTCAGGCAGTGGGCTCTCTGTTATTATATTTTTAGTCCCATTTTGCCCCTGATTTATCATGTCAAAATCCGATATCATTACTTTATGTGATGTATCAAATATGACTGAATTGATGCCATCAATCGAACTAATAAAATCGCTACCATAATATTCTATATTATCTATGCTCTCGATTTCTAATAGCGCAGCACTATCGTTGCTATTTATAATTGAATCAATTGTTGTTTTTGGATAAGAATTTTCTGAGAGGGTGCTAAAATTAAAATCATACAAATCAACACTATACACTCTTTCTTTATCTGTATTATCGCGGTATTTATATTGTAAAGTTTTACTTGGTTTCCCTTTAATTTCTCTAGAAGTTTTTTTAGAATATTGTTCTTTTGGATTCAGTGGCAATCCTTTCTGGATATAATCTTTTGGAAATTGCACTTCATAATACACTAGATTTAAAATATTTTGAAATGATGATATAGATGGAGATGCTATACCTAAATATGCAGCACACTTTTCAACAGTTATGTTCCATAATGCTTGTATATCTACACTATATTTTTTTTGTAAAAACTCATAAAATTCTTGAGGGATCGTTCCATTAGGACTTGTATCGTTTTTTATTTCCCCCTCAATTAAAGAAACTTTGTCTTTGATCAAATCTTTAGTCTTTTGAAAATAATCATACGGCCATTGTGGTAATTTTGCGGCGTATCTATAGTCTAGGCCACCTGCTACTAGTATATCTTCACAAGATCTATAAGAAATGGATGATATCCCTTCCTGTATTACTTCGTATGGTATAGTGTGATTTTCTGGAATTTTAATTCCATATAACATGTGAATTGCATATATCAATTGCTCCCATAAATTTATTGCCGGATCTTGAATATAATCCCGAGCTTGAAAAGTTAGATGTGGGGTAAAGCATATTTCCACAGATGTTCCAATTCCATCTGTAGCATGATTTTTATTGAGAGGTATTGCTTTAAAATCCATCAAGTTTACATCTGGACCATAAATAATAATATTCATTCCTAGCATTTGATTTTGATCAGCATCACGCAAAAAATTTGTTCCATAATAATTTGTTTTTCCTTGATAAGGAAAAGGCACTGCGGCTGTTAATAAAGATAAAAATGTTGCTCCGCTTTCAGTACTGTTTATCCTTTTAAATATCAATATTATATCGTCTAAAAATTTTTGTTGCTCTTCTATGCTCGTCAAATATTCTGGATCATATACTCCGCTAGCCTTCTCATCTCTATCAAGTTTATAACGACTAGGGGCAACCCAAATATTATTGGCAATTTGAAACCCTTTGTACAATTTGGCTGTTTGATCTATCGACTGATTTTTGTCGACACTCCTAGGGGAATTAAACATGATAATATCTTTTCCATTTACAGGACTATTAACCTTGAAGGAATCATTTATTTTCATGGTACTCCATCCTTTCTTAATAAAATTATTACTCCTCTTCCTTTATATTTTTATCTTTTACCCAACATCGTATTGATTATTTTTTAACATCATACTTTAGAAACACCTCCCCTGATATGATTAAGTTAGGTATCTGATAAAGGAATTTTCCAGACACCTAAGGATATTTTATATATTGTAAAATTTAAGTGCTTTACTTCCATCCCATCCATCGGTAAAATGTTTCATTTTGAAAACTCTTCAAGGTTTATTTTCTTTGTCTTTTTTTTGACAAAGCATCAAATATTTTTATCAAATCTCACCCTTGGCTTGTCATAGTTTTCCCTAAGAGTTCTTTGTTTTTGGGATTAATTCTCCATTAATCCTAAGTCCTCCAACAGTTAATTCAATTGATTTAAATTGAAATCCACTACTCTGTGGCCATTTAACATTTTCCATACACTTATTTAGAAATGTATCTAATGTCGGTAAATTTTGAAAAGGATCCTCTTTCTTAAAATCTACCCATTGATCGAGTTTAGCTAAACCCTCTCCGATTCCCCCGCCCAAAGCACCGCCTAATGAAACACCTAACGCCAGTTTCCACCTAGTTTGTATAAATTTCATCACAGGATTGACCTTTTTTTGCCTCGATTGATGAAGTTTGTCTATGATTTCTTCCCATTTGTCGAGTTCTTCGTCTTCGATGCCTTCATCAATTGAATCAGGGAAAGCTTTATCTTTGTTACCATTTTCGCCATTTTCACGAGTTCCACCTCCAGTTATTTCCAATATTTCATCTTCTAATATTTTATCAATAGAATCATTATCACTTAAAGAAACCCATGATCGCGCCCTTATCGTCGCTTCGTTCATTATGTCATAATCTTCATCACTAAGAAATGTAAAATCTTCTCTAATACCAAACCGATTTTTTTGTCCAGTCGTTTCTTCTCTAATAACACTTGAATCCGCTTCGATTAACTCATCTAAAGGAACTGTATCCAGCTTACTAAAAATATTTCTAATGGTCGCAGATCCTGTTTTAATGGCAGTCTCAACTGCTCCGGTAATTATTTTACCTAAACTCTTAAAAACTACCTCGGCGAATCCGCCAATTGCCTCGCCAAACATTCCACCTACAAAACCGCCTAGTATTGAGAATCCGATATCTGCTATGCTTTCCTTTACAAATTCTCTAGTTTGGTAAGCTTTGCTCACTTGAATACTAAGATCACTTTGAAGGCTATTTTTCTTAGGAGTAAATTTTATTTGATTTTTATCTGTTTTACCTATTGTAAAATTTTCCTTGTAATCGAGGGAGTAAGTAATTCCCTCGATTACAGACCATGTTATTTGTTTACAATCAAGAAAAACTAAACCACTCTCTGTATCAATACCCAAATTGAAATTTCCAGATTGAATTGTAGCCGTGCAATCTTTTCCATTTTCATCTTGGAAATTAGCCCATATTAGATCCTTTTTAT
>NZ_JBPWGY010000023.1:0-39363 GCF_051780025.1 Bacillus cereus group sp. BceL062 | reverse complement strand
AGTTGGCTTTTAACTAAACGAGAAAAAACACACTGTAGGAATAAAACAGCGCATCGGTTAAAACGTTGATTAAGTCCTTCTGGACTTATAAGTGTAGTTGTATTCGCATAAAGTTTACTACATAATTGAGTAAGAGAATCGCTTGCTACATGTTGACTGATCCAAATACATAAAGCAGCCAAATCTCGTGCCCCATATTTACTTTTACGTTTTACAAAACCTGTTTCCTGTGCAAGTTGTTGAAGGGTATCGGAAGATAAATGTCGTTGTAGTTCTTCAGCAAACAAATGAAATTCATCTTGAATCGAAAGATTCATAAAAAAAACGCCATCCTTTCTGTATGGAGTGAACCCTGAGAATGAGACGATAAAAAACACCTCTCTAAATCGTAAGTATCAGTTATGATTTTAATGGAGGTGTTTTTCGTATGGGGAAAAAGGTGCATTATCCCGCCGAAATAAAGTGGAAAGTAGTTGAAATGAAACACCAAGGATTCAAAAATAAAGAAATTATGGATGCCTTAGGAATTAGACATGTGGCTCAAATTAAAACTTGGATGAAATGGTATCGTGAAGGCGAAACCTATCGGTTTGAACAATCTATTGGAAGACAATCTGCACATGGAAAAGGCTTAAAAAGGTTAACAGAACTTGAACAAAAAGAATTAGAAATACGTTATTTAAAGGCAAAGATTATATTGCTGGAAAAGTGCCAAGAAATCTTAAGGAGGTGGGAGGAAAAGAAGAAATAATGAAAATGATAAAGGAATGGCAATCAATTTTTACAATTGCAGAACTGTGTTCCATATTTAATATTTCACGTGCTACTTATTATCGTTGGAAAAAGCAGGAGAAAACAGTAACTAACCATGAAGAAAAAACCGTAATAGAAATATGTCAACATCATAAATATCGGTATGGATATCGTCGGGTTACAGCTTGTCTACGTGATCAATTTAACATCGTAATGAATCATAAAAAAGTATTACGTATCATGAGAAAATACAACGTATTATCTCGGGTTAGAAAAAAGAAAAAGATATTTGTACTCGGTCATGAACCAGTGGTAGCTAAAAATAGAATACAACGGAGATTTAAAGCTACCAAGCCTAATGAAAAATGGTTCACTGATATCACATATTTGATGTTCGGCAATAAGACTCTTTATTTTTCATCTATTATAGATGGGTTTAACAATGAAATTGTAAGTTATAAAATAGCTGAGACACAGGATGTTTCTCTTGTATTAGATACTCTAAAAGAGGCTTTAAAAAAGCGAAATGTGATTGATACGATTTTACATTCGGATCAAGGAAAGGTGTATACATCAAAACAATTTCAAACATATGCCAAAGAAAAAGGCATTATCACAAGCATGTCTCGTACAGGAAACTGCCATGATAATGCCCTCATAGAATCCTTTCATTCTCATTTGAAATCCGAAGGATTCTATGCGCAAAATATAAAACAATCGAATAATGCTAGTATAATACAAACTGTGGATGAATACATCCACTACTATAATAATGAACGGATTCAGAGAAAATTAGATAATATGTCACCTATAGCTTATAGGAAACATGTTATCTAGGTGTTTTTTCTTTGTCTCACCAAATGGGGCCAGACCATTCATGACCAAAATAATCTTCCCATATATCTAAAACACGTCTCACAGTTGCATACATAACTGTGGAAGAAAAAGCACGATCATTAGGTCTAATGTGATCAAAATGGCCTTCTTGATTTGCTTGAACAGGCGGAAACCTAGGTCCTTGGTATGGTGGCCCTTCTCCTACAAATCTATAATGTAATTTATTTCTGGCATCGATTACATACATTTTTGCATCTTCAGGTCCTGCTTGAATTGAACCAGGAGGCAAATTAATAAAAATTACCTCTGGTTGTTCAAACCCCTTTAATTTTTTATTCTGCGGATAAACTAAAAATTTTGTACCACTTTCTCTCACTTGGGCATCTAAAAATTGTGACAAGATTATTACGCTCCTTTAATGAAATATTAAATTCAATTTCTATTGTTTCGCAAAAAAATATATTTTATTCTTTGTACATAGTTATTTAAACATCATTTTTAAAAATAATGATATTATAATAATTTAATATATAATAGCAAAAATGCGGTACCACAATAATTAATGATATTTCAAGTTTTTCCCATAATGAATAATAGACTAGAAAACCAAATTAAATACATGTTTACAAATTTTAGAGAGGTGATCATTTATATGAGTACAGATTCAAATAAAACTATTTTTGAAAAAATTATGGAAGGTGGTTATATCCTTTATTTAAGGCATGGTGAAACAGGGGATACTCATGAACCCAATGCGGATTTAACGAAATGTGAAACTCAAAGGAACTTAAATGAAAATGGAAGAAGACAAGCAGAAGTAGTTAGAGAAATATTTAAAAAACAAAAATTACCCATTGATTTTCCTGTTTTGACAAGTCCCTACTGTCGTACTCGAGAAACTGGTGAAATTGCTTTTGGTGCACAAGATATACAGATAAATAATGATTTAGGTAAAGTCGGTTATTTAGAACGCGATGTGTCAACACCTGAAGAACAAACAATAAAAGATAATTTGATTAGACTTTTTGAAACAATACCTTTACAAGGTAAAAATAAGGTTTTTATTGCTCATAGTGCATTTGGAGGAATCCCATATATGGGTATGGTCGTTATTAAACCAGGTAGTGCAGGAAGAACATATGAAGTTGTTACTAAGGTAAGTTATGAAGAAATTAGACAATGGTCAAATGTTTAAATTCATGAAGAGCTTCATACTTGATTGCAGACTATTTTATTGGGCGTACGAAAGCAATTTTGAGTATGAGGAGCTACTATGAAAAAAATAGTTAGCAAAACCGCTAAGAAAAACTTGTAGCCAAAAATTTTTAGAGACAGCATCCATAGAGGATGCTTTTTTCTTTGCTATATAAAATTTATATAATAAATGAGAAATTAACTAAGCAGTCAATTGAATACTGTAACTCATCATTCCTCATACATTGATTCATAACTAAAATATTTAGAACAAACGTTTGTATAATTCTCCTACACCAAAATTCTTCATCACATAAATAAAAAAATAAGAATACCCCATTTACATATATTCAGGAATTATAGTTAGTTATAACGTAAAATTCATTTTCTTATAGTTAATTAATCTTGAATATTATTATACATTTTTCTGTAAGAACCCTATATTCTTCTCTAGTTACCTAATAATAATTTAAAATTATTTATAGGAAAACATACAATAAACAATGGATTAAAGAGAATATTAATGGTGGTTTATCCTTATGGGCATGTATAGTTTTGAGTATTTCAAAAAATCAGAATGTTTTTACAAAAAACAACAAGGATATGGTAATATAGGGATTAACGGGAGGGGAATTGGATGAACATCATAAATAATTATAAAGTAATTGAGACACTTGGATCTGGTGCTTTTGGTACAACATATCTAGTTGAAAAAGATAATAACACTTACGCTCTTAAATTAATTAGAGAGAATATAATGATATTAGACAATAATGACGTACGTAGAATCGAACGAGAAATAAAAATACTTAAGACAGTCCCTGGTAATGGAACAGTAAAATATATTGATGATGGTTTATATGAAGATGGCCCTGATAAGTATCGATATATCGTTATGGAATATGTCCAAGGAGAAAATTTAGAAAGTTTTATAAAAAGATCTGGTTCCTTAGCGGTGCATATAGCATCGAAAATTATTTTTAATGTTTTTACAGCAATAAATAATATTCATCTCGCTGGAGTTTTACATAGGGATTTGAAACCAGCTAATATCATTTTAACTGATGAAAAAGAATATAATGTTACAATACTTGATTTCGGTATTTCAAAATTAATCGATGCAAGCACATTAACAACTACAGGGCAAGGTATGGGGACTTATGCTTATATGCCACCTGAGCAATTAAAATCAGCAGCGGATATTGATTACCGAGCAGATTATTATTCTATAGGTTCTATCTTTTATGAGCTCCTAACTAATGAAAAACCGCTTCAGATGACAAATCAGCTTGAAGCAATGTATAAAATAATGACTGAACAACCAACACCTGTTATAAATAAAGTTCAAAATATCCCCATTGAACTATCTCAATTAATCGAAACATTACTCTTAAAAGAACCATTTCAAAGAAAGTATAATTTTGACGAGATAATGATTATATTAGAAAGTCTAATTAAAAGAAAAAAAGGAAAAGACTTCATCTATAACCATAAGCCTAATTCACTTGAATTTCTTGTACTACCACAAAATAACGATGCAAAAACAGTAATTCAGCTAGAAAATCTTGATGGTGCAGTTTTTAATGCCCCTTCACTAGTTCATTCAGATAAAAATTATTTAGGGTTACAAAAAAAAGATACTTCTAGATTGATTATCGATCCTTATGTACAAACCTTAGGCTATTCAGCTTTTACAACTAAAGAAACATATAAAAAGTTACCTTATATTATAAGTAAATTAAGGAAAGAAACTCCAAAAGACTTTATTCTAGCATCCGATATATCTCAAAGAGCTAAACAAGTAATGGATTTTCAATTGGATTATAATTCTAATATCTTATTATCACCCGTTCATTTATATAATTCTGTTAAAGATCCCTGGATTAAAACAGACTATAATTTATATAAGGCCTCCAAATCTTATTTAGATTCATTAAATATCCGAAGACCCTTGTATTACGGGATTTACCTTAATATTGAAAAGTTCGAGGATATTGGCGATATTGATCAATTCGTAAATTATATTTCAGCAGCTCAGCCCGATGGATACTACTTACAGATCGCTGGAGATTTCGGAACATTAAATAGCAATCATTATTACGCTTATGCTTATTTAGTAAAAATACTATCACACAGTAATAAAGAAATCATAATTTCAAGAATAAATGATTTTTCATTAGGATTGCTTGCCATCGGTGCTAATACTATTGCTATCAGTTTGGGGCAAGGGGATAGTTTTAAAGAAGAATTCCTGAATAAGCAAGAAAGCGGAGGAGCAAAGCGTAGATATTATATACCTGAACTTTTAGGACTTTATAATGAAAATATCTTGGCAGATATCCTATCTACTAAAGCAGGAAAAAAATTAATATGTAATTGTTTTTACTGTGAAAGTTCTACAAAAATTGATAAATTAACAAATTTTCATAACACTATTCAACATCACTATACAGTAAAAAAACAACAAATTGATGAATACTCTATACTTTCCAATGAAGAAAGGCTAAGAAAATTTAGTACCTCAGTCGATTTTGCTCAACAATATATTAAGGAAATTCTTAAAGAGAAAAAAATTAAAAATCTTAACTACAAGCATCTGGGCATATGGAAAGAAGTTATTACAGAAGTATCAAAAATGGATCTTGCTCAACCCTCCGGTATTTAAACTGCTAGAACTCTGAATGATATTTTCAGCAATTCTATATCTCATTACCGGGTCTAAAGGTTTTTTTATTTGAGGCTTATTTAATACTTGTACTTTAGACCCTACTGAGATTAAACCAACATTATATTTTTTAAATTCGTTTAAATCTACTCGATGAATATAATCTACATCTAAAGCAACATATATACTTTGAGCAAATCTTTGGTATCTAATAGCTTGAGTAAGACCAGATTGCCAATTACTTAGTTTTCCCTCAATCGCAACAATATCTGATGGGAAAATTTCAAATGATTTATTTCGAAAATATTTTCCCTCTTTAAAGGTTACTGCCCCAATCCTAACCAAATGCTTCAGTATTTTATATTTTAACTTTTCAGCAGGGATATAATGATGAGACAATATTTCATCAAAATTTACACCTTTTCTCTTTTTCCATAAATACATAAAAATTTTGATTTGTTCATTACTCTGAAGGTGGACACCATTTCTACTTTCTAAAAATCTTATGAATCCAGTTTTATTCTTAATAATAATAAGATCTGCAATTCCATAACCGCCCCCGATTTCTTCAAAAAATAGTTTCTTTTTATATTCAAGCTTTAACCTTTGAATTAAAGCTTCTTCTGTAGCAAACATAAAAGCCTCCCTATTATTTCACCATTAATTAACATTTAAATTATATATTAACCTTCCTTAAATTCCAAATTAGTAATCTCTTTATCTTGGTTCTACCTTTTGAATGGGAGTAATTTCTATTAAAAACAGTATGTCAAAAAGTTCGAGACGAAATTTTGAAACACTTCAAAATCATATAGACCTTTTGATAGTTGTAAAGCAAGAGAAATTTACTCTCAATTAATCGCTTTATACCTGATAAAATGTTGCTATCATAAGGTGTATCATTCGTATCTATATAGGTTTTTTATTTGAATAATAAGGGACATAAATAGGTCAGTAAAAGACAGTGCAATATCAAACGCATGTGTTTGATCTGACCTTCGTGGGATATAAAGCACCATAACAGAACTTTAAAGAAAAAAGATGATTCATTTTTATCTAAACTATATGGGATTTAAAGTCTATTCCGTGATGTCTCACAAGCTGGATAAAGTGATTTTTATCTGAACGATGCGGGATATAAACTACACCCAGCGTTTCAGTACTTACTTGCTTTGATTTGTTGTATTTAAATAGTTGGGATATAAAAATATTTATATAATAGACAGGAGGGTATTAGTTTACCCCTTTACTTTCTTCAATTTGTTACCTATCTACTCATAGATTCTTCATTAGTCATAATGGGAGAGGAGCATTCCGAAGAACGTATGAATGAAGCAATCAAAAATGGATAGCATTATTTCAATTAAATGAAGGGTGTTACCGTTTTCTAATGTTCGTTTTGTTAGATTCTGTATGAGGTGCTCTTGATGTTGGGGTATTATTCCATTCAAATAAAGTCGAATCTGGATAATGAACAAACACCAGTTGAATCACAAATTTTAGTCGACTGTAATCTCTCCATGTCGAAAAACCGGTTATTCGCAATGTTTTTATAGTGTTTTTTTTGAGACTATAACTTTTACATTAAAATAAATCTGTAAATTTTAATAAATATAAATATTAAAAAGGGGTGTTTTTAATGCTAAAAAAACATTGAAATCTATTATTATAGCAAGTATTGTTCTATTATCTATCTTTTCGAGTTGTTCAACTTCCAATACATCAGCAGAAACATTAGAAAAAAAGTGGATTGAAAAGCATCAAGAAAAATTTTATTATTCTGACCCAAATTCTATGATTATCATTCAGGTTATTATGCAGGACAATTGACAAGAGTTGACCGGTATTGTTCAAAGAGCCCAAGCGGTGGAAGCTCTATCTTTTATTCAGGATGGGTCCATTTAGTACGGTAACGAGATTATATATATACTATGTCTAATGAGCACAGAGAACTATATTTTTGTGCTTTTTGTCTAGGATTAAATACAAAGAGGGTATCTGACTGGAAGGCCTTTAAAAGAGAAACAAAGCTGAAATTATTACTTTATGTAATATTAGAAAGGAAATATAAGCGGGCAAAATAAAAGCTTTTAATTTACAGAAGCAAACAAAGAGCAAAGTCATGATTGATTGTCAGGGGAAGAAAAGGGGCGTGTAGAATGTAAGAAGGACTTTGTGCTTTTTTCTTTGTTGTATAATAAATGAGAAATTAACTAAGCGGAAATTTGTCCCTGTAACACCCTCATATCTCACAAATTGATTCATAACTGATTTCTTCATCCTAAATAACTAAATAATGTGTTATAATATCTATTGAACATATGAATAGGATAACAACTACCTGCTGTTAGCAAGTAGCAATTTATCTAATGAAAAGATCACTTGTTAGAAGACAAGTGATCTTTTCATATACATTCCCTACACTATTTTTGAAATCGAATAGATATTTCAATCTTTGTAATTACAATAGACTTGATTAAATTTAAAACTGCAACAAGCATATTAGCGTCAATATTTGTAGTAAGGAATATATTAAAATTACCCATATACTGGAGTCACTTGTAGAGCTTTAGATAGTTTTTTGTTTTTAAGGTTATTTGATTTTTTATAGGCATAACACAGAATGTAGATTTTATTGTTACTTTATCCTTATTGAAAGGAGCGGTTATTAAGTTACTTGGTTGCTATCTTGTGAAAATATTTATACGGGTCTAAAACAACTAACTCAAATTATTATTATTGTATACATCCCGAGTTTAAACTTTTTTCACAAATTCAGATTTTAATTTCATGGCTCCAAAACCATCAATTTTACAATCAATGTCATGGTCCCCATCTACTAGACGGATATTCTTTACTTTTGTCCCGATTTTCACAACTGATGAAGTTCCTTTCACTTTAAGATCTTTAGTTACTGTCACAGAATCACCATCGTTTAAAATATTTCCATTTGCATCTTTAATTATCTTTGTATCTTCACTATGTGCAGTTTCTGATTCTAAAGCCCACTCATGGGCACATTCTGGGCAAACAAAAAGACTTCCATCTTCGTAAGTGTACTCTGAATTACACTTTGGACAATTAGGTAAGTTAGACATATTTTTAATTCCTCCACTTGTTATTATTCATTGTAAACAGCCTTATCAAATCTTCTTCTTATAAATGTTTTAAGAACCAACTTTTATCGCATATCTTTCAATTTCGTAATAATCATATTTGGTGTTGCCCATTCATCACGATCAAAATCGGAAATAGACACCTCGATGTTTAAATGTTCTTCAAATGCTACTAATAAAGATACTGTAGCAAAAGAATCTAGAATTCCTTCTTCAAATAAGTGTACATCTAGGTTCTCTTGTACAATATCATTTTCACATACTTTTTCTAGCACATTTAAAACTTGATTTTTAAATTCAGACATTATTTCTACTCCTTTATTGCAGGATTTACAGTGATTCCCTTAATGGTTTTCTATTTTCTAATATATCATTTAAAATAATCTGTCCCATCATCATTACAAAGTTATCTCTGGTCTTTGTATAGTAATCATTAAGTTTTAACAGATAGTCTTTCCTCGGGACATAGGTGATTACAAATCCATGGTTTTCTTCTTTAGGAAAAGGAATATATATATTTTTAACATCCAGGTTTGTAGTGTTGAAATTATTTGAAAATAAATCATTTAGATTACTAAAAAATTCTTTTCCATTAGAGATAGGTTGAATTTTTTTAGCTACGTGAACACCATTATTATTTTTACTTGAAGCTATTCCCCATATAATTAAACCACCAGAAGCATGAGAAAAAAACGATATACTTTTTTCGTAATTCTCTTTATCATCTATTGAAAGGGCACTATTTGTACAATTTTTTTTGCATTGAAATGTAAGGAATATATTCTCTTCTTGTTGTTTAGTGATCATTTGTTGAATGTATGAAAATCCTTCTTGTTCAAGCTTTATAAAAATCTTCTTCGCATTCTCCAAATTAAACATTCTCCTTTTCTACTTTTTAACAAAATATTAAAAAGAGTAAATCAAAACAAGTAAACTTTGTATATGAAATATATTTTTTAAAATTCTAATGCATTTGATTTATTTTTTATTGTATTAATATCCTGGGAGAGCTGGGCACATTCATGAAAAGCAAAATGTTTACACCCTACACATTTTGCTTTATTCAAATATCTTAAAGCACAGTTAATTGCTTCTCCTGTATGATCAAAAAAGTTCTCTTTTCCAATCTCAGCGTGTAATCCATTTTTAGTTAGAGTTGTTTTCAACTCTGATTGAGTTCCTGAAATGAGAAGTACGCCACCTTGATTTTTAAAATGTTGGACAATATTCCTAAAGTAGGCTTCGCCTGTTGTGTCAATAAAAGGAACCTTGCCCATACGTAAGATTAGAATTTTGGGTTTATAATGAATTGTCGCTAAAATGTTTTGTTCAAATGTTTGTGCAGCTCCAAAAAATAATGGACCTTCTATTGTGTAAATACTAATTTGAGGGCAATCATGAGCTTTATTTACCACATGCGGTAATAATTTTTCATTTTTTGTTGTATGATCAGGAAGAACCTTTGATATGACAAGCATATTACTCATACGTTTTGTGAATAAAATAATAGCTAAAATAAGACCAATTTCAACAGCTGTTGTCAAACTAGTAAATACAGTAAGTAAAAATGTTGCCAATAATACAAGAGAATCCCCTGTTTTCATTTTAAGTATATGAGTAAAATGCTTTTGTTCACTCATGTTCCACGCTACTACCATTAAAATTGGAGCCATACTAGCAAGTGGGATGTGCGAAGCGTATGGAGCTAGCAGTAGAAGCGTAAATAACACAAATACTCCGTGAACCACACCGGACATAGGTGAAACAGCGCCACTTTTAATATTAGTTGCTGTTCGAGCAATCGCTCCAGTCGCCGGAATTCCTCCAAATAACGGGGTAACAATATTAGCAATTCCTTGCCCAATAAGTTCTTTATTACTGTTGTGTTTACTATTTGTCATACCATCCGCGACGACAGCAGATAAAAGAGACTCAATACCACCCAACATAGCAATAACAAATGCAGGGCCAATTAAATGTCGGATACGCTTTATTGTGATTTCTGGTACGTCAAACTGAGGTAATGTATTTGGAATCGTACCATATGCTGTACCGATAGTAGGCACATGACCTGAGAAAAATATAGTAGAAATTATAGTTGAAATCACAACACCTACTAATGAACCGGGTACTTTTGGCGAAATTTTTGGTGTTACGAGTATAACGAAAAAGCAAATCATAGCAGTTACTACACTATAAAAATTAGTGGTACCGATATGAGTAAAGATTTCTTTCAGGTTTGCTATAAATTCCTCGTGCTTTTTAATATCTGTTAAACCTAAAAAACTAGCAATTTGTCCAGTGAATATAATAACAGCAATACCTGACGTAAAACCAATTGTTACAGGACGTGGGATGAACTTAATTAACGAACCTAATTTGAAAATTCCCATAAGGCATAAGATAATTCCAGCTATTAAACCAGCAAGTAATAAATCTTCATACCCATAGGTAATGACAATTCCTAAAAGAATTGGAACAAAAGCACCTGTAGGCCCTCCAATTTGATACCTTGAACCACCAAATAGAGAAATGAGTATCCCAGCAATACATGTTGTATAAATTCCATACTCTGGTTTTACACCAGAAGCTATAGCAAAAGACATAGCAAGAGGAATCGCAACAACTCCAACAATCATTCCTGAAAGAAGATCTTTTTGAAAATGCCCTAATGAATACCCTTCAAACCTTCCCGTAAATAAACCTCTCATTACAAACCCTTCTTTTCTTTTTTTAATAAATCCGGATTAAAAATGTGTTTCTCACTCGCTTATACAGGAGATTTTTATTTTCGTAAAAGAGAACGACATCCTAATACTTACTATAAGTTTTGCTTAAATGGCGTTCTAATTTCCCTATATCTCCACCTTGTTGTACATGGAATTGTAATCTTTCCGCTAGAAGTTCTCCAGCCCGACTATCTAGCTTCTTCGTATCAATAAACGATGAGACTTTTACTTTATCTGGAGTAATATCTCTACGAAACATTTGTCCTGGAATATCAGTCCAAAAACGATTCCAATCTTCTAATAAACCTATTTGATCAAACAAAAAGTTCTGAATGCCGCATAACCATGCTGTACAAGCTGTATTCCTTTTTTGACATCCGATACCATCTTGTAAATGTTGACATGCAACGCAACAAGAATACCCACTTTTAATGCAAACATTACAAACATGATGCGCTCCTATAGAGTGAAATATCTCAATTCCATGTTGGATGATATCTTCT
The DNA here is from genome assembly GCF_051780025.1 of Bacillus cereus group sp. BceL062. NCBI lineage: Bacteria > Bacillati > Bacillota > Bacilli > Caryophanales > Bacillaceae > Bacillus > Bacillus cereus group sp. BceL062. The sequence goes on along the minus strand of NZ_JBPWGY010000023.1, from coordinate 27,566 downwards.
CTTTTAGCCTCAATGCTCAATTTATTCCTCCTTTATCATTTCACTTTCTGCTTCATCTAGCTCTTCTAACATAGAAATTGTATCAATTAAATGATTGTTAAAAATTTTCCGCGCAACCACCAATAAATTCATAATCATAGGATCACGAAGGGAGTATAATACTCGTTTTCCATCTTTAGTGCCAACAACAATATTTTTAGCCCGTAATACACTCAATTGTTGAGAAACTGCAGAACCTTCTTTTTTTAAAATGCTTTGAATTTCATTTACACTTTTTTCACCATCTGATAAAACTTCTAAAATACCTATTCGCAAAGGATGCGATAAAGCTTTAAAGAAGTCTGCTTTAAATTGTTGCATTTCGGTTCCCATTAAAACACCTCTAGTATTTATTTGCATTTAACATTTTAGAAGTATCATATACATCTTCAAATGTTTGAATATGTATATGATACTTCTAAAACTTAGAATTTTCAATACAAATTTAGAAACTAAAAATAGTTAAATAAATAGTTTTTGGTTAAAAATCACAAAAAATTCTTACTCACAACATTTGATTCAAAGGAAATTGATTACGGAGAGTAAAATGATACATTTCCATGAAAAGACTCAAGAATAAAAGGAAAGAGGATTTACGGCTCTATAAGAATGGAATATTTATTCATGTAAAGGTGCGCTCTAGAAAAATGTAACAAACTAGTTATAGTATGACGAATAAAGAAAAGAACCCGTTAGTAAAAAACGGGTTCTTCCCACGAGGTGTGCAAGAAATTCAATGTAACTATGATAAAATTATATGTATGTTTTTAGTGCACTTACAAGTCTGAACAAAATATTTATTTGAACGAAAAAAGGGTTTATTCAAGATAACGTATGATCGTTTTATAAATGTATCAAAAAAGAGCACATATATCAGTGTGCTCTTATAAAAAAGGTAGGCTATATGCTATTTCGTCACCATAAAATAACATATTTTTGTCTGGTTCAGGTGTGAAAAATATTTAAACAAGAACGTTATTTTTTAATATGTGTAGTTTTCAAATAAAATCTTTATTGAGAAAAACTCATTTGGCGCAACAAAGTGGTCAACTTTATTAGCTAACCACATGTTGCATAAAAGAAAATTAAACCCTACAAGTAATAGACGTGTACCTTACAGTTATAGTATTAGCAGGAATGGAAATGTTATACGGGGATTAGTGCAGTAAAAAGTTCACTTTATAGAAAAGAGAAGCGCTTGACCAGAGCGCTCCTCCTAATACAATGCTAATACAAAATACCTATCCTATTACAATGTATATGCGTTAGGTATTTAATAATTACTTTTATAATTAGAAATTCATCTTGTAGAAAAGGAGGATGGATATGGTGATAGATCAACCGGAACCATATAGATACAAAGATGGAACGATTGTTCATTTAGTGTAGATTAATCTGAATGATTGATATTACTAGGCTGAATATCCTGATGGGTATATCAAACCATTGTCAGAAGATGTTTTCTTTAGAGATTTCGAATCAATAAAAAAGCAGTTGGAAAAAGCTAACGGTTCCAATTATGGTATGTGATTCAGAAATGGGGTGTCTACAGTATTGACGGTAAAGTTCATTGGACCAAGATACCGTATACAGATTGCAGTAGAATAGAAGTAGAGGGAACTGAAATAACTGAAGGTATAGTTGGTTGGATGGGCATGTATTCTTCGTATGTCCTACAGCTATTGAGGAACCAAATGAATTTGAAATCACAGGGAATATTTATGATTTCGAACAAATTCAAACAAAATAATTCTTTTGTAAGCATGAGTGAATAAGTACAATTCAAATTTCAATTAATGGAATGCCTTCTGATTTAAAAAAAGCATTAAGGGATTAGAAAAATAGGAAAGCCAAAGCATGAATTTCTCATTAATGTAGGAATGGAAAGAACAAACTTATTACAAGATCAATGGCATATGTCATATGTAATCAGACAGTATAAGAATTTAGAGTAGAACGTATTGGAGCAAAGACATATGAGCACCATCATTATAAACAGCTTAAAGATGTAGTCCCTTTATAACCAATGTTAAATCGTACAGGTTAGAAAGAGACTTTAAGATATATAGGAATCCAACAAGATACGCTAAATGGTTATTAAAGGAAATTCAAATTTAATTCCTTTATATTTTAGCTGCTTTTTGATTTGCCTTAAACGGAAAGTGTCAAATTCGTTTTTATAAAATGCGAAAGAGATTGATTTATCTAAGGTTAAACCGAATAGATGAACTGAACACAATCTAGTTTATAGCTAATTCATTTTTAATGGGTATAAGACCATATCTAATCAAAACTATGTGAATAGAGGCTGAAAAACGATTTAAAAAAATGCAAACTATTCGCGGGAATTTTGCGAACTATTCACGAATACGTTTTGATTTTTGACAAAAGGAAAGCTGGTATATAGTTGTTTTTTTGTCTGTTTAACAAAAACATGTATTTTTACTTTTAACAAACGTAAAAATTGAATTTTATTTCAGTAAGTTTCTGTAATAATAATAAATGAGTTTAGGGATTCGAAGTGACGATATTATTTTTATAAAAAGGGAGGTATTTCCCTTCCTTTGAGCGTACAGTAAATCAAGATCTAATAATAATAAAGCTTGTAATAGATGTACGCTGAAAGGTGCGGAAACACCAAAAATGATAATTATATGAATGTTATGGCTCAAAGCACAGTAGTATCCTGAAATTTAGGAGAACTGTGCTTATATTTTTGTTATCATCTTTCAGAAGAATGTTTTTTGAAGGGAACGGGCATATATTGAAGTGCGGAACAATTGGAAACTATCTTGAAATATTCGTGAAAAAGTTAGCTTTTTTATGTTGCTTATTCAAAGAGGAGAGCCTGTATAAGGGTAAATAAAGCTTGCTAGATTTGATATTTGGCTATGTTTTTTAATAGAAAGGCGCACTTCTTGGGATTTTACTTTGTGTATTGATAAATACTTTTCAAGGTGTTTTAATGGCCTATAGTGTATATATTTCTGTATAAAATACAAGTAGAGAAGGTGTCAAAATGGAACCAAAGTATATAGATACAAAAAATCTGAGTAAAGAGCTGTCTAAGCGTGAAAAGGTGACTACCATTTGTGTAGAGGCTTACGAAAAGATCGAAATTGGTGGAGTAGTTGTGGATGGTCCCGCAATGATTCACATTTGTAAAGAGTAACCAACAATTGCAAAAAAAGAGGGGGTGTCTAGTCAAAGTAAGTTAAAACATGTGCAGTTGTATAGGAGAATTAAACGTATGATATGCCTACAGTTACTGTTTTGAAGACAGGGATTGGAGAAAATCCGCGACAGAACAAAAGACTAATTCATATCTATATAGCAAGTTGGTTGTGATTCTGTAGAGAAGGATGGCGTGGAAGTATGAAAGGAGAACCTCAATATGTTTTGATAATTAAATCGGAAACTTGGTTGAAATAAAAGTCGGATATATTAGTTTTTCGAAAGAGGGAATCAAAATAGAAGAAAAATGTTAAACACTCTTCTTCTTTACATGTGATTTATGCATCATAATCTAATTTTCCTTTAAATAATTCTTGGCTTCGAGCAATCATTTTGCTGTCTAAAGATTGACCGTCTTGTAGGTTGAATTCTTCTGTTATTTGCTGTACCCTATAATTAGGATTTTTAATGTCTGCCATAAATAAGTACCTCCTTATTATACAATAAGCAGAGGATGAACCGTAGATAAATATGTAATTAAAAAAGCATTCCTTAGGGAGTGCTTTTTTATTTTGGAGGTGAAGAAATGAGTCTCACATATCTATTGGGGTAAACGTTGCTTAATAAGCCTAATATGAGTCATGAGAGGATAGTAAGTGTTTACCTGGTCGGACGGTTAATAGAGTGTACCATCACTTTATTAACGCGCTGTGCTCTTTTATTTTTATGGTCACATTTGGTAACGAATGAATAAAATTCAGAGTGTATTCATAATTTTTTATGTTACAAAAATCGTTGATATATAAGCGTTTTAACTGATTATTAATACTTTAAATTGTATATTTTGTATATGTTTCTCATGTATGACGAAGGCCTGTTTCGATAAGGAAGAGTTGACATATATCTTGGTAAGCTCTTGTAGGTGTAAAATCTATGGGTACGCTATTTTAATAAAGAAAATAAAAATTTCACGCGCCGTATTGTTTAATAAAAACAACTTACTGAAATAATAGTATACATGTATTTCTTATGTCTATATTTTGCTATTGTCTCGGCTGTTTTGTATATTATTTTTAATTTGGATAGATTTCTTGCGAAGTATGTACCTAGAACTATATTTAAATTTATATGTGATAGGAATGTTATATAACAACAATGAACAGCAGCAAGTATTAAACGAAAAATAGATAGGGGCGCATTTCATGTATAACTTAAAAGAAAACACGTATGAACAATTAAAAGAAAAAAATGGGGGGGAGTTCAAAAAATAAATGGTCAAATCTCTAAAAAATTATTGAAACCCTTATCTATGTTGAAATAAGAGATTATTTGCATGTGTATCCCTCGTTTATGTACAATGACAGAAAAACATCTTATGAAGTGGGGAGAGAAAACCCATGTCCAATCAACGATTAGTGAATTTACGCATTGATTTTGCTTTCAAACAATTATTTGGCACAAGTGGAAATGAAGATATTCTAATTGCTTTTTTAAATGCTATGTTACAAGATTCTTTAGAATCTCCTATTGTATCCCTGTAATTAGAAGACCCACATTTACATCGAGAACATGAAGAGGATAAATTATCGATTTTAGATATTTCCACAACATTAGTTACAGGAACAAAGGTAAATGTGGAAATACAGCTAAATAATAATCATGATATGATTAAGAGAAGTTTATATTATTGGGGAAGGCTTTACATATCCCAACTTCAAAAAGGAATGCCATATAGTTCTCTCCATAAAACAATTATGATTAATTTGTTAAATTTTGTTATGTTTTCTGAATATGAGTCATTCTATACAACAGGAATTCTTTGGAATCAACAACAACAGAAGGTATTAAGTCATTATATAGAAATTCATATTGTAGAGATTCCAAAACTCATGCAACAGTGGCGGAATGAACAAGTAAATCCCTGGGAAGATCCGTTTGTTCGTTGGTTGTTATTACTTCCAGCAAATGAGGATGAACAATTAACCCAAACATTGGAGGATATTGCGATGAGCCAAGACCAAATTTTACAAAAAGCGATGAATAAATGGGAACGTATGAGTCAAGATTCTTCTTTCCGACAAGCATATGAAGCGAGGGAGAAAGCTTTGATGGATGAAGCCGCAAAGTTTGCCCATGCTCGTAATGAAGGAATTCAAGAAGGAAAAATACAAATGATTAAAGGTATGCATGAACTTGGAGTACTAATTGAAACGATTGCCAAAGCAAGTAGATTAAGTATAGAAGAAGTTGAACTTATTTTAAAAGGAAATTCATAATAAACGACTAAGAAAGTAAAAGAGCCACAATCCCCAATGGCTGGGATTGTGGCTCTTTTAAGATGCAAGAAGAAAAAAGATTATAGTCACAAGATATTATATATAGAAGAGGCTTGTCACTGTTATGTTCTCCGTAAGAGTATAGCATAAAATGATTTTGAGGAGGGAGATCCAACCGCAAGCTTGTTGCAGGATTTATATTGAATAAATTACAAAAAACCAATTCTACCATACAAGAATTGGTTTTTTGTAACAAACAAAGGCCTAAAGGAGATTCGACTCTTTTTCTTATTATAACTCAAATTAAAAGAAAATTCAAAAATATTTTAACTGTAAGTATCGATTATAAAGATATAATATATACATATTATGCTACCTAATATACAGAACTGTACTCATCTCTCGAAAAAGAGAGGAAAGCAAAGTAATTTAAATAAGTGCTTTCCTTTTTTGACATGTATATGTGATCTACAGATTGCTCTTCAATTACATATCCATTCAATGATATTTGATTTTAAATTTTGATTTTTAACGGGGTTAATTTGTTATTGGTTCCAATTAGTATAAAGTTTCTAATAATAGTAAAAATCGTTGTGGTAGAAGATAAAATATTGTTTTCAAGCTAGTTGCCAATCCCCCGAAAAAGAGGGACATCACAGCGTTAAACAGTTGAATATAAGATCATAGGTATGGAAAAGATAGTTTTCTAAATCCATTGGATTTCAAAATATTTGTCATGCTCCCATGCCTTGCAGTATATGGGAACCATTCATGTGATAAATAAAAACGAAGTTTGTGAGTATTCAATATATGAACTATTTTTAACTATGATGCTAAAATCCACAAATAGGTGCAATACTTTTTTTATTTTGGGCCAGAACCTATGTTGCTGTACAAAAAATCGAACTTCCTTCCTTTTTTTCGTTTCACAAGAACCTTTTTTAGTGATTTTTAATACATTTTATATGAAATTCTATATAGGGATGGGAGGGATTTATATGATAGGAAAGGCTTATAATGTTTAAGTATCTGTCAATAGTGTTTAACTCCATTGATAGAAAAAATTACTGGATGAGTATGTCATGGTTATCCAGTAATGATACCTATAGGTATCTAAATAAGGCTAAAAAGAAACCATGAATGAATACAGCTAAAGAAAAAGGCTACGATGCCGGAAAGCAGGTTTCAGATATCAAAAGACATCTTACTATATATAACAATAGTTTGATTCATGCCAGTGAGATAACAACGGCGAATATAACGGATCACTTGGGTGCTATCCAAATGTGTTAAAGACATGCGGAAGTATTGAAATACGTGAAAAAGATGCTTTCTGATGGTGCATACACCGGAAAACCATTTGCACAAGTAATGAAAGCAACTCTTGATTGTTCTGGTTCTGTTAAAACCATCAAACGCTCTGAGCTTCACCAGTTTTCCGTTTTATCCAAACGTCGGGTTGTTGAACGAACATTCGCTTGAAAATAGTAGACAGAGTTGCTCTTATTGGCGATTTTATTGAAAAGATTTTAGATAGGCCCTTAGATCAATTTAAAGATAATAATGGGAAACTATCCTTAAATCATAATAGTGATTACTTTAAATATTTAGGAGCAATTATGGTTGGAGCAAAAACGTAGATACGGCTACAACTAAAAAATAAAATGAATGTCAACCTTTATATTTCATATTTTAATGGTACATCTTGTGCTTCTGCCATTATTGCTGGTGCAACGGCTTTAGTATAAAGCATTGCAAAAAACATATAGGATATCGCTTTACATCAGATGATTTAAGAGCCATATTAGGTTCCGATAGAGTTTTTTACATTGGTTTTATGGGGCTGAATTAACCGGATTGCTTTAATTGAAGAAAGACATATTTGCTTGTGTTAATGTATTAAACGAAACTCATATAAGGATCACTTTGTCCCACCACACCTAATTTTTAATAAATGAATCGAAGAAGAAAGAACCGTTGCGGTGGTAAAAATGTATTATATTATTATGAGTAATAACTGATTTAATTGGAGAGGGAAATCATGTTGAAAATATTACAGAAAGTAAGTATATATGTGATTACTAGTATAATTGGAATGTGTAGTTTAAATTTAATTGTCGTACATGCAGATACTAACGATTTACTAGATACGGCTAAAGTATATGACTATAAAAATAATGAAATGAAAACTGGTGTGTTATATGGAATTTCACATCGGAATCGTTCGAGTTACTGGTTAACTAGCCCTACTTGTCTCAGTGAAAAACAAGTTGAAGATGATCGGTATGGCTTTTGTGGTGAACAGAGGGACCAGTCAAAAAAACCCATATATGCATGGAAATTTTATGATGATAGTTGGACAGACGGTAAGGAGATAGATACTGAAAAAACATATTTTTTCCAGCAACACATATGGAATGAAGAAAAGAAAGAATATGAACATGTTGAAAATAAGTATGCCAAACTGCAAGGAAGTTCTTCGTTATTGAATACCATTCACTATTTAGTAAGTAAGCCGTATGATAGTGCCAATCCAGGACCCTATCGCTTTAAATTTTTAAATGTAAAAAATTCTTCTTATGTGAAAATAGCATTCAAAGGTGGGAATGTTGATTATAATCGTTTCTTTATAGCTGGGGAAACGAAAGAAAATGATAGAAATACGACGTTTAACTCGCGAATAGAGACGGTTAAATATTATTCAGATAGTGATATTAGAAATACTTTTTATGAAGGAGAGCCTGAACTTGGCCTTCTGAATCCACAAATACGCAAAGAAGCAGAGTGTTTTATTTTGGAACCGATAAATATAGGGGATTAGAATTTGTAGGAATCTGGGAAGGGATGAGAACTTTGATGTACGGGATATGTGTTTCTGGTGCAAATAAAGGCACATTCAAAAAAAGGATTCCTACCAGGATCCTTTTTTACGCTGTTACACTAAATAATTGATGAATGAATTGTTTTTGATTTTGAACAGGCTGATCCCATATATCAAGCTGTTCTTTTTTATCATATGCATGGGGTTTCAGTTCATCCTACAACTATTATGCGCTGGGTTCATGAATATGGGAATATCCTCTGTTAAATTTGGAAGAAGAAAAATAAATTGGCAGACTCTATCTGGCATTTAGATGAAACTTACATCAAAGTGAAAGGGGACTGGCGCTATCTTTATCGTGCAATTGATGGAGATGGTTAGACTTTGGACATTCAATTTCGTAAAACACGCGATCACAAAGCTGCCTATATTTTGATGAAGCGATTCATGCTATTTATAACCAAAAGAGAAGTCACATTCCAGACTTCTCTTTTTCGACGTACAAAGAATTACAGGAGTTATTCAGAACCGCTTAAACTATAACTATATTTTTTAAACGAGTTTGTGTATTTTCCAACTTTGCAACAGAACCAAGGAAGATGATATTCTAACCAGGTTAGCGCGAGAAGATTCCTCGGAAGAATAGATTGTTTTTGGTCCTTATTCATTTAGCACTTTTGGCTCTTTTCTATAAGAATATTGTTATAGGTTGTTGAAAATGATATGTTTGACCTGTACAATACCAATTAATCTGGATTGTCTCCATAAGGGTAGGATTTGAGTAATTCCTCTTTTTATTTCAATTATTTTCTATTTTGTCTCTTCAAGATAATGAACTCTTATTCTCAATCGAAAAGCACCCTTCGTACCTACTCCAATTATTTATAGTTACTAAAATAATGAATCTCCTATATCTATTGTGGCCAAGTTTTGACGTCTTGTACGTTCCCTTAAATATCGTTCCGTCGTCATAATAGATTCATGCCCTAAATAGTCACGTATTTTTTTTAGTTCGATACCTTTTCCCATCAAATAATTTGCAAAGAAGTGTCTGCAGGTATGGGGAGTAATTCTATCTTTTCGATAACGTAGAAATGGTAAGTTTGTTTCTTCAATTTTTTCTGCTGTATATTTTGATAAGTAGTCGGCCCTATAATGAGAGCCATCCGCTTTAGGTAGAAAAGCAGATATGCTAGATGCGTCCAATTCACTTGTTTGTTTGCGCAATTGACGAAGATAACAGATATCATCGAGTACATCTTCAAAGATACGGACTTCCCTAGTTTTATTTCCTTTTCCAACTACACGTAGGAGATAAACATTTAAAGAAGTATGGAACGCAAGGTCAGCCCATTTTGCATTTGCAACCTCTTCGATTCGGAGTCCCGTAGTCGTAAGAAGAAAAAACAAGGAATACATAAAGAAATTTGTATTTTTCAGTGTATCCAGAATTTCATTCACTTCTTCCGGAAAGAGGTCACGGTTGACCAGTGCTTCTTTTTTTACAGAAACTTTTTTGAGACGACTACTAAAGTCGTCTGAGAGTCCATTGTTATCATAAACATATTTTAAAAACTGCTGCACCACTGTTTTCTTTCGACGTAATGTAGTAGCAGCATATTTCTTACTTAGTTGATAGAAGTAGATTTCCATCTCATTATGGGATAACTCTTGAATGCCTCCGATTGTTTCTTTTATGTAACGAAGAAAATTAGAAAGATCGTGTAAATAAAGTTTTTTAGTTCGTTCACTTCTTTTTTTCGTTAGAGAAGGCTCATCGTGTAAAAATAAATAAACTAATGACTCTTCACTTAATTTCGAATAGTCAATATTCCGAATGCCTATACCCATTATTCTTTCGAAATGACTGCTATCAAAAAAGTCTGATTTTAATTTTACAAGTTGGTTATTATATTCATAATTTACTATATTCAAAATCAAGCACAACCTTTATTAGAATGAAATATAAAACAAATAGTTTATAAAAATTTTTATGATTCTAATTATACCACAATAAACAGATTATTTATTGTGGTATAAAATGAAATAATTAAAATTATGTTTTTGTCTTTTTTTGATATTTCCGTTTAACAAATAGTTTAATTGATTTTTGTACATTTCAATTCGAATACGATAGGAGTTGATTTTTTGATTAATCTTCGTTAGAAAATATTACATGAAATCTACGATTTAGAATATACCTATTTTCGATTCCATTCATAAGAAAGGAGAGTAATTGAATCTTTTATCAAAAAAGAGTACATTTAATAAGGTACGAGAACGTTATATAGATAATCCAATCAAGTATCTGCAATATATGGAGCACTCAATAAAGGGTGTAGTAAAAGAAGCGGGTTTAACAAAGTACCAATTAAGAAAATTTAAACAACAACTAGAATGAAAGTTTTGAATGAGGTGAAATATGAACTATTTATCTTTCGAAGAGGTATGCGATAGGGTCGGTTTAACAAAAAATCAATTAAGCTATTTAATAAAGTATAAACAAATCGAACCAATAAACTCTACTAGCTGGAAATCAGATGGTGGATACCGTTTTAAAGAAGAAGATGTTCAAAAACTTGTTGAAATCTATAAAGGGGCTCTGACATTAAAGGAAGCGGCAGAGTTTCTCGGCAAATCGAAGACATATGTACATAATGCAGCCAAAGGTGGGATATTACCTTTCAAAGAGATTACTAAAGGGAAATCTAATGAGCGATTGTACTTAAAAAAAGATGTGGAAATTTTCAAACAAGAAATTGAAAATACGTCAAAAGAGGATTCAAGGAAAAAAAAGCAGCATTTGAGTCTATATCTTGATCCAAAGGTAGTAGAAGCGATAAAGAAAAAGGCCTCAAAGAAAGGATATAATGGCTACAAGAAGTTTGTAGAACGAATTTTATACGAAGAAGTAAAAGAAGACATAGAAGAATAGAATTCCCAACGGAAATTGACCTCAAAAATGAAAAATCGTTTTAAAAGGTCTATTTTTGTTTTTAATAGATTTTTTAACTATCGAATCTAATTGTATTGCCATAGTTATTAAAATGGTATACAAGGGAATTTGGGAGTCCGTTTTTTTGAATTTACTTTTGAAAAAACGTTAAAATTACAAAAAAAGGGAAATAGGTCATCAGATTTACAATATTAACCATTAGAGGATAAGTGAATTTAAGGAAAGTCCATTTCGGATGAAAAAAGTGTAAATAAAGAAATAAGAAATGCTAATAAAATTGGCGATATTAATAAAGTAATACAATTAATCAGTAATGATAATAAGATTAGAAATACAAAGACTTCATTTGGAACCAGGTTATATATTGCTGTAAAAAAGTAGTTCTCAATATAGTTGAATTTCTAGTTGAAATAGATAATTCCATTAAATATATTAGAAAGCATTACTAACATGAATTCATATGAATATGCTTGAGCGTTTGGGCAAAGAGAAATCGATGAATATTTAATGCGGTAGATGATGGACCACATCCCAAATCACATCATCAGAAGATAGCGAATAACTCTAAGATTGGATATGAAATAATCCTTAAAAATAGTATACATATCTTTATTATAGTAAACTAAAATATTATTAGATTCCTAAATTAGCAGATTATGAATAGACTAAAATTGGACGAAATTGCTAGTTTAGAGAGTAGAAGTACAACTGTATATGTGTGAAAGTGGGCGCGTTATTACCCCTTCTTTCCATTTAGAAGGGATAATAACGTGGAATTTTTGTGAAATCCTAGAGTGTAATAACAAATTTGTACAACGAATTCTTCTATTTATTTTTTATACCCTTTTTTTAAGTCTATATCTTTTTAACATCTTTGTAGAAAATAGATTTGGGTATAAATCATTTAACATAGCATAAGGGCTAGAATTCCAATATTTTCTCAATGGTGTTTTTAATCCATTTTGATTTAACCACTTGTGAGTATATATTTTTAATAGCTCTTCCTCTGTAATTTGTTCTTTAACTTCAATTGTCCATTGTAATGCTTCTAATGCCTTCTTTTTCGTCCAATAATTATTAGGGGATAAAAGTAATTCCCATTCTTTAAATCTTTCTGGGTATAAACTATTTAAATATGCATATGGACTACCATTCCAAAATTTAATTATAGGTGTTCGTAAATTTTGTTGGTTTAACCAGTCTATACCATATGAATTTTTTATGTCTGTTTCCGATAGTTTTTCTTTAACTTCAATTGTCCACTTGAGCGCCTCTAAACTATTTTCTTTTGTCCAAAAATTCATAGGCGCTTTTTTTAATTGCCATTCTTTGAAGCGGTTTGGATATAGTGCATTTAACATAGCATACGGACTATTTGCCCAGTAGATTTTACAAGGAGATGATAAACGATATTTTTTTAGCCATGACTTATCAAAAACATTTAGCAATTGTTTATCTGTTAACTGTTCTTTTTCCTCGATCGTCCATTGTAATATTTCTAAAGCTTTTTGCTTTGTCCAAAACCCTTTAGGTACAACTGACAATTGCCATTCTTTAAAGCGATTTGGATATAATTCATTCAAATATGCATAAGGGCTACCATTCCAATAGATACCACAAGGTGCGCTTAATTTATGTTTCTTAATCCATTTTTCCCCATAAACAAGATATAAATGTTCATCCGTTAAATGTTCTTTCTCCTCAATGGTCCATCTTAAAGCTTTTAAAGCGTTCTCTTTTGTCCAAAAATTCAAAGGTGCCATTCCTAATTCCCATTCTTTTATAAAATTAGGATAAGCATCATTCAGCATAGCATACGGACTTGAGTTATATCTAGAAAGAACGGTTGATAATTTCATTTTAATGATTAGTCTTTGGTTCCAACCTTTTCTAATAGCATCCCGATCCCACAGCAAAACATGTTCAATTAAATATTTTGTAACACGTTTGGAAAGTTCAAAATTTATATCTTCATTCCATGTAAATGGAGGGAAGCGTTTTCTTTTTCCGTCTAAAATGTCTTGATATATCTGTTCAATTGTAATAAATTTCATTATATTTTTCTCCTTAGATATTGAATCAATGTTAATGTTTTTAAAGGTACTGGGGTAATTGAACATCTATTCTATATTTTATAATGATATATCACCAACTAATAAATCATAATTTGTCTAGAGGAAAGACAAAATTAACAAGTTGGAAAAGATGCTAGATTATTTATTAATTTCATGCTGATTTTAATAAATAACAATAGGCTGTAAATGGTTTCATTCGAATGAATTTTCTTCTTCATATCTGCTCACTATTTAAAGAAAAGGCTATTTCCAAAAAATAATAAAACATCTAAAAACCAATATGAAATATATAGAATAATAAATTGTTGTTGTACTTAAAAGACATTTTGATTGTTATTTGTCTACTGTTACAATTTGTGGATTTTCTCCTACCGAAAAGCAGGGAAAGAACCATATTTAAACACCTAATTTGCCTGGGGAATAGACAAATTAGGTGTTTTTTATTTTGCTCTACTATAAATATATTAAAATAAGGTGGAGAATCTAGCTAAGGGAGTCTTTAAATTGAAAAAATTCTAATTAAAAATTATTTGAAATAACAAAAGGCTGTTTTATTTGAAGAGTCGAATAAAATAATGTTCATCCAAAAAGGAGAAGAGATTATGCCAAAAGCTTTTTATATGAATATGGATTATAACAGACCTGCAGATATATTGCGGATGCTTGGACATCCTATGCGTTTGATGATAGTTCGAGAATTAATTGCTAAAGGTCCATTAAATGTATCCGAGTTACAGAAGTTAATACATGTTCCACAGTCTACAATGTCGCAACAGTTAATAAAGTTAAAAGCTTATAAGATGGTTTCCTGTAAGCGAAAAGGAAATGAAATTTATTATATAGTGAGTGATGAGAAAGCTATTGAGGTTATTGAGGTTATGAAGATTCTCTAAGTTTCTATGTAGTTTTGTACAAGAAAGATCGTCAGAAATGGCGGTCTTTGTGTTTATAGGTGGTACGGGCAATGATTGCTTCTTTTTTTGGACAATTCACAAACGTAGTGATTTATATGATTTAGTTCGGTTTAAAGATTTTTCTAGTTTGATGATACTGGTACTATTTCTATTTTTCGCCGTCGTTATTGCAATATTTACTTTGCTGTTTTCTTATTTAGTTAGAAATACTAGTGATATAAAACAAGATAACTATCTAATGATTTGAGGTGTAGAAGTATGACTATTATAGTAAACCTTGATGTAATGTTGGCGAAAAGAAAAACGAACTTGACTGAACTTTCGGAAAGGATTGGCGTTAAAATGACAAATATTTCGATGTTAAAAAACGGAAAAGTAAAATCAATTAAATTTTTTATGCTAGATAAAATATGTGAAGCTTTAGAGTGTCAACCAGGTGATATTTTAGAATATCAAAAAAATAAAGCTGTTAATGAAGGAGGGAGTGCATCATGAAAAAATATATTTACTAGCTTTTATATCAATATTACTAGGGTCCATTTGCATGGTTAGTTATTTTATGATGGGCTCAAGCATAGAAGTAAATGGAAAAAAAACTGAACCTTTCTTCCTAATTCCATTAAGTATTCTTTTTGTTTTTAGTGGTATTGTTACATTATTGTTAATGGTGGAGCAAGTCCATCATTTTCAGATTTCAATTTTACAACATCATTAATTTTTGTCATCATACACTTTGCAGTATTACTTCATTGTATCAAGTGCATTATTCCAAAAACGTCATGTACTTTAGGTGAACATAAAATAGAACATAACCCAGTTAGAAGGTGAAAACAAGAAATATATACTAGACCTTTTATATTTCGGCTATTACCAAGCTTTATCTTGCATTTTTTCTATCATTATCTTTGTAACACTTGCTGTTTCAAAGATAATCTCCATTCCTGGATTGCATCGCTACGATTTTATTCTACTTATATGTTTGATTACGCAATACTTTATGTTTAAAACTAATTTAGAGCCAAAAAACGCGTTAAAATTGATTAGTGTGTTTGAACACAAAGATAGGAGAAATTCTATGATTCTTTGTTCAATATTAACGTGTTCGAATTTTCAGTAACGTTACAAAAGTGTTAGGTTTTTGTAACGTTAATCAATATGAAAGATGTTCCACTTTATATAGGCTAAGGAAGAGGCAATTAAATTGTTGAAGATGGACTTTGAGGGGATAAACAATCCTATTTTTCAGGAAACTATAACAAAATACGAATTAAATCTAAAGTTCTTCAAAAAATATGTTATTTAGTTTAAACAATATTCATTTTAAAGGAGAGAAAGCGAACATATGCATAAAATCATGATAGTGGAAGATGATGAAAAAATATCTGATTTGCTTCAATCTTATATTAGTAAATACGGATATCAAGCGGTTGCTACAAAAGATTTTGAACATGTCCTGGAACAATTCAAGGATATTCAGCCTGATTTAGTTCTACTAGATATCAATTTACCGTATTTTGATGGTTTTTATTGGTGCCACCAAATGAGAACGATATCCACTTGTCCAATTCTTTTTGTATCAGCAAGACAAGGAAAGATGGAACAAGTTATGGCATTAGAACACGGGGCAGATGATTATATCGTGAAACCGTTTCATTATGAAGTTGTAATGGCCAAGATTAAAAGTCATCTTCGGCGGATTTATGGTGAATATGCCCCAAAAGTAAAAGAGAGAGTGATACAACGATCAGGATTACAACTATATCCAGAAAAAATGGAATTAAAATTAAAAGATAGGACTAGTATGCTTACAAAAAATGAAGCGCTATTAATAGAAATTCTCCTAGAAAGGTGTCCTAACATTGTTAGTCGTGAGAAAATGCTAGAAAAAATTTGGAATGATTATACGTATGTAGATGATAATACACTGCGTGTAAATGTTGCACGTGTTCGAAAAAAATTAGAAGCACTTGGAATTAAAGATGCACTAGACACGGTTCGAGGGGCGGGATATCGTTTAAAAATAAACTGGGATAATGATGGGGTACTATAATGAAGTTGTTTTTACGAGAACACCTACCATTGATTGTAATGATAATTTTACAACTCATTGTCACTCTTATGGTGTATTGGTTAGATGGCTATCGTCATATGCTAACAGCTTTATATAGTGTATTTTTAGGGGGTTGTTTTTTAATTGGGTATTTAATGTATCGTTATTATAGCCATCGTAGATATTACATTATACTGTCTCAACCTTCTCAAACTTTGCAGGAATCCATACAAAAGATGGATGAGACGCCTATATCCATAGCTTTTAGACATGTATTAGAAGCGCAATATAACCAATATCAAAGCCAATTAAAAGCATGGGAACGTAAACAAAAGGAGCATCTGATATTTATTAATCAATGGGTACATCAAATGAAGACGCCTGTATCTGTAGTGGAATTAATTACACAAGAAGAGCATGGAGAATCGTTTGAAAGTATAGCGGAAGAAATAGATCGTATGAAGTATGGGTTAGAAATGGTACTACATATGGCACGATTAGAGACGTTTGAACAAGATTTTCATGTGGAAAGAGTATCATTAAAGACACTAGCTCAAGAGGTGATTTATGAAAATAAACGGTACTTTATCAGAAATTATGTGTTTCCGAATGTGAAAATCGCACAAGATTACATCGTCGAAACAGATATAAAATGGCTTAGATTTATTGTCAATCAAATTCTGTCTAATGCGATTAAATATTCTGCTGGTAGTAGACAGAACATTACAATGATTGCTTTTAAAAGGGGGAAATCTGTTGTCTTAGAAATCCAAGATCATGGTGTAGGAATTCCAAAAGAAGATTTGCCAAGAGTTTTTCGGCCGTTTTATACAGGCGAAAATGGAAGGAAGTTCAAAGAATCTACTGGGATGGGATTATATCTTGTGAAAAATATTACAGAAAGATTAAATCATGAAATCGAAATAGAGTCTGAAGTAGGTATAGGAACGAAAATTCGGATTGTTTTTCCACATGCAAGCCAGGAGTGAATTATATAAAGAATTTTCAGAACTCTTACGAAGTTGTTATGCATTCGTAATGAAAATCGATAGGATCAATACATGTTCTCCGTTACACTTAGTGGTATAGAAAAAAGAAAAAGGAGACAAACGAGATGGAAATACTCACAGTAAACGAACTTAGTAAGACCTATAGGGGGAAGATATCCTATGAAGCACTTTCTAATATTAATTTAAATATAAATAAAGGAGAATTTGTAGGTATTATGGGGCCTTCTGGAAGTGGAAAAACAACATTGTTAAATATGGTGTCTACCATTGATTCTCCCACATCTGGGGAGGTATTGATTAGCGGGAAAAATCCACATCGTTTATCAGCTAACAATCTTGCAGAATTCCGAAGACGTCAGTTAGGGTTTGTATTCCAGTCTTTCAATCTGTTGAACACATTGACAGTAAAGGAGAATATTGTTCTCCCTTTGACTTTAGACGGTATGGATGTCAAACGGATGAATAAACGTGTAGAAATGATTGCAGAGAAGTTAGGTATCCAAGAAATATTAAACAAGCGCACGTATGAAATATCAGGTGGACAAGCACAAAGGACAGCTATTGCGCGTGCTCTTATCCATAAACCGCAACTTGTACTAGCAGATGAACCAACAGGGAATTTAGATTCAAAAGCGGCTAGTGATGTTATGGCGTTATTACAGCAATTAAACAAAGAACAAGAAGCAACCATGATGCTGGTCACACATGACCCAATGGCTGCGAGTTATTGCGATCGCATCGTATTTATCAAAGATGGCAAGCTGTATAATGAACTTTATTGCGGGGGAAGCCGCCAAATGTTCTATCAGAAAATTATGGATGTACTTGCTTTATTAGGAGGGCGTAAGGATGAATTTTCGCCAATTCGCTTGTAACAACGTCATGCGTAGCAAGCGAACCTATGCTGCGCATTTTCTCAGCAGTACATTTTCCATTATGATTTTCTTTACGTATGCTTTGTTATTATTTCATCCAGATTTACAAGGAGGGTTAACTGCCGGTAGTGCAACAATGGCGAAACTTGGAACAGTTGGGATGCAAATTTCTCAAGCTCTCATTTTCCTTTTTTCTTTTTTCTTTCTGCTGTATTCGGTCAGTGCATTTTTGAAAACAAGAAAAAAAGAATTTGGGATCCTTATGATGCATGGAATGTCTCCGTCACAGTTAAATACATTGATATTTTTAGAAAATATGATAATCGGAACTGCATCGATTGTTTTTGGCATTCTGATAGGATTGATTTTTTCAAAGATGACTTTATTACTCAGTTCCAATCTATTAGCGATTGAAAACGGTCTTCCTTTTTATGTGCCTATTAAAGCAATTGCAATGACAGCGAGTACGTTTTTTATTTTATTTTTACTGATTTCGCTTTTTACGTCTAAAATGGTAAAAGTCAACCAGTTGATTGAATTAATGAAATCAGAGGAAAAACCGAAACCGGAACCAAAGTCTTCCTGGATCCAAGCCTTTCTTTCACTGTTTTTCATTGGGACTGGATATGGGTGTGTGTTTTATTTTGTAGAAAGTAGAATGTTAGATGCTTCTATAGTATTGATTTTCGGGGTAGCGTGTACTGTAATTGGAACCTATTATTTATTTTCTCAGCTGAGTGTATATATCCTAGGTAGATTAAAGAAGAACGAGCGTCTATTTTTTAAGAAAACAAATCTTCTTACCATTTCTGAATTGGCATATCGTATGAAAGATAATGCCACGATGTTCTTTATGCTAGCGGTTATTTCCGCCGTAGCTTTTACAGGAATTGGGACATGCTTATCAATCGGGGATTCCGCATTATATGGAATGAAAAAGCCGTCATTTGCATTTACCTATACTTCATTGGAAGGAAATGCGCAAGAAGAAGCGCATATTACAGAAATAAAGAAACAGCTTACAGATGCAGGATTTTCTTATCAAATGGGTGCTGTAACGAAAAAACATAGTGAAAATGGTTTCGCAATGCTGAAGCTAAGTGATTATAATTCTTTAGCAAAAGCATTGGGGCATCAAACAGAAATATTCCAAAATGAAGATGAAACGATCTTAGTTCCCACATCTGCTTCAGCAGTGGAGAAATATCAAAAAAGAGAGGGAATTCCTTCTGAAATCGCCGTAGTACAAGGAGAGAAGAATCTTTCATTCAAAGTAAAAAAAGCTGTTCCCTATCTAGTGGAACCAAATGGATATGGCGTTACTCTTGTTGTTTCAGATTCCATGTATGATGTGATTCCAAGCGGAGATGGTAAGCGTACGGAGTACGGGTTTACTGTGAAGGATTGGACAGAAACAAAAGATATAGCAAAACAATTAGATGCGAAATTCATGAAGACAGAAACAAAAGGTTTAACATATCTTTTCTCCTCTTTCTATACGGAATCGCATATGTTTAAACAATTAAATGGAATGTTATTAATTATGAGTCTGTTGGTAGGCATTGTATTCTTTACCTTTGCAGCCAGCTTATTGTATTTCCGCCTGTATGCAGATTTGGAAAGAGATCAACAACAGTATGAAATGATTGCAAAAATAGGATTAAGTCAAAAAGAATTAAAACAAATTGTTACAAGGCAGCTGTCGTTGATGTTCTTTCTCCCCATACTTGTAGCGGTCATCCATAGTAGTATAGCATTTCTAGCTTTGCAACAGTTACTGAAATTTTCTATTTTGAACACTTCTATTTTAGTACTTGTAGGTTTTATTGGGATACAGATACTCTATTTCTGTATGGTACGCCGAGGGTATTTACGCCAACTATATACTAAGGTTTTATAAAAGAAAAATAAAATGAGAAATGGAGCAAAAATGATGAAAAAAATACTATCTATATGTGGAATTGGATTATTTGTGATTTCAATACTTGGTGCGTGTTCGCTGTTTGGAGGAAACAAAGCGCCATTAAATGGGCTGATGTTACTAGGTGAAGAACAGGCATTGAAAAAAATAGAAACTGAGCATAAAAAAGAGATAAAATCTGCCACATTCTATAAAGTGAAACAAGAAGTAAATGGTGGTAAGAAAATGCTTATTATGAATGAAAAAACGGCAAAGGACATTGTGAAAAGAGGGATATTAAGAGAGAAAGATAATGATGGCTTTATTAGCAGTTCTACACCAATTTCTTCTTTACCTAAAATAAAGGACAAGGAAGCTTTAGTATTTGCTGATCCGAAACATACAAGTATGAAAAATGTGGAAATGAATGGAACAAAAATACAGACAAAATACGAAAGTAATTCTGATTTTTGGTTTCCACGAGGGGATAAGGAGGAGTTATTACTGGTTGTAGATAATGATACATTTCAAAAAATTTCTTTGCCAGAAGTTGATATGAGCATAGTAGAATTAAATAAAACGTATGGGGAAAATAAAGCAGTTGATTCTAGTGATATAGAGGTAGTGCAGGCTAGCAATGAATTCGATAAATTAACGAAATCTATTCGAGGCGATGTGAAAAAACTCTTTATTATTTCTATTATGAAATAATAAAGAGTTCATTAAGTAAAGTAAAATAAAGCAAGCTGAGTTAACCGATTCCTTACTCTTCAAGGAATCGGTTCCTTTTTTTCCGAGGGAATACGTTGAATTCTTCTATATGAAAAATAGATATAAAAATGAATGAAGGAGATAAATAGATAAAAAAACATAAACATAAAGTGTTGCTTACTAATGACGTAGTAAGGGTAAGTGTAACAATGGTTAAATATGTTCATATTTTGTGAGTGACCCCAACAGAATGAAGCGTTGCCGTGCACCTTTAAAATTTACCATTCCCGTCATATTCTTCTGTGATTTCTAACTCTACTTCATGTACATCACGATCATCTTCAGGATTTTCTTCATCTACATACTTTCTACACTTTGTGTATAATTTCTACAATCATGTGCGAGTTCAAGAAAAATTAAACCACCTATCCCCTAAAGAATATAGGGGATAGGTGGTTTAATTTTTGTCCCGTTCTCGGGGTTCACCTCAATACTGTATATAGAGTGTTTTATATGCAACCTCTAGTTGAGTTAGTTTAGTTTTATCAGTTTAAATTTTTGTGCCATGCTGTTGTTGAGTTTGTCCCGAACATAGACTTTTGAACCATTGGCTGTTTCTTCACCGTAAACATCTAAAACTTTATTTTTGTTCGCAAAATTCACTAACAAGATATTTCCATCTACAGCATCTTCTAAAGTCCAATAATGCTCTGCTTTGTGCTGATTTTCTGTTACAAGGGCTGTATAATCAGTACCGGATGTAGTATTATAGGCTAAAACTTTATTATTTTGTTTGTTGATGATTTGATAAGCATTCTTACTAGCATCATATTTGAATTCCCATTGTTGGTTTGTATTCGGGGTATTCCAATCAGGATGGTAATCCCATATTACTGGTTGTTCACCATAAGCTCCAAAATCGACAACCTTGTTTGCTTTTGAGTACACTATTTTGTATGTGCCCTCAGAAAAAATTAACTCTCCACTATCATTAAATTGATATGGTTTCCCCTCAATTGTTACAAATCCTTTAACCATTATACCGTTTTTAGGGCTGAGGTAATAATGTTTCTCCCCCAGCTGAATCCAACCGGTTTTCTTTTCTCCTTTTGTATCAATAAAATACCATTTATCACCTTCTTGTTTCCATTTTCCTATTGCTAATAATTGGAATACCTCGTTATTTGCTGTGTTTTTGTAATATTGCTCTCTATCATTTCTTAATTTTACATAGTTGTTAAGAGCAACCTGCATTTGTTTTCTTTTTTCGTCAGCATTATTAGCTACTGGATGTAAATCAAAAATGTATTTTTGCATTTTACTCATAGTTTCTTGTTCGCTAGTGCTATTTACATTGCCACCTGGAGTGTTTTTTGCTGTATCATCCATTTTTTTGTTAAACTGCTGTTTACCCAGTTCATAAGTTTTTTGTACATGGTTTACATATGTTTCGGCAAGATTCTTAATACGTTTTCCAAAATCTTCATTGTCCTCTCCTTTTAGGAGTGTATTTAAGGCATCAGTCGTATATTGAAGTTTAGGACCTGTTCCGTTCTTTTCAAGGAAGTATAAAAATTCTAAATGAGCAGTCGCCATCGCCGTGAATATAGGAAGTGCTGGAATGACTTGTAACTTTTGTTTGCAGTGTCCGATAATATCTGAAAATTTATTGTTAATGTCCTTTGCATCTTGTGCAAGCGCTTGTTCTTTAGTAGTAAGCGAATAAAAGGACCCTGCAGAAATATTCATATTTATGTTTTTTTCAAATTTTTGTAGCATTTCTTTTAAGATATTTACCTCGGATTCAATAGTAGCAATCTCATTGTCAGTAATTTTTTGATCCATCATATTATTAAGATCATCTATCAATTTTTTCATTTGATTTTTTTGAGCTTCTACATTTTCTGGCCATAGTAAACCAATTAATGGAGAAATAATTACGCCTCCATATGGAATTAATGCTGTACCTGACATTGCCAGAGTTCTAAAAGTGTTGTTATAATTTCCGTTATTCTCATGAGCATCTTTATAAGCTACTTTTAATACATCACCTGACAATGTACCAACTTTTTTTAGATTGTCCATAGTTAATAATTCTTCTAATTTGCTTGAAGTAGCCCCAGCACCACCACTAGTGCCTAATGATTCAAGAGCGGTTTGTCGTGTCCTCGTTGATGTTTCATCAGCGAATACAGAGGCAGTGTTTCCTACTACACTTACTCCTAATGTCATCGTTGCTACTGTTGCAAGTGCTACTTTTTTGTATTTGCGCTTTGCATCTTTTCGATTTTTGTACTTCATGGTAAAGTCTCCTTTTAATTATAAATGATAGTTAGATTATTACGATAAATTGATTGATTTCTTAATTGACATTTTGGCAAAATTAATTAAGGGGTTCAAATTACCAAAAATCAAATCTTGAAAATGCTAGATAGATATTTACTATGCACACTCCTTACTATCGTATTTTAGAAAAAAGAGGAATGTAAGAAAAACGGATTGTTCGGATATGCAATATAATATATATCATCCATAAAGTGATCTTCCTCTATATTCTAGACATATGATAACATTTGGTTTTATGATTAATTTTATAAAATGTTCACTTAGTAAAGTAATAATTTCGTTACAATATTAGTATTGAAAAATCTTATATATTTTTCAGTGTGGTAAATATCTTTTATCATAATCTGAGTACTAAAAAAGGGGCATACCATGTGTATGCTCCTTCATGCAAAATTAGTAATTCTTTTTGTTTTCTTAAGAAATGTGATTAGAAGAAAAAATAAGAAACGAAAGCAATAAACATTAATCCTGTAAGAATTACACGCAACCAATTTATTAAGATTGATTCTGTATCCTTTAATAATTTACTTTGTATCCAAAAACAAACAAAAAAAATGATAATAATAACGATTCTATTGTGTTGTATACTAATTTTCTTTAACAAATAATCTCCTAGATAGGAGTACTCATTAATTTTAATGCTCATTAATATACATGAATACATAATTAATGTTGAAAATACACCAAATGATAGCTTAAATTTATTCATTTTTCAACCACCCTGTATTACAATTATTTTATAATTTTTTTTCTTGGAGGTATCCCTCATTTAAAACTAAAACTCTTGTGGCTAATTTAGTGCTAATCTCAGAAAGATGTGAGGTAAATAGAATAATTGAGCCTGCAGTTGCTCTCTGTTTAAGAATATCAATAGCTACTTTTTGAGCATCACTATCAAAAGCTGAAAGGGGTTCATCAAGTAAAATAATTGATGATTTACGTGTTAACATAGCAGACCAATACAATTTATGTTTCATCCCCAATGAATACTCCTGTACAAATTGATCTAAAGCATGATCAATTTGTAATTTATTAGTCATTTTTAAGAATGCACTGGAAAATCGCTGCTGATCTATATTAAATAATTGCTGGAAAAAATCCGCATTTTCTAATCCTGTTAAATAGTTAAATAGATAAGGTTCTGCAGGTATATAAGTCAAATTTGCTAATAATTCTTGCCTATTTTCAATCAATTTCCCTCTGAAAGAAATTTCACTTTCAGCATGCATTAGTTGCGCGATTATACGTAGTAATGTAGTTTTTCCACAACCATTATCTCCCTGTAGCCAAATGATATCACCAGAGTTGGCTGAAAATGAGATGTTTTCTAGTAATTTTAGATTTTTATCATATCTAAAATTTAAATTTTGTATATAAAACATTTTTGCTCTCCTTTAAATAGAATCATATAAATAATTTATGAGTAAACTTATAAAGTAAATACACTCTCCATGCATCCTGCAATTATTAATAAAATTGTAATTATTATTGGGACAGGTATTATTTCCCTTTTTAATAAATTAAAATCTATACCCCTTTTTTTGATACTCTGGAAGATAAATCCCCAAACCATATATGGGTACAAACATGATAATAAAATAGCAAGTATCTCAAACACTCCATGAGGAAGAAAAGATTTAAAAATTTCTAAAGTCATATCATTTTGAACCATTACAGCAAGCACAATACCTATTAATGTGCCATTCAAGGCTAATAAAATTAAACTACCGATTCCATACGTGAGTATTCCTAATCCAATAGAAAGTATTGATTGGTTTATATTATGAGAAAAATAGTGAAACCACGAATAACTAGGAGGATCGGGGGGAAAAGGATTATGATGTCGTTGAAAAATACCTCCCCAAAAACAAGAAGCTAAAAAAATCAATGTAATAAAAGCAAGTTTTCTAGAATATTTAGACCAAATACTTTGAAATAATTTATCTTGTGTATCTCTCATTTCATTGCACACCTATCTTTTTCTTTTCTTTTTCGAGAAAAACCAACTAAATCCCCATACAATAATTAACATCATAAAAATATCATAGAAAAACATTTTTCCTAATGAATGGTCAAGAAAAACTCCTATAAAGAAAACAATAAATAATAGACCATTTATTATTCGTTTTGGGATAGTAAAGAAATATTGAAGAACTTTCGTTTCATAAGTATCTAGACGAATCATAAATATATTTTCATAATCAAATCGACTGCATAATTGTAGCCAATAAGTTGATAAAATACAGCTCATGAAAGAAAGTAACCAAGTACCAATAATTCCTACACATAATTCTAAAATTGAACCATTCATAATTATAAATCCAATCACAAATATAACACTAATTATGATTTGTAGTGGCCACAACAAAAGCATTAATAATTTTCGTTTACACTCCATATACTGTGTATCTGAAAAATATGGAGTTAATTTGACTAAATCGATTTGTCTTAATTCACTTGATGGATGCAGGATAGGATAATTCCATAACCATAACCAAATAGTTTGAGAAATTGCAATCCAACAGACAAACCAAAATCCTAAAATGAAATTAGTGTAATTATCAATATTTTCGATAAAAAATATTGATAATCCCATAATCGAACAAAAAGCGGGTGGGATAAGTAAGAATGTTTTTTGAGAAATCTTTGTATGTATGGTTAATCTTTCAAGAATTATTAAATCCCTACGTATCCATGGATTTTTAGAATAAACTAGTTTACCTATCCATTGATAAAACTTAAAAATATAGCTTGTGGATTTTTCTAAGGTAAGCGTAGTTCTTTTTTCTGTAAAATTCATCTTGTTAGAATAATAAATAAGATAAAAGGCTGTCATAACTAAATAACAGAAGATAACTGCACCAAATATGTAATACATCCAATCATAGTGAACAATCTTTAATAACCCTTGAAAATGATTAATAAAAACCAATTCAAGATGCTTAGAAAAAGTAGAAAATGTTTTAAATATTCCTTGGTTATATGTATTACTCGGAACGGGTTCTTTAATTAAAGGAAGAAACAGTGTTTTACTAATTAACCAAATTCCTAATGATATTAAAATGACCCTTAATAAATAAAAGATTTCAGTATTCTGTACAATGCGAACCTCAGATCCCCAAGACTGTAATACTGTCTTCCTTAGTTTTGAAAAATAGATTGATGAAATCAATAATATCCAACTTATAATAGAAAAAGCACAAATAATAAAGTTTGGAGAAATTTTTATTATGATATATAATCCCATAGCTTGTAACATAAATTCATGCGCCCAGAACATAATTACTTCAGCTAATAATGTTACGTTTAGAAGTTGATTTTGATTGTATTGAGACTGCCAGAGTGTATCAATTAATGGATTATTACTAATACGATTTGAATTTTGTCTAGCCATTGAACTAGGAAGTATAAAATTAAACAAGAGCACAGCAAATATAATCCAATTTCTAGCAGTATCATTAGTAATACTTTCAAAGAAAAAGACAAAAAATAAAAAGAAAATATTTTGTGACAAAATTATTATAATCCAATTCAATAGTATAGGTAATTTCAATCCTAGTTTTGTACGTAATTTCTCATTCATACCTGAAAAGTCTTGTCTTAGTTGATCCAAGATGATATTTTTTAAAATAATTCTCGGGAAAATTTCAAAAACCGCCTTTCTTTATATAAAAACATAATGAAATTAGGGGGAGATATAATTATCTCCCCCTAAAAATTAACGAAATATAATTGCACTAATCAGATATTACCAAACAACTGCTGCGGCTTTCATATCTTTTTTGATGTAATCTTTAATAGTAAAAATAGCAACATCAACAGCAGCACTTGCTACTGATAAACCACCTGCTGAAATAATAGCAGCAATTGTAGAAGCAATAACAATACCTACACCAACTGTATCTACTGCATCAACGATTGCCTGTCCCATTGGTTTACCAACCCCAAAGAATCCCATAGCTTCAAACATTCTAAGCACCTCCTATAAAAATTCATAATGCATGTCGCGACCTCAAAAAATATATCATATAAATTTCTAATCGAAACACTTAAATTGAACTTTGACAAACGCAAATAAAAACAAACATCTTGAAAGAAATTTAAATATAATTGGAAATTAGTGTTGTTTTAACATGCTTGATTTAAACAAAATTTACTACTGAAAGGAGACATACTATGCAAGCAAATATCATTCATCCAAACAAGAAGAAAAAATGGATTATTATCGGAGTTATTGCACTAATTGTTATTGTAGCAGCAGTTAATATTTTTATTATGCAAGGTAAGAAGAAGGGCGCATCAACAACGGCTGATGCTGTAAGTTTTGAGAAAGTGACAGAGCGTAAGCTGAATAATACGAAGTTAGTTTCTGGTCAGGTGAAGCCTGGGAATATTGAAAGTTTCTATGCGGATCCGGCC
>NZ_JBPWGY010000022.1:0-43893 GCF_051780025.1 Bacillus cereus group sp. BceL062 | reverse complement strand
GGACAAACAGGACAAACAGGACAAACAGGACAAACAGGACAAACAGGACAAACAGGACAAACAGGACAAACAGGACAAACAGGACAAACAGGACAAACAGGACAAACAGGACAAACAGGATAAACAGGATAAACCAGATAAGCAAGACAAGCACGTACAATCGGAAAATGTAGTCATAGTACCCACAGATTCACACAGCTTAGATATATGGGATGAAATTTCTCTAAAAGAAATACAAGCTGGGGAACACACAAATTTATTTGAAGAAAAAAGTAATTATCAAAATATTAATTTAGTACAAG
The DNA here is from genome assembly GCF_051780025.1 of Bacillus cereus group sp. BceL062. Taxonomy (NCBI): domain Bacteria; kingdom Bacillati; phylum Bacillota; class Bacilli; order Caryophanales; family Bacillaceae; genus Bacillus; species Bacillus cereus group sp. BceL062. The sequence continues at coordinate 43,591 of NZ_JBPWGY010000022.1, read as the reverse complement.
TCAGCGATGTTCGCCTCTATTTGGACAAACAACTACAATTTAGTTCTGTTGATGAGCAAATTTATCATGAAGCACTTGTGCATCCGATTATGTCAAAGGTAATTGATCCAAAACGTGTTCTCATATTAGGCGGTGGCGATGGTCTTGCCTTACGAGAGGTATTGAAATATGAAACAGTACTACATGTAGACCTTGTTGATCTAGACGAGGCAATGATTAATATGGCGCGTAACGTTCCTGAATTAGTTTCTTTGAATAAAAGCGCATTTTTTGATAATCGTGTGAATGCACACGTATGCGATGCAAAAGAGTTTTTGAATTCTCCTTCCTCTTTATACGATGTAATCATCATTGATTTCCCTGATCCAGCGACAGAGTTATTAAGTACTTTATATACAAGCGAACTTTTTGCTCGTATAGCTACATTCTTAACAGAAGATGGTGCTTTCGTCTGCCAATCTAATTCACCTGCTGATGCACCTCTTGTATATTGGAGTATCGGTAATACAATTGAAAATGCCGGCTTAATTGTAAAAAGCTATCATATAATTGTTCCTTCTTTCGGAACTGACTGGGGATTTCATATTGCAGCTAATTCTGCCTATGTACTCGATCAAATTGAGCAATTATACGTAGTACCAACTCCTCGAACATTACCTTCTCTTCTTTTTCCTTTATTTCAATTTAAAGAAGAACATTTAGATCACCGTAATCTCGTTCTTCTAAACTCAGAATCCAATCTTATCCTACATCAATGTTACAAAAAGGAAATGGAGTTTTGACGATATTATAGTAAGGAGTGCTAACCTATGGAATATTCTACTTTCGGTAAACATATAATAGTAGATTTGTGGGGAGTGGATTTTTCCCTCTTAGATGATATTCACTTTTTAGAACGCCATTTAGTTGTCGCTGCCGACCATTCTGGCGCACATGTTTTAAATGTAAGTACAAAAGAATTCCATCCTTATGGCGTTACAGTATTAGTGTTACTATCAGAGAGCCATCTTTCTATTCACACTTATCCAGAAAAAAACTTTGCAGCAATTGATTGCTATACATGCGGTACAACTGTTGAACCACAAATGGCGATTGATTATATCGTAAATATATTAAAACCGGAGCAGATACAAATAAAAAAATTGATTCGTGGTATAGGAGAAATTGTTACTATCGATTAACTATTTCTCTTACTCATCCGTAAAAAGGAGGATTGCAACTACCATCAGTGGGATGAACACCCACTGATGGTGCGGGCAAATACATAAAAAAACCTTGCATACGCAAGGTTCATTCATTCACTGACATCTTCCTATATAACTCTACAAATTCACTCGCTAATTCCTTTACTGTAATCGCATTCATTAAATGATCTTGCGCGTGCACCATCAGTAAGGTAACCTCTGTCTTTTCGCCACCAGCCTCTTTTTGTATAAGCTCCGTTTGTACACGATGCGCCTCTTTTAATTCTTCTAGTGCTTCTTGTAATTTGGCTTCCGCTTCTGTAAACGCCCCACGCTTCGCGCAATCAATTGCTTCCATTGAACAACTTCTTGCATTTCCCCCATGCAAGATTAGATGAAAAGCTTTCGTCTCTATCGTATCCATTTTAGTTCTTTACTCCCCCTTTTCTTCTGCTAATTTTTGTTTATCCCATATTTTTAAGAATGGTAAGTAAATAAAGAATGCTAGTGCAAAGTTAACAAGTTGCAAAATAACCCCTGAAATTTTCCCACCCGATCCTAAATATCCACTAAAAAGAATAGGTGTCGTCCAAGGTACAGCCGCTCCGCTCGGACGAGCAACTAATCCCCATTCCATCGCAAAGTAAGAAACAAGCGTTAACACAACTGGAACTAATATAAATGGAATAAGTAAAAGTGGATTCATTACAATCGGCATGCCGAACGTCACCATTTCATTAATATTAAAAATACCAGGTGCAATGGACAATCGACCAATACTTTTTAATTGCTGACTTCGTGCAAACAATAACATTCCTACAACTAAAGCAAGTGTTGCACCGGAACCGCCCATATAAATCCATAAATCAAAAAACTGTGCGGTAATCGTATTTGGTACATCTTGCCCTGCTTGAAAAGCAACTCGGTTTTGATCCATTAACGATAACCAAATCGGGCTCATTACACCACCAACAATTGCAGCACCATGAATTCCGCACGCCCAAAGAACATGGACAATAATAACTGCAATTACAGCGCCCCAAAGACTAGCACCAAGTACACTAAGTGGCTCTTGTAGCAGCTTCCCTACAACATTATGAATACTTCCGAAAGTTGTGTGTTCAAAAATCAATCTAATGATCCAAACAACTGTCACAACAATAAATCCTGGAATAAGAGCAGCAAATGAACGTGTTACTGCAGGTGGAACTGTCTCAGGCATCTTTATAATCATTTTTTTCTGTACAATAAATCGGTATATTTCAGTAGATATAATTGCAATAATCATCGCTACAAATAAACCTTGGCTTCCCATTAACGCCGCTGGGATTGCTCCATCTACAATCACACTTTCCTTCGTGCTTGGTATAATATATGCAACTTGAAATGGAGTCGCAAGTAAAAATGTCACAAGCGACAATGCCCCGGATGCTAAAGCATCCACTTTATAATACTCTCCAAGTCTGTAAGCGATTCCAAAAACAGCTATTAAAGCCATTATATTAAAAGTTGCACTAACTGGATACCCCAAAGCTTTCTGCCAACTCTCACCAAACAACCCTGCCATAAAATCATTATAACCTGGTATTGGTAATGCGCTAATAATAAGAAAAAATGATCCAATAATTAAGAAAGGCATCGTTAAAATAATTCCATCACGTATAGCTTGCAAATGCCTCTGCTCTGCTACCTTTCCTGCTATTGGCATTACATATTTTTCTAAAAACCGTATCATCTATCCCACTCTCCTCATGGTTTCATTGACAAAGCTGCTTGCAAGATAGCCTCCCCATTACAAAGTCCGTAATGGACGGATTGAATGACATCAACAGGTATCCCTTTCCCCTTACATAGTTCTTTCATTTTCGGTAATAAATAACGTACTTGCGGTCCAAGTAAAAGTACATCTGCTTCATCGATGTGACTATTCACTTCAGAACCTGATACAGCCCAAATCTTTACCTCTATCCCTTTTGCCTGTGCTGCTTTCTCCATTTTTGTAACAATCAAACTGGAAGACATTCCCGCTGCACAGCAAAGCAAAATATTCATCCCGCATCCCTCCCCTTTTTTCTAAACCTAAGTTATGGTACATCCCTTGCTACCACTAGGTTACAAATATATATGTCTAGATTTCTAACTGTATGCCGAGCTTAAAAACAAAAATTTCTCGGTTTTCACGCTATTCCATCTATCGGTATTTTCCTAGTAAAGGGGACTCTAACTCGCTATAATAATTCAGTATGATTTTTTTAATTGATAGGAGGATATATTTATGAAGGCATATCGCTTTCCACTTATTTTATTATCTTCTATCCTAATTGGTGGTTTCATTGGTTATTTCATGGGTGCCGATGCAGTTGCTTTAAAGCCGCTTGGTGACATTTTCTTAAACTTAATGTTTACGATTGTTGTACCGTTAGTGTTCTTTAGCATCGCGTCATCTATTGCTAATATGGATGGATTAAAACGTTTCGGTAAAATTATGTCTAGTATGGCTGGGACTTTCTTATTTACGAGTATTTTAGCTGCTATTTTTATGATTATTGTCGTGAAAGTATTCCCGCCAGCACAAGGTGTTGTATTAGAATTAACACAACCTGACAAAGCTGAAAAAGCAGTTAGTGTTGCAGATCAAATCGTTGGTATTCTAACAGTATCTGACTTCTCGAAGTTACTATCTCGTGAAAATATGTTAGCTCTTATTTTCTTCTCTATTTTAATGGGGATTGCAACTTCAGCAGTTGGTGAAAAAGGAAAACCATTCGCTACATTCTTACAAGCTGGTGCAGAAATTTCAATGAAAGTCGTATCTTTCATTATGTACTACGCTCCAATCGGACTTGCTGCTTACTTCGCAGCATTAGTTGGCGAATTCGGACCACAACTTCTTGGAACTTACTTCCGAGCAGCAATGGTATACTATCCAGCATCTCTAATTTATTTCTTTGTATTCTTCACTTTCTATGCATACCTTGCAGGTCGCAAACAAGGTGTTCAAATATTTTGGAAGAACATGGTCTCTCCTACAGTTACATCTCTTGCAACTTGTAGTAGTGCCGCAAGTATTCCAGCGAACTTAGAAGCAACGAAGAAAATGGGTATTTCTTCAGACGTTCGTGAAACAGTTGTCCTTCTCGGATCTACACTTCATAAAGACGGCTCTGTTTTAGGCGGGGTATTAAAGATTGCTTTCTTATTCGGTATTTTCAACATGGAATTTGAGGGACCAAAAACATTAGCAATCGCACTTGTCGTTTCTCTATTAGTAGGAACAGTAATGGGTGCTATTCCAGGCGGAGGTATGATTGGGGAAATGTTAATCGTTTCTCTATATGGATTCCCGCCAGAAGCACTGCCAATTATCGCAGCAATTAGTACAATTATTGATCCTCCTGCAACGATGTTAAACGTAACAGCAGATAATGCTTGTGCCGTAATGACAGCTCGCCTTGTAGAAGGTAAGAACTGGATTAAAAATAAATTTGCTTAATAACGACAAAAAGAGGATGCTCTAAACGAGCATCCTCTTTTTGTCGTTATTTGTTGATAAGTCGATATCCCTTGTCGAAACGTCGATATATTGAAAAAATCGTTGATATATTTGAAGTTATGATAGATATATTCGAAGAATCGTTGATATATTTGAAGTTATAATAGATATATCCGAAAAATCGTTGATATCTCCCCTTGCCACAAATTTGTTAAAATCTTCACAAATATTCCACACCTCTCATCCTTACTCCGTACTATAATCATGTATGGAAAAGGAGATGGAAACAATGACACAAAGCGCACCGGAATTTAAAGTTTTGCAAAGCATTGCATTTCTTGCTGTCGTTTTGCAAAGTTCCTTATTATATACAATGAATCAAGGAAATGTCTTACTTGAACAGTCCCTCATTATGGGTATGCTATTTAATCTCGCAAAGTTTTCAGCACCTGCATTCATATTTATCGTTGGGTTTCACCTAATTCGTCACTATACAAAGCAATTAGTATACAAAGAATATATTTCTGAAAAAGCTACACACTTACTCATTCCTTATTTCTTTTGGTCTATTCTTTACTTATTAACAACAAACGATATTATGACATTACAAGGCGGGATAAAAAGTTTACTACTCGGAACAGCCGCACCGCATCTTTGGTACGTTATTATGATGTTCCAAATTCATTTATTATTCCCTTTACTATGCACACTATTTTATTGGTTTCAAAAACGAACAGAAAATAAAAAAGACATATATAAATATATGACCATCTTTGCTTGTCTATATTTCCTTTTAATGTGGTACTCCTCTCACTACATTTTTAATGGAGAGAAATTGACTAGTTCAACCATTTTACATTATACAGATCGTTCCTTCTTCTTCTACTCGTTCTATTTCGTTATGGGCGGAATCGCTGCTGTATCATTAAAAACTTGGCGTATATTTGTCATGAAACATATCCCGCTTATCACAATATTATTTTTCATCTTATTTTTATTCATCAATTATGAGTTATTTAGTTTTTACGGAGCAAACTCTATTCATTTAACCGTTTCTACTTATTTAAAACCGTCTATGTTTTTATATATCGTTTGTGAAATTATGATACTGTACGTGCTATCTATTACAATCGTACAGCGACGCGGTTTCTTATATAAAGCTTTACGATTTATCGGAAATTACACGTATGGTGCTTATTTAGCTCACTTTTTCTTCTTGCAACTATGTACAAAATTCCTTTCTTTATTCACACTGCAAGAAAACACAATATTATATAGCCTATTATTATTTACAATAACGGCTACAATCTCGATTTCAGCAATGGCCATTTGCAGTACACTACCACTTCATACGTGGATTACAGGACCTTCTCCTATAACAAATATAAAGTGGGCGAAGATCATACTTCGGAAAAATCACGAAAAAGTATGCAAACCATATCTTTGATATAATAGAATTCCATACAAGAAAAGAAAGTAGGATACACCTATGATTAATCAAATTGGACAAATTATGTTATATGTAAATAATCAAGATGAAGCCGTACAATTTTGGACTGAGACAGTAGGATTCCAAATTATTGCGGAAGAAAATAACGGAAAAGGATTCCGCTGGATTGAAATTGCACCGGCGAAAGAAGTAGGAACAAGCATCGTCCTTCACGATAAAGCGTTAATCGCGAAGATGCAACCTGAACTAAATCTTAATACACCTTCACTTATGTTCTTCTCAAATAACTTAGACCGTCTATATAAAGACCTTTCTGAGAAAAATGTCACAGTTGGACAAGTTGTAAATTTACCTACTGGTAAAGCATTTAATTTTGCTGATAATGAAAATAATTACTTTGCGGTAATGGAACGAAAATAAAAAAGAAGCTATCCGAAAAAATCGGATAGCTTCTTTCATTTTAAGAAACTTGTTCTGTATTCGTTTCTCTATGCTGTATATGACTCGTAATCCAAGCAATTCCACCAGCAACAACGAGGTAACATAACAATATTAAAATTTGCATTCGTAATTGCGACCAATCCCCTAAAGAAATAACATCTTGTAATCCTCTAAGAGAATGTGACATTGGAAGAAACTGTCCGATTTTGCTAAGAACAGCTACGTTTAATTCTCCTGGGAAAGTCCCCCCACTCGTCGCTAATTGCAAGACGAGAAGTGTTACTGCCGCGAATTTCCCAACAAGACCAAATACCGTTACTAACATAAGAATAAACGTCATGAACGTAAAGGAAATAACAATACTTGATAAAACAAAGAGTGGTACACTTGCAACTTCTAATTTCATAACTCCTAGTACAACCACATCTACAAGTAGCGCTTGAATGAGTCCAATTAAATATACTAATCCTAGTTTATTAATAAAGTGTACCGTTCCACTTACCTTCATATTTTGTCTACGGCCAAGCGGTAAAATATTTGATGCCATAATTCCGCCGACATAAAATGCAAGTGATAAGAAATATGGTGCAATACCTGAACCGTAGTTAGGTACGTCAGAAACTGTTGACTTCACTAATTGAACTGGCTCCGAGAACATCGTATTGCGTGCATCATCATTGCGAACATCCGCTATCTTCTCTGCGCCCTCTCCTAATTTCGTAGCAAGTTCTTTCGCACCGTCGTCAAGTTTAACAAGGCCATTCACTAACTTGCCAGCGCCATTATTCAGCTCTGTTCCACCACTCGCAAGCTGATTTACACCTTCTTGTAATGATGTAAATCCATTGCCCCACTTCGTAAATCCATCAGCTAGATTTGCCGCACCATCTGCTATCTTTTTCGTTCCAGCAGTAGCTTCATTTAACTTAACTCCGAATGTATTCATGCCTTCTTCAACTTTACGCTGACCGTCAGCAAGCTTTTTCGCGCCTTGTGTCAATTGTTGTTGGCCATTATTTAAAGTATTTGTTGCTTTAGCTAACCCATTAGAAGTAGCAACGATTTTTTGAAAAGCAGGATCTTGCTGTGCTTCTGGATGACTTTTCATGTACTCCTCTAATTGCTTCTTCACACTACTTGCCGCATCATCCGCTTTCACTTGTCCCTCAGCAAGTTTCTCGCTTCCGTTCACCCATTCATTTGTACCAGCACTTAATTCACTAACTCCTGATTGTAAAGTTCCTTCACCTTGCGCTAGTAATTCCAAACCACTATGAAGTGATGTCGCTCCTTGACTTAGCTCATTTGCTCCCCCGGTTAAAGCAGATTGACTGGATGCAAGCTTGTCACTTCCCTCTTTCAATTTCGATGTCCCGTCACTTAAACGATTAATACCATCCGCAAGCCGAGTTGCTCCATTTTTTGCATCGGTCGTTCCTTCATGTAACTTCTCAGCCCCATTACTTGCATCACTCAATCCTTGTCCCAAATCTTGAAACTTTGAAAAGACACCTTCTGTATAAGATTTCGTAATACTGTTTGAGATTTTTGTTTTCATATTTTCAACAGCTGTCGTTCCAATTTGAGCTGCTACAAAGTTTTTACCTGGATTTACTTTGTACTGCAATTGTGCCGGTTCTGGTTTCTCATCCATAAGTGTACTTACTTTTTTAGAGAAATCTTCCGGAATCGTAACAACCATATAATACTTATCTTCTTTTAACCCTTCATCAGCATTTTTTTCTGATACGAAATGAAAAGCCAGTTCCTTATTCACTTTTAAATTTTTAACAAAGTCGTCTCCTGCATGAATTGTTTTTTCATCCATTGCAGCACCTTTATCTAAATTCACAACTGCAACAGGTAATTTATCTAATCGTCCGTATGGATCCCAATATCCAGCTAAAAAGAATCCCGAATAAATTAAAGGAACGATTAACAAAAAAATTAAAGCGATACGCCCATGTTTATGGTGCCACATCGCTTTCCAATCTTTAAATACAAGTTGAATTCCCTTCATGAAATATACTCCTTCTCCGAATTTAACACCATTAGAATGGTTTAACAGATTTACTATACACGTCCATTTTCATACTGTATAATACATCTTTAATTATCAATTCATTCCTTTTGGTCTATAGAAAGGAGAGTCAAAATGGAACTTCTTCAACTAAAATACTTTCAAACAGTTGCACGATTAGAACATATGACAAAAGCCGCTGAAGAATTGCATATCGCACAGCCTTCGCTCAGCAAAACAATTGCTAGACTAGAAAAAGACTTAGGCGTCCCGTTATTTGATCGCCAAGGTCGACAAATTACATTAAACTCTTTCGGGAAAGTATTCTTAAAACGAGTAGAGCGCATTTTTCATGAATTAAGTGAAGGCGAACGAGAAATTAAAGATTTAGCTAACTTACAACAAAGCTCTATTACTCTGGCCGTTTCTATTCCAAGAATATTACCAGAACTACTCGGTTCTTTTTTACTAGAACATCCTAATGTTAGATTCCAACAGTTTCTCGCATCTACTCCTTCTATGAAACGACAACTAGATAATATAGAAATTGACTTTTGCATTTCTTCTGTGCCAATTGAAGGCGAGGAGATTATTTGGGAACCACTTATTACAGAAGAAATTTTCTTAGTCGTCCCTTCAGGCCACCGTTTATCAGGACGTGAAAGTATCTATCTTCATGAAGTAAAGGACGAACCGTTTATTAGTATGAACACTGGTTATGGATTTCGACATTTAACAGATGAATTTTGTAAAGAAGCTGGCTTCACTCCACATATCGCTTTTGAAGTAGATGAACCAACCGTGATTAGCGACCTTATTAAGCAAGGTCTCGGCATCGCTTTTGTCCCAAGTTTAACTTTATTAAAAAACTCTACTTTAGCATTAAATAAATTACGTATTATTGAACCGAATTGCGAACGAACCATCGGCTTAAGTTGGTCAAAGAAACGCTATCTATCAAAAACTGCCCAGCAATTCCGTGAATTCGTGATTGACTACTTCTCCAATATTAGGTCATAAAATTATATCGATCATAACTTCAAATATATCGACGTTTCGCCAAGAAATATTGATTTATCAACAAATAACGACACAAATAGAAGGTGCCACCCCCATAGGATGGCACCTTCTATTTCTTACTCTTCTCTAATTCCATTTCAGCTAAAAGTGGTAGTACATTATCAAAAATATGCGTATTATTATTTTCGCCTGTTACGTACCCACCGTAATATCTACTAAATACATTATCATTTCGGAATGTGGCCATATGTTCATACAATTCCGTCGCAAACTTTGTATCACCTGTTTGTAGTACGTACAAAATCGTTAATCCGTAAGCAGCTGGTGATTCATAATCCACAGTTTGTTTTCCCGTTTCTAAATTATAACGGCCGTATAACTTTCCGTCCTTCTGGAACTTCTTCTTTATAAATTCCAAATAAGCATCTGATGAAAGACCACCTAAACTACGATGGTAAGCAACGTATGATTGGTCAATAAGATTCACTTCTTTATCGTACGTAAATGTACCATCTTCCTTATACTCTTTCGGGAATGCCCAGCCATGCCTTGGATAATTCGCTAGAAATTGAACCACTTCTTGATACTGCTCAGCAGAAACTTTTCCATACTTTTTCATGTACGAGAATGCATGCGGATTTATGTATGATGTTGTTGCAAAACCACTTTGCTTCCCTGCATCCGCGTCATAATAATCAACGTAATAATTATCTTTCTTATTGTAACGAAGTACAGCATCACTCAATTGATCTGCAAGATTTTTATAACGATCTTCCTTATACATTTCATAAGCACGATATAATTGTTCTATAATACGAAGATCATCTATAAGTGCATTTGTCGCTGACTGCATTTCTCCCTTTTCAGAGACTTTCCATAAAACGATACGATCCTTATGTACAAAGTTATTTTGAACGACCTTTACTTGTTCATCAAATAACGCTTGATCATCTTTATCCAATGTATATTGTAGCCATAGCCCTGCCGATTCTGATAAAGCTTCACGGCCTTTCGCTTCCCCAGTACCTGCCTTTGTATCTTCTAAACGGTAGGTGGCAAGTGTCCCATTTTCATTCACCATATGTCTTAAAATAAAATGTTCCGTACGGTTTCCTTGTAAGGCTGACCAAAATACAATTCCACCTAAGGCGATTAAGAGAATAACTCCAATCCCTATATATAAACGTTTCCGCAATCTTTTCACCTCCCTAATAAGGCTAACCTTAATTTTACCAGAACATACGTAAATTAAAAAAGACAATCTATTAGATTGTCTCCCGCATTTCTACCCCTCACAAACCTCTTTAGAAGGTCTATATAGTGATTCCACAAGTCGGTCATATTCACGACGTGTAATTTCTTTATTATACAACTTCAATAATAAATCTCTATGCTCTTTTGAAAACGCCATCTTTTTAATGACTTCAGGATACATAAAACACCCTCTCCATTTCACATAAACTTCTCCAACCACAAAACAGAACTTATGTTCGCATAAAAGATTATAAAATATTCCTAGATAAAAAACAAACAAAATATTATTAAACGTTAATTTCTTTCTATTTATAATATTCAAACATCATATTACCATATTCACTTTTTAAATACATATATATTTTTGGCAGTTTATTGAATAAATCTTCCAATTCAATCAGAAAATAATGGCAAAAAAGAAGAGGAGTATATATATGGATACCGTAACATTAGCAAGAGCGTTTTTTGGTTCTTCATTAGCATTCCACATTATCTTTGCAACACTTGGAGTCGGGCTATCTTTGATGATTTTTATAAGTGAGATACTCTATCACTGGAAGAAAGATTCCGACTATGCCATTATGGCAAAAAGATGGACAAAGGCTTTTGCTATTCTTCTCGGTGTAGCAATTCCAACTGGAACAATTGTTGGTGTACAAATCTCACTTCTTTGGCCTGGTTTCGCCAAAATTGTTGGGCAAGTTATTTCTGTTCCCTTTCAAATTGAAATTTTCGCCTTCTTTTTAGAAGCTTTATTCATGTCTATTTATGTATATGCGGCTGATAAATTACCTCCATTCATGAGATTAATCTCACTCTTTTTCGTCATGATTGGTGCCACGGCATCCGCCGTGCTTATTACATCAGCAAATACATGGATGAATACACCCGCAGGCTTTTCCATGGGGCCAGATGGATCGGTTTTTAACGTTGATCCGTGGAAGGCTTTCTTTAATCCGAGCTTTGGCACAAGCGCATTCCACGTCGTTATTACAGCCTATGCGACTGGAGCAGCCGTCATTGCCTCTATCGCTGGATTTAAATTATTAAAGAAGAATGTAAGTGAGCGTGAAGTGGCTTATCATAAAAAGGGACTACTGTTAGGACTCGTCGTGACATTTATTACAGGTGCTACGATGTGGCTTTCGGGGCACGAATCAGCAATCGCCTTACATAAGCATTCACCTGAAAAACTTGCATCTGCTGAAGCTTTATTTGAAACGACATCACATGCTCCCTTATCAATTGGCGGGGTTGTGGATCCTAACACACTTGAACTAAACTATGCGCTGGAAATTCCGAACATGCTTAGCCTATTAGTGGGACTAGACCCTAGCACCGTCGTAAAAGGTTTAAAGGAATTCCCACAAGAAACATGGCCACCATTTTACACACATACGCTGTTCAACTTAATGGTCGGCACCGCTGCCTTTACCTTTGCAGTTGCAGCAATCGCTCTCTTATATTGGTACTTCGTTTACCGAAAAAAAGGAGCCGAGTTACCGAAGTGGCTTCTTTTGGGAGCTGCCGCATGTGGACCAGTTATGATGCTCGGTATTGAATTCGGATGGATTTTCAGCTGTAGCGGTCGTCAGCCGTGGACAATTTATGGTATGCAGCGTACAGTCGATGCTTCTACACGCGCTGATTTCGTCGGTCCTTTATTTATTCTATTCATTATTTTATATATCGGACTCGGTATTTTAACAGTCTTTGTACTACGGACATTCTTTAAGAGACATCCGCTAAAGAATGATTTACATCACCAAGGAGGCGATTCTCGTGCATGAGGAAAGCATTGCAATCATCATCTTATGGGCTCTTATTTTCGTATACAGTATATTAGGGTCCATTGATTTTGGAGCGGGTTTTTGGGGCATGGTATATGCGAAACATCCAACACTTGCTGCCAAGCTTGCCAATCGATACTTATCACCAACTTGGGAAGTAACAAATACGTTTCTTGTCTTTGTCGTTGTCGCTTTCCTTGGTTTCTTTCCGAAAGCAGCCTTTACCCTTGCAACCGTTATGTTCGTACCAGTCATGCTAATTCTAGTACTCGTTGCAATTCGTAGTACATTTATGGTATTTGCTTACTCTCTGCCGAAGTACCAACATCTTCTTCGGATTATTTCAGGTATTACAGGGCTCTTAATTCCAGCCCTATTAATTACCGTTTTACCTGTTACAGAGGGTGCCTACATTACAATGGCTGAAGGAAAAGAAGTACTCCTTTACGGAAAACTTCTTTCTAGTCCTGTTATTTATTGTTATATGCTATTCGGACTAACTTCCGAACTGTTTCTATCTTCTCTCTTTCTCGCGGATTTTGCGAGAGAGCAAGGTTCAGAAGATGCATATAGAATTTATAGAAGAAATGCCATCATACTTGGTCCTGCAACGCTCGTTACGGCAATTATAGCTCTCGTTGTAATGGACCCACAAACACACTGGCTAATGCAAGGATTAATAAAGCAATTCCCATGGTTTACAGTCTCTATCATTTTATTTGTTATCGGCTATTCCTCCCTTTGGTGGACAAATAAGAAATATAGCACACTAGGGTTTCCTCGCATTGCAGTTTTAGCTGTCGTCGCTCAATATGCATTTGCAAGCTACGCTTACGGCGTCGCTCATTTACCGTATATCATTTACCCGGACGTAACTGTATTTACAAGCTTTACAACAGTCGAAACATTCTATGCGCTTCTTATCCTCTACGCAATCGGGATTGCAATTTTACTACCCGGATTCATTTTCTTCTGGAATTTATTCTTGAAGGATCGAACTTTTTTGAAGGAAAAATAACAAAGTGAAACTTTAATCAGTAAGGGTTTTGTTCATCCCCACTGATTATTAACCTTCACCAATCAGGCGTTTACGGGCAGCAGGACTTCCACCTAACTTCTTTGCTCCCGCCGAATTTTGAGGTAGGAGTCTTACTGCCCACAAATAGCGGAATAAATGAGGGGCATTCGTACATAGAATGCCCCTCATTTATTAGACTCCTCTCCTAATAGTTATTTCACTAGTATGTATACTTGTCCTATAGCTTGAAAAACACATATTCACTTTCTTCTATTATACGTCTAGTTCCTCTTATTCTTTTTCGAATATACTACCAATACAGACCTTGAGACAAGCTACATTGATTCAAGGAAAAATAGAAAGGTAGGTAAAATATGAGCATTGAGATATGGATTACTATTATTGTATTCTTCTTAACGATGATTGTTATCTTTTGGCGACCTCGTGGCTTAAATGAGGCATGGCCAGCAGGAATTGGCGCTGGTATTATCCTCATTACTGGACTTGTCTCAAGGCCAGATGTCATAGACATTATAAGTAAAATCGGAGGCGCTTCCATAACGATATTGGCGACCATCGTTATGGCAGTTATATTAGAAAGCTTCGGCTTCTTCCATTGGGCTGCAGCAAAACTCGCAAATTTAGCGAAAGGTTCTGGACGTCGCCTATACTGGTATATTCAATTACTATGCTTTCTTATGACTCTTTTATTTAATAATGACGGTAGTATTTTGATTACAACCCCAATTCTAATCCTTCTTCTGAAAAATCTTCAATTAAAGCCTCATCAACAAATTCCTTATTTATTAAGCGGTGCTTTAATCGCCACTGCTTCTAGTGCACCAATCGGTGTAAGTAATATCGTAAACTTAATCGCATTAAATATCGTTAATATGACTCTTTATATGCATACTGCTATGATGTTTGTACCTGCAACATTAGGATTATTGTTTATGTCATGGCTCATGTACACTGTTTTAAAGAAAAAATTACCAGAGAAATTACCGGTTTCTTCATATGATATTGAAGAAATTTTCTTCACGAAAAACTTCCATCCGTTAAAAGGAAACAATTCTGTTGATACGAAACAAAAACGTACAAAATTCATGTTAAAAGTATTAGGTTTCGTCTTCCTTATGCGCTGTCTTCTGTTCGTTGCATCCTTCTTATCTATCCCAATCGAAATCGTTGCGGTGCTCGGTTCCCTCGTTCTTCTTATCTGGAGATGGTACTACTTACGAACAAACCCTGTCGATATTTTGAAAAAGACACCGTGGCACATTTTAATCTTCGCCTTCTCTATGTACGTCATTATTTACGGGCTTCACAACGCAGGATTAACAGCCGCACTTGTGCAATGGCTCGAGCCACTTGTAAGTCAGCATTTACTCTATGCTAGCTTTGCAATGGGCGGACTTGTATCCATCCTCTCTAACGTCTTCAATAACCACCCTGCCCTTATGATTGGTACAATCACATTAACAGAAATGGGGCTAGATCCAGTCACATTAAAAACAATCTACCTCGCAAATATTATTGGTAGTGACATCGGTTCACTATTATTACCAATCGGTACACTAGCTTCCCTCATCTGGATGTATATTCTGAAACAAAACAAAATTAAAGTAAAATGGAAAGATTATTTAAGCGTATCTCTCATCGTTATTCCTCTCACAACAGTCGTCACATTATTCCTCTTATACTACTGGGTACACCTCTTCTTTGCCTTATAAAGAAAACAGAAGCCCCCTTTGCTACCGTCTTAGCAAAGGGGGCTTTTTCTATAATTAAGTTAGGTACTACAGTGTGATCAATCAAGTAAAGAGGTGTAACGTGTTATTGGTATAAATGACTACCAGTATCTTTAAATTCTTTCGCCTTCTCTTTCATTCCTTTTTCAATTGCTTCTGTCGTTTCTAAGTCATTTTCTTTCGCATATTCACGAATATCATGTGAAATTCTCATACTACAAAACTTCGGTCCACACATTGAACAAAAATGAGCTGTTTTCGCTCCTTCTGCTGGTAACGTTTCATCGTGATACTCCATCGCACGTTCAGGATCTAAAGACAAATTAAATTGATCGCGCCAACGAAATTCAAAACGTGCTTTTGAAAGTGCGTCATCACGCTGATGAGCCGTTTTATGCCCTTTCGCAAGATCAGCCGCATGTGCTGCAATTTTATACGTTATAACCCCTTCTCGAACATCATCTTTATTTGGTAAACCTAAATGTTCTTTCGGCGTTACATAACAAAGCATCGCCGTTCCAAACCAGCCGATCATTGCTGCTCCAATTGCGGATGTAATATGGTCATATCCTGGTGCAATATCTGTCGTTAGCGGCCCAAGTGTATAAAATGGCGCGCCCTGACAAATATCAAGTTCTTTCTCCATATTTTCTTTAATTAAGTGCATCGGTACATGTCCAGGTCCTTCAATCATAACTTGCACATCATGTTTCCAAGCGATTTTCGTCAATTCACCAAGCGTTTCAAGCTCCGAGAACTGCGCTTCGTCATTTGCATCTGCAATCGAACCTGGACGTAATCCATCTCCAAGCGAGAATGAAACATCGTACTGCTTCATAATTTCACAAATCTCTTCAAAATGAGTATATAGGAAGTTTTCTTTATGATGGAATAAACACCACTGTGCCATAATCGAACCACCGCGTGAAACGATACCTGTCGTACGTTTTGCAGTAATTGGAATGTAACGAAGTAATACACCAGCGTGAATCGTAAAGTAATCAACGCCCTGCTCCGCTTGCTCAATTAACGTATCACGGTACACTTCCCACGTTAAATCTTCTGCAATTCCGTTTACTTTCTCAAGTGCTTGATAAATGGGCACAGTTCCGACAGGTACAGGAGCATTACGAATAATCCATTCGCGCGTCGTATGAATATTTTTACCTGTAGATAAATCCATAATCGTATCTGCACCCCAGCGCGTTGCCCATGTCATCTTCTCTACTTCTTCTGCAATAGAAGAAGATACAGCAGAGTTTCCGATATTTGCATTTACCTTCACATGAAAGTTACGTCCGATAATCATCGGTTCTGCTTCCGGATGGTTAATATTCGCTGGTAAAATCGCACGACCTTCTGCAATTTCCTTACGAACAAACTCAGGCTCCACTCCTTCACGAATCGCAACATACTCCATCTCAGACGTAATAATGCCATTACGCGCATAGTGCATTTGCGTAACATTTGCACCTTCCTTCGCTCTAAGCGGCTTACGATCCATTTGCGGGAAAACAGGTGTATGTTTCGAAGCCACTTTCACACCGTCATCCTCTGGTTTTACTTCACGCCCTTCGTATGCCTCTACATCCCCGCGCTCCATGATCCAAGAATGACGCGGCGCCTGCAACCCCTTTTCCAGCTCCACTTTATACTCAGGATCTGTATAAGGTCCACTCGTATCATACACACGGATGGGCGGATTTTGGATACCATTCGTATCGCTTTGTGCAATCTCACGCATCGGTACTTTCATACCTTCCCGTGGTCCATCTACATACACTTTCTTACTTCCTGGTAAACTCGATTTCAATTCAATTTGCTCAGCTGAAACAGATTGTTTCATAACCTTTGTTGCCCCCCTGTACGTGACAAGGACGAGATATGGCCAGCGTATGCCAAAACAAAAAGAGCCAGGTCCATAAAAAAATAAGGACCTGGCTCATAAAAGACATCATTATGTAAAGCCGTTAACTTCCCTACGCTGGTACGAGCCAGATCAGGTCCAAAGGGTTAAGAAGTTCACACGCTTCTCTCTCAGCCTACGCATACGTTAGGCACCCCTAGTTTATCACTGATTTAATTTTCAATACTTTCCCATCATACACGATAATCTGAAAAATGCAAAGTTTATTTATTTTCCGCTTACGGAATCATCCAAGTTAAATAATAAGCCTGAACATACGTCATAATCCCAACAATAATAACGAAGAACAAACTATGCTTCACTGTAAAACGGAACAAATCCGACTCTTTTCCGGCAAGTCCAACTGCCGCACAAGCAATTGCTATCGATTGCGGAGAAATCATCTTACCTGTTACACCACCTGTTGTATTTGCCGCAACGAGAAGTACTTCAGATACGCCAACTTGCTGCGCCGTAATTGCTTGTAAATTCGAGAACAGTGCGTTCGCTGACGTATCAGATCCTGTTAAGAATACACCAATCCAACCTAGGAATGGTGAGAAGAACGGGAATAGTCCGCCAGTTCCTGCTAGCGCTAGCGCTAATGTAGAAGATAGACCAGAATAGTTTGCGATAAATGCGAATCCTAATACGAATCCGATAGATAGAATTGGCATCTTAAGCTCGTTTAACGTTTCTTTAAATGTCGCTACTGCATCTTTTGCACTCATTTTCAAAATAAAGATAGAAATAATACAAGCAATTAAAATTGCCGTTCCAGTCGCTGATAAAACATCTAATTTCAAAATTGCTTCATAAGGCGTTAGTTTATTTACTATCGGCTCTGCTTTCATTACTAAATTGTGTAAGACTGGAACTTCAAACTTAAATACAAGACTTTCTAAAGCACCTCCTGGAGCAAATAAGGATTTAAAGAAGCTTTGGCTCCAAACAACTACCATAACCGTTAGAATAATGAACGGAGACCATGCTTTCACTACTTTTCCTATTGTGAGTGTTGGCATAGATGTCGTCGTTGTTGCCGCTACTTCACTATTTGCTTGTTTAGATTGATAGATTTCTTTCGGCTGCCAAACTTTTAAGAACAGCGCTAAACTCACTAAACTTACAAGTGCTGACGTAATATCCGGAAGCTCTGGCCCTAGAAACGTTGCTGTAATAAACTGTGTAATTGCAAACGAGCTACCTGCTACAAGTAACGCAGGCCACGTTTGTTTTACCCCTTTAAATCCATCCATTAAAAATACGATGAAGAACGGAACAAATAATGATAGAAACGGTAACTGATGTCCAGCCATTTGTCCGATTTTATGTGGATCAATACCCGTTACTTGCCCAGCAACTGTAATCGGAATTCCCATCGCTCCGAATGCTACCGGTGCAGTATTTGCGATTAAACAAAGACCAGCCGCATATAAAGGATTTAATCCGAGACCTGCTAGAAGCGCTGCTGTGATTGCTACTGGTGCACCGAATCCCGCAGCCCCTTCTAAAAATGCTCCGAATGAAAAACCAATTAGAATAACGAGTAAACGGTGATCGTTTGTAATAGATAATACAGATGCACGAATGACATCGAATTGACCTGTTTTTACGGAAATTTTATACAAAAATACCGACATAATGATAATCCAAGCAATTGGCCATAGTCCGTATAAAAAACCGTATCCGGTTGCTGCCATCGCCATCGCAAACGGCATTTTATAAGCGAATAACGCTACTAAAATTGTAAGTACAACTGTAATAAACCCTGCCACATACCCCTTCATGCGGAAAACTGCTAAAGCTAAGAAAAAAAAGATGATTGGAATAAGTGCCACTGCTGCCGAAATCCAAATGTTACCGAACGGATCATAAACTTGTGTCCATGTGTTCATTGTTCTCTCCCCCTAAAGAATCCCCTTTTAAATAGAATAACCTCATCAATAGACTATCAGGTCATCATACCTTTAAGTCTAAAAATAAAAAACGTTTAAGAAAACGTTTTCATCTGATCCCATTTATACTTTATCACAGCATTTTCCATAAAAAAAGATTTTTTTGAAAATTTTATTATTTAAAGAAAAAATCTTACAAAATCGTCACGTTCTTGTAATGTTCATCGATAGTAAGCTTGCAAAAATTACTGCATAATAATAGTATAACAACGGACATTATTTATGAGGTGATATATATGAATGGAAACAAAATACTAGCTGCTTTATCATACTTTAGTGTACTATTTGCCCCTATCTTATTCCCAATCATCGTTTGGATTGTGGGGGATGCTGAAACAAAGCCACATGCAAAACGTGCTCTATGGACACATATTATTCCAAGTATAGCTACATTTATCGGCGTAGCCATTTTAGGAATTATGGGCATCGGATCGGACCAACCAGATGTAACACTTGGAATTGGAGCAATGATTGTCTTAGCTATTTGCGGAATCATCAGCTTATACTACTTCATCTGGAACATTGTAAAAGGAATTAAAGTGCTGAAAGCTTAATTTTAAACAAACGTTTGTTTAAAAAAAGGACACTTGCAATTTGCAAGTGTCCTTTTCCCGATTAGTGTGAGCTAATAATTAGCGGGGGGTGCCCCTACCGATTACAGTTTCACTTTATCTTCTTCGTTTCTTCTTTTTTCTCATCATTTTCTTTCGGCGCGTATTCGTTTTATCCGCTATAATGTGAAGCGTGCTCGCCACAACAATTCCCATTAGGAACGTTTTAATTTCCACCTCATGTTTTTTCGCAATTTCTATTAAGTTCCCGTCCAGTGCTATTACATTTAATAGAAATAAAAACGGAGAAAATACGATTAACATGTACGCAATACGAATTACATCACCAAGTATAATCGTATGTGTAAGAAAGGAACGATGTGGCATTACTTTCTTATACGGATACCAAAATATACGCAGGAATCCCCATTTATTATACGCATTACTGTACGTATCTAAATCAGGTGTTAAAAATGAAGTACCTACTAAAAAGCCAATTGCAAAAGTTAATAAAAAATCAAAATTTGTTAATCCATACGAAAAGAGCAGAAACAAAACAACCGGAAGGGATATTAAGTTTATTTTCGTATGCGTTTTTCCTGATGGCATAATGCACTTCCTCGCTTACGTTCGCCCTGTCACTCTATGACAGTTCTCACCTATTGATCTAATTTCTGATCGATAAATGATGTGTCTATATCCGAACCAAACCATTCTGCCAACTTCACTCGTGCCTTATCTTTCACATCTTCATTGACATATAATGACGCCTGTATTAGTGCGGCCGTTAATGCCCCTAAATCGTCCGTATAACCAACTCCAGCAATGAAATCTGGGATGGCATCAATCGGTGCAATAAAATAAGCAAGTGCTCCAATTACAATAATTTTCACCCGCTTTGGAACATCAGGTCTTTGCAAAACGTAAAACAGTAATAAACTGGCATAAATGACCGACTGTCCGGCTTGCTTTGCAACATGTTTTACTTTTTTCCAAAACGCTTCAACTGAAAATTTTTGTTTCATGTAAAAGACCCCCTATTTTTCAAAAGAAATAAGCTACAATATATTACCAGTAAAAGTTCATCAAAATTACACATAATCTATCAATGAATTTTTATTTTAACAAACAAACCTAAAAAGAACAAGTGTTCGTTAATTTTCATACCCTTTCCTTCATATAATAGTTTTCTAGACAAACCATTACATATTTCCATTTCTTATTTCTCAACCATGAAAATTTTCACTTTCACTTAACATTCTTCTCTATCTTTGTTATATTTTCTAGTTGACGGACATATAAACGAATGATAAAGTTTTCTCTGGTAGTGACAAAACACATACAAAAAATGTAAAATGTTATAGTGTTTCTCAGAAATGAATTTTGTTGTATAATACAGAAATGACGTTATACTTATGAGCAGCAAAAGAAACCAAAAAAGGGTATGCATAGTTAAAGTCGTATATGGGTGAATATAGAAGCTCTAATTATGGCAAAAGAAACTATGTATTTTTTATTTTAACATTTTTCGCTCCAAAATCGACCAAGCCTGATAGAGAAAGGGTGGAAATGAATGAAAGAAACCTTGAAATCACAATTTCAAAATGTGCGTTTCACTTTATTCGTAGCTTTAGCCGTATGGCTGAAAACCTACATTATTACACGCACAAGCTTTGATTTAAAACTTGAATCTTTCATGCAAGAATTCATTTTATTCATTAGTCCATTAGCAGCATCATTACTGTTTGTGGGACTTGCATTATTTGCAAAAGGAAAAAAACGTAACTATATAGCACTTGGAATTAATTTTGTTTTAACGTTCATTCTTGTTGGTAACGTAATGTTCTACGGATTCTACAATGACTTCGTTACTTTACCAGTACTAGGGCAAACTTCTAACTTTGGAAGCTTAGGTTCTAGTGTGAAAGAATTATTTAACTACAAAATTATCCTTGCATTTGCGGATATTATCGTATTCTTCATCTTATTGAAGAAGAAGAAAAACTTTGCACCGACAGAGCGTGTAGCACGTCCGATGCGTTCTCTATACTTCGTGTCAACAGTTGCTATTTTCTTCGTAAACCTAGGGTTTGCAGAAGCTGAACGTCCAGAACTATTAACACGTTCATTCGACCGCGTTATGCTTGTTAAAAACTTAGGATTATATGTACACCAAGCATACGATCTTGGCTTACAAGCGAAGTCAAGTTCACAAAAGGCATTTGCCGACGGTAGTAAATTACAAGAAACAGAAAACTATGTGAAAACAACACAAAGTAAACCAGATCCAAATATGTTCGGTACTGCAAAAGGAAAAAACGTAATTGTTGTCTCTCTTGAGTCATTACAAACATTCTTAATTGGCGCAACAGTTAACGGACAAGAAGTTACACCATTCTTAAACCAATTTACGAAAGAAAGTTATTACTTTGATAACTTCTTCCATCAAACTGGGCAAGGTAAAACATCTGATGCTGAATTCTTAGTAGATACTTCTTTATATCCACTAGACCGTGGTGCTGTATTCTTCACACACGGTAACAACGAATACACAGCAACTCCAGAAATTTTACGCCAGCAAGGGTACCACACATCGGTATTCCATGCGAACAACGCAACATTCTGGAACCGTAACATTATGTATCCGGCACTTGGTTATGATCGTTACTACAACGAGCTTGACTACAAGATTACGCCAGAAACAAAATTAAATTGGGGATTAAAAGATATCGAATACTTCGATCAATCTATTGATATGTTAAAAGAAGTGAAGCAACCATTCTATACTCGCTTCCTTACTTTAACGAACCATTACCCATTCACTTATGATGACAACACGAAATTAATTGATGAATATAATTCTGGTGATGGCGTGTTTGACCGTTACATGGTAACTGCTCGCTATTTAGACGAAGCAATGAAACATTTTATTGAGCGTCTAAAAGCAGAAGGCATTTACGACAACTCTGTGATCGTATTCTACGGTGATCACTATGGTATTTCTGAAAACCATAACCGTGCAATGGCACAGTTCTTAGGAAAAGAAGAAATTACTGCATTTGACCATATGAACTTACAAAAAACACCGATGTTTATTCACGTTCCAGGTCAAAAAGAAGGTAAAACAATTTCAAAACCAACTGGTGAAATTGATATTAAACCAACTATTCTAAACTTACTTGGTGTAGATTCTACGAATCAAATTCAATTTGGCCATGACGTATTCTCACCTGATAATAAAGGATTCGTTGTTCTTCGTGACGGTAGCTTCATTACAGATAAGTACATGTATACGAACAGTACATTCTACGACCGTGCTACTGGCGAAGTTGTACAATTACCGAAAGAAGAATCTCAACCACTCATTGATCGTGCCCAAAATGAATTGAACATGTCAGACAAACTCATTGAAGGTGACTTACTTCGCTTCTCTGAAAGTAACAAGATTAAAACTGGTGAAGTAAAAACAGCTATTAAAGAAGAAAAGAAGAGCGCTGAGTAATCTCAGCCTCTTTTTTATTTTCCGCTATCCTTCTTCTCCTATTCATTAACTTTAAAATTACATAACCTTTACCAAATATTCACACCACATTAACGAAACATCTCTATAATAAAATATGCAAACGAGGTTCTACATATTTCTTATCTCTCATCTTCAATAAGATCCCTTAAAGAAATATGCGAACCGTTTGTTTTCTACTTTCTTTTAATTGTCTTTTAAAGTGTTTTGTTCTCATGTACAAAACCTTCAATAAGATGATATCCCTATGAAAGATAGCTACCCTCCTTTTGCAGCATTCCATATGAATGTTGCTTTTTTTTATTTATAGGCAGGATTATTATTTCTTATTTTCGAATTTGTATATACAAAATGCTATAAATCTCTATTACTTCCCTATTATTTACAAATACATATACGTCATATGTAGAGTATTGCTAACATAAAAATTACTATAGCGATTTTATGCCGCGTTAACTAGCAATAGGAATCCCACTTCAAAATTTGGCCGGATTCAAAAATCATATGGGTGGTCTAACCGTATAAGCTCGATTAATCAAAGTTTCACCTTACTTCAGTACTTACGAAAGGATGGGATGGAAATTGGCATATGAAAGATTTGTACTTTGGAATGATGCAGTTATTGATACAACAAAACAAAAAACATACATAGAACTAGAAGAAAGAGGCTTGCAATTTGGAGATGGTGTCTACGAGGTAATGCGGCTCTACAACGGAAACTTTCACTTATTAGATCCGCACATAACAAGACTATATCGCTCCCTAGAAGAAATAGAATTATCGCTCCCTTTCTCAAAAGCAGAGCTCATCACCTTACTTTACAAACTCATTGAAAGTAATAATTTCTACGAAGATGGAACCATTTATTTGCAAGTATCTCGCGGTGTACAAGCTCGTACTCATGCATTCTCATATGACATTCCCCCGACAATCTATGCCTATATCACAAAAAAGGAAAGACCGGCTTTATGGATTGAATATGGTGTACGTGCTATATCAGAACCAGATACTCGCTGGCTTCGCTGTGATATTAAATCATTAAATTTACTACCAAATGTATTAGCTGCTACGAAAGCTGAACGCAAAGGTTGTAAAGAAGCCCTTCTCGTACGAAATGGTATTGTAACTGAAGGTAGCCGTTCCAACTTCTTTTTAATTAAAAATGGAACACTCTACACACATCCAGCCAATCATCTTATTTTAAACGGAATTATTCGTCAGTATGTCCTTTCTTTAGCTAATACTCTTCACATTCCTGTACAAGAAGAACTTTTTAGCATTCGTGACGTTTACCAAGCCGATGAATGTTTCTTTACAGGCACGACGATTGAAATCTTACCGATGACTCACCTTGATGGAGCTGCGATTCAAGATGGTCAAGTTGGCCCCATTACAAAAACAATACAAAAATCATTTTCTCAAAGCCTTTTAAAATCGAACACACCATCTTCTTAAATACGAATAATTACCATCCCCTCTAATGTTAATATATGTATTTAAATCAAAATCAAGGTAGAAATTCATGCCTTGATTTTTTTCTTGTAATCTTTTTGTCACATTCAGTTTCCCGCATAAGTCTTGACAGTAGTCGACATGCCTTTTAGAATTTTTAATAGTTGGTAAATTTTTCTTCACTACATTACAGACAGAAAGGAATCGACAAACTATGAAAAAATACCTTGCCGGTCTTGCGGCAGTGTCTGTAGCAGGAGGAGCAGCCCCTACACTTGATAGCGTGCAAGCTGCCCCGGAACAAAATACACAAAAAGCTGCTACACAAACTGTACAAGCTTCTGCATCTAACACTTCATCTTACACGGTAAATACTAGTGTATTACATGTTCGTGCAGGATCAAGCACTTCTCACGATATCATCTCTCGTGTTTATAACGGTCAATCATTAGACGTGATTGGCGAAGAAAATGGTTGGTTCAAAATTAACCATAATGGAAAAACTGGCTTTGTCAGTGGCGAATTTGTATCAAAAAATGGAGCAAGTAATTCTAATGTAAGTACAACAGGTGGAAAGAATAAAGTTACTGCCGATGTATTACGTGTACGTACAGCTCCTAACACTTCTAGTTCTGTTTCAGGACGTGTATATGAAGGACAAACATTAAACGTAATTGGTCAAGAAAATGGTTGGGTGAAAATCAACCACAATGGACAAACTGGTTACGTTAGTGGCCAATTCGTATCAGGTGTTTCTGCAAATACAGGAGCTACAAACGATACGAATCAACAAACTGTACAACCAGCAAGCGGAAACTATACAGTAAATGTATCTTCCCTTCGTGTTCGTACAGGTCCTAGCACTTCTCACACAACTATAGCTTCTATTACAAAAGGACAAGTAGTACAAGTTGTTGGCGAAGTTCAAGATTGGTTCAAAATCAATTATGCAGGGCAAGCTGCTTACGTAAGCAAAGACTACTTAACAAAAGGCGGTTCTAACGAAAACGTTACACAAGGCAACAACCAAAATAATAATCAAAACAATAACGTAACTGTTCAAACTGGTGGCACTTACGTTGTTAACGCAACATCTTTACGCGTTCGTACAGGCCCTGCAGCTTACCATAGTGTAATTGGTGGCGTGTTAAACGGTACAACATTAAACGTAGTTGGATCTGAAAACGGATGGTTCAAAGTAAACTATCAAGGGAACACTGGCTTTGTTAGTAGCGAATTTGTAAAGTTCGTTAAAGGTGGCACTACTACTCCTGAACAGCCGAAACAACCTGAAAAGCCTAACCAAGGTGCAATTGGTGACTACTACATTAATGCTTCTGCACTAAATGTACGTAGTGGCGAAGGTACAAATTATAGAATCCTAGGTGCACTTCCACAAGGACAGAAGGTTCAAGTAATCTCTGAAAACTCTGGATGGAGCAAAATTAACTACAATGGCCAAAATGGTTATATCGGAACACGTTTCCTATCTAAAACACCAGTTGGTGGCGCAGTAGATAATAAGCCTAACAACAATACTAATCAAAATAACAATAATACAAGCAATAACAACAATACAGGCAATAATAGCGGTGATGTTTCTGCCATTCTTGCATATGCAAAATCAATGCAAGGCGTACCATACGTTTGGGGCGGTAGTTCTGCTAACGGTGTTGACTGCAGTGGTTACATCTACCACGTATATAAGAAATTTGGTCATAAAATTAGCCGTACAAATGTTGCAGGATATTGGAATAGCTTACCGGAAACTTCAAATCCACAACCCGGTGACTTAATTTATTTCCAAAATACTTATACAGCAGGACCTTCTCACATCGGTATTTATCTTGGGGGCGGATCATTTATCCAAGCTGGAGATAAAGGGGTAGCAATCGCTTCACTAAGTAACTCTTATTGGAAGAGTCACTTCTTAGGTTATACGAAAGCACCTTAAGTTATAGTTTCAGAGCCTTCTAGATTACTAGAAGGCTCTTTTTTAAAGAACTCAATATAGTAATCCCCTTTCGTTCTCTCTCCACACAAAAATTATGCGTTCATTTCCCTATTTCGTACACTATATTCTATAAAAATCATTCAAAACGTTATCACAATGAATATATTCCCACAAAAAACATAACCTATTTCATGTCTATTCATTTCATATGTGTTTTTTTGAAGAATTTTCTTTTTATTTAAACTTTTCGTTAGACGTTTGACCTCCGATGTCCATTATGATAAGTTACTTAAGATGTTATATTCGCAAAAGTATAGACAACTGGTTTATACACTTTTTTACTATGAGGAAGGAGCATACACTGCATGAATCTTTTATGGGGAATTGGCGGCGTGATTGGAGTATTAGCAATTGCTTTTTTACTATCTTCCAACCGCAAAGCTATTAATTGGCGCACAATTTTAATCGCGCTAGCATTACAAATGTCATTTTCATTTATCGTATTACGATGGGATGCCGGAAAAGCAGGTTTAAAACACGCTGCTGATGGTGTTCAAGGATTAATTAATTTTTCTTACGAGGGAATTAAGTTCGTTGCTGGGGATTTAGTCAACGCAAAAGGCCCTTGGGGATTTGTCTTCTTTATTCAAGCACTACTTCCAATTGTATTTATTAGTTCATTAGTAGCAATCTTATATCATTTCGGTATTATGCAGAAATTTGTTAGTGTCGTTGGTGGTGCATTAAGTAAACTTCTTGGAACTTCTAAAGCAGAAAGTTTAAACTCAGTAACAACTGTATTTTTAGGACAGACTGAGGCACCAATCTTAATCAAACCTTACTTAGCACGCTTAACAAATAGTGAGTTCTTCACTATTATGGTAAGTGGTATGACGGCTGTTGCCGGGTCAGTTCTTGTCGGCTATGCAGCGATGGGAATTCCGTTAGAACACTTATTAGCAGCAGCAATTATGGCAGCTCCATCAAGTTTATTAATTGCAAAATTAATTATGCCAGAAACAGAAGAAGTAGATAATAACGTTGAGCTTTCTACAGAACGTGAAGACGCAAACGTTATTGATGCAGCTGCACGTGGTGCATCTGAAGGTATGCAACTTGTTATTAACGTAGCAGCAATGTTAATGGCTTTCATCGCATTAATCGCTTTATTAAATGGATTATTAGGATGGGTTGGTTCTTGGTTCGATATTAAACTTAGCCTAGATTTAATCTTTGGTTACTTATTATCACCATTTGCAATCTTAATCGGGGTTTCTCCAGGTGAAGCTATACAAGCAGCAAGCTTTATCGGTCAAAAACTTGCAATCAACGAATTCGTTGCATATGCAAACTTAGGACCACATATGGCAGAGTTCTCTGCAAAAACAAATCTGATTTTAACATTCGCAATCTGTGGATTCGCAAACTTCTCTTCTATTGCAATTCAATTAGGTGTAACTGGAACGTTAGCTCCTACTCGCCGTAAACAAATTGCACAATTAGGGATTAAAGCAGTTATCGCTGGTACACTAGCGAACTTCTTAAACGCAGCAGTTGCAGGTATGATGTTCCTATAAATTTATATCAAATCTCCTCTTTCCAAAGAGGAGATTTTTTTGCATGTATAAATGTATTTTTTATATATATAAAATACTTTATGATAAAATATAAAAACATTATGATACAATAATTAGTAAGTCTGTTTATTTTTTCTTGTGCAAGGGAGATACTACTTCATTTTGTTCTATTAAAAAAGAATTGCAGTTACATGGTCTAATTCTTATTAATTGCGCATACTACAAGTATCCTTGCCTGAATTACCTTTAAGGAGGAAAGTTTTGTGAAAAATAATTTCTATAAAGTCTTCTCTATGTGGATTTTACAAATTTTATTTTATTTTACAACTGTACATGTGACGCATTATGAGCATGCTCTCATTTTTACAATTATATATGTAATCGTTAATGTACTATTTCTATTTTTGCCTGATAAAACCGCATTTGTTTTCTTCATATTGGGAACCATTATTTCGGTATTCTATTTATTCTATCAAGCGTGGCTTTACTTATGGAGTACATCAGATCAATGGGAGTACATTATTACTCACTTCCTGATGGTAGCAAACTTCTTCATCGTTTATATCTCAACACATCTATTAAAGAAAGTTATTCATGAGAATAAAGAATTAACTGAACGTGTGAGAACGCTAGAACAATACATTGGAGAATCAAAATTATTAACGAGACAAGAATTCGAAAGAAGACAAGCATTATTAATAAATGCAATGAATCGTCGCAATGAATCAGGTATTATCATTTACTTCGATTTCGCTTCCTTTAGTAAATACACGAAAAAAAGCGTCATGGACCGTGTAGCTTCATTATTAGTTGAAACGATAAGAAATGACTTTGACCTTGCTGCTGAATACGATAGCAATACACTGGTTATTTTACTACAAAACACAAATGAAGCCGGTGCTAACATCGTAATGAACCGCCTACAGCCAAAAATGGGGCAATGGCTTGCTGCTGAAGCAATTCAAGATATAAAAATTTCGCGAGAGCAAATCGGAAGTAAAGGACCGACATTATTATGATGACGCTTGTTATACTCCTTTTATTTCTTTTATTCTGTGTACTCGTTTTTTGGATTAGCATCGCATTTTCAATTAAATACGTACTTATTTTTACAGCCTTTCTATTCTCTGGCTTACTCGTTTATTATTCTTTCTTAACACTCGCAGGCTTAATTCACCGAAATAGTAAACGAAAAGATCGTACGCTAGAACATTATCCGAGCGTTGATATTTTAATACCCGCCCATAATGAAGGGGTCGTTATTAAAGATACATTAGAGGCGATGGCAAAGATTGAATATCCAGGCAAACTAACTGTTTATTTATTAAACGATAATTCTCAGGATGAAACACCTGAAATTGGTGACGACTTTGACAAAGCTTATGCTCATATCCGTCACATTCGTGTCCCGCCTGGTGAACCAAAAGGAAAATCACGTGTATTAAACTATGGGCTTAGTATTTCGAATGGTGAATATTTCTGCGTTTACGATGCAGACAATCAACCTGAACCACATGCTCTGCGAATGCTTGTCGAACATGCTGAAACAACCAAAGATGCCGTTGGGGCTGTTGGACACGTTCGTACAGTCAATGAAAACAGAAACTGGCTGACACGAATGATTTCACTAGAGTTTCAAATCTTCCAGCTCCTTATGCAATCTGGACGCTGGTTACTATTCCAAACAGGTTCACTAACAGGAACGAACATGCTTCTTCGTCGCTCTGCCTTAGAAGAGCTTGGTGGCTATGATCCTTATGCAATTGCAGAAGACGCTGAATTAACATTACGAATTACACAAAAAGGCTATCTCTTACCAATCGTTCCAGAATCGATTACATGGGAACAAGAACCTGAGCATTTAAAAATTCTTATTAAACAACGTACACGTTGGCTCCAAGGAAATCTCTATATTTTAGAAAAGATGTTTTCTTCATTAAGTTTCTTTAAAGGGAAACTTCTTGTCCATTCCTTACAGCAAGTGTTAGTATATGTCGTATTTTGGCTATTTTTAATCATTTCAAACGTTTGGTTTGTCATTGGACTACTCGGGATATTCCAGATTCAATATAGTATTCCGTTACTATTTATGTGGTATGTTGCATATATTACATATGTTTCGCAATTATTTAGTGCCCAGAGCGTCGAACGAACCTTTACACCGACGAATATTTTTATTAGCGTCATCATGTACTTTACGTACGCACAGCTCTTCACGTATTTATTTATTCGCAGTCTAATCTTATACTTACGTGCAAAGAGCAAGAAACAAGTCATCGGCTGGGATAAAACCGTTCGATTCAAAAAAGATAAATAATAAAAATAAGCACAGAGCGCCGTATGCTCTGTGCTTATTTATTGCCGTATAAATTATATATCAGACAATACCCCTTAGCTGAAAGTAATTTCACGTCCATCCCCCAACGAACGATCGACCTTCATTTATATACGAAAAAGTGATTGCTATTTTTGTAGAACCAATTGCTTCTCTTGCTGATCTTTGCGCGTTTCAGTCTTAGGTTCCGTGCTTTCTTGCACATTTCGATGTGCCACACGTTTCAAACAAATATGCTTCCACTTTCTTTCGTAACGTTTCATTATTCTAGATGTCCCCCTTGAATGCGCTTTAAAACTATTTGAAATCGCTTACAGGAAATAATATAGCACATATACATAAAAGTGACAACACATTTCCGACATATTTTTGACAAAAATATGAAAAGAATTCATAAAATATCGAATGTTGTCGAAAGTTATCATTTTTTCTTCGTATAAAAGGCATACTACTTATATAGTACAGTATTTTATTTCCCTGATTTGTATTTAAAATCTCTTCTATATAAAATGAAACTTTAATCAGTGGGGCTTTGTTCATCCCCCACTTAACTTCTTTGCTTTTGCTGAATTTTGAGGTGGGTGTCTTACTGCCACAAATAGAGGGATAAAAAAGGGCTGATATGAAATCAGCCCTTTTCCTTCTATTATTTATGTTGCTTCATACGTCCTTCTTTTTGCAATTCTTTAAATAATGCTGCCATCATAAAGAAAATAACAAAGACGAATGGGAATGCCGCAATAATAGCTGCCGTTTGCAATGCTTCTAATCCGCCAACATATAATAAGGTAGAAGCTATCGCGGCTAGAACGATCCCCCAAACCATTTTAATGCGGTTCGGTGGATTTAAACTACCATGCGTCGTTAACATTCCTAAAACAAACGTCGCAGAATCTGCTGATGTAATAAAGAATGTTGCAATAAGTAGAATACCTAAAACTGATAAAGCTGATCCAAAGCTACCCATCTGATCGAACATAGCGAATAATCCTACTTCTGTTCCCATCTCTTTCACTTTGTCGAAGATATGCGCATCACCAAACAGCTCCATATGAATACCAGTCCCGCCGAAAACAGAGAACCAAAGTGCACCAATTACGGTCGGAACAAGTAACACACCAATAACAAACTCACGAATCGTACGCCCTCGTGACACACGAGCAATAAATGTACCTACGAATGGTGACCATGCAATCCACCATGCCCAATAGAAAATTGTCCAAGACTGGATCCATTGATTTCCGCCTTCATCCAATGGACTTAAACGGAAACTCATGCCTGGCAATTCCTGAATGTAAGAACCAATCGTTGAAGTGAAGTAATTCATAATAAAGTTTGTTGGACCTGCAAATAATACAATTATCATAAGTGCAAATGCCAAAATAATGTTCGTATTACTTAAATATTTAATTCCTTTATCAAGACCGGTTTGCGCAGATAACATGAAAAGAACTGTTACGATTGCGATAATAACTAACTGTGTCGTTAATGAATTAGGGATAGATGTTAAATAGCTAACACCACCTGCAATTTGTTTTGCCCCAAGACCTAATGATGTCGCAACACCAAACACAGTCGCGAACACAGCTAACACATCAAATGAATGAGCAATACGCCCATGTTCCCCGCCCTTAAATAACGGACCTACTGTCGCACTAATTGTACTTGCTTTTCCTTTTCTAAAAGTGAAGTACGCAATACATAACGCTACAAACGCATATAGTCCCCAAGGATGTAATCCCCAATGGAAAAATGAAAAACGCAGTGCAAGACGCGCACTTTCCTCAGTTGCACCATCTCCAAACGGAGGTGCGTATAAATGGTTTAATGGTTCCGCAACACCCCAGAAAACTAAACCGATACCCATACCAGCACTAAATAACATAGCAAACCATGTCATATAACTATAATCAGGTTCGTCATCATCTTTACCTAAACGAATAGAACCGTATTTCGAGACAATTAAAAAGATGGACACACCTAAAACGATAGAAACAGAAATAATATAAAACCATCCAAACTTACTAACTAGTGCAGTTTGAATTGCAGTTGTTACATGTCCTAGGCTACCTTGTCCAATAATAGATTCGGGAATAATCCCCCAAATTGTAAATGCAATACATAATGTTAATGAAACGATGAATGTCTTTGTCAGTTTCCTCATCAAATCCCCCTTCGTAGGTTTCACTTTTGTAAATAACATAAATTCCGATATGTTAAATCGGATAGAAAACTATAATTTTTGCGGTGATTTTCTTTCAAATCTCTTACTTTCACCTTCACCAATTAGAATTCTTATAGACAGCCTTACCTTCCGTATAACCTTTTCACTCTGCAAGAGCTACAAGGTAGAAATACTGCTGCCAAATTGTGCGAGAAAAATGCGGATGGGAATGTATTTTCCCAAAAAAGGATGTGTTACATATGTAAAAAAGGGCAAATTCCTTCCTTGCAACCTTTTCTTCTTGTAACAATTATGCGGTTTTTTTACTAGTATATAGCACATGTTTATAGCTTCACAAACGAAATGTTTATGTTTATATAACTATATTACCCATAAAACGGTAAAATACTCAAGGAATGTAACTGTATAGTAAACGTTTTGTAATACTGTCGTAACATTTTTATTTACACCGAAAAAAATATGTTGTATTAAATATTTTGAATATAACTAGAAACCTACTAATCATATAGAATGAAAAACGCTTTCCTATATTTTTTGTTATATTACAGGATGTTAACGACTGATTACGAATGGTTTGTAATTGTGTGTTTTCCCCAAATCCGAAAAAATCTGTTGCTATAATGAGGACACGAAAACAAACGCAATGGAGGCTATCATGAAAAAATTAATTGGTATAGCAACAGCAGCAGTTTTTGGTCTTGGGATTTTCACATCATCTGCCAATGCAGAAACTGTTGTAACAACAGACGTACTAAACGTACGCGAAAACCCTACTACTGAATCAAAAGTTGTCGGTAAATTACTAAACGGTAATAAAATAGATGTTCTAAATACAGAGAACGGATGGTCAAAAATCACTTTAGATGGTAAAGACGCATTCGTAAGTGCAGAGTTCACAAAAAGCATCTACTACGTAACAGCTAACGTATTAAACGTACGTGCTGAAGCGAACACAAACTCAGAAATTCTTGGAACGTTGAAGAAGGACGATATGATCGAAACAACGAACCAAGTACAAAATGAGTGGTTACAATTTGAATATAACGGGAAAACAGCTTATGTTCATGTTCCTTTCTTAACAGGTACAGCACCTGTTATTGAGAAACAAGAAACACCAGCTCCTGCTAAAGCTGCAGCACCAGCTAAAGCTCAAGCACCTGTAGCACAAGCAAAACCAGCTACTAAGCCTGCTGTGAAAGCTGCTGAAACTAGCGAACCTTCTGGTGGTCGTGAGTTAACAGTTGTAGCTACAGCATATACAGCTCACCCGAGCGAAAACGGTGGCACATATGGCGGCCGTGTATTAACTGCAATGGGTCATGATTTAACTGCGAATCCAAACATGAAAATGATCGCTGTTGACCCGAAAGTAATCCCATTAGGATCTAAAGTATGGGTTGAAGGTTATGGAGAAGCTATCGCTGGAGATACTGGCGGTGCAATTAAAGGTAACCGTATCGACATTCTACTTGGATCAGATAGCGCTGCCCAAAAATGGGGACGCAAAACTGTTAAAGTGAAAATTTTAAAATAACCAATGACTGCTAAATTACAGCCGGTTCTCTTTGTTGAGAGCTGGCTTTTATTTATTTATAATAGCTATGAGGAGGCTATTATCATGAATGTACAAGCAAAAGTAGACTGGATTGGTACACCAAAACCTTATATATATAAAGACGAAGTAACATATGATGCTACTTCCATTGATTTTTCACTCGCCGGCGATGACAATCGCTATAAATTAATTGTGCTCGGCCATGAAGGAAATATACATTACAAAATTGTACAATACGGGATAAAACCAGGCTCACAAAAGCCATTTCCTATCGATATTCCATTCGAACAAGCAATGCTACCGCTAGTCGAACAAATAGTAAATGATCCGTATGTACAAGCGACATTAAAGCAGACACGCTTCTGACCGCAAAAAGACTATCTCAATTACAAGAGATAGTCTTTCTTACGTTAACGAGTCGGACCAGATACTTCCCCTGGTTTCAACGTATTATTTGTACCAAAAGAATGATACAGCATCTTCCCATTCACAGTTACAATATGATAATCTAAATTTCATTTTTTCTGTTTTGAGCATTTTTTGTTTATAATGGTAAAGGAAAGAAATATGTGTACGGAGGAATATTATGCTGCAACACTCAATTACGAAAGATGAAATTATGATGATTGCGAATGAGTTCGTTCAAGGACTAGATCCACAGCAAACAGCTGATCAGGAACATGTCGCTACAGCTCGGCACCTATATCGTAGTGGTGTTGTCTACAACGTTGACTTTGATGGTTACACGCTATCAGGAACTGTAGATGCTGAAGGCAGCGTATATAGCGTTCATATCCCGATTCGTAACGTCGCTGAAAGCTATTGCGATTGCTTCGCACCAACGCAATGTGAGCATATGCTCGCTGTGTTACTATCTGCAGCGTCTAGTTTCGGGCAAGTAGGAGATGTATTAACTTTATTTAAAAATAATACGAAACCTTCTCTTCCTCCTATTCGAACTGCAAGACAAGTATTGCAATCATCAGCTTTTGAAGAAACGGATTATAAAAGTTGGCAATCATATTTTGACAACGAATTTGAATCATTTAAAAAAGAACAAGCTCGGCTTACTTATAAACAAATGTATTTTCTTATGAGTATTTTTACAGACTTCTATACGAAACTCGAGCGGAAAGCTCCGCGTATCATTGCAATACATGAATTGTTCAGACTACACGCGGCACTTTATTGCTTTCAAAAATTATTAGAAGAAATTCAGGCATTCGAAGTAAATAAAACGTATTCTTATCACCAACCTGTTAACGTCGTTCGCCTATTTGTAGATAAAGTGGAATCCATCGTTCGGGACTTACAATCAGAAGCGATTCCTTCAGAGTCTGAAATCATTTTGCAAGAAACAGCTCGTCTCGTTCATGAAGTATTCTTCTCTACCGACTCTTATACGCAAGAGCGATTTTTCATTTATCGTCACATATGGAGTGAACTGTTAAACAATAAAGATCAACTGCAAGAAGAAGAAAAACGAATTGACACGAAAATAAATCCACTTTCCAAAGCATTAGCATCTTCTCATCTATTCTTTTTAAATGACGAAGACCTACTAGCAATGGACTTACTAAAAAAACAGCCTGCTTCTGTTGTAAGTCTTTATTTCTATTGGTTAGAAGAGCTATTAAGCGCCATGCAGTGGGATCGCGGAAAAAACTGGCTTTCGTTTACGTATAAACAAGTAAAGAAAACCATACATGAGCACGAGGATACAATCTTCATAAAAGATATCGTTCGGTTATTTGTAATCATGTACGAAACATATGCAACGCATACAAATGAACAGGCTGGATTCGAAATGATTTTACAAGAACTATTACCGTATAGTTTCACAAACTACGAACAATACGTACTCGCGAAGAAGCAGTATCGTACATGGTCCGAACTTCATCTCTTATATGGATTTGAAGCAATTGAACTATTGAAAGAGCCATTGAAAGATATTGAAAAAGAAGCGCCAGAAGCGGCACTTCCTCTTTATCATCTTGCTGCTGTAGAGGCCATTGAAGAACGAAACCGTAAATCATATAGACGTGCAGTTCGCTACTTAAAGAAATTACGTACATTATATAAACGTTTAAAACGCACCAATGAATGGGATGCTTTCATTATTCATATCGCCAATCTACATTCACGCCTTCGTGCACTACAAGAGGAATTACGGAAAGGAAAATTAATCGATGATCAATCAAACTGAAGTAACAATTAGGCTCCAGCATGTTAGTCAAGGTTGGTTCCTTTGGGGCGAAGATGACAGCGGTACTCCATTATCCGTAACAAGTTGGAAACGAAATGCATTTACATGGCACGCCACTTCCTTCTATGGCACGTTTCTAAAAGAAGCAACCTTTGAAGGGAAACAAGGTGTTATGCTAACAAACGCACAAGCATTTGAATACATCGCAAACAAACCAATGAACTCCTTTGCACATATTCAAATGAACGATCCTATTACAGCACTTACGAAAGATGCAAATGAATTATGGGATGCCTTCGTAAGCGGTAGCTTCGTACCCGATATGGAACGTTGGTCCAAACAACCATCTTGGAAAGTTCAAAATACACCAATCGAAGATGACACATTAGCAACGCTTTTCTCAACCTCGGTAAATGAAAGTATATTGCAAGATAACCGATCAAATGACGGATGGGAAGATGCAAAGAGACTATACGAACATTACGACTTTACGAAAAGACAGCTGGAAACAGCGCTACATGAAGAAGATTGGCTTCGAAAAATCGGTTACATTGAAGATGACCTTCCCTTTACAATTGGACTAAGACTGCAAGAACCACAAGAGGAATTTGAAATGTGGAAGCTTGAAACGATTGTGGCACCAAAGCGCGGGGCACATCGCATATATGTATATGAAAACATCGATTCCTTACCGAAAAGATGGCACGATTACGAAGAGCGTATTACGGAAACGCAAGAAGGCTTTAGTAAGCTCGTGCCGTGGCTAAAAGAAGGGGATACGTTCAGAAAAGAACTGTTTGAAACGGAAGCTTGGAATTTCTTAACAGAAGCAAGTGACGAGTTACTTGCAGCTGGTATTACAATTTTATTACCATCATGGTGGCAAAATTTAAAAGCAGCAAAACCGAAGCTACGTGTACAGCTGAAGCAAAGCACAGCACAAACACAATCTTTCTTCGGCATGAATACGCTCGTTAATTTTGATTGGCGCATTTCAACGAACGGAATTGATTTATCGGAAAGCGAATTTTTCGAACTCATTGAACAAAACAAACGATTATTCAATATAAATGGTCAATGGATGCGACTGGATCCAGCCTTTATTGAAGAAGTAAGAAAACTAATGAACCGTGCCGATAAATACGGACTAGAAATGAAAGATGTCCTCCAGCAACATTTATCAAACACTGCTGAAACAGAAATTGTAGAAGAAGATAGTCCGTTTACTGATATTGAAATCGAACTAGACGGATATTATGAAGAGCTATTCCAAAAGCTGCTCCATATTGGAGATATTCCAAAAGTAGATGTCCCTACTTCACTAAACGCAACACTTCGTCCGTATCAGCAACACGGCATTGAATGGTTATTATATTTACGACAACTTGGATTTGGGGCATTATTAGCGGACGATATGGGACTTGGGAAAAGTATTCAAACGATCTCTTACTTACTATATGTAAAAGAAAACAAGCTCAAAACAGGTCCTGCATTAATCGTGGCGCCGACATCCGTTCTTGGAAATTGGCAAAAAGAATTTGAGCGTTTTGCACCAAATTTACGCGTTCAATTACATTATGGAAGTAACCGCGATAAGGGAGATTCATTTAAAGATTTTCTTCAATCAGCAGATGTTGTATTAACGTCTTATGCGTTAGCTCAACTTGACGAGGAAGAACTTACTTCGTTATGCTGGGACGCTGTTATTTTGGATGAAGCACAAAATATTAAGAACCCGCATACGAAACAGTCGAAAGCAGTACGCAACTTGCAGGCAAATCATAAAATTGCTTTAACTGGTACACCGATGGAAAACCGACTTGCCGAGCTTTGGTCCATTTTCGACTTTATTAATCATGGATATCTTGGCAGTTTAGGACAATTCCAGCGCCGCTTCGTCACACCGATTGAAAAAGACCGTGATGAAAGAAAAATCCAACAAGTCCAACGCTTTATCTCACCATTTTTACTGCGTCGAACGAAGAAAGATCAAACAGTCGCATTAAACTTACCAGATAAACAGGAACAGAAAGCTTACTGCCCACTAACTGGTGAACAGGCTTCCTTATACGAGCAACTTGTTCAAGATACATTACAAAATGTTGAAGGGCTAAGCGGGATTGAACGTCGCGGGTTCATATTACTAATGTTGAATAAACTAAAACAAATTTGCAATCACCCTGCTCTTTATTTAAAAGAAACAGAGCCGAAAGATATCGTTGAACGTTCTATGAAAACAAAAACGGTAATGGAACTAATCGAAAATATTAAAGATCAGAATGAGAGCTGTTTAATCTTTACCCAATACATCAGCATGGGAAACATGCTAAAGAGCATATTAGAGGAAACATTTGGTCAGCGCGTCCTCTTCTTAAACGGCAGTGTGCCGAAGAAAGAGCGTGATAAGATGATCGAACAGTTCCAAAACGGAACGTATGACATTTTCATCTTATCCTTAAAAGCTGGCGGAACAGGCTTAAACTTAACTGCCGCTAATCATGTCATTCACTACGATCGTTGGTGGAATCCAGCTGTAGAAAATCAAGCAACGGACCGTGCATATCGTATTGGTCAAAAACGATTCGTTCATGTTCACAAACTTATTACAACAGGAACATTAGAAGAGAAAATTGATGAAATGTTAGAACGAAAACAATCACTAAACAATGCTGTCATTACAAGTGATAGTTGGATGACTGAACTATCAACAGACGAATTAAAAGAATTACTTGGTGTATAAACAAAAGGAGCAAATCTCGAAATGAGATTAGCTCCTTTTTCTATTCCAAAACCAATTACTTATTATAATTCCTGTCAATCCGCCGCACGTATCAAGTAATGTATCTTGCCACATCGGTGTACGGTCTCCCGTAAACCATTGATGGATTTCATCCAATGTTGCATACCCTGCAACGAAAAGAAGGGCATATATAAAGCATCTTTTTCTCGAACAACCCGATCGATGAAAAGCATAATACGTCAAAGAACCGAGCATGAAGAACACCATAAAATGAGCACCTTTACGAAGGAAAAATTCAACAAATCCGCCCACACCTTTATTTGCAATACTAACAGGTGTACCTCCACCATAATCGATAGATACCCATGAAAAATGCTCTTTCACAAACTCAACATTTACATATTGTTCAATATCCGAGCGCATATCCTGTTTTTTATATGGTTGTGCTGAGGAATAGAAGATAAGCCCCATCCATAGTAATACAGGAATCCAAAATAACCATTTACGATTCATTCTTCCGAAACCCCTCTCTTAGTCTTTTAAGAGTACCAAAAAAAAGAAAAAATTTCACGCCAAAACATGACATTTGCCCCCTATTTATAAAGTGAAAGGGGGTGATAAACATGGCAGTTGAAACAATCGTAATGGATTTAACTCTACGTCTTGTATTAAACAATGGATTAGATAAGAATGGAAAAACAACTTTGAAGAACAAACAATTTAAACGCGTTAAAACAAATGCAAACTTAGAGCAAGTACACAACGTAGCTCGTGCCCTTGCTTCCTTACAAGAATCATCACTTCACGCTGTACAACTTGTAAGTACTTCAGATCTTGCTAACGTATAAATAATAAGGAGGGAATAAAGCATGCAAATACTCGAATTGATTTTCACGAAAGAAGATGGAAAAACAGTTGTTTTTTCTATCGATAAGCCCATCACACCCGTCGATGCACAAGTCGTAAATCAAGTAATGGATACCATTCTTGCGTCATCTGTATTTTCATCAATTGATGAAAATACCCGAAAAAAAGGAGCTCGTCTCGTAGAAAAAAATGTATCCGAAGTTCCAATTACTCTATAAAGTAAAACTTTAATCAGTGGGGATTTTGTTCATCCCTACTGATTATTAACCTTCACCAATCAGGCAGTTACAGGCAGTAAGGCTCCCAACTAACTTCTTCTCTCCAGCCGAATTTTGAGATAGGAGTCTGACTGCCCACAAACAGCGGAATAAACGAAAAAGACGAATCTGCATTATTTTGCAGATTCGTCTTTTTTCTTCGGCATTTCAATCGGAATAAAAATCTTTGAAAAACCGACGCATACATATTTATAATTTTCTCCACCTAAATCGAAATCAGTCGTATATGTTGAGAAGAAAATATAATCATTTCGCTTTGTATAATGGTCGATTAATAATCCAACTTGTGGCTCAACATACTTTTTCGCCAACTTCTTACCTGCCGATGCTAAATCGCCAAGAAGACCCTCTTCATTTTCTTTTTGAACCTCATCTAGCTTCTTACTTACATCATTACGTTTCATAAACTGCTTCGCTGCCCAATCCGTATATTCTCCTTTACTCGGATTACTATTCGCTAAATAAACTAGGAGAACAACAGCTAGAACTATAATAATATACTTTTTCTTCATGCTATATCACCGCCTATTCTTTTCTATTTTCATATATATGTACAAGCGATGCAAATTAGAAAGACTATCATCTGTTGATTGTAAACGAATAACTAAAATTTACAATATAAAACAGAATATTAATAGTGACTTTACAAAATTTATATATAATTATATTCAGAATAAAAATTACAAGGGAGGCATTATACTAATGAACAATGAAAATGATATTTTTATTTCTAGTTCTACAATGATGTTAGAGCCATGTAAGCACCCCTCTTACCGTACAAAAATTATCGACAGTAGCGGGAAGCATCTTTACTCCCGCCAAACCGCTCTCCAGCTCATACAGAAATCTTGTCTAACAGATGTTTATTCTACTTATCAGGGCAGACGTAATGCAGTCCAAGCAAACTTTAAATTCAAACAAAACGTTCCGATTCCAATTAATCATAAGGAATATATTTGCGCTTTTCCAAACTGTATTTGGTTGTTCTACAAGCATATCCATACAATAGAGTTTTTCAAAAAAACTAAAAAAGCTAAAATTCATTTCTCAAACGGATTTACCGTAACGATACAAATTAGTTCCCATAAGTTAAGTCAGCAATTATGGAAAGCTGGATATGTCTTATCCCAAATGAACATGCAAGATTCACTACACTCATAAAACCTCATGCCACATTTACTATCTTAAAACAAATAGAATGGAAGGTGATCTTTCTCTTATCTTCCATTCTATTTATTCTCTTTATCCTTTTACACTATCTCGCATTTTCTCAAGT
Source organism: Bacillus cereus group sp. BceL062 (assembly GCF_051780025.1). Taxonomy (NCBI): domain Bacteria; kingdom Bacillati; phylum Bacillota; class Bacilli; order Caryophanales; family Bacillaceae; genus Bacillus; species Bacillus cereus group sp. BceL062. The sequence goes on along the minus strand of NZ_JBPWGY010000022.1, from coordinate 1,810 downwards.
GCCTGCCGGTATATCCACCTCACTTGATAATATGTCATTCCCATTTCACAGGCTATCTCTCCCATCTTTTTCCCTACAAAAAATCGTTCTGAAATAATGTGTCTCTCCCTCTTATTTAACACACTCATAAAATCCTGTGCTCTCATTCCCGTTTCTTCAGACTCAAATTGTTCATCGTACTCTCCGACGCACACATACCTCTCCTGCATTACGCATTCTTTCTTTAGTCTTTCCAATATATAACCACGTACCGTTATCACCGCATAAGCAGGAAAACTTCCTTTCCCCTCCTCATATCTTTCATACGCATACCAAAGACCAATTAAACCACATTGATAATACTCTTCATGATCTTGATAAATACTTAACTTTTTTATTTGATTTACAATCATTCCCTCATACAAAACAACCGTCTCTGTAAAAGTCGCTGGCTTCACATAGTACCTATTTCTAAAAGGTATACCTCTTTGTTATTCCGCGGTACCTTTACAATATAAAAATAAAGAAGAGACTTCACTGTGAGTAATTTCAAATACTACCGAAGGAATTTGAAATTACACTAGGCAGTATTTGAAATTTTGTTGGTGGTATTTGAAGTAAGGGCAAAAATAAAAAAGGTGACTCTAGAGAGCCACCTTTTTTGTCAGATCATATTATACAGGAATATTTGGTAATATTTTTGCCATTAACACAACAAATGCAGCTAAGAATGCCGCTTTAATAATGAATAAAACAATAATTGGAATAGCTGCTTTCACTTTACTTAATCCAGCTGTAACTTGTAATCCTAACCAAATTAAAACTAAATTCCATAAATAGAACAATTCAATTGTATTACCTATTCCATATGCAAGTGAACCTTGATCAAATAATGGTCCTAAACTTGTATACTGGGTTGCTCCACCATCTAAAATTAGGGCTATAATACCATTAATAAGTCCACCAATAATAAGAATAATATTAGTATATACAACAATCGTTAATAACTTCTTATAAGACGTATCATTTCCAAAGAACATCATAAATACTTTATAAATAGCTGCGACAAATAGCGCTCCAATCATCGCTCCAACAAAACCAGATCCAATTCCATAAATAACTTCTGATGTTATTGAACCCTTACCAGCAAGTTCACCTAATTCTTTCTGCATTTTAACCATTTCAGGTGACGTGTTCACAACATATGTTGTCAAACCACCTACAAGCCCTTGTAACAACGCAACTAAAAAGAACATACCCCAAACTTTCTCGCTCGCCTTCATTCTCTCAAACTGCACACCAGGAGAAGTAATCATTCCAAATAATGATGGCTTCTCTCCGCCAACCTTTTGCGTATTCAAATTCGCTTCCATTATAACGCCTCCTTCTATTTATATAACCCGTTCTAACGGGCGGTTCACTTCCTCATTGTAAGAGGCTACGAACCGCCCACTAGAACGGTAATGTGTAGTTCTACTACACTATTAATTACTCATAACGTAATGCTTCAATTGGATCTAATTTCGCAGCTTTGTTTGCTGGAATTAATCCAAAAACAATACCAAGTGTCATAGAGAATAGTACTCCTCCAACGACAACTTCCCATGAAACGAGCGGTGGCCACTTCGCAAATGTGGAAACGATATATGCCCCGCCATAGCCAAGACCAATTCCGATTAAACCACCTAGAAGCGTTAACATAACTGCTTCAATTAAAAATTGTAATAAAATTTTACTACGCGTCGCTCCAAGTGCTTTACGTACTCCAATTTCGCGCGTACGTTCTGTTACAGATACGAGCATAATGTTCATAACACCAATACCACCAACG
>NZ_JBPWGY010000021.1:0-44420 GCF_051780025.1 Bacillus cereus group sp. BceL062 | reverse complement strand
GTGTAAAGAAAAAACTTACACTATAAAAGCATTATATCACTTATACCGCAGGGTTTAACCTTCTTGTTTTTCTTCATTGACCACTTTTTGACCACTTCGACCACTTTTTAGTACATTTCCGAGCATTTCAGTTACTTCAATTTGACGTTCTTCATAAACATCAGTATAAATATTTAAAGTTGTAGAAACATTTGTATGACCAAGTAATTTCGAAACAACCTTTGCATTTGCACCAGAATCGATTAAAATAGTTGTAAACGTTCTTCGGATATCGTGGAATCTAATATACGGTACGTCAATTGCTTCGCACAAAGCTTTCATTTGATAGCGTATCGTATATGGATGCACGATTTTTTTATTTCTTGTACAAATTAATAGGTCTAAAGAATTTTCTTTTTTGTGATTTTGATATTCTAACAACTCTCCCATTAAATCTTCTGTCATTGGAATCATGCGATTAGATGCTTCGGTTTTTGTTTCACCTAGCTCATATTTACCATCCACAAGCGTTAATGTTCTTTGTACATGAATAGTCTTGTTTTCGAAATTAATATCATCCCACTGTAAAGCTAATACTTCACCGATACGCATACCTGTATGCAAAGCTAAAATGAATGTAATATAATAGCTTCCTTGTATTTTTGCATACTCCATAAACTTCATTGCTTCTTCAACTGTCCAACTAGCTTGCGCTTTCTTTTTAACCTTTGGCCGCTTTGCTTTCTTAGCAGGGTTAGAGTTAATCATTTCTAATTCTACGCCTTTATCTAGGATTTGTTTTAACATAACATCAACGGATGAAATGTATTTCGTTGTTAGACCCTCTTTAAGTAGCTTCTGATGAAAATTATGCACAGTCAGAGGTTTTATATCTGATAACCTCTTCTCGCCGAATTCAGGGTTGACACGCGAGCGTAGAATACGTTTATATTGATACAACGTCGATGGTCTACATGATGATTCTTTCTCTTGCATCCAGATTTCTACGAGTTGAGAGAAGAGAATATCACTATTCTCATAATCCCCATTTGCTAAATCATTTGTTACTCTAGCTACTTCTTCTTGAGCAGCTTTCTTTGTTTTAAAACCACCTTTAGTGATTTGTTTTCGTTTACCTGTGAGCGGGTCTTTGCCGACATCCATAGTAAAAGACCACTTCTCACCACGTTTACGAAAGTATGCCATGATTCTCACCTCGTCATAATTATTTTCTAGATACAAGCTGTGATATGTGGTAGTGGTATAAAAAATGATAGCATAGATAATTAGTTTTTTGTAAAAATATAGCGGGATTTGAATAAAAGTACTCTACATATTAGTACAAAATGGATATAATGGATTATATATATAATTGCGGATGAAATAAAATAGACAATAAAGTTAATTAGAGTGCAAGAAAATTTTGTAAAACTCCCATTACTACGCGTTTTAAATCAAAAACTAATTAGCATTATATATAAAAAGGAGAATACAGAATGAGAAAATAATTATGATCGACATGCAAAAGGGGACATCGTTAAATGGAAATCGTGACAGCAAAAATAGCACACAAAGAAATCACCAATGGCGTTACAAAACCATATATTATTACATGTGATAATAGTGAACAGTACGTTGTTAAGTTCAAAGAAAATCCAGAGGGAAAAAGAATATTAGCAAATGAATATGTATGTGCGAAGATAGCAGAAATTCTTGAGTTGCCCCTTGCTTCTCCGTCTTTGGTACAAGTTAATGAAGAATTTATTGAAGATTTCGGTGAACAAATTTCAGAGCATACAGAAGATGATGTAACTGCAGGGCTTCATTTTGGAACTAAAAGAATAAAAAAGGCATTCCAAATTTCTTCAGCAGGGATGCTGGAATTAGCGAAGAATATTGAGTGTATACCAGGTATAATTTTATTCGACCAGTTAGTTTGTAATTGCGATAGAGAGTGTAATGGTGGTAATCTATTGTTTGACCAATCGAAAATGGAAATCGTAGTTCTGGATCATACGCACGCATTCGATATAGGACCATTGTGGGATGAACATAATTTGAACTTTAAAATTGGGGAAGATTTCAAACCCCTTCAACCAGATGGGTATGTATATAGAAAATTAATCCCCCATGTAAAGGGTCATAATCCGTTTAACTCAATTTTAGAGAAAATGGGAAGACTAGATAATAATTCTTTGTGGAATATTATAAATAATATTCCACAAGAATGGGGCGTTACTGGTGCCCAAAAAGAAAAGTTACTTGAATATATAGGGGATAGGCTGAATAGAATTGAAACAGCTTTACCTATATTAAAACCAGGATTACCTTATTGGAAAGGAGGGTCATAGATGGAAAGTATGTGTAAGTACGCTGTTCTTAGATATGTGCCAGATGATATTAGAGAAGAATTTATCAATATCGGTTTAGTTTTCCATTCTCCAGAACATAAATATGTTAATTTACAATTGACGACTAACTTTAGTCGTGTTAGTCAATTTGATGATGAATCAGATGTTAAGTTTTTAAAACTGGTACTAGAAGGAGTAAAAGACGATTTTACACAGTCCATTACCGACGGTCCTTCTCTTCAACAGGCAAAAGATCCTAAATTTCTAGAAAAGGCAACATCCATATATGTAAATCAACTTCAATTTTCTCCAATTAGAACTATTAGAAGTCGTGATTATTTAAAAGACGAAATAGACCTTTTTAGAACATATGTATATTTTGATCCTCATAAATCCAAACGTATAACAGATACAGAAGTTAAAAGTATTATGAGTCGAGTATTTAGAAACCATGGAAAGAATATATCTGGAAATTTAGAGCGTAATGTTGAAGTGGATATTGGGGCTGAAGATATAAAGTTAGATTTTGCTTTTAAAAAGAATTGCAAAGCTCAATTTGTAAAAACACTATCTTTTGACTATGCTTTAAAAAATAGTAAAAAAGCTACACAATTAGCAAAAGAATGGGCATGGAATTATGAGAAAATGTTACAGGATAAATACAAAATAAATAGTAACTTAATAACTGAAGATGAATTTGATATTGTGACAGTCATTTATTTTAAATCCGAGAATAAAAACATTAAAGCTGCTTTAGATATATTAAGTGAAGTTTCTCATATTGTAGAGGCAACGAATGAAGAAAAAATTATGGCTTTTGCTGATGAAATTATAGGGAATATTTCAACACCGGTTATTAACTAATAAAAAAGAGCCATGTGGCTCTTTTTATTTTGCATAATTTACAGTTGCAAAGAAGATAAGCTACAATATTCATATATTAAGCAAGAGGGGGAAGAACATGGAAGAATTCACAAAGGACCCTGGTGGGCATAAAGTTGCTTATCCAGGGGGTGGAGTTAGATACACTGATCCTGGTGTAGGTTGGCATAATGAACCGGGCGGTGGAATGGGTATGTATGACCCTGGTGCAGGCAGAGGATACATGAAAGACCCAGGAACGGGAATATAAAAAAGGGAAAAAGCACAGTGCATATTTCACTGTGCTTTTTATTGTAAGTTTGTATTTTTAATCATATTAATTTAGTTATTTTGTTTTTTAAATATCTATCTCTGTATCTACTCCAATCTCTTCTAGGAATTTTAGATAATTATCAATATGTTTTGGACTTAAATAGACTATAATTTCAGCTAGTCCTCCCGTACAAAGTGCCCTTATTGGTGATGTATCGGTTGGATGAATGTTGTATGTAATTGATTTAAGCAAAAGTGGCTTATCAATTAATGTAAGGTAATTTGTGTCTTTTAACGAATTGTATCCATGCGCTTCTTTAGATAATGAGCCGTAGTATGTGGAAATTAATGTGTCTTTTGTAATTAAACTTAATGCTAATTGGTTTATATTTGGTGGACCATCAAATAATGAATGCCATTTGGGATTAATTTCTTTTCCTTTTTTTCGATTTCTGTTAATTTTTTCTCGTTTATTATCCCATTCATTTAGAACTTGTTTAAAGACCGTGTTATCTAAAATAATTGAAATATGTTTTAAATCTTTTTCAATATCTTCTTTAAGTGATTTATCTACTGAAGAAGATTTCGCCCAATCATATGTTTCTGTTTGTATATTTTGAAGGAAACCGATGTAATAACTATAGGCTCTTTCTTGTATTAATGTGTCTTCTTGTAAGATGTACTTTAGGGCTAAGTATGTTTCAAAGGCAGATCTCTCCATTATTTTTAAAGGCCCGCCTAGTTTATTAATTGCTAAAGTATATCCACCACAAGTTTGTTCTAATAATTGTCTATAAAGTGAAATTACTATTTTGTGCTCTAGTTTTAAGCTACTGCACTGTGTTAACTCGATAAGAATTTCTTCTGCAAAAGCTATACTCTTTTTTAAATTTTGTAAGTTTTCTTCCATATGTATCTCCTTTACTCTTTAGCACATAAGGTATGCGTTAGTATATTTGATAATATAAGTTATGTAAAATTAAAAAAGAGAGTATTATACTCTCTTTTTTTGTTGATAAAAATTTGTTGATTTTTACCGTTGCGATTGGAAATGTTTTCTACTACAATCTACTCATAACAATTCTTTTTTCTCGTTTAAAAATTGCGTGTAAAACTTGAGTTGTTTACAGAACTGTTCTCGTTGGGATTCATTCAGGCCTGCGAAAACCGTTTGAATTTCATCGAGAACATTTTCTAAGTTCTTTTCACTGGTTGTGAACTTTCGACCCATTAGTGTATCAACAGAGATATCAAAGAATGTAGCGATACGATCTAACGAATCCAAGTCGGGCTCATTGAAGCTTGTTTCCAGATTGCTAATCTGACTACGGCTTAATTGAACTTTATCGCCTAATTCAGCTTGTGTTAAAGAACGAGTATTTCTAAACTTTTTTAAATGTTCTCCAAATGTATTCATGCCTTTATTATAAATAAGGCATTATTTTTAGACTATATATACCAAATAATTTGGCTTAAATATCATTTTAGCTTAATTATTTGGTTCTAAATCGAAAATGAACTAGAACAAGTGTTCCTTTGATGGTAAAATATTCTTAGTGAAAAAATGGACTTTTTGAAAAAACTTTCTCAACATGATTTGACTTTAAACGGAATGAAGATTCTTAATCTTGTGATAAACTGATTTTAAAGATGAAAATTTAAGAACAAAAAAGACCCATAGCGCAGCAAAAGTAGTGTGCAGCCACTCTTATGCTGTTCCCCTAATACGGTAGGGAAAACACTTGCCATGAGTCAGCACAAGTATAACACATTAAATATAAAAAAACTTAGATGGTATAGTTTTTCTATTGAGAAAATTCAGGGAAGGTGTCTCGCGTTCAAAGGAGGCTTCATTATGAATAAAGTAGCTAGTTTAGGCGGTATTGTTTCAGGTGATGAGTTAAATTCGGTAAAGCTTTCAAGAATAACAAATTTATCACAGTCAAATTTGTGGAAGACACTGAATGGAAAAGTGCCAATGACTTTTGCAAAGTTAGTTAAAATATTAAGTGGACTTGATTCTGAAGAGCAGAAAATGGAAGTGGTTCAAGAATTCTTAAAGTATACAGATAAAGAAGCAGATATAAGAATTGCAATGTATTATTTATATCTTTCAGGCTATACAGAGTTACTTCATGATCTTGTTGAGAAAGAATATAGACAATCAGTAACTAATAATTACAGAGATATATTCCGTGTCTGTTTAGATAGACAAACTCATTTATTAAGATCAGGAGCATTCCTTAAAGAGATTGAAAAATTACGCACAAAGATAAATTTAAACAAGACAGGTGTGAATATACTTGTAAACACGTTAAGTATATATGGTTATTTTGATTTAGGTGCATATAATGTTTTAACGGTTTTACAAGGAATGATACAAGAAAAAATTAATGAAATGCCTAAAGGTCTGGAAAAGACATTAAACGAAGCAGAATTAAATATAATCTGTGCATATGCAAAATTAATGCAAGACGAAGTAACAATGGCTAGAGAATTATTGCAGAATGTGCTAGAAAAACAAGAGATTCCATGTTTATTGAAAGCTACAGCACTTAGCATATTTGCTGAAAGTTATATTTTCAGTGAGCCGAATAAAGCATTGTATTTTTTCGAACTCTCACTTTCAGAATTAAGGAAGATTGAAAATAACAAATCATTACTAAAAAGAAAATTAGTGGAAAATACAGTTGCTTTTTGTTGTATTATTCATAATATTCCTGTAAAATCAGAATATATACATGATGATGCTGAAAGGGCGTTACAGTATATTCGCCAAAACAAGAACAGTGATGCTTGCGAAATATTAAATCAAATCAGTAATCGAACTGCAATTCAAGATTTTTATTTATCTATCGCAACGAAGGATGAAGAGTTGCGCAGAAAAGCATATCATCGATTCTTGAAAGACGGAAATTTATTTTACATAAAAATTTTTGATATCTTAAAGTGAGGGACAGTGAGAATGAAAAAAATAGTTGCTAGTGTAGTTATTGCATGTACGCTCGCATTATCAGTGTTATCGATCGGTTCGGTATCAACTAAAGATAATCAAGCTGCAGTAAAAGTAAAAGAAGTACAACTAATGAAAATGGACCCAGGTACTTTAGGATAATAAATAAATTTAAATGCCATTGCATCTTAGGATGCGATGGCATTTCGTACGTTTAAGGGGTTATTCATTTTCTGCATTTTGGTATTTTTGAATAATAAAGGGTGATGGGGGAAGGGCTAGATGGGGAATCTAATAAAAGAAAACAACGATATGATTATAGTTGAAAGCAAGATAGAAGCAACATTAGAAAAAATATATAAAGGCGATAAAGAAGCAATGAAAAAACTTGAGAGAATAAAAAAAGCGATGGTTAGCAAATAAGCTATCTATCGCTTTTTTCTTATAACTCACCCTTAATCATAGCTATTATTTCTTCACGCTTTTTTGGATCAAGGTCATTAATTTGTAGCATTATTTCTTTAAGTTCGTCTTTTAAGTCTTTTGAATCATTTGAGTTCAAACTTTTATATTCAGAAATTCCCATGATGTAATCTGCTGAAACACCAGATAAACGAGACATCTTTTCAACTGTCTCTCTTGATGGATTTCTACGACCGTTTTCATATAAAGAAATCATAGTCTTCTTTGCATCTAGAGCTTCAGCGAATTCACGTTGGCTCATCTTGAGAAGTTCTACTCGTATTTCTTTAATTCTAATACCAATTACATTTTCACCCATATTAAAAATTCCTCCCCTAAAATCCATTAACTATAGTTTATGAACCCTCTATATAGAATGTATCAAAAAGGTTTGCTACAAGACAACTAATTTTTTTGAATAAAAGGGTTGCTTGAAGCAAACCCTTAGTATATAATCAAATTAACCAAACAAGATGAAGGTGATAAAACATGATGATACTTGATACTGACAAAGTTAAAGCCTTAAGGACACAGCTGGGATATAGTCAAAGTGATGTTGCTGAAAGCATCGGTTATCGAAACAAATCAATTTACTGCAACTTGGAATTAGGAAACAGACAACCAAGTATTACTAAATTAGTTAAGTTAGCAAAATTTTTAAATGTAACGACAGAAGAGATTTTGAAGGAGTCAGTATAAGATGACTTATTTTTTTACCTATAGGTTTGCTTGAAGCAAACGTATAGGTGTTGTTACTTATCATGTAGTATCCCGATTAAATAAAGCACTATGCACTAAATATAAAGGAGTGAAAATCATGTACCAAATTAAACAACTACCATTCTCACTTAAGGCGGAGGATATACAGGAAGTTTTAAACATTTCCAGATCAGCCGCATACGCACTTATGAAGAGAAAGGATTTCCCAACAATCGTAATTGGAAAAAGTAAACGTGTTAAAGCTGAAGATTTTCTAAAATGGGTTGATGCACAAAAGGTGGAATCAAACGTTGGTTGAAAGTACATTTAGTCTTTGCATTGTAGCGGTTGTTATAGTGTCATTTGTGGGTGGCGGAACGCTATTAGGTACTTTTATTGAAAAAATTATCAACGAGAACGAACAGCTGGATAAGGAAAATGAACAATTAAGGAAGGTGAAAAGAATATGAGCATGACAGCACCAGTTCTATCAAAAGACATGCAAAAGAAACAAGTGCTAGATGAGTTCTTAAAGTATTGTGAAACGATGCAAATCGAAGCGTTAAAGCAACATGATTCAATTGCATTTTGCACATGGATTAAAGAAGCACGTTTGGCAAGACGAGAACTCGCAGCACTATATCGAGCAAAAGAAAAGCATGATGTAGAATGCGAAAGGGACCGTGAAAATATCCTTGGAGTCATTCAGCGGTTAAGAAGTCAGGGTGTTGACGCAAGTGTGGTGGAAAGAGCTCATTACATAACTCTTTCAGAGGAGGTGAGTTAGTTGGAAAGCATAACAAACCGCCCTACCCCTAGAACGGTTTGCAAAAAAATGACGCAGCACTATTATATCATATCGCTTACTTCCTATGAAACAAGCATATGTGGCTGTTTGTACGAGGAGGCAAATTAATGGCTAAATACAGACATGTTCAAACTACGTTTTGGTCAGACCCAAAGGTTACTGAAGAGATGACACCAGAGGATAGATATTTTTATCTGTACCTAATGACAAATGAACATACAACTCAAATCGGTGTATATCAGATTACAAGGAAACAAATGGCTTTCGAATTAGGTTATTCCATAGAAAGTGCTAAAGCTTTGCTAGATCGTTTTACAAAACATCATGGATTAATAGTGTACAACGAAGAAACCAGAGAAATATGCATACTTAACTGGGGGAAATATAACTTAATTAAAGGCGGAAAGCCCATCGAGGATTGTATTCAAAAAGAGTTAAAAACAATTAAAGATTTATCTTTAGTTAAACTTATATTAGATAGAACCAAAAACGAGAAATTGGTTCAAAGAATTAGTGTTTTTGCAGGATTCGACGATACGTCTAACGATACGTCCACGATACGTGGACAAAAAGAAAAAGAAAAAGAAAAAGAAAAAGAAAAAGAAAAAGAAAAAGAAAAAGAAAAAGAAAAATTACAACAAGAAGGTCCGCTAGTAGTAGAAAATCTCGCAATTGATTTTTATATGAAGAATTTCGGACATATATCTCCATTCATGGGGGAAGAAATTAATCAATGGATAGATGATCTTAATCAATCGTTAGTAGTTGAAGCAATGAAAATCACATTAGAAAACAATAAACGTAATTGGTCTTATACAAAAGGGATTCTAAAAGATTGGCATCAACAAGGCTATAAAACAATTCAAGATGTAGAAGCAGCACAAGCGGAATTCCGAAGACAGCAACAAAGTAAAAAACGTACTGGTAAAGGCTACGGAAAACGAACAGAAATAGTACCTGATTGGTTACGTGAGCAGGAAGAACCTGAGCCAACACAACAATTACAGCAAACTCAAAGTGATAATCCTGAAGATAACCAAAAACGTTTAGATGAGCTATTAAATAAATATAAAAATACCAAAGGGGAGTAAGGTATGAAAAACACAGGTGTTGCAAGAAAAGTGGACGAGCTAGGGCGTGTAGTAATTCCAGTAGAGTTACGCAGAACTATGGGGATTGCTGAAGGTACAGCATTAGGCTTTCATGTTGAAGGGGAAAACATCGTTTTAAGAAAGCAAGAAAAGTCATGTTTGGTAACGGGTGAAGTTTCTGAATCAAATATGGAATTACTGGGCGGTCGAATGTTTTTGAGCAAGGAAGGCGCAAGAGAATTGCTGGACATTCTTCAAAAGAGTGAAAAGGCTCATGCCTAAGCAATTAAATATTTTTGATGTAGAGCCAGCAATTTGTGAGTTTGATGTAATGAAAGCCAATATTAAGAAAGGAACTGGACGCGTTACATATGCAGATGTACGTGTCCAAGTTCCAAGAAATGCAAAGGGTACAGATGAATTACCACGCACAACTAAACAAGATGATCGTTATGACATCTTTGAACAATATGCAATGGCAATTTGGAGATTTCAAAGAGCTGTAGATAAATTTTTTAACTGGGAAACAGCGGAAGAATTGTGTAAGGCAGCAAGGGATAAAAAAGAAATAATTCCGATACGGATTTACTTAGGAAGTGGATTTAAACCTGATGTTGTCGAGTACATGAAGTGAGAAAAGGGAGAGGAACTTATGAAAAAAGAAATTGATGTAACAAACAATAAACTCCTTGTGGTAAAGGATGGCGAAGTCCTTTCATTTAATCCGCCAGCCAGCGGTTTTGGTGAACAAGTTGTAATTTGGGTTAATGGTAAGGTTGGTCATGTTAAAACTACTTCTAATGAAATGATAAAGTAATTAGTTTTTAAAAGGAGTGTGTGAAATGTCGGCTTTTAAAGTTCATGTTGCTTTAGAGGAAGTTAATTTCTTATGGGACCAAAGAGAGGTATTTCAATTTCGAGAGCTTTGGAATAGTAACTATACTCTTTTAGAGATTTCCAAAAGATTTAAAAGAAAACAAATAGAAGTAGCGGCACTTATTGTTGATCAAGTCGATAAGTTAAAAATCCATAATCGGAAAATGGGTTTAGGAGAAATTGGCGACAAGAGTATTCGGAATAAAAAGAAAAAAGAAATACCGCCTTACGTTTATATCGCCTTAGAAGAAGTAAATTTTATTTGGAATGAGGATGAAATAGAACGTTTTAAAGATTTATGGAAAAAACGATTTAATGCTGAAGATATAGCAAACAGGTTGGGAAGGCATCAAGTTGAAGTAGCAACATTAATAATGGATCAATTTGGCTTAGAATACATGCTTAATTGTTTAATAGATACGGAAAAAAGAGTTGCTTAATTAAATTATTGAGGGAGCGAATGAAAATGAACTTAGCTAGAATATTCGAAATGCAAAAGGTGTTAGATACAAGGATTGTTAAGGAGCATGGATTGGAAGGGCAAAATTTATTTTATAATATGATCCTTGCTTTACAGGTTGAAATTGGAGAGCTTGCAAATGAAACGAGATGTTTTAAGCATTGGAGCAATAAAGGCCCTAGCGAAAAAGAAGTCATTTTAATGGAATATGTAGACGGGTTGCACTTTGTAGCATCATTAGGAAATGGTATTGGATTTAACCCTAAAAAGTATAACTTAGCAATGTTGGAGCTTAAATCAAGAGTTTACGCATCAAATTCGCTAGTCAATCAATTTAACAATGTATATGAAGCTGTATCGGAATTTCGTGCAACTCAAGATATCGAACTATATGAAGAGTTATTATACTCCTTCTTAGGATTAGGTAGGGAATTAGGATTTACATTCGAAGAAATTGAACAAGGCTATTACAAGAAGAACGAAGTAAACCATCAACGTCAGAATCATGGGTATTAGGCAATGAAAGGTATATGCATAGATGTAGACCATTCAGCGCTACTGGGAATAAATGAAGAATATTTTTTATTCTCAGCAAAGCCCAATCATTATTTTGTCAGCAAATTTGATTGTAAAGAATCGCATTTTGGATGTTATCCAGCGGAGAGATTTCAAGTGGTGGAAAAAGAGGTTTGGACAACAGAACCGCAAGATAATACACCTAAATTAGACAAAAGTTTATTTTATAGAGCGCAACTGATTTGGCGAACAAAAGGTTATAAAAATAAACCGCTTAAGGATTACATTATAAAGCCTAAAGGTAATCATTGTTTCTTCTGGCATGATCGTGAACGCAAAAAATTATGTGGATGTTTTCCAATACATTGGTTTGCTAATTTTGAGGAATTAGCAGCAGAGAAAGAAGAAATAAAAGAAACACCAGAGCAGGAACTTGTTTCATTGTTAGAAAGACCGGGTGGTCAACTAGCATTCTTTTAAAATTTGAATTTTATTAAGAAATGGGGAACGAGAAATGGCTATTGAAGCACATAAATGTAACGTTAAAGGATGTAATGGTCTTGTAGTTTTTGAAAATGCTGATTTTGATTTGCAAAATCCTGACACAATTAAAGGAGTTTATGCACTTGATGATCCTACTTGTAACGTTTGCGGAAAAGAATTTTTAGTAGTACCTAGCTATTCTGTCATTGATCTTGATGTAGAAACACAAGAATTTGAAGAAATTGAACCAGCTTGTATTACTGAATGGCAGAATCAAAGATTTTAACCAAAGCGTTATTTTATTAGAAAATGAGGGGGAAAGAGGAATGCAGTTGGATTTATTTCGCGAAATCATAGTCGACAACTTCGCTGGGGGTGGCGGAGCAAGCACTGGAATTGAACTTGCTACAGGTCTTTCGGTAGATATTGCTATCAATCATGATCCGGCTGCCATTGCGATGCATAAAGCAAATCATCCTGATACAGAACATTATTGTGAGAGTGTTTGGGAAGTTAATCCGGTAGACGCTGTTAAGGGGAGAAAAGTAGGACTTGCCTGGTTCTCCCCAGACTGTAAACACTTTAGTAAGGCTAAAGGTGGTAAACCTGTAGAAAAGAAAATAAGAGGACTAGCATGGGTTGCTGTTAAGTGGGCAATCGCTGTTAAACCGAGAGTTATTATGTTGGAAAACGTAGAGGAATTTAAAACATGGGGACCTTTAAAAAACGGTTATCCTGATGAAGATAAAAAAGGTCTTACTTTTATATCATTTGTAAAATCTTTAGAAGCATTGGGATATGAGGTCCAATTTAAAGAATTGAGAGCATGTGATTACGGAGCACCTACAATAAGAAAAAGGTTCTTTTTAATAGCACGATGTGACGGTCATCCGATTGTATGGCCAAAGCAAACTCATGGCGATCCAAAAAGTGAAGATGTGCGGAAAGGGAAATTAAAACCATGGAGAACAGCAGCCGAAGTAATAGATTGGTCGATAGAGTGTCCTTCAATTTTTAGTCGTAAAAAGCCACTTTCTGATAATACATTACGAAGAATAGCTAGAGGGATTCAGAGATTTGTAGTTGAAAATCCAAGCCCTTTCATTGTGAGGATAGGGCATACAGGATTCGGTGGAGATAGGCTGCAATACTCATTAAATAAACCATTAACAACAATCACAACTAAAGCAGAACATTGCTTAATTAGTCCTACAGTTGCTCAAATTGGAGACGGTAATGTAGATGTTACAACTGCATTTGTAGCGCAGCACTTTGGCACTTCAACTGGTCATGTTTTAGAAAAGCCATTAAATACAGTTACAGCTGTAAATAAAGCTAGTATAGTAACTACATTTTTAACTAAGTATTATGGTTCAGATACAGGACAGCAAATAGATCAGCCTTTACATACAGTTACTACAAAAGACAGGTTTGGGATTGTAACTGTAAAAGGACAAGATTATCGGATTGTTGATATTGGAATGAGGATGTTGCAGCCACACGAGTTATTTGCAGCTCAAGGTTTTCCAGAGAACTATGTGATTGATACAGATTATAAAGGGAACCGATATTCAAAAAAGGACCAGGTAGCGAGATGTGGAAATGCAGTACCACCACCATTTGCAGAACAATTAGTAAGGGCGAATTTACCGGAAATGTGTGTAGCAGTAGAAGACAATAAATTTAAACGTGCAATGGCAATATAAATTTGAATAAAAACTTCATTTTAGTAAAAAGCGAGGTGAAAAGATGAGTCTTACTTTTATAGACTTATTCGCAGGAATCGGAACGTTCCGGATAGGAATGGAGAAAGCCGGACATAAATGCATCGGTTGGGTTGAGTGGAATAAATCTGCAAGAAAAAGTTATGGAGCTATGCATGATACGAAGGGAGAATGGACCGAAAATGACATTAGAAACGTTACAGGAGCAGGAATACCAGCAGCCGATGTGTGGTGTGCAGGATTCCCATGTCAAGACATTTCAAAGAACGGAAAGCAAGAAGGACTTGCAGGAGAAAAATCAGGACTCTTTAGAGAAGTTATACGAATCATTAGGGAAACAGAAGAAGCTAAAAAACCCTCAAGATTATTCCTTGAAAACGTTGAGAACTTGCTATCAGTCAATAAAGGATGGGACCTCTTCCGTATTTTCGATTACTTGGATGAAGTCGGGTATGATCCAGAATGGAAAACTATCAATTCTACCGAATGTGGAGTGGACCAAAATAGAACGAGAGTCTTCATTGTTGGACATCTTAGAGGACGAAACACCAGACGAGTATTTAGTTGATTTAGAGAAATATAAGGATTGTGTAATTGGTATCTGTGAAGGAAAAGTGTTCGTTCGCGAAGCTACAAAGCAAGGATATAACGTTGCGTATCGTGGTGACACAGTGAATTTGGCTCAACCTAAAAGCAAAACGAGAAGAGGGCGTGTTGGTAGGGGAGTAGCAAATACTCTTCTCACATCTAGAGAACAAGCTGTCTTAACTAGTGATGATAAGCTGCGGTGGCTCACTGAAAGAGAATCATGGCGCTTACAAAGTATACCGGATTCATATTTCGAAAAGGCAGCTGCAGTTACTACAAAGAATCAGCTTTATAAGCAAGCTGGTAATGGCGTAACAGTAGATGTGGTGTATGAGATAGCAAAGCGATTTTAATAAAAATTTCATTTTGTAGAAAAGGGGAATGGATATGAAATACGGAGTTTATTTAGATGGGGAAGTAATGACAACTAATGAGGACTATTTCAAGGCACTTGAGGAGGCAGAATATTTAACGAAGGATACTGGTGTAGTTCATTGGGTTATGCCGATTAAGGAAGAAGCTAAGTGGGATGAGCAAAGAGTTAAAGCGTATATGCGATATGTAGAAAATAGCGAAAAGAAAATAATGAAGTTAGAAAGTGATTATATAAATGCACAGAAAGAGCTTAGAGGGATCTTAGAACGTATTGAAAGCGAAAAGCGAAGCAAGGAGAACTCACAAAAAGAATTGTACGTTCATGGCGGTTGGATGTTATATGACGGCGAATGGGTTGAAGTGGACAAGCAATAAAAGAGCAGCTAGCAAAAGCTAACTGCTCAGGTAATGGAATATGGTTCGAAATGGGTTGTCTACAGTATTGACGGAATATTGAGTTTTATTCGGGGGAGGAAGGGGAAAATGGTTCAAATTTGTCCGATGTGCAAAAAGGAAACGGTTGATCCAAATAATGAAGAAATTGATGTGGATTTCTGTAATGAATGTGAAACGAAAATAATATTTGATGGTACAGGTGGTGAAGCGTGAAAAAGTTTATTTCTTAATAAAATAATCCTTTGAATAGAAAGTGAGGTTAGGAGAATGAAATCTTTGAAGAAAAGAAAAATTAGAAAAGCAATTGCTCGTCGTACAAAAGAGGTGGAGAAGTATCAAGTTAATAAAGCGTGGAGAAACATCTTTGTACGAGCTGGTATCTTAAAGTGAAAGAAAAGTAAATATCGTCCGGCTAGAAAACTAGAGGACACCAATTCATTAAAGCAGCCATTAAAGCTGTTTTAGGAATAGGTGTCCTTTTTAATTTAAAAAGGGAGATGGGGAAATGAAGGTGTTAAAGGATCAGCTACGTGAGTGGAAAAAGCAATCAAAACAAGCAAAGAAGAAAGGCAAGAAAAAGCGAAAAGAAAAATTTAGTACTCGTGAAATTGAAGAGTTAATGGGAGTTCATGGACCACGTTATGAACGTAGACGTGGAGCATTAAGACAAAAATAATAACAATGGAGGAATTTAATATGAATAAACAATTATCATTTAAAATGCCTGTTTTAGATGAAGAAGAGACAAAAAATGAAGTTGAAAAAGTGTTTGAGGAGTATCGTATGTATTTATCTCAAATGCCAAGTGATATTTTACCTAAAGTAACTGCATCTTATTCAATTGTTCCTCCATCTGTAACGAATGAATTCAACAGTTCTACCGAAAACATAGCAATTGAAAGGGTACAATATGAGATGGCTAGAGATAAATTTATGAATTGGGTTCATAGAGCTGTCAACAGGCTACCCAAAAGAGAAAGACAGATTATTCATATGTATTATATGGAGGAAGAGAAGGGTTACGATCCAGACATTATGGATGAAGTGAGATTAGGTAGAACCACGTATTATAAAGTGAAAGGAAAAGCTTTATTACGTTTAGCTTTCAGTCTGCGAAAAGAAGTGTTTAAACAAAAGGCGCAAGCTGAAGAGGTAGAAATAGTATGAACATTGTACAGCCGATTCGAAATAAAGAAATCATACAAGAAATAAAAGAATTCTATAAGAAGCAGAATGAAAGAAACTACATTCTGTTTCTTCTTGGTATTAATACTGGATTTAGGATATCAGATATATTGCGTTTACGTGTTCGTGATGTAGAGGGTTGGAATATTGTTATACGTGAAAAGAAAACAAGAAAAATAAAAGATATTAAGATGCCATCAGAATTAAAGAAGGCGATTCGTGATTATACAAAAGGGAAACCTAAAAATGAGTATTTGATTAAAAGTAGGAATGGGAAAAACAAACCGATTACAAGGGCAATGGCTTATGTGATATTGAATCAAGCAGCACAAGAGTTTGGATTAGAACGTATTGGGACACATTCTTTACGTAAAACGTACGGATATCATCATTATCAACAGTTTAGAGATGTAGCAGTTTTACAACAAATGCTAAATCATACAGAGCAAAAAGAAACATTGAGATATATCGGAATCGAACAAGATACATTAAACGATTATCAAAGGAAATTTAAAATCTAATTTCTTTCTTTTTTTATCGATTTTTGAATTAGCTACAAACTGAACGTGTCAAATTCATTTCTGTAATAATACATAAAGGCTTGATACATATGAGGTAAATGCGTACAGATGAGTTTAACACACTCTAGGTTATAGCTAATTCATTTTAAGAGATTAAAGACTATATTTGATGAAAACTATGTGAAATAGGTTGAAAAATGAAACAGCATTAATTCGTTTTATAGTATTTGAAATGATATATGAGATTTTATTTGACACAAAAATTAGTTGTACAGATAATTAGAAAGGTTAATATTGGAAGGAGGGCATAAAAATGAAGGATTTCAAAGTTACATTTTATTTTGAGAAAGAACATTCAAGAAGTGTATTACTAGGTGCAGATAATCGTAACGTCATAATCCAAGAGATTAAAAAGAGCAATTGGTTTGGAAACGATGAAACTCAAGTTAATTTGGCGAATGTAACAGCCTACAAAATCGAAGAAATGTGATGAGTTATATTTTAAAAAGCTACTTGTATAAAGTAGCTTTTTTCTTTTTATAAAACGCGAACTATTCGCGGACTATTTGCGAACTATTTACGGACACGTTTTGGTTTTTAACGTGATATATTTGTAGTGTGAGAAGTGGCGGAAAACACAACTCACTATGTTGTTTCTAAATTTCTAAACGGCTTTATATTTGCGGCACATAAAATCCGAAACCAGCAGATGGTACTGATTGGATGTTACCGTTAATAAGGAGAGCTTTTGCTCTTCTTTGAGCTAACAACATCCTAGGTAGATGGAATGAGGGAAACCTGATAAGTTTGCCAATAGTGTCTGTCGTGGTTGTTAGCTGAACGAAGAATAAAACTTCACATACCGTAATTAAAAGATAAATAAGTAAACGTTAGCAAAGCATCCATTCGGGTGCTTTTTTATGTTGAGGAGGATGAATGATGGAGTTATTCGGACTGAATCTATTAACTGAAAAGCAACTGAACAAGTTACTAACTGAAGCGCATGATAAAGGATTTGATGCAGGTAAAAACTTAGGGTATGAGCGTGGATATGCGGATGGGCATCACAAAGGGATGACAACAGACAAAAAAGGAACAATGCTTACTCATTCTGGAATTTATGTATTCGCGGATGAAAAATGTGTTGGTGCTATTGATATCGATAAGTCAGTAAAGAATGAGATGGAACAACTGAAGGCGATGTGGAACGATAAGGAGTGAGGATAGATGGATGGTGTATATGAACAGAAGGCTGAATTTAAAAGTGTAATAGAATTGTTATCTAAGTTCTCAACTGAAGAATTAATTGAAGCCTTAAAGCTAAAGCAAGATGTGCAAATCAATGACACAACAGAAGAAACATGGGCTATTAAATATGATTTAACTAAAGTGAAAAAGTATTGTTTGCTAATTAATAATTGCAATCCTGCTTACATTGAGAGTTATAAAAGATCTTTAGAGTTTGATCAGCGTATGCTTGAACGCATATATGATGGTGGTTGTTGTGAATGATGAATACAAAACTAAGCAACAACGTAAGTTCTACGATAAATATAAACGAGACAAAGAAGCGAAGAAGTTCTATGATAGCACAGCTTGGCGAAGGTGTAGAGAGCTCGCACTGATACGAGACAGCTACCGTTGCCAAGAGTGTATGAAGCATGAACCATTGATACCTGTACCTGCTGATATGGTCCATCATATCAAAGAGAGAAGTGAATATCCTGAACTTGCATTAACTTTAGATAACTTAATTAGTTTATGTAATGCATGTCATAACAAAGAACATCCTGAAAAAGGTGGAGGGAAAAAGAAGGAAAAAAGAAAGATATCAATTGTAAAAGCAAAAGCAAATACAGAATTGATATAGCCCCCCACCTTTTAAAGTACAAAGTCATTTTCACCCAGACCGGATGCCACCTTCGTGCGTAGCGCAAGTGGTTTTTCTAAAGGGGGGTAAACCCTAAAAACAGAGGACTTTTATTTTTGAGACAACACTTTTTATCCATAAAATGTAAGTGAGGTGATATCGTGGATAAAGGATTGAATGAGAGAAAACCACCTACCCATTTAAAAAAGGTAGGAAAAGATACTTGGATTCGTATTTGGTCTGTTTTAGAAGGTGAAGGGAAGGCTGATATCAATGATCCTATTGTAGTTGAAACGATTGCTTTCAGTTATCAAATGTTTAGAGAGATGGCAGCTAATGTTAAAAAAGAAGGGCTGACAATGGAGCATACAAATAAAGCTAATGCTACAAATCTGACTAAGCACCCTTTGATATCAGAGATACCTAAGTATTTACAGCAGATACGTCAATATTTAGGGGAGCTAGGGTTGACTGGGGCAAGCCGTAAAAAGCTTCAGGAAGAGCTAACTGGAGACTCTGATGATGATTTCGACGACTTCTAAGCCATCTGAAATATCCAAGTGGTATAAAAATTGGCGAAATGAACAGATAAAGCATTTTTATATTTTGGTAGATCCCTCTCCTGAACTAAGAACAACTTGGTATGCAGAACAAGTTGTGAAGGGAAATATAAAAGCTAGTAAGAAAAATATCTTGTCTTGTCAACGTCATCTAAATGATTTGAAGAGACAGGGTACTGAGGAGTTTCCTTGGATATTCGATGAAGAAAAAGCTCATCGACCTATAAGATATATTGAAAAGTTCTGTCGTCCGTCAAAAGGTGACTATAAAAGGCTAGTTCTACAACCGTGGCAGCACTTTGTTATAGGTTCTTTGTATGGATGGATTCATAAAGATGCAGGTTATAGGCGCTTTCGTGAGGGCCTTATTTTTATTGGTCGTAAAAACGGAAAAACAACAATGATTTCTGGTTTGTCTAATTATGCTGTAGCTAAAGATAATGAGCCGGGTGCTCGTGTTTATGTTTTGGCAAATACAAAACAACAAGCTGGAGAACTATTTGATGAAAGTCGTGCAATGGTTCAAAAATCACCCTTTCTTCGGAAACATTTACGCGAAAATCAGAAAGGGATTTTTCATGATAAA
The DNA here is from genome assembly GCF_051780025.1 of Bacillus cereus group sp. BceL062. Taxonomy (NCBI): domain Bacteria; kingdom Bacillati; phylum Bacillota; class Bacilli; order Caryophanales; family Bacillaceae; genus Bacillus; species Bacillus cereus group sp. BceL062. Next base: position 24,803 of record NZ_JBPWGY010000021.1, on the reverse strand, counting down.
ACTCATTCTAAAATTGAACCTCGTGCATCAGATAGTAAGAAATTAGACGGATTAAATACACACCTTGGTATTTTTGATGAAATACATGAATTTAAAAACTTTAAGTTAATTAATGTTATTAAAAAATCACGTGGCGCACGTAAACAGCCAATGATTGTTTACATCACTACAGCAGGATATCAGCTTGAAGGACCGCTTGTTCAATACTATGAAATTGCAACTGATGTTTTGGAAGGAGTTATCGACCAAGATAGAAAGTTTTATTTCATGGCTGAAATGGATAGCGTGGAGGAAATTGAGAATCCTGAACTATGGATTAAAGCAAATCCTAATATGGGAGTTTCGCTAGATCTTCCATCGCTTATTGATGATTGGAATACAGACAAGCATACGGATGCTGAAAAGAATGACTGGATTACAAAACAATTTAATCTCTTTGTTGATAATGATGAAATGTCCTTTGTTGGCATTGAGATATTAAAAAGAAATGAGGAAGTTATTGATATAAAGGGATTAGCTGGTAAAGAATGTGTTGCAGGTTATGATTTGTCTGCAACAGAGGATTTTACAAGCGCTTGTTTAGAGTTTCCTTTAGATGACGGAAAGGTTTTTGTATTATCTCATAGTTGGGTTCCGCAGGCTAAAGTTGATCGTGATAACGAGAATATTAGCTTTAAAGAGTTTAAAGACAAGGGTTGGCTCACTATTATACCTGGTGAGTATGTGAAATATGAGTATGTTTATGATTGGTTTGTTAAGCAATCTGAACAATATTTCATAAAGAAAATCACTTATGATCCAGCTAATGCTTACCGTTTAAATGAAGATTTGAAAGCGTATGGTTTTAAAACCGAGACAGTTCGACAAGGACATTTAACTTTAAGTCCAGCATTAAAGGATGTAAAAGAGTTGTTGTTGGATGGAAAAATAATCAGTAATAAAAACCGTCTTTTCCGTTGGTATATGAATAATGTAAAGCTTGTGGAAGACAGAAACGGGAACTTTTTACCATCTAAACAGAGTAAATATCGAAAGATTGATGGCTTTGCAGCATTTCTAAATGCTCATACAGAAGTAATCCCGATGTTAACTCAATTACAAGGTGATGGAAATATTGAATTTATATCAGTTAATGATCTTTTTAAATAGAAAGGCGGTGAGAAATTGAATTTGATTAATCGTGTTAAAGGAGCGATTAAGGGAGCATCATTAGGATGGAAAGGGGCTGGATATAACTTCACTTCATGGTTTGGAAGGAAGTTTTGGGGTATTGATAATGCAAAGCTAGCTACAAATGAGACGATTTTTAGTGTGATTAGCAGATTATCTAATACGGTCGCATCTTTGCCATTAAAGCTTTATAAGGATTATGACACTGTTGTTAATCAAGTGTCTGATGTTGTAATGAATGAACCTAATCCAAACATGACCGGATTTGAATGGATAAATAAAATTGAAGTTTCAAGAAATGAAACTGGAAATGGATATGCAGCTATCATTCGTGATATCCGGTTTCAAGTGGAATCATTAATCCCTATTGAATCCGCTTATGTAACACCTTTTTTGAATAAGGATGATAATAATTTGTGGTATGAGGTACGTGGGATTGAAGGTACGTATTACATCCACAATATGAACATATTTCATGTCAAACACATCACAGGTATTTCAAGATGGAAAGGTATTTGTCCAATTGATGTTTTGCGAAATACTCTTGAATATGATAAGGCAGTACAAGAATTTAGTTTGTCAGAAATGCAGAAGAAAGATAGTTTTATTTTGGATTATGCGACGCAGGTAGATAGTGATAAGAGGCAAAAAATCATTGATGATTTTAAACGATTTTATCAAGAAAATGGTGGCATTTTATTTAGAGAACCCGGTGTAAATATTGAAGAAATGGAGCGGAAATATTTCGCTTCAGACACGTTAGCATCAGAACGAATTACACGTTCACGAGTTGCTAACGTTTTTAATGTTCCGGTTACATTTTTAAATGACACTGAAGGCCAGAGTTATAGCAGTAATGAACAGTTGATGATTCAGTTTGTTCAAATGACTCTAACTCCTATTGTTCGTCAGTATGAGCAAGAAATGAACCGTAAGTTGTTAAATAAAAAAGAACGGCAAGAGGGATATTATTTTAAATTTAACCTTGGAGGGCTGTTAAGAGGTGATACAGCTTCAAGAACAGCTTATTATCAAGCCGCAATTAGGAGTGGTTGGTTATCACAAGATGATGTGCGCCAAAAAGAAGACGAGCCACCTGTTGGTGGTAATGCTTCGAAACTTTGGGTAAGTGGTGATCTATATCCAATTGACATGGAGCCAACTCAACGGAAGGGGGTGAAAAACGGTGGCAAAGAACAAACAGAATAAGTTTTTCCAAATGAAAGCATCCGCCAATGGTAAAACGGCTGATGTTTTTATTTATGGAGAAATTACAAAGTATGCATGGGAAGAGTATGGCGAGATATCGTCTATTACTTTTAAAAATGAACTCGATGAATTAGGTGACGGCATTGAAACGATTAACCTTTACATCAATAGTCCAGGTGGATCTGTCTTTGAAACAATGGCTATTATCGCAATGTTACAGCGACATCCAGCGAAGGTTATTTCCTATATTGATGGCATAGGTGCTTCTTGCGCATCAGTATTACCTATGATTTCAGACAAAATCATTATGTATGCTAATTCAATGTTAATGGTACACAATGCGTGGACATATGCATCAGGAAATGCTGATCAGCTACGTAAAGCAGCGGATGACATTGAACGTATTAACCAATCGATGGTGCAACACTATTTAACTCGTGCTGGTGATAAGTTAGATGAAGATATATTAAAACAATTACTAGATGCAGAGACGTGGTTATCAGCTGAGGAAGCGATGGAGTATGGACTTTGTGATGAAATTATCTCAGCAAATAATGCCGCAGCATGTCTAGATGAAAAGTGGAGGAAGGAATACAAAAATGTTCCACAACAATTAGTAAATACACAAGCAAACATATCACCAAACGAAATGTTAGAACGACAAAAAATTGCCGAAGAAGCGAAAGCTAACGCGGACTATATAAACACAATTTTAGGGGGAATTCATTAATGAAAAATAAATTTCGATTATCTATTGGTAACATTCAATACTTCTCAAAAAATACATTGTTTGAACTAAAACAAAATTTATCTACTATTGGTCAACAGCTACAAAAAGTAGAGAGTGAGCTTTCTCAGAAGGCGATTGATCCATCCGCAACCATGGAGAGTCTTCAAGTGTTACAGCAATCCAAGAAAGACCTTCAAATGCGTTTCAATGTAATTAAAGAACAACATGACACGATGGAAGCTGAACAAAAAGCACAATTTCAAACTCAAACTGGTTTGCAATCTATTGAAGATCCAAAACAAAAGGTAGTTGCAGCGAAAGCGGAGTTGGTTCGAGCTACGATTCGTGGAGGTACCTTATCACAAGAAGCACGAGCAGTTCTTGGGGATAAAAATTCAACAGGCGGAGAAAAGATTCTCCCAACTACAATGACGAATGAATTATTACATGAACCATTTGTTAAAAACCCATTAAGAGACGTATCTACATTTACAAGTGTAACGAATCTCGAAATCCCTAAAGTTACATTTACATTAGATGACGATGATTTTATTGCTGATACAGCAACAGCAAAAGAATTAAAAGCGGAAGGTGATGTTGTAACCTTCGGACGTAATAAATTTAAGGTGTTTGTACCTATTTCAGAGACTGTTTTAGCAGCAACTGATACAAACTTAGTACAAACTGTAGATCAAGCGTTAGAAAGTGGTTTAGCAGCAAAAGAGAAGAAAGTAGCGTTTGCTACAACACCTAAAACTGGGGAAGAATCTATGTCATTCTATAAAGCTGGCATTAAATCTGTTAATGGTCAGAATTTATATGAAGCTATTACAGCAGCGGTTGCAGATTTGCACGAGGATTTTCGTGAAAATGCAACAATTGAAATGCGTTATGCTGATTACATGGCAATCATTAAAACACTGGCTAATGGTAGTGCTACGTTATATAATGCACAACCAGAACAAGTTTTAGGAAAACCAGTTAAATTCTGTGACTCGGCAGTAAATCCTGTTGTTGGTGATTTCAGATATTCTCACTTTAACTATGATCCTAATATGATTTATGATCGCGATAAAGATGTGAAAACAGGCATTGAACTATTTGTTTTAACTGCTTGGTTTGACCATAAGATTAAACTAAAATCAGCATTCCGTATCGCAGAAGTCAAAGTTACACCCTAATCCACCCCAAGCGCCAACAGGGTTAAAAGTTGATTCTACAACAGTAACAACGGCCAATATTAGTTGGTCTCCTGTTGTGTATGATGGGGGCATTAAAGAGTATCAAATACTTCGCAATGGAAAACAAGTAGGGACATCAGTAACAGCGACCTATAAAGACACAGGCCTAACTGGTGATACAACATATTCTTATCAAGTGAAAGCAGTTGGAAATAACGGATCAAATTCTCCGTTAAGCGTTGAGTTATCAGTGAAAACCAATGCTTCAGGATCATAGGTGATTATATGTTAGAACTATTAAAAAGAAAAATGAAAATCGATGGAAATGAAGAGGATACAGATATTCAACTTCTAATCGATGGAGCAAAAGAATCCTTATTACAATCTGGTGTTCCTGAAAGTGAAAAGGCACTATATAAAATTGCGGTAATAACGCATGTTTTATTAAACTATGAGAATCAAGATAAATCATTAAATGTCCCGGCATTAAAGCATTCATTGGAAACAACCATATTACAATTAAGGGACTATAATTACGGTGATAATCATGAATCCAAGTAAATTAAATAAACGAATAACAATTCAGCAAGAAATCACAAATAAAAAAGATGAAGAAGGGAATCCAGTTCCGTCAGAATGGAAAGATGTTGTCACTGTTTGGGCAAGAGCAAAAACACCATTCGGAAAAGGATTCAATTATGAAATATTCACTGGAAACACAGAAAATGCGGTGCGCACAGTGAATTTTTTTATGCGATTTCGTAGAGGGATTGATACGAAAATGCGCGTCTTATATGACGGGCGTTTATTTGAAATTAGAGCTGTTATAGATGTTGATGAACAGCATAAAGAAATCTGTTTAGTGTGCGAGGAGAGATCCATATGGCAGAAATAACGACCTTTGGGATCCAGGAAGCTATTCAGCGTTTCGAAGCATTGGGAAGAAACGTAAAAACAGTTGAAAATACGGCGTTAAAAAAGGGCGCTGAAGTAGTGAAAGATGCATTAGAGGTAGAAAGTCCAGCTAGTGCATCGCCTAAACCACCTTCACCTAAAGAATCTTGGCGAACAGGGAAGCATGCAAAAGATGAAGTACTTGTTGGTAAAGTGAAGAATCGAAATGGAGTCAAATCTATTAGTGTGGGATGGGAAAAAGATGATAATTCTCCACACTTTTATATGAAATTCCAAAACTGGGGAACCAGTAAAATGCCACATCCACCGCACAAAGGATTCATAGAAAAGACCGTAACCCATACAGAAATAAAGGCAGTTCATGAAATGAGAAATGTCTTTGCAGCGGCGTTGCATATCGTATGAGATTTCTAGAAAAAGATGTGTTGCGTGCTCTTACGACTCCTTTTATTGTGGAAAAGCTAGGCGGAGAATACATTTATAACATGGTTCGTGGAGATGACAACGGCAAAACATGGATCACTTATTCTGAATTAGATAATGGTGCTGGAAGATACGCTGAAGGAGCGGAATCTACCAGTACTATTTTATTTCAAGTTGATATTTGGTCTTTCATGCCAGTTAAGGGTGATTTAAAAGAAGCGGTAAATAGTTCTATGAAAAATATAGGTCTTAAGCGTATTACAACAGCAAATTTATATGAAGCTGATACGAAAATATATCATTACGGTATGAGGTTTCGTACAGAATTAAAAGTATAGGAGGAAGATATATGATTATAGATTTTAGGGATTTACATTTTTCGATTTTAACAGAGAAAGACGATGAAACGTTTGATTACGGTCCAATCGAGAGAATTGGTAAAACAGTAAGTGGTAAAGCAGATACAAAATCTGAATCAGGGACTTTCTTTGCAGAAGGTGGACCAAGTGCAACAGCGTCTTCCTTTGGTGGTACTGAAATTGAATTAGAAGTGGATAAACTCCCTTTACAAGTTTACGCAAAATTATTAGGTAAAAAAGTCGTTAAAGGACAAGTTATCGATAATGTTAACGATATTGCTCCATATGTAGCGTTATTATATCGCCTACCTTATCTCAGTGGAAAGAATCTATATGTATGCTATTACAAAATGAAATTTGAGATTCCGAGTGATGAACATAAAACAGCTGAAGATAAACCGAATTTCCAATCGGCTAAAATAAAAGGAAAAGCAATTCAACGTTCTGATGGGAATTGGAGAAATCGTTTGGATGAAGAAGATCCAGAACACGATAAAACAGTTGCGGCAAATTGGTTTAAAAAAGTTCCAGCCCCACCTACAGTAACAACAGCCCCAACTGGTCAATAAAAAAATAGAGAAGGTACAGCGTAATGCTGTGCCTTTTATTTATGGGAGGAGAATCAATTATGCAAGAAACACAAAAAACAGAAACGTTTAAATTGGTTTTAAATTTATCTACTGGTAAAAAAACTTTCTTTTTACCTAATTTTATTTCAGCTACTGATGCCTTTGCAGCAGCGGAGTGGACAGAAAAGTTAAATGCTGAAACTGTTCAATTTGATTTATTAAAAGAAGCTACTCAATTTGTTGTTAAATTGTTTGGTAATCGTTTTACGGTAGAGGATTTCCTTAATGGTATACATGCTTGGTTTTTAACTTCAACTATTTACTCTATTTGTTTAGCGATTATAGGGCGTATTGCTGAAGCTGTTGCTATTATCAATGCTATTGATTCAAAGACAAATTCATCAAAAAAAAAGAAACAGAGAAACAGAAGGAATCATTCAAACCAACAGAAATGATGTTGGGTATTTATAGCATGCTTCAAGATGCTGGTATATCTCAAGCAGATATAAACCAAATGGATTTAGTCCTCTTTTTTAAAACATTAGGGTACAAACAACAGCAAGAAGATAAGAAAGTTGTTCGAACAGCAGATCAAGCGCCAGCTTGGTTATAAAGGTAGGTGAGATAAATGGCTGGAGATATGGAAATTGGTGCCCGAGTCACACTTGACACCCAACGTTTTGAAAATGGAGTTGCAGGAATTAATCGTGGTTTACGCTTAATAGACTCAGAGTTTAATTTAACGAGTGAGCGTGCTAGGTTACTTGGGAATTCTGTAGAGCAGTTACAAAATAAATTAACGTATTTGAATGAAAAGTTCACTCTACAAGGACAAAAAGTAGAGCATTACCGTCAAAAAATTGAACAAGCAAGACAAAAGCAAGAACAATTACAAGCATCCAATTTAACATTGGCAGCATCGATGGAACGCCTTGAAACACAGTATAACCAAGCTGTACAAAACTTCGGACGTAATTCACAAGAAGCTAAACAATTGAAGCAAGAATTAAAGCAGCTTCAAGCTGAATATACATCAAACGGCCAGGCATTACAGCGATTAAATACGCAAATCGATAACAATACAATTGCTATGAATCGTGCTGAAACAGCTCAAGAGCGTATTCAAAATGAGATAAGAGAAACAAACCGCGAATTAGCGGAACAACAGAATCGCCTGCATCGTACTGGGGAACGGATGCGTGATACAGGGAACAAAATGCAGGACGTTGGCGGTCAAGTCGGAACAACCTTTGCAGCAATGACTGGTGTTATCGGAGCTGGGCTTGCGGTGGCTGTGAAAGAATCGATGAACTTTGAGCAGAAGATGGCGGATATTCAAGCAGTTTCTGGTGCAACTGGCGATGAAATGAAAAAGATTAGTGAACTTGCTGTAGAAATGGGAGAAAAAACAAAATATTCTTCTGTACAAGCAGGACAAGGGATTGAAGAGTTAATTAAAGCTGGGGTAAGTCTAACTGACATTATTAATGGTGGTTTAGAAGGCGCTCTTAACCTAGCGACAGCTGGGGAATTGGAATTGGGAGATGCAGCAGAAATTGCTTCGACAGCTCTAAATGCGTTCAAGGATGATAATTTATCAGTAGCTCAAGCAGCTGATCTATTGGCTGGTGCGGCAAATGCTTCCGCAACGAATGTTAGTGAATTGAAATTTGGCTTATCGATGGTTTCAGCGGTGGCAGCGGGTGTAGGACTAAGTTTTAAAGATACTACAACAGCCTTAGCTTTATTTGCACAGAACGGTTTAAAAGGTTCTGATGCAGGTACTTCACTGAAAACAATGCTGGCAAACTTAATTCCTAAATCTAACGAAGCATATGAAATGTTTAGCGAGTTGGGATTAATAACAATTGATACTGGAAAGGCAATGCAGTTTCTTGGAGAAAAAGGTATTAAGCCAACTTCAACGTCATTTCAAGATGTAACTGGATCTTTATCTGAATACGCAGCTAATCAAGCTGGTGTAAAAGTTGGTTCTGAAAAAGCTGAGAAAGCATTTCAGAAGTTAACCTTCTCAACTGGTATCATGACAAACGCCTTTTTTGATTCAAATGGAAACTTAAAAAACATGTCCGATATTGCTGAAGTTCTCCAAATGGCAATGCAAGGGTTAACGGCTGAACAAAGACAATCTTACATGTATACGTTATTTGGATCTGATGCTATTCGTGCCGCTAACATCCTTTATAAAGAGGGCGCAAATGGTGTGAAAAATATGTATACGGAAATGTCAAAGGTAACAGCATTAGAAGTTGCTGAGACGAAGATGAACACGACTAAAGGTAAAATGGAGCAGCTAAGTGGTGCTGTAGATACACTGAAAAAATCATTCGGTGATGCTTTGTTGCCAATATTAGTTGATGTGGTAGAAGGTGTTCAAGGTGTAGTAGATTGGTTTAATAATTTAGATGAATCCACACAAAGCACGATTGCTAAAAGTGCATTATTAGCTTTTGGGATAGCTGGTGTAACTACAGCGTTAGGCTTTCTTGCTATGGGCGTAGGAGCTTTATTGGCAAATCCAATTGCTTTAGCGATTACAGGAGCAGTCCTTGCTGTAGGAGCGCTTGGTATAGCAATAGTGGACCTAAATGAAAAATCAAATCAAGCTCAAACAAATATGTCTAAGTTTGGTCAGAATGTAAGTGAAGCAACAAGTAAAGCAGCTAGCGCTTATGTAGATTTAAAAGATAAAGCTATTAATAATATGATGGATTTGAAACTTAAAACAGGAGAAGAAGCAAATAAAGCAGCTGATGAAACAATTAAAGCTTTCCAACGTATGACGAATGAAGTCATTAAAGAATTAGAAGGAAAGAAAAGCGAGTTTAATAAGATGTTTAGTCAGTTGATGGGAACAGTTCCTGAAAGTGCAAAACAAACTTTGGAACAAGTTAAGAATAATGTGATTGAATCCATCAATAAAGAAATCGAAGTTGCTACACAGGCTGAAAAGATTTTGGAAGAAGGTATTAAAAGGTATCAAGGCGATACTATGAAAATGCCAAAAGATTTTGCTCAAAAATTTGAACAAGCATTACAGGTTGCAGACAAGAATGTTCAACAATTCTATACAAAAGCGAAAGAAATAACGTCAATTTCAAAAGAAATCGAATCTGGTGGGATGCTCTCATTAGATGCTGGTAAAAAGCGTTTCGAAAGCATCATAAAAGTATATGAAGATGGCGTTAAATCTTTAGAAAAACAAACTAAAGGATGGCGTGAAAATGTAGAGAAGGCTTTTAAACTGGGTGAAATTAAACCAGAGGAAAGAAAAGCTACATTAGATGCTATTGCACTTTACGAATCAAAACATGTGAATGATCTACAAGGAATCAGGAACGATGGATTTAAAGTGTTACAGCAACATATGAAGGACGAAGATGCAGAAGTCTTAGCATCACAGGCTAAGCGAATTGAAGCAGAAGATAAGGGATGGGGCGAACGTATTAAAGCGGCCTGGGGTTATCGAGAGAAATCTACAGATTTAGAGAATCGATTCAGAAGTGATCAAGAAAAAGCGGAAAAAGATTATCAGGATAAATTACTTAAATATGAGTTGCAATATGGTAAATCTAAGATTGAAAGTATTGGAATGTATCTTTCCGAACTTCAAAAAGGAACTGAGTCATCTAGGTTGTTAGCTGAATCAATGGCAAAAGAAATTGACGGTAAAATGAAAATTGATTTAGGGCCAGCAGGACAATTCACGATAGATACATTCTTACAAAAACTTCAAAAAGGTGAATTAGATTCTTCAGCTGTAGCAACCGCAAATGCCAATAAATTAAAAGATGTATATAAAGTAGACCTTTCACAAAGTGGTATTGAGTCTATGCAAAAGTGGATTGAAGGCATCAAAACTAAGGACACTGGAGAAGTAAGAGAATTCTTAAGTGAAAATATGCAAGGTAATACCACAATTGACCTTGGCATCTATGGGAAAATGACAATGGATTCGTGGATAACAGGACTTCAGACTGGAACATTGTCATTTGATACAGTATTCCAATTCTTCCAACAAAACGTTAAAAATGGAATGAAAGTTGATGCCACTCAAGAAGGTCAAAATAACATACAAACTTTAATTAATGGAATGCAAATTGGAGCATTACCATTACAACAAGTCGCACAGACTATGGGATTAGATATTAAAAGTAATGTTCAAGTTGATCTTGGAGAAGCAGGGAATTTCAATGTGCAAACGCTGGTACAAGGTATGCAAAATGGTTCCATTAACGCTGAACTAGCAGCAAAGGCAATCGCATTGCTAGTTGAAAATGGAGCGAAATTAGATTTAACACAAGTTGGATTTGATATAAGTCAAACACAAGCTAATGGTATATCTACTAACACGGCTCCTGAAACCGCGGCGACAGGGAAGAAACAAGCAGTTGAAGGGATTTTAGGTAGTACGACGGATGGTGGTGGCGGTAATAAAAGTGGTAGCGAACTAGGACAAGGCATAATTAGCCAAGATGGCTATATTAGAGGAAGTGCTTTGCAAGTAGTCGCTAGTGCTCATGGTGCTTTTAACACGATTAATGGAAACCCGGCAGGTAATCAAGGGGGCCAAGGTTTTGCAGGTGGTATCGTCAATCAAAATGGTTATATCCGAGGGAGTGCTCTTGAAGCTGTAGCCTCAGCTCATGCTGGCTTTAATAACGTTAATGGTACGCCACACGGTCAAAAAGGTGGCAATGAGTTCGCTCAAGGTATGGAGAATACCCAGGGACGAGTAAGATCAAGTGGTTCTAATGTAGCAGAGAGTGGAAATTCTGGATTAAAAAGCGTTAGTTCTGTTAGCCCTGGTGAAGCATTTTCAAGTGGATTTGCTAGTGGTATTTCTAATGGGAAATGGAATGTGCAAAATGTAGCGTCTAGTTTAGCTAGAGGTGCATTTGAAGCGTTAAAAGCTACACTTAATGTGAACTCGCCCTCACGATTGACACGTGATCAAGGGGGGAAACCTTTTAGTGAAGGTTTTGCGCTGGGGATTCAAAAAACATCTTATATGGCAGAAAATGAAAGCCACACTCTTGGTACAAATGCTTATAAGTCTCTTGTAAATACGCTAAAATCCAATAATTTAGCATTTGCAGGTGTTCAAATGGCGCAAGGACTTGCAACCGGGATTAAGAGTCAATATTCTGTAGTACGAGATGCTTTGCAAGATACAGTAACAGGCGCTATTGATGGTATTCGTTCTATTAAACCAGAAGAAATATTTAGTTTTAAAGGTGACGATCCGTTAACCAAATATTTTAATGCGATTTTTGAGGATGGAGATTGGCAAAACGATTGGATTACTCATATTCCTGAGAGTATGCGCGATATGGTTAGAGAAATTGGACGTCAAATGGAACGTTTTGAAGGGCTTTCAATTCATGATGTTGGTAATCTTTCTAGATGGAGAGAAGTGTTATCTGATAATCCTAATGTTATACAGTATCGACCAGACAATGATAATCCAGATAAGGGACAATATATGCCATATAGTAACAAAGACCTTGCACAACAAAGACCATTACAAATTGTAATAGATAGAATGGTTCTTGCAGAATTATTAATATCTCCATTGGAGCTATTGCAAGGACAGAAATTCGAGACAGATTTATACAATGCAGGGGTGAGACGATGACAAATCAAACTCTTACAATTATTCAGGGAGATGGTTCTAAGTTTGTTATTTCATCTAATGACAAACTTACTGTTTTAAACTTTCTTCCTAATTCCCCTTTCTATAACACTGGATACGAAAAGTTAGATGGGAGACATGGAGAAATTGATTTAGGTGGAAGTTTTAATTCAAGGGACGATATTAAATCTTTATTTCTCGCAGAACCACATGGGATAGATGACTTTTATAAAGTTCGTAATTTTATGTTCCGTCTTTTCGCTTCGCAATCTCCGTTTTATATTGTTTCAAATAGAGAGCCTGAAAAGCGATGGAAAGTACGAGTGTCAAGTAAATATGAAGTAGAACCGCAGGCGAACGGAAACTACAGCCTTATAGAAATTCAGTATAAATCAGCGAATGCTTTTGCTGAGTCCGTACAATCGACGTTAGAAAAGATGCAAGCAGAGTATACAAGAACAACAGCTACATTCTCTATTGATAATAAAGGTGATGTAGAAATCGATCCAAGACAGATGCCTTTACGAATTACCTTTAAAGGGGCTTCTGAGAATCTTAAGATTAAAAACAAAACAACGAAAGAAGAATGGAGTTATACTGGCACAACAATAGATAGAGATACAATTGTGATAGATCAAGTGAAAAGTACGAAAAACAGCTTGTCCATTGTTCGAGACACAAATAAAAAAGTAATATCTTTAAGGGAAGGAATAAATGAATTTGAAATTACAGGCGCTAAAGGCGCTTTTTCTATTTCATTTGATTTTCGTTTCCAATACTTATAGAAAGGAGGTGTGATATTGGAATTAGTTACAGTAACTGATATAGCAGGAAATACAGAGATACTAACAGGGTTTCCAACTATCACTAGAGTTCGTAGGGTGAATGGGGAAAAAGGAATCAGTTTTCTACTATATCCTACGGAAGAAAATACACATTCTTTTCCATTGGTACAAGAAGAAAGCAAAATTGAATTTGATGGTGAAGTTTATATTGTAAAGCATTTAGCAGAAAGAACAATTGAAAGTAAGTTTTATAAAAGAGTTGAATGTATTCATGAATTTTACGTGAATATGCTGAATAAGCAACAATATAAAGTTCATAACGGTAGCATGACTTTTCGTGATGCGGTTGATTTTGTCTTTGAAGGGACAGGATATCAAACAGTAATTATTGATCAGTTTTACGCACAAGATTTTCAAGAGTTTGGAAAAGAAAATCGACTGGCATTACTAAAAAAGAAATTAGAGCGCTATAAGGCAGAAATATCGATTCGTGGAAATCTCGCCAGCTTTAAAGAGAAAATAGGGGAAGATACTGATTTTCAGTTTAGGTACAATTTCAATATTAAAACATTTGAAAGAGAAATTGATACAAAGCCCCTTGCGACTTATATTCGTGGATATGGTAAAGACGGGTTAGAGAGAGAATACACCAGTCCAAATGTACATAAATTTGGGCTAATTGAAGCGGATTCCATAGATGACGAACGTTTTACAACAATAGATGGATTAGACAAGGCATTAAAAGAAAACCTACAGGACACGCCAGTTGTTAGTATGACAATTGACTTTATAGATTTGAGAAAAGCCGGATACCCTTACAATGTGCCGAATGAAGGGGATCGGGTTCTTTTAATTTATGAGCCAATGGATATTGATATTGAAACCAGAATTATGGAGATTGAGGAAGTATTTAATGCGAAGTTAGAGCCGATTGCATGTAGGGTTACACTAGCTAACTATAAAAAATCTTTTGGGGGGACACTTTTTCAAACCGTACAGAAGGCAATGAGTGGCGTTGTAAATGAAGATGGGAAAATTAAATACAATGCCTTAGATGAAGGGGTTAAACGTGCAAGTGAAGCGATTAAGAATGCTCAAACAGAATTAATATTCGAGAATGGCATACTTGGTGTTAATCCTAAAAATCCAAATAACCTTGTTGCTCTGAACAGCGCTGGGTTTGGTGTTAGTCGAGATGGTGGGAAAACCTTTAAGGAAGCTATTACTTATGAGGGGATTGTTGCTTCAGTAGGTGTTGTTGGTCAATTTGATGCAAATAACATTAAAGTTGGACCGGGTACATTTTTTGAAGAAGGTTATGATCCTTTTAAAGTTTCTAATAGGCTAGATACTTTGATTGATAATTTATCAGAAGATAATGTAATTACAGTGATTGAAAAACAATTTCTAAGTGCAGAGTGGGTAAAGATTCAAAATGAGTATAGTTCCACCATGCAAATTGCGGCAGGGTATTGGAAACCGGAAGAAAAGATTTTCGAAAGAGATATGTATACACAAAGATATGAAGAACTGAAAAACTTTTTAACCGTAGAACATGATGAGAATAATCAGGCAGCCATTTTATCACCGAGTAATATGATAAAAGATTCAGTTATCAATGGCGACAGATATAAAAGTTGTTTAAAGAATTATTTTGAATCTAGGAATAAGATGAACGAGTTAATCTTGTTTCGTACAAAAGAGATTGCTGATACAGCTCAAAACAATGTAGATGAAGTAACAAATCATATTGTATATAAGGTTGAGATTCGAAGTACGAACGGAACTACATTTAAGAATGGTCAAATTAGTACAGAACTTGAAGCGCGTGTGTATCACGGAGCAACAGACGTTACGAATACAATTGATTTTATATATAAATGGACAAGAAAGTCCGCTGATTCGCTAGGGGATAACACATGGAATAAGGCACATGAAAATGCTGGTAAGAAAGTTACTATTACGAATTTGGATGTAGATATACGGGCTACATTTACATGTGAAGTAAACAAGTAGAAAAAGAAAGGGAGAGATCAAATGGGACCTATAGCAACTGGTCAGATTACTTTAATTGATATAAATGATGCAAGAAGTGTAACGGGATATATTGGATCGAATCAAGCGAAAGTACAAATCTTTAATCCGAATGGAAATACTTATACGCCTAACTGGGCAACAAATAATATGATATTAACTCCGTCTTTATTTGTTTCAGGTACAGCAACAGATATTATCGGACAAGTAAAGAGCATTATCTGGTATGAGCAAGGTAATAATACTCCAATTGCAAATGATACAAATTATTCAATCGGTACTGGAGCTGGAAAACCACTCACAATTAAAACGAATATTTTAGCATCTAAAAATCAACAAGTATATCTTTGTGAAGTGGTGTGGACTGATCCAACCACAGGATTGGATATCACATCTAAACTGGATATTGAATTAGTAAAGGTGACAAACGGAACGAATGGAACAAATGGTAGTAATGGTGCGAACGGTCAAAACGCTATTGCTGCATATGTATGGGCGCCAAATGGAAACATTTTTAGAAATAGTGCAGGCAGTCTTATCGCTGAATGTGATGTCTTTAATGGTTCGACGCAGCAAACAACAGGCGTTACTTATCAATGGTATAAACAAGATGCTTCCGTTTCTACGGATCAAGGTGGAGGTATCGGATGGTTAAAACTTACTGCCACAGCAACAGGTGGAGGAACAAGTGGATATACCACTGATAAATTAACAATTCCAGCCGGAGCTGTAGCCGGGATGGCATCTTTTAAATGTATTGCCACTTATAGTTCTAAAACGTATGTGGATGTTGTTACGTTTGCAGACCAAACAGACCCATTGCAAGTTACACCAATAGCGCTAACAGGAAATGTCTTTAAAAACGGACAAGGTACGGTACAAGTTATTGCGAAAGTGTACCAAGCAGGTGCAGAAGTAGATGCAGCTGGAACAAAATATCAATACAGATGGTACTTATATAACGCAGGTGGAACGATGGTTCCAAATTGGGGCGGAACAACAAATTACAAAACAGGAAAAACACTTACGGTGCAAGCATCAGAAATTACGGGTAAAGGCACTGTGATTTGTGAGATTGAGTAGGTGATAGTGTGCCAAAAGCAGCAGGTTTTATAACGTTACTTGATTTAAACGATGCATTAATTAGTGGTTCAGCCCCTAGTAATCCGACTACAGGAACACTATGGATAGATTCATCTGTTAAACCCAACGTTTTGAAAATGTGGGATGGGAAGAGTTGGGTAGTTCAATCCCTAGACTTAGCATCGTTGGATAAGGATGCAAATGACAAAATCGAAAATGCAACTACTACTCTTTCAAATCTTGCCGACGATTCGAAGATTGATATTACAGAAAGAAGTTACGTGAAAGATAAACTAGCAAATATAATCGGATCTGTTTTGCCTGATACAGCAAACACCTTGCCAGTCGCTAATGCTTTAGACAGTGGAGGTAAAGGTGAGTTCTCCTCTGTCCGCAAACAGGCAATCAATATTGGAATACCAACTTCAAATACAAACTATATAGCCGTAGCAACTCAATACACAAATTTAAAAACGTATTTAGAAGCTCTTACACCGATTGATGCATGGGATACATCCATTGGTAATAAAGACAAGGTAATCCCGATCAATCCCACCGTGTGGCGTGATACATGGCTCAAATACTATCAATCTGTGGACGCTTTAAGCGAATTGATTCAAGCAAAAGCAAAAGAAAACGTGGATAATCAAATGCCCGGCGGAAGAAATATGCTTAAAAATACAGCCGATTTTATTGCAAATAGAATGTGGGCTGATAATGGTTCAGGACCAGCCTATCCAGACACTTCCGTTCTTTATAACGGTAAAACAACATTAAAGGTTCCAATGCCTAATGGTGTGAAGTACCTTGACAGGAACATGCCTTTAAAGCGGGATATGTATTATACGTATACAGTTATGGTATATGGATCAGCAGCAGGAGCAGGGGGGAACGTATCACCTTTACATTTTTGGGCGCACACATCAAAAGATACTTCTGGGCAGCAAGTGGAGATTATTAAATATGATCAGTCTTTTCCGGCTAAACAATGGAAACGTATTTATGTCACATTTTTAACACCAAAAGACAAAGATTTATTCTTCACACCTTTTATATTTGGAGGATTAGGAACAGGTGGTACCTTAAATGTAATAGAGTTTATGCTTCAAGAGGGAAACATGGTAGGAGATTGGACTGAAAACCCTGATGAGGTACAAGCTAGAATTGATAAAATTCAAGGGGATTTACGTTTAACGAGTCCACTTCCAACTACAATATCGCTGGATTCAAGTGGTATAACAGCTAATACCGCAAAGGCTGATTCTTTTGCCAGAATGGATTATCGAGGGGTGTACTGTAAAAAAGGTGCGATACAAATAGAACGTCCAGACGGATACAATTTAATCATAGATGGCACAGCGAATTTTGATATGGGTGTTAGTTCTCACGAACCTCCATTTATGTCACCGGGTGTGAATTTTAATGCCTATTGGTACGCAACACGAAATACGACATGGAGTAATTGTAATTATTTCACGTTTAAACATACAGGTAGGTACCTTGTTTTTGCATTGAGTCTTGCAATTGATCCAGGTTCAGCAGCTCAAGTGAAAATTAGAGATATTTATGGGGCAGATTTATGGTATACCATGCATAGTAAAACAATCGCAGACGATTATTATGTAAATGCAACCATTGATTTAGGTGTACCAACAGGGCAAATGAGATACGTCTATTTAATGTTAGCATCGAATAGTGCGAACCATACAGCATACGCAAGGGTATTGAGTAAATGGCTAGAGAGGTGATACCAATGGAATTGAAAGAAAAGTATGAGCTTCATGAACGGTATAAAACGTGTATTTATGGTGATTCGGATGATGCAGGGAATATAACGCGGTTAGAATGTGGTCAACATATTATACCAAGTAGTGATTATATGCATTTCTTCCGAGTTGATCGTTATGTAACCGACACTATACAAAACTATAAGGTTGTCTGGAATGGAAGGGTTGCAGAGTTACAGGCAATTGATTTAGAAATAGAAAAATCAGTAAAAGCAATATATTTCGCCCCTACAAAAGAAGAATTAGAACGAGAAAAGGCAGAGATGGAAGCGAAAATTAAAATGCTTGAAGAACAAATAGCAGCACAACAAGTCGCACCAATCGAAAAAGAATAAGCCAAAGAGGGACAGTTAAATATGTCGCTCTTTTTTATTGCCTAAAAAGGGGTGGTCAAAGTGGAAGGGTTACAAGATGTAAGAAATGATGTTCAAGAAATAAAGCAAGATATCAAGGACATTCGTTTGGAAATTAAAAGTTTAGAGATGCGAACAACTGGTAACGAAAAAGACATTATTAATATCACTAAACAGTTAGATAAGATCGGTGCCAATACTACCTGGATCTTACGTTTAATTGTTGGAGGAATCGTTGGAGGTATCCTCACTCTTTTAATGAAAGGAGGTGGTATGTAATGATTAGTTTAACAGTAATGATTGGAATTGTAGTTGGTCTGTCACAAATCGCCAAAACAATTGGATTACAAACAAAATATGTTCCGTTATTAAATTTAACGCTTGGCATTGTGCTAGGCGTTTTATTTTTGGACGGAGATATCAAAACAAATGTATTTCAAGGAATCATCATTGGATTGTCAGCAAGTGGATTATTTGACCACACAAAAATTATAAAAAAGGATGTTGATGCTAAATGAAAAAGACAATGAAACATATTACCTCGTTTCTTATGATTCTAGTGCTTGCTGGCTCGTTTGCTACAAGCGCTTTTGCTGATAGAACGCTTATTATTTCTGATTTACCTAAACAACCATACCGTTATGGCGTGGGTGCATATGAGGGAGTTGTAGCTCATAGTACAGCGACTCCTGAAGCTCCGGCTATTAATATCCAAAAATATGAGTCTCGTACATGGAGAAACGCATTTGTTCACTATGCGGTTGACTGGAATGAAACAATCCAAATCGCGGATACAAAGTACATTGCTTACGGTGGAGGTCCTTCAGCTAATAAACGCTTTGTACATGTTGAACTTTGCGAAACAGCGGATTACGATAAATTCAAACGCAGCTATGATAAATACGTGAAGTTACTTGCTAAAATCCTACGTGATCGCGGTTTATCTGTAGATAAAGGATTATGGACTCACTATGATGTAACAAAATACCTTGGTGGAACAGATCATGAAGATCCACTTGATTACTTAAAGTCTCATGGCGTTTCAGAAGCTCAATTTAGAGCAGATGTACAACGAGCATATAACAATTCTAATGTGGATGTTTCTGTGCCTGAAAAGCCATCTAAACCGGGAGAGGTACCGACAGCGGTAACAGATGGTATTGCTTATATTGAAGGATACAACGTTAATTTACGTAAAGGACCAGATACAAGTTATTCTAAGATTCGTCAGCTAAATAAACCAGAATCTTATGTTGTATGGGCTGAAAAGGATGGTTGGTTAAATCTTGGTGGAAATCAGTGGATTAAGAACGATCCATCTTATGTGAAGTTTAGTAAGAAGAGTACAGTGGATTCCTCTATTGTAGGAAAACGCGTTGTATCTAAAGTTAACAATCTACGTTTCTATGATGCTCCATCTTGGCAAGATAAAGATGTTGCTGGTTCTGTAGATGCAGGTTTAGGATTCACAATTGATGTAAAAGTAAATGTAAATGGTTCACCACAATATAAAGTACACAATAGCAAAGGTAAAACATACTATGTAACAGCAAATGAAGCCTATGTGTATGTGAAGTGAAAAAGAGCCGTCCTTAATTGGGCGGCTTTTTTTATTTATTCCGTATTAAATGGGGTCAACTGGCATAAGCGGATCACCTGGGGAAAACTGATCGTTCACCACTGTATTTCCTTGCTGTATCACACCCGCAAAGTTAATGCCCCATGTGTTTATAGTAACTGGGCGGTAAGGGTCTTGCGGTCGAATAGGGTCTTGGGGTGAGTAGGGGTCTGTTGGTATTGTCACTCGAACTACGTATGTCGGTTCTTGTGGTCGGATAGGGTCTTGTGGGTAAAACACCCTTACGCTAAACAATTGCCGTGCTGGAATCGTAAATGTTACTGGACCAATAAACGGGATTACCCCTTCAGGCTCGCAATAGATACATCCGCCGTTTCCGTTACCATTCCCGTTGCTTAATTCCTCATCTGAACCACCGTTATCGTCGTTAATTAACTCCCCACAAAGATAACCATATGAAGGGAATGTATCACCATCACAAGTATCTTGATAATTCTGTACCGCTATAGTTACCGTTTGCGGTTCGTCTGTTTGATTAAGTGCAGAAACTTGAATGAAGTCCGTGTCCGCATTACGGAATAAAGGACCTGATGTATAGGTTTGGTAGCGAGGCTCACAATGACATTCACAATCGTATTTTTTACGTTTTTTCCGGTAGCACTTATGTGATCGGTCGTAATAATAGTTTGACATATTAAGCGTGTACCTCCTTTTTAATACATGCTATGTGAAGAATAAGAGTAATGATTGGACAAGAAATTCTGTACCTGTGGAAAAGGAATTTCGTGAGGGAAATAGAAAAAGCCATCTTATAAAAAGGTGGCTTTTTTTTAATTTATATTCACTAATTCATCAAATTTAAATTCTGCATTTAGTCCAAATGCATCCGTACAATAAATAGTTTTTAGCATTGGCTCTATATGTTGAACATTTATGTACATGTCATGAATCAAACCATCGCGGTAATAAGAAATTAGAATCTCTTCATGAGTTTGCATTGATTGGATAAGTCCACGTTCTATTTGTTCCCGCATATCTTCACTGACAATAGGTTTAGGAAGTTTATTTAAATCGTTAAGCATTTCATTAATTCCTATGAACTGTTCCGGAAGTGAAGCAAACGGTCTCCACTTTACCATCCCGCGTCCTTTTAAAGTAGGTGTTCCCCAGTTTTCATTTTCCATGATGATCCCCCGATTTGTGTAATTTATAATCATTATACACGAACATTTGTTCTTTTCGAAGCGTGATTTTATATGAATGTGTTTATGTATTTTTAAATTCTTCTTCAATCCAAATATCTTCTACTCTCATATCAAGAACTTTAGCAATTCTAATAGCGACTAAAAGTGTCGGTGTTCCTCCTTGAAGTAGGTTGGTCATTGTAGAATTAGCTATACCAACTTTTTTAGCCACAAATCCGTAACGTAACCCTTTTTCATCTACAATATGTTTTAAATTGCTACGTAGCATATTTACACCCCCTATTTGTATATTCTTGTGAAATTATTTTTGTCCTTTTAAAAAATAAATTTCAGGTGGACAGGCAATGTATTTCATTCTAGTTCATATACCTATATCAAGACCACGAGGAATACCAAGTGGAACTAAGGACATCAAGATGGGAGAGGGTTACATGCGTTGGCAGTATAATCACTTGAACACAACTCCATATTTACATCCTTCAAAAGAATTACGTCAAATGTATAACGAATCAAGGTCCATAAAAGAAACGGAATCAATTAGAAATCACATGATTAATCACAAAGTCTATGATCAAAAAGAATATAAAGAGTATTTCAGTTTGTCACAGGTATTAGAAGAAGATCTATATGGTGAGGAAGAAGAGGTATTTAATTGGGAGATTCTAATGGATTGTTATGATGTCGTCCGTACAAGAAAAGGTATTACATTTCGTGAAAAGGAAGAGGAGGAATAAACATGACACTAGCAGGGGAAGCGGTAATTATTTGGACGGCAACAGGCTTGTCAGTAGTTGCAATGAAGGCAGCAGAAAAAATGGGGAAGAGTATTCCTCATTTGCTTCCACGAATAACCTTGTACACAACGCTCACAGGCTCGTTCTTATATCTTCTACGTTATGTTCTAATTATGTTTCTATGAAGGAATACAATGTGGAAGGTCGGGACAACAGGAAGGCCATAAGAAAATGCTTGTCCTGTTATATTCCAAAATAGTGCAATGTTATCCTTATAGGATATCTAAGGGGGAAATGTTTATGCTGGAGTTACTAATGATCCCTATAGCAGCATTAACTTATGCATTAGTGAGTGATAAGTTCAAACGAAAAGATGTTGATAAAAAGAAGATTCAAGTCTTTTTTGAAGTGAGTGGAATCGCTATTAAAAGAGAAGATAAGCTACATTATCCAAAGTTTCAAAAGCAAGTTGATGATGATCGTAGTACAACATACATTTACACATTACCTGTAGGTATGCCGAGTAAAATTATTCAGAAGGTAGAGGATGTTGTGAGTGAGGGGTTAAATAAACCTGTTCGGATCCATTATGATAACTATAAATTAAGTATTCGAGTATTTCATAAAGACATACCTAATAAGTGGGAATGGTCAAAAACATTAGTTGAACAAGGGAAATGGCTTGTACCTATAGGGCAAAGCTTAGAAGAGTTAATTTACCATAATTTTGATAAAACGCCACACATGACTTTAGGTGGCCTAACACGTATGGGGAAAACCGTATTTTTAAAAAATGTAATGACATCTCTTATTACGGCACAATCAGATCATACTTATTTATACATTGTCGATTTAAAAGGCGGTTTAGAGTTTGGGCCATATCAAAATTTGAAGCAAGTTGAATCTATAGCAGAAAAGCCGATTCAAGCATTTCAAGTTTTAAATACAATTCTTGAAAAGATGGAAGAGAAAATGTGCTATATGAAGGAAAGGCATTATACAAACGTTGTGGAAACAAATATAAAAGAACGACATTTCATAATAGTTGATGAAGGGGCTGAGCTTTGTCCTGATAAGAGCATGAGTAAAGAACAGCAAAAATTATTAATTGCATGCCAAAGGATGCTTTCTTATATAGCAAGGATTGGTGGGGCACTTGGTTTCAGATTGATTTTTTGTACACAGTACCCAACAGGAGATACATTACCGCGACAAGTTAAGCAAAATTCAGATGCAAAGCTCGGTTTCAGACTACCAACACAAACAGCTTCCCAAGTGGTTATAGATGAATGCGGACTAGAATCGATTAAAAGTATACCGGGACGCGCGTTATTTAAAACGGATAGGTTAACAGAGATACAAGTACCTTATATTTCAAATGAAACGATGTGGAATGTACTAAAACAATATGAGGTGGAGAAACATGAATATACAAACACACATCAAATTGAATCGTCAGATGATGATTCTGACCTCGATTAGAAAGCTGAAATTTGCTACACGTAGACATTTAATGGCCATACATGATTTAGGTGGTATAAGAAATGCAAACCGTATATTAAAGGATTTAAGCTCTTTTGTTAATAGTACAGTGTATAAAAAAGAATTTGTATATTACTTAAATAAAAAAGGACGCGCGCTATTCGATGATACAGAAAAAATAGTACCAACAATTCGATTAGCGCACAGCCTTATGAGAAATGAAGCGTGGCTCTATCTGTTTTGTCCGGATGACTGGCAGATAGAAACACCTATACGTTATAAAGTAAATGATAATAAGAAGACAATTATTCCAGATGTGAAATTTCGAGATGAAGAAGACATATTAAATGCTGTAGAAATAGATCGGACCCAGATGATGAACATTAACAGTGAGAAAATGAGTAGATATGGTGAATTTACAGCATATTACAAAAATAAATACAATGGGAAAGTACCAATCATTCATTTTTTTACAGTGACAGAACACAGACAGAAAGCATTAGAAAAATTCGCAATGAAGCATGATGTATTTATAAAAGTTTATGTTGTACCAGAATTTCAATAAAAAAGAGCCAAATATGAATTCAGCTCTTTTTTTAAAAATTATTTTTCTCGAATTTGAAATTCAATAATGCTGTTGGACTATTCGGGTCATAGGTAAAAGAAACTTGATATTTTTTTGTAATCGCTCCAGATTCTACTTTTGGATCCTTGCGATCAATTTTGATGCGGATATCTTCTAGCATGTTTTTTACTTCTTGAGTCGCATCAATTTTTAACGATTCAAGTGAGAATAAGAATGTGTTCGGATCGTCACCTAAATAAGTAATTCTTTTTATTTCCTTTTGTTTATCATCTAAAATAATTCGGAAATTGTTCATATTCCCTAATTCAATGTTTCCATCTTTTATATTTTGGTGATCGATTAACGAAATAACATATAAAGCTTTATCTTGATACCCTTGCTCCTTTTCAATCTTTAATTCCTGAGAAAGTTTCGCTGTGTTAGTAGAACTACCTTTTTCATCTAAAACTTTATTAAAATTAGTAACAAAACTCGTTGCTTCCGTTGGGACATTTTTAACTTCAGTCTTATTGGCGTGTTTTGATACAGTAGAGTTATTTGAAGAACAAGCTGATAAAGTAAATGTGAATAAAACAGCAAAGATAACTAACGGTATTTTTTTAAACATAACTTTCCCCCTGTAAGAATCCATAATTGTTAAATCAAGAATAGCAGATGTGAATATTTTATATGTGTCATCTTTTGTCGATGATAAATAAAAGAGAAAAAAGCGCGGATATTAAAGGTGAGTGGCCGTGGTCATAAACAGATCCAAAAATAATAATGGTCATATATATAAGAAGAGAGTGGCATATAAAATGCTCACTCTCTTTTGACCACATAAACCACATTGACCACAACTCGTACCACATTTATTATTTACTTTATGTCCATTTTGTCTAAAATAGAAAATATAGCTGGACAAAAACACACGTTTTAACACATAATGGACACAATGCTTCTTTAGAGGTGTAAAGAAAAAAC
>NZ_JBPWGY010000020.1:0-48556 GCF_051780025.1 Bacillus cereus group sp. BceL062 | reverse complement strand
AGCCAGGATCAAACTCTCCAATAAAGTTAGTTTGTCTAGCATCTAAAAATAAAAATTGACGTTTCACGTTGTTTGTTTCGTTCAGTTTTCAAAGAACTACTTGGTCGCTCAGAAGCGACTTTATCAATATAACATTTTGTTATATTTTCGTCAACAACTTTTTTAAATAAGTTGTTTTTCGTTTGTTTCTTTTGTTACCTCTCGTGGCAACGAATATAAATATACCAGTTCGCTTATTAAAATGCAATAGTTTTTCTAATAAAATTTTCAACTTAGTAAAAAAGCATAAAAATAGCATGTTTCTTCTATATAAATATAATTTCTAAACGATCCCTATCAAAACCCACTTCCTTCAAATCACTCATAGTAAAAAAAAAGCTTTGGAGAAATCTCCAAAGCTTAGTCTTGCTTATGACGCATAGCAGGGAATAATAGTACATCGCGAATAGATGGTGCATTTGTTAATAACATAACTAAACGATCAATACCGATTCCTAATCCGCCCGTAGGAGGCATACCGTACTCAAGAGCTTCGATATAATCATCATCCATCATGTGAGCTTCATCATTACCTTGCTCGCGCTCTTTTAATTGAGCTTCAAAACGTTCTTTTTGATCGATTGGATCGTTTAACTCAGTGAATGCATTCGCATGTTCACGTGCAACGATAAATAACTCGAAACGATCTGTGAATCGTGGATCTTCGTCATTCTTTTTCGCAAGTGGCGAAATTTCTACCGGATGACCATAAATAAATGTCGGTTGGATTAATTTATCTTCTACTTTTTGTTCGAAGAACTCATTAATAATATGACCAACTTCCATTGTATCCTTAATTTCTACATTATGTTCTTTTGCAAGTTCACGCGCTTCTTCTACACTCATTGGATTCCAGAAATCCGCTCCAGAGTGTTGCTTAATTGCATCTACCATATGAAGACGTGTCCATTCTGGTTCTAGATTAATTTCATAATCACCATATTGGATCGTTGTTGTACCCAATACTTTTTTCGCAATATGAGCAACCATATTTTCTGTTAGTTTCATAATATCATTATAATCAGCATATGCTTCATATAATTCAATCATCGTAAACTCAGGGTTATGACGAGTTGATACACCCTCATTACGGAATACACGGCCAATCTCATAAACTTTTTCTAATCCACCCACAATAAGACGTTTTAAATGAAGTTCAATTGCGATACGCATATATAATTCCATATCTAACGCATTATGGTGCGTTGTGAAAGGACGAGCAGATGCTCCACCTGCAATCGCGTGCATCATAGGCGTTTCTACTTCAAGATAACCGTTGTCATCTAAATATCTTCTCATCTCACGAATGATTTTACTACGAGTAACAAATGTTTCACGACTTTCCATACTTGTAATTAAGTCTAAGTAACGTTGACGGTAACGTTGTTCAACATCTTTTAATCCATGGTATTTATCCGGTAATGGACGAAGGGATTTCGTTAAAAGTGTAAATCCTGTTGCTTTTACTGAAAGTTCTCCAACGTTCGTTTTGAACACTTTACCTTCAATACCTACTAAGTCACCTAAATCTGCTGTCGTAAATAATTCGTACTCTTCATCTCCAACAGTATCTTTACGAACGTAAATTTGAACTTGTCCGTGTAAATCTTGAATGTGCGCGAATCCAGCTTTTCCTTTACCGCGTTTTGTCATAATACGACCAGCGATAGAAACAGTGATTTCTTTCTCTTCTAATTCTTCTTTAGAGAATTCTCCATATAGACTTACTAAGTCCGTTGTTGAATTTGTGCGTTCAAATCGTTTACCGAACGGATCGATTCCTTGCTCACGTAAATTATGTAGCTTTTCACGACGAACAAGCAATTGGTCGTTTAATTCTTCGTGGTTCATGTTATCCATGATATTGATATCACTCCAGCTCTATTAATTTTTACAATATATACAGTATAGCATTTTCTACTCAACTAGAAAAACTGCCAGCAACTAACTGGCAGTTCTTCTTTCTTTCACGTAATTATAGGAAGTGTGTAGAAGAATGTCAATCTTCTACATTCCCTTATTAACCAACATAAATTGTTTGTTGTTTCGCTTCTACTTCTTCTACAAATGCACCTAATACATTCGCAAGGTCTTGACGTGTGTTGCAAGTATTGATGCCATTACGCACACTCGCATTACCACGAACACCTTTTAAATACCAAGCCGCATGCTTTCTCATCTCTCTTACAGCAACATTTTCATTCTTTAAATCGATAAGACGATCTAGATGCAACATACATACATCAATTTTCTCGCGCACTGTTGGTTCCGGCATTAATTCACCCGTCTCTAAATACTTTACCGTACGATAAATCATCCACGGATCCCCAAGAGCAGCACGACCAATCATAACACCATCTACACCAATTTCATCAAGCATACGCTTCGCATCTTGCGGTGTTTCAACATCACCATTTCCAATAACCGGAATATTCACAGCTTGCTTTACTTGTTTAATAATATCCCAATCTGCTTTTCCTTCATACATTTGCACTCGTGTACGTCCATGAACTGCCACTGCCTGTCCACCAGCACGCTCAACAGCTCTAGCATTTTCTATCGCGAAAATATGTTCTTCATCCCAACCAATACGCATTTTAACTGTAACTGGCTTTTCAACAGCATCTACAACTGCCGCTACCATTTCATATATTTTATTTGGATCTAAAAGCCATTTTGCTCCTGCATCACACTTAGTGATTTTTGGTACTGGACAACCCATATTAATATCAATAATGTCTGCTGTCGTATATTTATCTACATATTTCGCAGCATCTACAAGCGTTTCTTTCTCTCCGCCAAAAATTTGTAAACTTAATGGCTTTTCTCTCTCGTCGATATATAACATATCTAACGTTCTCTTATTATTAAGTAATATCGCCTTATCACTTACCATTTCAGCACAAACTAAGCCTGCACCAAATTCTTTTACGGTTAAACGGAATGCAGAGTTACACACTCCCGCCATCGGTGCTAGTACAACCGGATTTTTCATCTCAATATTTGCAATCTTTAACACTCGATTTACTCCTTCCTTCATAATTACTTTGGCATTAGTTCATCTATCGAGACCTTTAATGCTTTAGCAACTTCTACTACAAAATCTTGGGAAGGCGATCGATTCCCTCTCTCAACTTCACCTAAAACAGATACAGATACCCCTAATTCTTTAGCAAAACCCTCTTGTGTATAGCCTTTCAGCTTTCGAAAAGCACGAATGCGTCTTCCCCATTTTTCTGCTTCCATACCGTTACTCCCTCTCGCCTTTTCATTTCTTCTACTTGTGAACGTGAAATGTCTTGTTTTATATCTTGATTAATTTCTAACAACGGAACGATAACAAAAGCTCTTTCGAACATCCGCGGATGCGGAACAATAAGATTCTCTGCTTCAATATTTTCTTGATTATAGAGTAAGATGTCAAGGTCGATGGTTCTCGGACCCCATCTAATTTCCCTTTTTCTTCCTAGGTCATTCTCTACTTTTTGCGTTACTTTCAATAATTCTTGTGGTGATAAATTGGTAGAAATTTTTATAACTAAATTTAAAAAGCAACTTTGGTCAGTATAGCCAACTGGATCAGTTTCATACACTGATGAAACATCATCAACTTGGATATACGGACTTTTATTTAAAAACTGAATCGCTTCAGTTAAATACGTATAACGCTCTCCAATATTCGAACCTAATGCAATGTACGCTATATTATTCATGAACGTTCTCTCGTAATTTCTACCGCTACAGCGCGATAATGCCCCGGTATCGGCGGATCTGGTTTAATTACCTTAATTGTACATCGTGAAATACTCTCATATTGTTTCAATATATTTGTAGCGATATTTTCAGCGATGCTCTCTACAAGCTTATACGTTCTATCTTCGACAACTTTCCTACACAATTCAAAAAGCTCTCCATAATTGACAGAATGCTCTAAGTCATCACTTTCTCCTGCACGTTTCAAATCCAATTCTACCGTTAAATCAACTTTAAACCTCTGACCTAATTTATTTTCCTCTGGGAATACACCATGATAACCGTAAAACTCCATATCATGGATATAAATTTTATCCAATTACTTTACCCCCTTACCAATCATCGCATCCATCATTTTAGCCATACGCGCCATTTCTTTCACATCATGAACACGAACAAATTCACAGCCCTTTTCAATACCGAGACAAACGGTAGCTCCAGTTCCCTCAAGACGTTCCTCTACCGGTAAATCTAGTACATGTCCAATAAAGGACTTTCTTGAAGTGCCTAAAAGAACTGGATAACCTAGTACATTTAACTGTTCTAAATTACGCATCGCTTCCAAATTTTGTTCAGGCGTCTTAGCAAAACCAATACCTGGGTCTAAAATAATATTCTCATCTCGTACACCAGCAGCTTTAGCA
Organism: Bacillus cereus group sp. BceL062; assembly: GCF_051780025.1. Classification (NCBI taxonomy): domain Bacteria; kingdom Bacillati; phylum Bacillota; class Bacilli; order Caryophanales; family Bacillaceae; genus Bacillus; species Bacillus cereus group sp. BceL062. The sequence goes on along the minus strand of NZ_JBPWGY010000020.1, from coordinate 44,120 downwards.
ATTTTAATACTGTCATACAAATCAGCAATCATATCCGCCATTAAATTACGATAACTCATATTGTCACGGTTATGCATTAAGATGATAGGTACATCATAATGAGCTGCAACTTCAGCAATTTTCGGTTCCGCCTTCGCCCCCCAAATATCATTAATAATGTGAGCACCAGCTTCAATTGCTTGTTTCGCAACTTCTGCTTTATACGTATCGATAGAAATAGGCAATTCCACTTCCTTCGAAACCGTCTGGATCATCGGAACAACTCGTTTAATTTCTTCTTCCACCGAAACTTTAGCGAAACCCGGGCGAGTAGATTCACCACCAATATCAATAATATGAGCACCTTCATCTTTCATTTCTTTCGCATGGCGCACCGCAGCATCCACTTCGTTGTAACTCCCACCATCAGAAAATGAATCTGGCGTTACATTTAAAATCCCCATAATTAATGTCTTTTCATTTAAATTCAATGTATATTCGCCGCAGCGCAAATCATAATTCCACTTCAAATTACACATCTCCTCTTCGCAATTCATTTCTACTCCACAATTTCTCTCTCTGCATTTCATAAAGATGCATAAACCTTTTTGTAATCATTCCGACTTTACCCGGGAAATCTCGTCCCTCTATATGATAAAGCGGAACAATTTCTTGAATGGAATTCGTTACAAAAACTTCATCTGCTGAAAGCAATTCATCTTTCGTAAAGAAACCTTCCTTTATTTCTATACGAAGCTCCTCTGCAACCTTTATAATAAATGCACGAGTGATACCATTTAAAATCCCTGTTTTTAGCGAAGGCGTATACAAAACATTGTCTTTCACAAAAAAGAGATTCGAAACAATACCCTCTGCAACATAACCTGCTTCAGTAAGGAAAATACCTTCCTTATCCACAACATTTCCAATTTCGCGTTTCCCTAAAATGTTATTTAAATAATGATGGGACTTCAAGCGAAACGCACCCTCTGGTGTATTTCGCACTTGTTTTAAAACAACCCCTTCTTTTTCCACTATATCCCCTGGGGCTGGTAAAGGTTTTATAAAAACAATAACCGACGGCTCTTCATACATTTCCGTTTGCAATCCTATTTCATCTACACCCGCCGATACATTAAAACGAACATATGCATGCTCCAATTCATTCTTAACGAGTAGATTTTTCAAAATAAGCATTACATCATCTTTTGTCATTGTCCATTTGATTTGCAATGTATCTAGCGCATCTATTAAACGTTTATAATGATCATCCAACAAGAAAGGATGACCATTATAAATACGAAACGTCTCAAAAACTCCAAGTCCGTATAAATAACCATGGTCATAAGGAGAAATTTTCGCTTCATTCGCTTCTACATATTCACCATTTACGTAAATTAACATGATGCCACGCTTGGACTATATTTGCGAATGAAATTCTGTAATAATTCTTTCCCATGAGAAGTCATAATAGATTCCGGATGGAACTGCACACCTTCAATCGGTAATGTTGTATGACGAAGCGCCATAATTTCCCCTTCCTCTGTCCAAGATGTTACCTCTAAGCAATCAGGTAACGTCTCTTTCTTCACAATAAGGGAATGATAACGCGTTGCAGTAAATGGATTAGGAATGTCCGAGAAAATCGTCTTTCCATCATGATGCATAGGCGACGTTTTCCCATGCATTAATCGCTCTGCTCGAACAACTTCTCCACCAAAGACTTGCGCAATAGATTGATGCCCAAGACAAACTCCAAAAATCGGAAGCTTTCCTGCAAAGTATTTAATAGCTTCCATACTAATTCCCGCTTCATTCGGACTACATGGACCTGGTGAAATCATTAAGAAATCTGGTTTCATATTCTCAATATCTGCAATAGTCACTTCATCATTACGCTTAATAACAAGCTCTTGTCCAAGTTCTCCAAGAAATTGCACTAAATTAAATGTAAAAGAATCATAATTATCAATCATTAATATCATTTCTCTCACCTAACCATTTCTTCGCTACTTTCTTTTGCACGCCATAAAGCAATTGCCTTTTTTAACGACTCTTTATATTCATTTTTCGGATTTGAATCAATTACAATTCCCGCTCCTGCCTGCACATGCGCTTGCCCATCTTTAGCAAGAAGCGTTCTAATTACAATATTCAATTCCGTATCTCCAGAATAACCAATCCAACCAATTGAACCTGTATAAATCCCTCGGCGAACAGGTTCTAATTCTTCAATAATTTCCATCGTACGTATTTTCGGGGCACCAGTAATTGTTCCACCAGGGAATACAGCTTTCACTAAATCGAAAGCATCCTTATCTTCTTCCACCTCACCACGCACATTAGAAACGATATGCATAACATGTGAGTACTTTTCAATTACCATAAATTCATCTACTTCTACAGTGCCATATTTACAAACGCGCCCTAAATCATTTCGTTCTAAATCTACAAGCATTACATGCTCCGCTCGTTCCTTTTCGTTCTCAATTAATTCCCTCGCTAATTCTTCATCCTCTTGTTCATTCGCACCGCGGGATCTTGTACCAGCAATTGGTCTTGTACTTACTTCTTGCCCTTGTTTTTTAATTAGCAATTCAGGCGAAGCACTAACAATTTGAAAATCCCCAAGCTCCAAGTATCCCATATATGGAGATGGATTAATTTTACGAAGACTTGTATAAATTTCTAGCGGATGCGTTTGTAAAGTTCTTTCTTGCCTTGTCGACAAGTTTACTTGAAACACATCACCATTTCCAATATATTCTTGAATACGTTCAACAGCCTTCATAAAGCCTTCTTCTGTAAAAGCAACCGCTTCATTTTTCTTTTCAGGACGTTCAAACGGCATAGTCACTTCAGGCACTTCTGCCGCCCAAAGATTCTTCCATTCATGTAATCGTTCTTCCGCCTCTGCATGCTTATCTACATAATGTGTAATAATCCACAATACTTTTTCTTCTTGATCATAGACGAACACATCGTCAAATAATAAAAAGAATATATCGGGTATATTCAGATCATCCTCTGCAAGAGAAGGGAGTTTTTCGATATAACGGATACAATCATAACTAAAGTAGCCAATCGCACCACCTTGAAACGGCGGGTACTCTGGATTGTAGTCTGTTTTCCATTTTTCCATATATTCTTGCATTAAATCTAATGGATTCCCTCGCTTTATTGTTTCCTTACCACTTTCGCTTATATGTAACGTTTCACCCTTCCCTTGGATTACCGCTACTGGGTTTAACCCCACTATGTTATAACGACCGCCACGGCCGCTTTCTAGCAAAATATGTTGCGGCTTATCCCGAGAAAGAAATTTATATTGCTTAAAGAAATCTAACTGATATGGAATAGAAAGCGCTAAAGATTTTCTTCGTTGCATATCAACACCCCGTCTTCTTTTATCCCACCCTCTTAGATTAACCACCTCAAACTACATAAGCTCTTTATATAGAAAATGATTATACTCGAAGGTTAGTGAAAATAAATTAATTATACTACCTCTTATTTTACATGAAGTTTTCTAGTCAATCACTCTTTTCCTATTTCCAATCCAAAAAGAAAAAAGCATCCTTTTTCAAGGATGCTTTTCAATCACATTCAATTATGATTCAAATTGATAAAGTGGTGTACTTAAATAACGTTCACCGTTACTTGGAATAATAACAAGTACTTTTTTCCCTTTACCTAATTTTTTCGCAACTTCTGTCGCTGCATAAATAACTGCTCCTGAAGAGATACCAACTAAAATACCTTCCTCTTTAGCCACTCTTCTCGCATATTCAAACGCTTGCTCTGTTTTTACTTGAATAATTTCATCATATACCTTTACATCCAATGTCTCTGGGATGAATCCCGCCCCAATTCCTTGGATTTTATGTGGACCCGGCTTCCCACCAGATAATACTGGTGAGTCCGCAGGTTCTACTGCATAAATTTTAATATCTTTATACGCTTCCTTCAGCACTTCACCAGCACCAGTAATTGTTCCACCTGTACCAATACCTGCAATAAACGCATCTAATTGATCACCCATTTGTTCAACAATTTCTGGACCTGTTGTTAAACGATGAATTTCTGGATTTGATTGATTTTGGAACTGTTGCGGTATAAAGTAGCCATGCTCTTTCGCTAATTCAGTCGCTTTACGAATTGCCCCACCCATTCCTTCAGGACCTGGAGTCAATACTAATTCAGCACCGTAAGCACGTAATAAATTACGACGCTCAATACTCATCGTTTCTGGCATTACTAAAATCGCCTTATATCCTTTAGCGGCCGCTACCATCGCTAAACCAATTCCTGTGTTACCACTTGTTGGCTCAATGATTGTATCGCCTTCTTTTAATAATCCTTTCTTTTCAGCATCTTCAATCATAGCTAATGCAATACGATCTTTAACACTGCTCCCAGGATTCATAAATTCTAATTTTAAGTATACATCTGCGCTGTCTGATTCTACGATGCGGTTCAACTTAACGATCGGCGTTTTCCCGATTAATTCTGAAACTGATTGTGCCACTCGCATTCCTGTCACTCCTAACACCGAGTATTTTTATTGGTTTTATCTATATTTAGATTTTGTCAGAAAATTCCCTGTTTGTCAATCTATCCGAGCGAACAACTCTCTACCCAAACTTCCTTATTACAAGTTCACAATTATGCTTGTAATATCTTCTTTAGAGAATTTATATCGTTCATTACAGAAATGACAGTGCACTTCCGTCTCTTCTTCTTCTTCACGAATTTGCTCTAATTCTGTTTTACCTAAACTAATTAACACACTCTCAATACGTTCACGTGAGCAAGTGCAATTAAATTGAACATCCATAGTTTCTAATACTTTTACTTTATCTTCCTCAAGAACTGCATATAGTAGCTCTTCTGGAGAAAGACCTTGTTCGATCAATGTTGATACAGGAGGGATTTTTTGCAAACGATCTTCAATGAATGAAATTGTTTCTTCCTGTGCGCCCGGCATAATTTGAAGGATAAATCCACCCGCCGCTAATACGCTGTCATCTCCATTTACAAGAACACCAACACCAACAGAAGAAGGCGTCTGTTCAGAAACTGCAAAATAGTACGTGAAGTCTTCTCCTAATTCACCTGAAACAATTGGAGATTGACCAATAAACGGCTCGCGCATACCAATATCTTTAATTACAGTTACAAATCCTTCTGTTCCCACCGCTTGATATACACGTAGTTTTCCTTGTTCTGTTCCTTCAAAATCAACATGCGGATTCGTTACATAACCACGTACATCCCCATTTGCATGAGCATCCACTAAGATTGGACCAATCGGACCGTTACCCTCTACCTTAATTGTTAACTTTTGATCACCTTTTAACATCGCACCCATCATTGTACCCGCAGTTAAAGAACGGCCAAGCGCTGCTGAAGCAGTTCTCCACGTGTCGTGACGTCTTTGCGCTTCACTTACTGTATTTGTTGTACGCACACTATACGCACGTACTTCTCCATCAAATGCTAAAGCTTTTACTAAATAATCTTTCATACTTATTTATTCACCTTTCTCATACTGTAAATTTGCATTACGTTCATATAACATATACAAACCTTTTAACGTTAAAAACGGATCTACGATATCAATTACATTTGATTCTTCTGAAATTAATTTCGCTAATCCACCTGTTGCAATAACTTTTGGTTCCTGTTTAGCTTCCTCTTTCATACGCTTAACAATACCTTCCACTTGTCCAACATATCCGTAAAGAATACCAGATTGCATCGCACTTACTGTATTCTTCCCAATAACACTACTTGGTTTTGTAATTTCAATACGAGGAAGTTTTGCCGCTCTACTATATAAGGCTTCCGCTGAAATCATAATTCCCGGTGTAATAACTCCACCCATGTAATGCTTCTCTTCGTTAATATAACAATATGTGGTAGCCGTACCGAAATCGACAATAATAAGCGGACTTCCATACAAATGGATTCCCGCTACTGCATTTACAATTCGGTCTGCGCCTACTTCACGCGGATTTTCATATTTAATATTTAGCCCTGTTTTTATCCCGGGCCCTACTACAAGCGGTTTAATTTTAAAATACTTTTCACACATGCGCTCTAAAGCAAACATAATTGGTGGTACAACTGAAGACACAATAATACCTTTCACATCTTCAAATGAAAGACCCTCATGCTCAAGTAACTGCTTTACAAGCATTCCATATTCATCTTCCGTCTTGTGACGATCTGTTTCCATACGCCAATGCTGACGAAGTTCCCCATCTTGAAATACGCCTAGTACAGCATTTGTGTTCCCTACATCCAATACAAAAATCATATTCTCACCACTTATCTTATTTAATCTATATTTATGTAGTATGTATAAAACTTATAAAAACATCATATCACACATACTTATATAATCAGCTTTTCTATCCTCATCATTTTACAAAAAGATTACTCTCTATTTCAATTTTTAATACTAATTTTATTAAAAATTTTTCCGACTTAGTATTTTTCTACAAATAAAAAAGGAGTGACAATTGTCACTCCTTTATCTCTTACTTATCTTCTACGTCTTCATCGTCCTTCTTCATATTGATGTTTACTTTTACATCATCTGAAGATGTTGGACGCTCTGGCAATCTGCCGTAATCATATAAATGATTAATTTGCTCTGCATCTAACGTTTCTACTTCAAGTAACGTTTTAGCGATAATATCTAGCTTATCACGTTTTTCAGTAAGAATTTGTTTCGCGCGGGCATAACATTCTTTTATAATCGTTTGCATTTCCACATCGATTTCATGTGCAATTGCATCACTGTAGTTTTGTTCTGAATGGAAGTCTCTTCCTAAGAACACTTGACCACCTTGCGAGCTACCGAATTGCATCGGTCCAAGCTTATCACTCATACCGAACTCCGTAACCATACGTCTTGCAATACCAGTCGCACGTTGGAAGTCGTTGTGAGCACCTGTGCTTGCTTCACCAAACACAATCTCTTCAGCTACTCGACCACCAAGTAAACCAGTGATTTTATCAAGTAACTCTGGTTTTGTCATGAAGTAACGATCTTCTTTCGGAAGCATTACTGCATATCCACCAGCTTGACCACGAGGGACAATTGTTACTTTATGAACGATATCTGCTTCATCAAGGACAACACCAATTACAGTATGGCCAGCTTCATGGAATGCAACGATATTACGTTCTTTTTCAGAGATAACACGACTTTTCTTAGCTGGACCTGCAATAACACGATCCGTCGCTTCATCAATGTCACTCATATCAATTTTCTTCTTATCTTGACGCGCAGCTACTAAAGCAGCTTCGTTTAATAAGTTTTCAAGATCGGCACCAGAGAACCCTGGTGTACGAGTTGCAATTGCTCTTAAGTTGATATGATCATCAAGCGGTTTATTACGAGCATGTACTTTAAGTACAGCTTCACGACCATTTACATCTGGACGATCTACTGTAATTTGACGGTCAAAACGACCTGGACGTAATAATGCTGGATCAAGAATATCGGGACGGTTTGTTGCAGCGATGATAATAATACCTTCGTTTGCACCGAATCCATCCATTTCAACAAGTAATTGGTTCAGCGTTTGCTCACGCTCATCATGGCCACCACCAAGACCTGCGCCACGTTGACGTCCTACTGCATCAATTTCATCAATGAAAATGATACAAGGAGCATTTTTCTTTGCATTTTCGAATAAATCACGTACACGGGATGCACCGACACCGACAAACATCTCTACGAAGTCAGAACCACTAATAGAGAAGAACGGAACGCCAGCTTCACCTGCAACAGCACGTGCTAATAAAGTTTTACCTGTACCTGGAGGTCCCACTAACAGAACACCCTTAGGAATACGGGCACCAACTTCAGCAAACTTACGAGGATCTTTCAAGAATTCAACTACCTCAACAAGCTCTTGTTTCTCTTCATCCGCTCCAGCAACATCTCTGAAACGAACTTTTTTCTTTTCGTCATTATATAACTTCGCCTTACTTTTCCCGAAGTTCATAACACGGCTACCGCCGCCTTGAGCTTGGTTTAATAAGAAGAAGAATAAAATGAAGATAATGACAAACGGAATGATAGAAGTAAAGAAGGTTACCCAAGCACTTGTTTCTTCTGCTGGTTGATACTTAACTTCAGCACCTTGCGCTTTATCATTAATTTTCTTTTGTAATTCCTCAGTATTTGGTGCATAAGTAACAAATTGTTCTCCTTGGCTAGAAGTATTAAATTGTCCTTTTACCTCAAACACACCATTTTTCGGTTGAAGTTGCACATTGCGCACTTCACCTTTTTCTAGTTTAGTAATGAATTTATCGTAGCTAACTGATGTCGTTTTTTGCGTTGAACCATTAAAATAGCTCACGATTCCAATTACTACTAGGAATATCAGTAAATAAAAGATGGTATTACGGAAGATACGATTCATTCCTAACCTCCTCTCACGGCATAAACACTATTGTAAATCGTAACATAGAAAAACTTTCCTATACAATTGTAACGCCTGTATTTAATTAATTTGAGTAAACGCTTGGTTTTAATACTCCTACATAAGGAAGATTACGGTACTGCTCTTTATAATCTAATCCATATCCTACAACAAATTCATGTGGGACAGTAAATCCAACATAATCCGCTTTCAAATCTACCTTGCGGCCTGTTGGTTTGTCTAATAACGTAACAATTTTTACAGACTTCGCTTTACGATATTTAAATAGGTCCACTAAGTAACTTAGCGTAAGACCGCTATCAATAATATCCTCAACGATTAAAATATCGCGACCTTCTACAGAAGTATCAAGATCTTTTAAAATTTTCACTTCGCCTGTTGAAACAGTAGAGTGACCGTAACTAGATACAGCCATAAAATCCATTTCAAGGTATGTATCTGTTCTCTTTAATAAATCTGCCATGAATGGCATTGCGCCTTTTAATACACCAATTGCAAGAGGTACTGTGTTTTTATAATCCTCTGCAATAATTGCACCTAATTCGCGCACCTTTTCTTGTATTTGTTCTTCAGAAATTAATACTTTTTCGATATCTTGATTCATCATTTCATTATCCTCCCGGAAGACTCCTTGCTTTTGTAGTGAATAATCATATATTTATCCTTCTTCGCCATCTCTTTCGAAACAGCAAATACAGATCGCTTCAACAAGGGTATCCAAATAATATTCCCACTTGCATCACAAACGACCGGCCATGCTTCTCTTTTTTCTCTTGGTACTTTTGCTTCGATAAAAATAGTTTTTATCTTTTTTGTGCCATTCATACCTTGTATTGACATGCGATCTCCATTTTCCCTAGAACGAATACGAAGTGGATATGATATATCATTATACTTAGCAACAAATACTGTTTCATTCATGTTACTTGGTATATCTTCGCTCACCTCTATTACAAGTTCATCCCCGTTCGATAGCGTAATTGTCCCGGGTACTGATAAATCTTGCGAAAAAGGAGAAACAATTTCTTGTTTAAATCCAAAGCTACACTCCTCGTATGTGCGAACAATTTTTAAATCACCTGGGAAATCAAGTGAACCCGAAGGTTGTGTCCGCTTAAAAAACTCAATCACTTTGTCAATATGTATAGAGGAAAGAGAAGATGGAATCTTATATTCATAAAGATAGTTTAATATTAGTTGAATCCCTCTTCTTTGTAAAGGCATAGACATGGATTCAAAGGCAGGAATTGATAAGCTAATTTGTTTATCACTTTTTTTTGTAATTACTTTATTCATTTTCTCAAAAGCTAATTCCTGCAAATAAGCCTCATCCTCTTGCATCTGCACGCTAAATTTTTGAAATTTCTCATGCACTTGTGGATTTTCTTCTTTCAAATGAGGAAGGACATATTTACGTAATCGATTCCTTGTATATACTTCCTTTTTATTACTCGGATCTATACGGGGAATTAAATTTAGCTCATTACAGTAATTAACAATTTCTTCCTTCGTTACTCCAAGTAAAGGCCTAATTAAATATCCATTATGAAAAGGACGCTTCACTGCAATTCCTGCATACCCTTTCGGAGTACTCCCTCGTACAAGGCGCATTAAAATCGTTTCTACTTGATCATCTCCATGATGCCCAAGAGCTACATATCTCGCATCATATTTCTTCATTATTCTTTCCAAAAATGCATATCTGCATTCTCTAGCAGCAACCTGCGCATTCATTCCGTATTGCTGTTGATATTGCGACACGTTAACCCTTATCGTTTCGCAAATAACTCCCAGTCCTTTGCAAAGATCCTGCACAAACTGTAGATCCTCATGAGATTCGTCGCCTCTAAACATATGATCCACATGCGCTACTACAATTTCCAACTGTTTTTCTGCCCTTTTTTCTAACAAATAATATAGAAGAGCTAAAGAGTCAGGGCCACCCGAAACTCCTACAACAATTGTTGAACGTTCCTTTAATACATCATGCCGCTTTACAAAGTCATCTACCTTTTCAACAAATGTATCTTTCAACTTCGTAATCACCTTTCATTAAACAAGAACAGCAACGTTAGTTACCTTGTCTATAATGGTACAACTTTTACAAACATTGTGCAAAAAAAAGATATACAAAAATTACATTTTTATCTTACATCCTCCGCACATATTCAAAAAAATAATAACATTACCTTTTAAAGCAAAAAAACCTAGGAATTCGCCTAGGTTTTTCAGAATAAACTATATGAATCAGTAGCAGATAAAAAGCCCGATTGGTACGGGCTTTTTATCTGCGGGGATGGAGCCCCCCACTGATTAAAGTTTTACTTTATTGCGCCTGCATTCCTACAATTGGAATCGTAGCCCACTTCGGCATATTCTTCTTTACTTTCGCCACAACAATTGTCATATCGTCATTTATATAACCATCACAAGAACGAATCACTTCTTCCATAATGATATCAGCAATTTCTTGCGGGTCCTCGGTTTGCAGTTCCTTAATTTTTCGTTTCATCCATAATTCATGGTTCTCCACATGCTGCGCTCCTTCAAAAATACCATCGCTCATCATAATAAGAATATCGCCCGTTTTTAATTGCTCACCCACTACATCAACCTCAACATCTTCAATGATCCCCATTGGCAAATTACTTGCTTCAATTTTCAAAATATTATTTGCGCGTTTAACAAAACTCGGCGTCGATCCGATCTTTAAAAATCTCGCATTCGCATCCCGTAAATCTACCATCGCCAAATCCAGCGTTGTAAACATCTCTTCTGTCGTTCTTAAAGAAAGAATTGAATTGATCGATTTAATTGCTATTTCCTCATCAATACCTGATTGAAGTATTTTTTGTAATAATTTTACCGTTTCCTTACTCTCCATATGAGCTCGTTGCCCATTTCCCATACCGTCACTAATCGCAAGTGCATATTTACCCACACTCAAATCCATCATCGCATAAGAATCCCCCGAAACAAACCCACCGCCTTTTGCAGCTGTAGCCAATCCCGTATCAAGAGAATACGTCTTTGCTGAACCAAATGATATTAAACTGTGACCATTTGGATAAGAAGACTTTTCTTCATGTTTAACGACAATATTTTCTTTTAGAATATCCGAAAGCATCGGCGCAACTAATTTTTCGCACTCACCATGCTCATTAGATGCAGCCGGAATTAACATCTCAATATCAATGCTCCCTCTATCTAAACAATAAATATCAACATGCTCCACTTCGACGCCAAAATCACGAAACGCTTGCAAAATTTGTTCTTCCTGTACTTGATGATTTTCTCGCTCTCTTTGTATTTCCTGTGCGAAATCCTCCATAACTTTTGATACGCCTAATAATTGCTCCGCTACTATTCTGCGATTTTCTTTCATTTGTTTTCGTAATTTTTGTCCCTCATAAAAGTGATCTAATTCACCGGCTACTAAATCTGTTACTTTCTTACCTCTCACACAATGCTTGTCCCATTCACGAACTAACTTCCGATTATGCTGCAGTGTTCCTTCTTCCGTTTCACTCATTATTTGTTTCATATAATCATACGTTTTGTCAAAATTAACCACCCAGCATTGATCCTTTTTAAAGCACGTTTGACATGTTTTCGCAGTAATTGTACTTAAAAATAAATCTGCCTCTGTTTCTTTATCTTCCTCCTCCACATAACCATATACAGAAAAGCTATTAGATAAAGCCGAAAACACATTTGCAAATTGATTAATTTTGTTCGCTGTAACATCGCGCATTCTTCTTAAATATTGTTGTTGATCTTGTGAATGCTCTTGTGTTCCCGGCATAAATTTAGCAATGCGATCCAGAACAAGTTTCGGTGTTAATAAAAAGAAAACAATTGCCACACCTGATTCAATTAAAGTTGTTACAATGTTCGTTTGCTTATCTACATATAATGTAATTAAGCTTGTCCCAATTAACAAACCTAAACTAACGCCTAGACGCTTCCCTTCTTTCAATAACCCTCCAAGCAATCCAGAAAAAGCAAGAAGGCTAAGCTGAGACAAACTGGACACATTCGCTAAACTTAATATTAAGCCGGTGACAACCCCAACTGTGGATCCTGTAGCAGCGCCGGCGATGAAGGCAAATACTAGCACTAAATATCTAGTGAAAATATGTTGAATAGAAGCGTCATATACAAACCAATCCGTCGTACCTGTTAAAACAGATGCTAGTAATATAATTAAACAAACAATTTCTTCTGTCTCTAATGCTTGTTGTTTCCCTTTCCTTTCTACTAAGAGCGGAACACTTTGTAAAAATATCATCGTTAATACGAAACTAAGCCCCGCTTCAATCGTGCTAACGAGCAAATCGTACATGGTGATAGTTTGCTGTGCAAAATATACAACAACTAAATGTGCGGTTAATGCGGAGATAAATACTTGGAATGGTACAAGTCCAACAGTTTTACGTGTAAACCGACTAAAGAAGATATTATAAATGAAGAAAGTAAAGATAGACGCGAAAGTAAAAAATAAATTATCTATCGAAACTGAAAGTGCTCCTCCCATTAAAGCTAGGAATGCGAGCGGCATTTTATCTCGCTTCATAACATAAACGGCAGCGAAAAACGGTAATGCAAACGGTAAAATGTTTGTTAATATATATGCTCTTCCCAAAAGAAAACCAATAACAACAATAATAAATCCCCATCTAAAGAAAACTTGTTCAAACTTCATTCGCAACTTACTCGTCCACTTTATTCCTCCAAGCTGACTTTCATTCATTGCCAATGCACTTGTATTCATAGTATTCCTTCCTGCTTTAGGCATATTTTTAACACCACCTGCATAGTTTAATTACTGTCATTATAAAAGATGCTTATTGGGATTTTTGTCAAAACAACAGTTTTCACTTTTATAATCGTTCGACTTTTTATTCGAAATAACTCTACATATATACATAGTATGTAATTTATCTCTCTTTATTATATTGAAGATTCAGAAAATTTAAGGTGATTTTGTAGAAGTATTGTATGTCTTACTTTTTTATTTAACAAAAAAAGATCATGCAAGTTTGCATGATCTTTTTAGATGACCCGTACGGGATTCGAACCCGTGTTACCGCCGTGAAAGGGCGGTGTCTTAACCACTTGACCAACGGGCCGTTAAATTAAATATAGCGGCGGAGGGGATCGAACCCCCGACCTCACGGGTATGAACCGTACGCTCTAGCCAGCTGAGCTACACCGCCATGTCGTCTTATTTAACGGACAATTAGTATCTTACATCAGATATCATTTAAAGTCAACACATCTCAAAAACTTTTTAAAAAAATATATTTTAACATATAAAAAAGCACCCTGAGCCATCACTCTGGGTACCTCTCTATATGTTAAAAACTAAACGTTCTTATTATCCGCGACGTGCGCCACGGCCACCACGTTTAGACTCTGTGTTACGCTTTAAAGAAGTTAAACGATCTTCGCTATCCTTTAAGAAGCGTGCCATCTTTTGCTCAAATGTTTCTTTTGGAGCTCGGTCGTTACCGCCACCGCGATTATCTCTGTTGAAAGAGCGATTATTACGTTGTGGACGTCCAGAACGTTGTTGATCACCACCGCGTTGGTATTCACCGCGTGGACGATCTCCTTCTGTTTTTTCACGTTCTTTCGCTTTTTTAATAGATAGACCAATTTTCCCATCTTTTTCAACATTAATAACTTTTACTTCTACTTGGTCGCCCACTTTTAAGTGATCGTTAATATCTTTCACATAATTATCAGCAACTTCACTAATATGAACAAGACCCGTTAAGCCTTCTGGCAGCTCCACAAAAGCCCCAAAATTTGTAATACCTGTTACTTTACCCTGTAACTTGCTGCCTACCTCGATTGACATAAAAAAAATGCTCCTCCTTAGTGATTAAAAAGTCAAATTTTACTTTATTATATATAATCCTAAAATATAGTGTCAATAAGACATACTCTACTTAGAAACAGGAAAAATTATCTCCCCTTTTCCGGAGAAGAAATAATCCCTTCTAGCAATCTTTAATACGTACTCTTCATCATTTAACTTTTGAACTTCGTCTTTTAGACTTTTTTCTTTATTCGTTAATGAATCTAGTTCTTTTTTCATGTCCTTAACTTTTGCTTCTTTTGCTTTAATGGAACTGTTTTGTTGATAAAAAGTTACACTAATACTCGCAATAATTGTAAAAGCAAAGACAAGAAAAACCGCTAAACGGCGATAAAGTCGCTTCCTGTTCTCATCCGTTTGTATTATATGCTCTTTAACAGGATTTGGACTCTGTTTTTCGATTGTTCTTTGTCTCAGTTCCCTCATTTCCGAGGTCCCCCTAACTTCTTTTTTATACGCTCCCATAGTTGGAAGATGTGTCCCTTCAATTTTGCTATATATTGCAGGAACCCTACATGTTTCATTATAAAAAGTTTAACACGATTAGGGAGAAGTTTCCATATGAGCAAAGCAATAAATCGAACAGGCCAGAAAAAAACTTTCCATATGAAAAGTAATATCCAAATCACCATTTTCCATAACACATGTCCAATTGAAAGCAGTATACGAAATAAGAATAATATAAATGCAATAAATAGCTGCGCTATAATAATAACAGGTTTTATCATGAGTAGCTGTATAATTCGAACAAAAAAATGTGTTGTTTGCACAAAAATATAGATGAGAAAATTTAACAACCTCATGTATAGTGCTTTCAATAAGCTTTGATATGCCGCAAAACCACATAATAATGCCAAAAATACATATATACGTAGTTCAGCTTCATTTACGAGAAGTAATACATAAAAAACGAATAATGCTTGGACAACCCAAAATAGTATATCATGTATAAATACAAGCCAACGTTTACGTTCCTGACGCTTTAAAAAACGTTGGTATGTATCTAATGATGCTCCAATCCAAGCACCCATTCCGATCATCGAAAGCATTGTATACAACTGAATTGTTAGACTCATTTAAACAACTTACTAAAGAAGCCTTTAGTTTTCTCCCCTTGATTCTCATCAATATACAACATCTCATGAATCTTGCCTTTAATCGATACAACACCTTTTTCCACATCTAAATTCTTCATTTGCAAATTTTGTCCACGAATTGTTAAAAAACCCATCACAGTCTCGAGTAAAAATTCTTCGCTATCAAAACTCTCTACTTGTTTTACACCAGTAATATCGATCACACGCCTACCACGCATAATAATATCATGCTCTACAGAAACATTTTGTTGATTAGAAGACATAGGTGAGTAACCATTATTCACGAAAATCCCCCCATAGCTTTATACTAGCTAATAGTAATGTATGAAGGGATAGCAGATTTTAGAACAAGCCCTCTTCTGCTTTTACTTTTTCTTCGCGAACTAGGCTATACATATTTGCTGCATCTTCTTTTTTTGTTGTTTCTTTCAATTCATTTACTTTCACCGTTACTATTTTTTGACCGAAACGAATTGTTAATTCATCAGCCACTTTCACATCTGAACTCGCTTTTGCGACTTGACCATTGATAGATATTCTTCCTTGATCAGATACTTCTTTTGCTAATGTTCTTCTTTTAATTAAACGTGACACTTTCAAAAATTTATCTAGACGCATATCAAATCCCCCTATTAACGCTCTGTTTGCTTTGCCTCTTCCCATAAAACATCCAACTGTTCTAATGACAGATCTTGCATTTCTTTATTCATTTCAGCTACTTTTGCTTCCATGTATAAAAAACGCCCCATAAATTTCTCATTAGTTGAACGTAATGCTTCTTCTGGATCTAATTTATAATGACGAGCTATGTTAACAAATGCAAATAGTAAATCGCCAAATTCACCTAGCATCTTTTCCTCATCCATATTTATAACTTCTTGCTGGAATTCTTGCCATTCTTCTAGGGCTTTCTCTATCATTGGCTGTACATCAACCCAATCAAATCCAACCTTTCCAGCTTTCTTCTGAATTTCATAGGCACGCATTAATTGCGGCAAACTTTTTGGAATTCCAGTTAAAACAGATTCTTTTACGAATCCCTTTTCTTGTTTTTTAATTTCTTCCCAATTCGCAATCACTTCTTCAGCATTATTGACATCTGCATTTCCAAACACATGTGGATGACGACGAACCATTTTCTCCGATAAAGTTCGAATAATATCATCGATGGAGAACCAACCTTCATCCTCTCCAATTTGGGCATGAAGCATGACTTGTAATAATATATCACCTAGCTCTTCTACTAAGTGATCATCGTCCTCTTCATCAATTGCTTCCAATACTTCATAAGCTTCCTCAATTAAATACTTCTTTAAAGATTGATGTGTTTGCTTTTTATCCCACGGACAACCATTCGGTCCACGAAGGTCTGCAATAATTTCTCTCAGTACATCAAACTGTTGATACAAGGATGCACGTTCCTGAACTGGTGGTACATACACACTCGTTAAATTATTCAATTCTGTTTCATGATCTAACATGTACAACGGTACCTTTTTGACTTGTTCAAACGAAGTTCCTGCAGCTGTTACGATATACACTTCATAATCATCTGGCAATATTTCCATTAATGTTAACTTCACATCTGAAGCAACGAACGCATCATACACTTGGCAAAAGATTAAATGTTGACGTAATTCTAATTGCCCTCTTTCAAATGATGTAGCATCAATTAATTGGAATCCTTCAATCGGATCGATTTTTAAACTTGCGAACATTGGATCAAGGAAACTTTGTCCACCTTCAATTCGCACTTCAACATTTGCTACTTCTCCTTTTTCTAAAAGTAGCTGAACTGTTCTTTCTGCTACTAGCGGATGACCTGGAACAGCATAAATAATTTCTGCACCTTCAGCTTGTTCTAGCAATGTATTCGCAATTGTTTCATATACAATTTCAAATGTATCATGCGCTTCATATATATTGTCGAAAGCCGTATATTTTATACCTTCTTTCTCCAACTCTTCTATAACCGGGTGCTCCTTCGTTCTAACAAACATATGGTCTGCTACTTTTATCTTTCGGTATACACCCATCGTTAGCTGATCTAATTCACCAGCACCTAATCCTAAAATAGTAATGATTCCACTCACAACCTGTCACCTCTATCCACTCTTCTTCAATGAACCTTCTTTTTTCTCTTTTTTCATAACGGATCCTAATTCTTCTTTTGTAAATACACGTAATTTTAAAATTAAAAACATGTATGTCAATCCGCCAATAGCTACACCTAACAACGCTTCAAATGTCGCGATTCCTCTATGATTCCCATCAATTACTAACCCAGACATTTGTAACACACGAATAAACATTATTAATACAAATCCCATACCGATAGCACTAATAACTATACCGAACATCTTCTGCTTATTAATAAGCGACCCCGATACAGATTGCATAAGTAATACACTATTTAACAAGGCAATTACAACAAGCGCAATTAAAGTTGCAATCGCAGCTCCTTTAACTCCAAAATGCGGCATTAACATATAGTTTAAAACTAACTTCAAACAACCTCCAAATACAACGAATATTGCTGGTTTTAATGTTTGTCCTAGCCCTTGTAAAATAGAAGCAGTTGTAATTGACAATGAACTAAATAAAATAGATAAAGATAAAATCGATAACACATCTGACCCATCACTATTCTCAAATAACATAATATTTGTAGGCTGAATAATGCAAGTTAATCCGATGGCTGCTGCAAATCCAATAACAAGTGTTATTTTCATCGCTAACTTTACCTTTTCTTGAATAAAAGCAAGATCTCCTCTTTCCTTTGCCGCTGTAATAATCGGAATAAGTGACAATGAGAAAGACGTTGTCACGACAGTACCTAATTGCATGAGAGGGATACTTCTGTCATAAACACCTTTTAGTACCTTTGCACTTTCAGCCTGTTCCCCTGCCCCAATGAGTAAAGTATAGAAGGAAACCGAATCTGCCATTTGTATAAAAATAAGGACTAAATTACTAACACAAATAGCTATTCCTTGCCAAAAGAGGATTTTAACAATTCTTCTTTTTCCCCCAACTCTCTTCAAGCTTTTAAAGAAAATGGCGCGAAAATCATGACGCATATAAAGTAAAAGTACGATAATCCCAATAAGCCCGCCTGCAATCGAACCTAACATAGCACCTGCACCGACTGTATATAGATCAAATCCGTGAGCAATAAGGAAAAGTGATAAAAAGACAATAATAGATACACGAATCGTTTGTTCAATTACTTGTGAAACAGCCGTCGGCATCATATTATTAAATCCTTGAAAATATCCTCTCGCTACGGATAAGAATGGCATTAATATGAATGAACATGAAATAACACGTAATAACTTATATAAGTGTACATCACCCATAGCCGATGCAATCGTTTCGGCACCAAAGAACAATGTGAAAAACCCTATAAAGCCAATTCCTAATAAAAACCAAAAAGATACACAAATTATTTCTTCTGCTTCTTTTTGTTTTCCTCTTTCTAATCTTTCTGCAACCATTTTTGAAATTATAATAGGGAATCCATAAGTAGCTAAAATTAAACAAAATCCATAAAACGGATAAATTTGTTGGTAAATATAAAAACCAACATCTCCCGCTATGTTTTGATATGGAATACGGTAAAAAGCGCTTAATACTTTTGTAATAAAACTTGCGATCGTTAATATAATAGCCCCACGCCAAAAGGCTTGATACTTCTTCGCTTCCATACAAGAAAACTCCTTTTTCTATTCTCACCTCTCGTATTATATCACAAAGAAAAAACAGGCTCCCTTACACCCACGAGTAATAAAGAGTTCTTACAAAACTAAAAATGTTCAACGAAAAAAGGTAGCAAAGCGCTACCTTCATTCAATATACCTATATCTCCAAATAATTGATTTTTCAAAAGAAATATCATAATTAGGAAAGATTGCAACTTCTAAAATTATATATCTTTACTGCTCCATTTGCTTCGCTAAGAAGCTCGCTGCTGTATTTACTGACTTATGCTCTACTTCACTTATAATAGCCTCTTTAGAGAAGATAATAACAGCTCCAATTGGATCCCCATTCGCAACAATCGGGCCAATTGTATAGGAGCTAACTTTTTCTGTTACTCCATCAATAATTGAAATTTCGCTTTCGTCCGTCATAATTACAGACTTACGCTCTTCCATTGTCTTCTCAATTAAATCGCCAACACTTTTATTTAAGTATTCTTTTTTAGATATGCCTGCTACTGCGATAATAGAATCACGATCACATACAAGCACATTATGTCCTAAGCTATCGTATAAAGCTTCCGTATATTCTTTTGCAAAATCCCCTAATTCACTAATCGGAGAATATTTCTTCAAAATTACTTCTCCATCGCGATCAACAAATATTTCTAGTGGGTCTCCTTCTCGAATACGTAAAGTTCTACGAATTTCCTTCGGGATTACTACCCTGCCTAAATCATCAATTCGACGTACGATTCCAGTTGCTTTCATTCTAATGCTGCCTCACTTTCTACTGATGATCAAAGTGGTGAATTTACCTGTTCATGTAAAAATCACCAACTGTTAGACATAGTATTTTACACATTAGTTCTTCTATGCACGTCGAATTGTATTTTTTTATCTAATATTAGGCATTTATTACTTCTTTTTTTACATCTGGTAAGCCTTTTAATAAATTTTCAGCAATTGTTAACCACTTCGATGTCTCTAATCCATTCGTTTTCATAACGATTTTCAATTGTGATCCTTCCATTCCAAGACCGATCATACGCCCAAAACTATTTCCAAGCATGAATAATTTTCCACCATCAATATTTTGGCTTGCTTGTTCTGAGAACAGAATTGTTACTTCAAATTTATTTTGCTTAATTAATTCGATTTGTTCTTTCATTGCCAATACTTTAATATTTGCAATTTGTAATAAATAACCAACTTCTTGTGGGTAATCACCAAATCTATCGATCATCTCTTCCTGCAATTCTTCAATATCCTCAATTGTAGAAACACCTCTAAATTGTTTATACATCATAATCTTTTGTTTACTATCTGAAATATAAGCATCTGGTAAATACGCATCTACTTCTAAATCAATTTCAACATTAACTGTATTTTCAACTCCATCGGTTCCTCTGCGCTGTTCAATTGCATCTTTTAACATTTGAGAATATAGATCAAATCCGACAGAATCAATAAACCCGTGTTGTTCTGCCCCTAACAAGTTACCCGCACCACGAATTGATAAATCTCTCATCGCAATTTTGAAACCAGATCCAAGCTCTGTGAACTCTTTAATTGCTTGTAGACGTCTCTCTGCAACTTCTGATAGCACTTTATCACGTTTGTATGCAAAGTATGCATATGCAACGCGATTAGAACGCCCAACACGCCCACGAAGCTGATACAACTGCGATAGTCCCATACGATCTGCATCAAATACAATTAACGTATTAACATTCGGGATATCTACACCTGTTTCAATAATTGTTGTACTTACAAGAACATCATGCTGTCCCTCTAAAAACGATAGCATAACAGACTCTAATTCACTTTCGTTCATTTTCCCATGTGCGTATGTTACACGGGCGTCTGGAACTAGCATCGAAATTTCATCTGCTTTTCTTTCGATATCCTCTACCCGGTTATATAAGAAGTAAATTTGCCCACCTCTTGCAAGCTCTCGCTCTATCGCTTCTCTCATTAACGCTGGATTATATTCCACCACATACGTTTGGACTGGGAAACGATTTTCTGGTGGCGTTTCAATGACAGATAAGTCACGCACACCAAGCATAGACATGTGAAGTGTACGTGGAATTGGCGTTGCCGTTAGGGTTAACACATCAACATTTGCTTTTAATTGTTTAATTTTTTCTTTATGCGTCACACCAAATCTTTGTTCTTCATCAATAATAAGAAGTCCTAAATCTTTATAAGTAACATCTTTAGATAAAATACGATGCGTTCCGATTACAATATCTACTGTGCCATCTTTTAACCCCTTAAGCGTTTCGTTTTGTTGTTTCCGCGTGCGGAATCTACTTAGTAACCCTATATTAATCGGGTAATCTTGAAAACGCTCTCGAATTGTTTCATAGTGTTGTTGTGCCAGAATTGTTGTCGGTACTAAAATCGCAACTTGTTTTTCATCCATGATTGCTTTAAATGCTGCACGAATAGCTACTTCGGTCTTTCCATATCCTACATCACCACAAAGAAGCCTATCCATCGGACGTCCGCGTTCCATATCTTTCTTAATTTCTTCAATAGAACGTAATTGGTCATCTGTCTCTTGATACGGGAAGGAAGATTCAAATTCTTGTTGTTCCGCCGTATCTGGTGTATATGCATAGCCTTTTGAAGCTTCGCGCTCAGCATATAATTTAATTAGGTCATCTGCAATGTCTTGTACAGATTTTTCAACCTTCGTTTTGACCTTCTTCCAATCGTTCCCGCCTAATTTATAAACTTTTGGATCCTTACCTTCAGAACCCACATATTTTTGCACTTGATCGATTTGTTCAATTGGAACATATAGCTTATCGTTACCTTGATATTTAATATTTAAATAATCTTTATGAACACCATTAATCTCTAATGTCTCAATACCTAAAAATTTACCTATACCATGATTTACATGAACTACATAATCTCCAACTTTTAATTCCGAATAACTTTTAATACGCTCAGCATTAGATAACTTTTGCTTACGTTGTGATTTTTTAACTTTCTTATGAAAAAGCTCCTTTTCAGTAATGACAACGAGCTTTTGCATCGGCATTTCAAATCCTGCATGTAAATCACCTACAGCAATCTGTAACCTTCCAGGCAATAAAATATCTGTGCCCTCTACAATATCCGCTTCAATATCATAATCACTTAAAATATGTTGTAGTTTTTTTACACGTTCATCATCTGTTCCAAGCACAACAGTCGTAAAGTGCCCTTCATTCCATCTATCAATTTCAGTTTTTAATAACTGCATCTGCCCATGGAAATCTTGCATTGTTTTACATGTCACATTCACAATGTTTTGCGGATGCGTATGTGCTATATGGCGTAAGAATAACGTTAAATATACAAAACTTCTTTTTTTATGATGAAGAAATCCCTCAAATGAGTGGGAGAAAGATAAATCCTGAATTATTGTTCCTTCACCAAGAAGTGATATATACCATTCCGCTTCTTCC
Source organism: Bacillus cereus group sp. BceL062 (assembly GCF_051780025.1). Taxonomy (NCBI): domain Bacteria; kingdom Bacillati; phylum Bacillota; class Bacilli; order Caryophanales; family Bacillaceae; genus Bacillus; species Bacillus cereus group sp. BceL062. Next base: position 21,521 of record NZ_JBPWGY010000020.1, on the reverse strand, counting down.
GTTTCAAGATGTGATGCTGTTTCTTGAATACGAGAGATTTCATCTAAAATTACAACACCATCTTCTGGTAAATAATCTATCAGACTAGCAGGTTCTTTATAGAAAATAGATAAATATTTAAACATCTGTTCTATACTTTGGCCATTTTTCAACATTTCAATTTCATGACTTACTGTCTCAAGCACTGCAGTCTTTAATTTGTCATCGGAAAGTTTTTGCATCGTCTTAGTCAAACCTTCTTCAAGATGCTTAATTCCCGATTTCAATTCTTCCTGTGAAAATAAAAACTCTGTTGCCGGACCAAACTTAACACTTTCCTTTTTATCTTGAGAACGCTGTTCATCCACATCAAATAATCGAATAGAATCGACTTCTGTATCGAAGAATTCAATACGGAATGGTAATTCTTCAGTTAATGGGTAAATATCTAATATGCCCCCGCGCAAACTGAACTCCCCCGGAGCTTCTACCATCGACTTACGTTCGTAGCCAATATGATGTAATGTATGCAAGAGCGCCTCTAAATCAATCTCTTGCCCTAGATTAATTTCAATTTGCTTTTGCTTCCATAATTCTTTTATCGGTAAAAATCTACGTAATCCTGCGACTGGCGCTACAATAACCCCATTCTCTCCTGCCGCTAAACGATTTAGCACCTCAATGCGTTGCGCTTTTAATTCTGGACTTGCAACACCGATTTCTGATGCAATTAATTCGTTTACTGGGTACAGCCATACATCTTTTTCACCAAGTAATGCCACTAAATCTTCATGTACCTTTTGTGCTTGATATAGATTGTGTGTGACAATAAGTTGCGATTTCTTTGTTTTTTTATATAAAGCTGCCATTAATAATGAACGAGAAGATGTTGCCATACCTGATATAAGTTGTTCTTTTAAACCATCTTCTAACCCATTAATAACCGATTGTATTTCTTCATTTTTATAAAATTGCTCTAATAAACCTATCATTATCAAAACTCCTCTCAACATAAAGAGCAAGTCACCATATTTTATGCAAATATTTTGGAAAAAGAAAACAGAAAAATGCTTTGGACATGCCAAAGCGACAACATTTTATTGTAGAAATTTTTCATATTCATAATACTCAGGATAAGATGCGAGCGTTTCTTGGCACGATTCACAAATCGTTTTTATATATATATTTCCATTCTCATGAAAATGAATCATCTCTACTACCTCTTGCTCTGTTAGTTGAAATAAAACGTCGCTATATACTTTTTCTGCGGTAACGGAGCCTACATTACTCCCGCAATGCCTACAATAATAATACCCTTCCATACTAGCCTCCTAAATATCCAGTTACTACTAGTATGGGTAAAAATAAAATAAAATATTCCCAATCATAACCTTAACTGTTGAAAGTATTCATGATTTGGAGAAAAGGCTTATTTAACCACTCTTCACATGCATCCGCTGCTTTTTCAATGGAATGATTGACATCAGGAATCTCTTCGGATGTAAAACGTCCTAATACGTAATCTACTACCTTCATCCCATTTTTCGGGCGATCAATTCCCATACGGATACGTTGAAACTCTTGCGTTCCTAAATGCGAAATTGTTGATTTCACGCCATTATGTCCACCGGCACTCCCTTTCATACGAAGGCGTAATTTACCTACCGGGATATCTAAATCATCATACATAACAACGAAATCATCAACATCAATTTTATAGTAATCCATAAGTGGACGAATACTTTCCCCAGATAAATTCATATATGTAAGTGGCTTTAATAAGATTACTTTTTCTCCATTAACAAATCCTGCACCAAATACGCCTTTAAACTTCTGTTCATTCAAAGAAATGTTCCAACGCTTTGCAAGTTCATCAATTGCCATAAATCCAATATTATGCCTTGTTAATTCATATTCTCTACCTGGGTTCCCAAGTCCTACTATCAATTTCATTCTTGTACCACTACTTTCTTTTTTCGATACGAAAAGACGTAACCAAGCTTGGTTACGTCTCATTCTATCCAATTAATTGAATAATACACTTACAGATTCTTCTTCGTATACACGAATGATTGCTTCTCCAATTAATGGAGCAACTGAAAGTTCATGTACTTTGTCGATTTTCTTTTCTTCTGGTAATACGATAGAGTTCGTTACAACTAACTCTTTAATATTCGAATTTTGAATACGTTCAATTGCTGGGCCAGATAATACTGGGTGTGTACAGCAAGCATATACTTCAGAAGCACCGTTCTCAACAAGAGCGTTTGCTGCTAATGTAATTGTACCAGCTGTATCAATGATGTCATCAATTAAAATTGCTGTTTTGCCTTCGATGTTACCGATAATGTTCATTACCTCTGATACATTCGGACGAGGACGACGTTTATCAATAATAGCGATTGGCGCTTTTAGGCGATCTGCCATTTTTCTAGCACGAGTTACACCACCATGGTCAGGTGATACGATTACGATGTCTTTAAGACCTTTTGTTTCAAAGTAATCTGAAAGAATCGGTACACCCATTAAGTGGTCGATTGGGATATCAAAGAATCCTTGAATTTGTGGAGCATGTAAATCTAGAGTGATTACACGAGTTGCACCTGCTGTTTCAAGCAAGTTTGCTACAAGTTTCGATGTAATTGGTTCACGAGAACGCGCTTTACGGTCTTGACGCGCATAACCATAGTAAGGAATAACAATATTAATTGTTTTTGCAGATGCACGCTTTAATGCATCGATCATAATAAGTAATTCCATGATATGTTCGTTTACTGGGAAGCTTGTAGATTGAATAATGAATACATCGCAACCACGGATACTTTCTTCAATGTTAATTTGAACTTCTCCATCACTAAAACGATCAACAGAACATTTTCCTAGTCCTACTCCAATATGCTTTGCGATTTGCTCAGCAAGTTCCTTATTAGAGTTTAAAGAGAATACTTTCAAATTAGAATTTAGATATTGAGTCGACATCTAGATTAACCCTCCACATTATGATTTTTTCTTATTCAGCAATTGATCAACATAGTCTTCTTTGTTAACTTGACGTGCACGTGCTACCGATAATGCTTTTGATGGGACATTCTCTGTAATTGTAGAGCCTGCTGCCACATAAGCACCATCTTCAACTGTTACAGGAGCAACAAGATTTGAATTACATCCAATAAATACCCCGTTACCAATCACAGTTTTAAATTTATTCTTGCCGTCATAGTTCACCGTAATTGAACCACAACCAAGATTCACGTCTTCTCCAACTTGTGCATCCCCGATATAACTTAAGTGTGAAGCTTTACTTCTATTACCAAAAACAGTTTTTTTGATTTCCACGAAGTTTCCAACGCGTACTTCGTCTCCAATAACTGAATCTGGGCGAATATGTGCAAATGGACCAACCGATACTTCTGTACCAAGCTTACTATCATGTACAGTAGATTGACGAATTGTCGTACGATCTCCAATTTCACTATCGCGAATTACTGTATGCGGTCCAATTTCACAATCAGAACCAATTACAGTGTTCCCCTCAATAATTGTTCCTGGATGAAGAACTGTATCACTACCGATAATTGCATCAGCAGAAATATACGTGTTACTTGGATCAATAATTGTAACACCATTTACCATGTTCTTTCGGTTGATACGATTTTTCATAATAATTTCCGCTTGCGATAGAGCGACTCTGTCGTTAACACCTAACGTTTCATCGAAGTGCTCTGTTTGATAAGCTGATACGATATGACCTTCATTTTTTAAAATCTCAATAACATCTGGAAGGTAATATTCACCTTGTACGTTATCATTTGAAACTTTAGAAAGTGAAGCGAATAAAGCTTTATTATCAAAACAATACGTACCTGTATTGATTTCTTTAATAGCTAATTCTTTTTCATTTGCATCCTTATGCTCAACGATCTTTTCAACATGACCATTTTCGTTACGAACGATACGGCCATATCCAGCAGGCTCTTCTATGTATGCTGTTAGCACAGTTGCCATTGCTCCTGCTTCTTTGTGTTGCTGAAGTAATGCTTCCATCGTTTCAGCAGTTATTAAAGGTGTATCACCACAAATAACTAAAGTTGTTCCTTCTTCATTTGCAAGTACGCTAGCAGCTTGATCTACAGCATGCGCTGTACCAAGTTGTTCTGCTTGTAATGCAAACTCACTTACGTTTCCTAGCTGTTCTTGTACCATTTCAGCACCATGTCCAACGACCGTTACAAGTTTCTGCAATCCTAATTGAGTTACTTGATCGACTACGTGTTGTACCATAGGTTTTCCACATACAGGATGCAGCACTTTGTATAGCTTAGACTTCATACGTGTGCCTTTACCTGCAGCTAGAATCACTGCAAATCTGTTTGACATATAGACCCTCCATCGCAACCTATTTATCCATTAACGATATTATCCTAAATCATCATATATTTCAAGAAACACATTTTAACTATTAAATTTTACCATAATTCTTATAAGATGTTTTACTCTTTAGTATCTTTTTTAAGAAATAAGCTATACTATTTAAAATGATTTTGAAAAAATTAGTAGTTTCTTCTCTTCATTTTAATAAACGATGAATGTTTTAAATATAAATTATATAAAGTCAAAAAAAAAACAAACCCCTGTAAATGCTTACAGGAGTTTGCTACAAAATTATAAGACTTTCTTTCAAAAGCCCTTTTCATTCGAATTTTACGAAGCACCTGCTTCTTCAAACTCAACCTCTTCTAACTCGCCTAAACGATGATACTCCGTTAAAACCGCATCTTGAATTTTAGAGCGTGTATTAGAATTAATCGGATGTGCAATGTCACGGAATTCTCCATCTGGAGTACGTTTACTTGGCATTGCTACAAATAATCCATTATTACCATCAATTACACGAATATCATGAACAACAAATTCATGGTCTAGAGTAATAGAGGCAATTGCTCTCATGCGGCCTTCTGTGTTTACGCGGCGTAATCTTACGTCAGTCACTTCCATCTTGTGTTCACCACCCTTTTCTAAATAAGCGATATATTTGTATAAATTCCACAAATTTTCTATTTTCCCTTTAATTTTTTAAAAATTTTTAAGATAAAAATTTTTATTGCAATTGAATATAAGGATTAGTAGAGGTTATCGCTTACAAAAGGTTACTTAACTAGGGCGATTACTTCGATTTCAACTGAAACATCTTTCGGTAATTTTGCTACCTGTACACAAGAACGTGCTGGTTTATGAGTAGAGAAATAAGAACCGTATACTTCATTAACAGCATTAAAATCATCCATATCTTTTAAGAATACTGTTGTTTTTACTACCGTATCAAATGAAGCACCTGCTTCTTCTAATACAGCTTGTAAATTTTCAAATACTTGTTCTGTTTGTACTGTTACATCTCCCGTTACAAGCTCTCCACTTGCTGTTAATGGAATTTGTCCTGAACTGTAAAACATATTATTTACAATAATCCCTTGTGAATAAGGTCCAATTGCTTGTGGTGCCTTGCTTGTTTGAACAACTTTCATATTTTTTCACCCTTTTATTATTTATTTTTACTCTTTAAAAATAGTGCACGAAAAGCAGTTTGTCCATCTATTTTATAATTTATAAATAGAATAAAAAAAAGATAAAGCCATTTGCTTTACCTTTTTTATTCAACCTCTACAAGTCCTTCATCAAATGGTGTAAGTGAATAATTCCCCTTCTCCACTTGAATCGATTTTTCTTTCACATCAACTTCTGAAAGACGAATTAATGATACAAAGTTATTAATAAGTCGTTCTTCGATATCTGTGGATTCTACTAATACACCGATACCAACAACATTAGCCTTAAACTCTTCTAGCATACTCATCATACCTTGAATTGTTCCGCCAGCTTTCATGAAATCATCAATAATTAAAACGTTTGATCCCTCTGGAAGACTACGCTTTGCCAACGTCATTGTTTGTATTCGTTTAGAAGAACCTGATACATAGTTAATACTAACAGTTGGACCTTCTGTTACCTTATTATCTTTCCTCGCAATTACTACCGGTACATCTAAGTAGTTTGCCACTGCATAAGCAAGTGGAATCCCTTTTGTTGCTACCGTCATAACTGCATCGATTGGTTGCCTAGCAAAGACAGAAGCAAACAAACGACCTGCACCATTAATATGACGAGGATTACTTAAAAGATCTGTCATGTATAAGTAACCGCCAGGCAAAATACGATCTGGATTTTCAAATAAGCTACAAAGCTCATCAATAATTAGATCTGCCTCTTCTTCACTTATATATGGTATATATTTCACTCCTCCTGCTGCTCCTGGTACCGTTTGCAATGTGCCGACCCCTTGTTGTTCAAACGTTTGCTTAATAATAACTAAATCTTCACTAATAGAGGATTTAGCCGATTGATACCTTTCAGCAAAAAAAGTGAGAGAAACTAGCTGACGAGGGTTTTGTAACAAGTAATATGTCATATCGACTAATCTTGTACTTCGTCTAATTTTCATACGCCCACCTCAAATCACGAATATTCTAAACAAATCATAACGTATTATACGTCTTTATTCAAGCGTTTCTCGCTCTCCTAATAAACGTACCGCATATACTTGTTCACAAAATCCTTTTAATCCGTTATAAATGCGATGCATTCGCGAATCATGGTGTACAAGTCCGAATACAGTTGGACCACTTCCACTCATTAGTACAGCATCTGCTCCAAATCGTTTCATCTGTGCTTTAATACGAGCAACTTCGGGATGCATCTTAAATGTTACATCTTCTAAGACGTTACCAACAGTATCACAAATCCCTTTGTAATCTCCAGCATTGATGACATCAACCATTTTATCTACATTTGGATGTGTAACTCGATTTAGTTTTAAATTTCCATACACGTCAGCAGTAGATACACCAATATGTGGCTTCGCTAAAATAACCCAACAAGAAGGTGGCGTTTTTATATGCTCAATTCGCTCTCCTCTTCCAGTGGCAATTGCTGTCCCTCCATATACACAGAACGATACATCTGATCCAATTTCTGAGCCAAGCTCTGCTAATTCGTCAATTGTAAGCCCTAAATTCCATAATTTATTAAGACCACGTAATGTCGCTGCTGCATCACTACTTCCACCTGCTAATCCAGCTGCTACTGGAATCGTTTTTTCAATAGTAATAGATACACCTTTTTTCACATTAAACTTCTCTTTTAATAATTTCGCTGCTTGATAAGCTAAATTTCGTTGGTCGTCTGGGACATACCGATTATGGGATAAAATTTCAATACGGTCTTCTGCTAATTCCATTAGTTCTAAACGATCCGCTAAATCAATTGTTGTCATAATCATTTTCACTTCATGATATCCGTCTTGTCTTTTTCCCAGTACATCTAACGACAGATTAATCTTTGCTGGTGCTTTCACTAGTAGCTTCAATCTATTCACCCACTCTATGTACTCAATCTTTTATCGTTTATTTTACCATAAATTTATAGTAAGACGATGACACTTCCCTAATTATAACGAAAAGCATTCAGAATGAAACTACTTATGTAAAATGATGGCACCTTTCAGAGTACAAAAAGCCGAGGAATCTCTCCTCGGCTACCGTAGCATAGAAAGTAATCTTACAACTACTGGTTTTGTTTCATTAATTGCTGTTCTGCAATTTCTATAGCGCGTTTCACCATATTACCAGCATCTTTCGCACGAATTCCGCCCCATCCTTCTTTCTGAACAACATCATAAAAGCCCAGCTCTTTTGCTAGCTCTTCTTTAAACTGGTTTGACATGACACCTCTTCGTCTACTCAATGCAGAGTCCCCCCTTATTTTGCTACGGTATAATTAGTATGCAAAATAATATAACTTTTCATTTGTGGGAATATATGTAACGACACATGAGTTATAAAATAATTTCATTATGGGGTTCACCATAAAATGTTAACTCTACCGTCTCTGTTAAAACATCTGCATAACTATAAGATACACGTTGCAATGCATCTTCTTGTTGGTCTAACTGTACAACAAACACAGAACGATAAGTTTCTGCAAGTACACCTGATTGCTCCACTGTTTTTCTTCTTCCGCTATTCGCCTTTAACATAAGTCGCTGTCCAAGATGGTGATCTAATTCGCTTTTAATTTCATCTAAACGTTTTGACATATACCTTGCTACACCTCGCTGTAATTTAGATTGAACACTTAAAACACGATATATCTATCCCAATTATTAACCGCAATTCACAGACTATATCATTATAAAAGCATCATGCGTTCGAATAGATAGAAGAAATACTATATTGTAAAAGTATCATTGTATAGTCTTTACGCTCTTACCACTTTTTATCCAAATTCATTTCATTCTCTTACGCATAAAAAAGCAAGATACGTATGTACCTTGCTTATTCTTCATAATGTTGGAAGGGTAATCCTGTTCGTAAAATCCCTCTCGTTTCAATTCCACCCAGTCCTTTTTCACCAGTAATCGTATTACGTACAACATCCCATACATTTACTCTCTCCATAAATGAAGTGAAGCTAATTTTACCAACCACATACACAGGGTCTAGTGCATGGATGTTAATCCTAGACGGAGAACTAGCAAAGTTAGCACCCGCTCGAATTAACGCCTCGAAATGCGATTGACACGCCCCAGCAAAAATAACGAGTTGATCCAATGATGGATATTTTTTTCGTACTTCTCGGACAGCCTGTACAAAATGCCTTGAATGCCTATATGCTGCTAAATCTCCCTTTACCCCTTTGGATTTTGTATAGGCATCGTGTCCTGTAATAACTAAAATGTCTGGGCGGAAATGATCTATTAAGTCTACTACCTTTTCGTGCATCTCTGTTTCCTTACAATGAACACCTTGTACAGGAACACCAATTTTATTATATAGGTCTAAACACTTGCGCAAATACAAAGGGTCCCCATCTATATGCAATACGCGTCCTGGCATTTGAAAGTAATTCACTTCACTTGTGTATCCACCAGTTGAAGTGTGTTCATGCCTTTGTTTCATCAATACATAATCTTGTTGAAATAAACGGTACGTGCGCTCCATTGTTTCTTTTTCACGCTTCACTCTTTTTTTATGTTCTCGTTGATCTATACTAATTAAATCTTCAAGCGGCGCATCTGCCACAAGTCTAATTTCCTCCCCAAACAATATAGCTATCTCGCCTTTTATTTCTATAATACGAAAAAGGATATCCCTATTATGAGAATATCGTTCCACTAATTCTCCAACATGTAAAGCCATTCTCCTACCTCCAAACTCGTTAGGCCATCTTACCTGTTTTTAAAGTATGAATTTAGGAAAGGAAAGGTGACAAAAGGGACAGCTCAAATTGAACTGTCCCTTTCATATCCTTATGATAACTTATGAAGAACTAATGCGTTACTTAATGTTGCAAACTCTTCGATAGATAGCGTTTCGCCTCTTCGCTTTGGATCAATTCCTACTTCTGTTAAAATTCGATCCAACAGCTCTTTATCTTTCGGGAAACCATTTAAATTATTCGATAAATTATTCATTAAAGTTTTACGGCGCTGTGCGAAACTTGCTCTTACTACTTCAAAGAAGAAAGTCTCATTTGTCACTTCTACAACTGGTTTCTGACGCTTTAGAAGACGGATAATCGCAGAATCAACATTTGGTTGTGGTACAAACACTGTACGCGGTACAGTCATAACTGTTTCTACCTCTGTATAATACTGAATAGCAATTGATAAAGAACCATATTCTTTCGTTCCAGGTTTAGCAGCTAAACGATCTCCAACTTCTTTTTGCATCATAACAACAAATCCACGAACCGGTAATTTTTCTTCAAGCAATTTAAATAAAATTGGCGTTGTAATATAGTACGGTAAATTAGCTACTACCATTACATCTTGTCCTTCTTCAAATTGCTCACTAAACACTTCGTGTACATCTGCCTTTAGTACATCTTTATTTATAACTGTAACGTTACTATATGGAGCTAACGTCTCGTCTAAAATTGGTAATAATCTTTGATCAATTTCAAAAGCCACCACTTTTTTAGCACGCTTCGCTAACTGCTCTGTTAACGCACCGATACCTGGTCCAATCTCAATTGCACCACTTTCTGAACCGATTTCTGCGTGATCAACAATACGATTTAATACATTTGTATCAATTAAGAAATTTTGCCCTAAACTTTTTTTGAATGAGAATCCATACTTTTCAACAATGTCTTTCGTACGATTCGGCGTTGCGATATCTTTCATTTCTTTTCCTCCTGTATTACTTGTTTATAAGCTTCTGCAAACGTCTCTTTTGAAACTTGAAACATCTGTAAACGTTTATGTAACTGTTTTGCATTTGTATAACCAATCTTTAATAGCTTACCCATTCTTTCTCTGCGACTCTTTGCCATTTCTCCGCCCACTAAGCCTGCATCGACTAGATCACTCCAACTAATTTCACTTGTGTAAGCTTCCATTTCTTCATGTATATTCTCTAAAGCACGGCGAATCGATTCATTAGAAGCGTGTTCAATTCCAACACCTTTTTTTCTTTTAGCAAGCGCTTCTTCCTTCGGTAAGAAAGCATGCTTACATCCAGGTACCTTGTCAGAAATAATTTTTCGAATACGCTCTCCTGGATAATCCGGATCTGTAAAAATAATAACGCCTCGTTTTTGCTGCGCTAATTTAACTTGCTCAATAACATGATCACCGATTGCTGAACCGTTCGTTTCAATTGTATCCGCATCAACAGCACGCTTAATTGCAACTGTATCATCTTTACCTTCTACAACGATAATCTCTTTAATTTTCATGCTTGCCTCCACACTCATTTCGTCTCTACTTAGTAAAACAAAAAAATGACGACTTTTCCATTATTATTTTCCCCATTCTTACATTTTAAAAAATAGACTGGTACAAACTTTGTTCTCTCTCCTTATTGTAACACTTCCTAATTTCCCCTTATCTTCTCTTTCGCTTCTACTATTTCTTTTCTCAAAAAATAAAAAAGAATGGGTTCTCCCATTCCTTTTTTATTCAACACCAAATAAAGCCTTTGCATTTTTTGTTGTAACTTCTGCTACTTCCTCATAAGAAATCCCCTTTAAATTCGCAATTTCTTCTGCTACAAGCTTTACATAACTCGGTTCATTTCGCTTCCCTCGAAATGGATGTGGTGTTAAATATGGACAATCCGTCTCTATTAACAATTTCTCTAAAGGAATCTCTACTGCAACTTCTTTCGGTTTCTTAGCATTTTTAAATGTAACCGGTCCACCTAATGAAATTAAAAAGTTCATATCAACACATCGCTGTGCTACTTCGACACTACCACTAAAGCAATGCATAATACCCCCTACTTCAGCCGCATTCTCTTCCTCTAGAATATCAACAATATCTTGAGTTGCATCACGGTTATGTATAATGATTGGTAATTTCACTTTTTTAGCTAATGCAATTTGTTTACGGAATACTTCCTTCTGTATTTCTTTAGGGGACTTATCCCAGTGATAATCTAGTCCCATTTCTCCAATTGCAACGACTTTAGGATGTGAAGCTAATTCTTCTAACCAAGCTAAATGTTCTTCTTTCATGTCGATAGCATCTACAGGATGCCATCCAACTGCAGCGTAAATAAAATCATAAGCCTCAGCTAATTCAATCGCTTTTTTTATCGTTACTTCATCAAATCCAACAACAACTGTATATGTAACTCCTGCTTCTTTCATTCGTGCAATAACTTCTTGTAAATCTTCTTCAAACTGCTCTGCATTTAAATGTGAATGTGTATCAAACAACATAATAAATAACTCCTTTTATATTGAAATCAATTCTATCATAGAGAAAAACGATTTTCTTTCTAACTCAACGATAACAATACTACAATTTTAATGCAAAAAAAGGAAATTTAAAAAGAAAAAAGACGCTTCACACATGTTACACGTGAAACATCTCTTTTCTTGCCTTAATTACTTGATTTTTGTACCATTCGGAAGATTTTGGTCGATTGTTGCTAATGACAATACTCCATTCTCTTCACCCGCTAAAATCATACCTTGTGATAATTCACCGCGTAATTTTACAGGTTTTAAGTTTGTTACACAAATAACTTTTTTACCTTGTAAGTCTTCCGGAGAATAGAATTTTGCAATACCTGAAACAACCTGGCGCTTTTCTGTACCTAAATCAAGCTGGATTTTTAACAGCTTATCTGCTTTTTTTACAGGTTCAGCCGATATTACTTCAGCTACTCGTAATTCTACTTTAAAGAAATCATCAATTGTAATTTCTTCTGCCTGCGGTTCTTCTTCTTTTTTCTCTTCTACTTTAGGCGCAGAGCTCTTCATTTGTTCTTTAATATACTCTACTTCTACTTCCATTTCCAAACGAGGGAAAATTGGATTTCCTTTTTCTACTTTTGTTCCACCTGGAATACATCCAATTGTAGATAGGCTTTCCCAAGATTTATGTGCTTCTTCAGTAAGACCAAGTTGAGCAAACATCTTGCTTGGTGCTACTGTTAAGAATGGCATAAGCATAATACCTGTTTGACGAAGTACTTCTGCTAAATGAGCCATTACAGAAGCTAACTTTTCACGATCATTTTCATCCTTCGCTAATACCCACGGTTGTGTTTCATCAATATATTTATTCGTACGGCTAACCAATTGCCAAATTGAGCTTAGCGCTACAGAGAATTCCATATTTTCCATTGCGTCTTCTACTTTTTGCAATGTATCTTTTGCAAACGTTACTAACGTTTCATCGAATTCCGTTACATTTGCTTTAAATGCAGGTATTTCTCCGTTAAAGTACTTATCAATCATAGCTACTGTACGATTTAATAAGTTACCTAAGTCATTTGCTAAATCGAAGTTGATACGTTCAACAAATCCTTCTGGTGTGAATACGCCATCAGATCCGAACGGAACTTCTCGAAGTAAGTAATAACGTAATGCATCTAATCCGTAACGATCAATTAATGTAACTGGATCTACTACGTTTCCTTTTGACTTACTCATTTTTCCATCCTTCATTAAAATCCAACCATGAGCAAAGACCTTTTTCGGAAGAGGTAAATCTAATGCCATTAAAATGATTGGCCAATAAATTGTATGGAAACGAACAATTTCTTTTCCGACTAAATGCACATCTGCCGGCCAGAATTTCTTATACATCTCTTCATTTTCTGTTCCATAACCTAATGCTGTAATGTAGTTAGATAATGCATCAACCCATACGTAAATAACATGTTTTGGGTTGCCTGGAACACGAACTCCCCAATCAAATGAAGTACGAGAAACTGCTAAATCTTCTAATCCTGGTTTAATGAAGTTATTAATCATTTCATTTTTACGAGACTCTGGCTGAATAAAATGTGGATTATCTTCATAGAACTTTAATAGCCTGTCGACATATTTACCCATTCTAAAGAAATATGATTCTTCACGAACAAGTTCTACATCATGACCACTATCTGGACTTTTTCCTCCAACTACTTTGTCACCTTCCATAATTGGATCTACTAATTGATGCGCTGTATAGAATGTTTCATCTTGTACAGAATACCAACCTTCATATTCATCAAGATAAATATCACCTTGGTCTACTAGTTGCTTGAAGATCTTTTCGACAACATCTTTATGACGATCTTCAGTTGTGCGAATAAAATCATCATAAGAGATATCCATCTTCTCCCAAAGCTCTTTAATTCCTGCAACAATATTATCCACGTATGCTTGTGGTGTCACATTTAACTCTTCTGCTTTCTTTTGGATCTTCTGCCCATGCTCATCAGTTCCTGTTAGATAATGAACATTGTAGCCTTGCATACGCTTATATCGTGCCATTGCATCTCCTGCTACTGTCGTATAAGCATGTCCAATGTGTAACTTTCCACTTGGATAATAAATTGGGGTAGTAATATAAAAGGACTTATTTTCCTTTGTCATTGTTTTGGACCTCCCGAATAACCTCATATGTATTTATAAATAGTATATCAAAAACTCATATATAAAGTGAAACTTTAATCCGTAGGGGTGTTTATCCCCCACAAATTATTAACTCTCACTAATCAAGCTTTTACGAGCAGCCCGACTCTAACTTAACTTCTTTGCTCCAACTGCATTTTAAAGTGGGAATCTTATTGCTCGTTAACGCGGGATAAACACCAGTTAATGCTACATATCTTTATCATCTATTACTCATATTCAAACAAAATATACAACCCTACTTTTAAATAAATATATTTTTCAGAAAATAATCGCAAAAATTACTCCCATTCTATTATATATAAGAAGTAAGAAATCTATAAATCTTTTTAAAAAATATAGAATTTAAGAATTGACGGAAATGTAAATGATTGGTATCATATGTCCATAGGGTATTTTGTCGAAAAATGACGAATCAAAAAAATAGACTCGAAACTTATAAACTATTTATTTAGGAGGAAAAGAATTATGAAATCTACTGGTATTGTTCGTAAAGTTGATGAACTAGGTCGTGTTGTAATTCCAATCGAATTACGCCGTACTTTAGGTATTGCAGAAAAGGATGCACTTGAAATCTATGTTGATGACGAAAAAATCATCTTAAAAAAATATAAACCAAACATGACTTGCCAAGTAACTGGTGAAGTATCTGATGGTAACCTATCTTTAGCTGAAGGTAAAATTATCTTAAGCAAAGAAGGCGCTGAGCAAATCTTAAACGAACTTCAAGATTATATCGAAACAGCAAAATAAGCTTCTCAATTATGAGAAGCTTATTTTTTATCGACATGATAGATTTGATACACATCGCGTTTCGACAAATCTCGATCTTTAGCGACTGTTTTTATCGCCTCTTTTGAATTCATGCCTTTTTCATTTATATAATGTTCAATATGATCATATACCGAAATAGATTCCCACCATTGTTCTTCTGGAGCAGGTTCTTCCGTTGAACCAGCTACTAAAATACAAAACTCACCACGAACTTCATTTTGCTTCGTCCATTCAATTGTTTCCTCAATTGTTCCTCGAATAAATTCCTCAAACTTTTTCGTTAACTCTCGACATAATACAATTTCCCTATTGCCTAATATTTCTTGCATCGAGATTAAAGTGTCATCTAGACGATGAGGTGCTTCATAAAACATCATTGTAGTTTGCACATAGCGAAGTTTTTCTAATTCCATTTTTCTTTCCTTTTTATTTCTTTGTAAAAATCCATAGAAATAAAACTGCTTTGTTTCAAGACCCGATGCAATTAACGCTGTAAGGGCTGCATTTGCCCCAGGAAGCGGAACCACATGATATTGCTCAGCTACGGCCTCGACAACAATATCGTAGCCTGGATCGGAAATACACGGCATACCAGCATCACTAACAAGTGCTATATTCTTCCCTTCCTCTAGCTTCTCTAATATTTTCTTTCCACTTACTTCTTTATTATGCTCATGGTAACTCATGACAGGTGTTTCAATTTCGAAATAATTACAAAGTTTTTTTGTTTGTCTTGTATCTTCCGCTGCAATAACATCTACCTCTTTTAAAATCCGAATTGCACGAAATGTCATATCTTCTAAATTTCCAATTGGAGTAGGTACTAGATATAACATCCCCTTTTCATTTTGTTGAAAGCTTTTTTGCTGCCACATAGCGTTCTCCTTTTTGCATATATTCTTCTTTTTGTTTTCTCGTTAACTGCTTAAAATGATATTCAGCCTGCATAGCTGTTCGTTTATCCTCATGATTCTCTACATACCTTAAAACAACCGGAAGTCTAGCACGTGTATATCTAGCACCTTTTCCACTATTATGAGTCTGAATCCGTTTTTCTATATGATTTGTATATCCAGCATAATAACTTCCATCAGAACATTCCACCACATAAAAACAATGCTTATTCTTCTCCATATAAAATTGAACGAATCTCCTTTGTATATTCGTTATTTTCTTCGTATACAAAAAGAGGTGGTAGGATTTTCAAATCTGCGTTCCCATCCTTAATTCCTTCAATTAATAATGTATTTGCTTCTTTACCTGCCTTAGGATAAACAAATCGCACACGCTTTGGTTCAATTTTGTATTTACGCATTAATGTAACAATGTCGAGTAAACGACCTGGGCGATGTACAAACGCTACTTTCCCGCCTTGTTTTACTAGCTGACTACTTGCAGATACAACATCTTCTAACGTACACATAATTTCATGACGAGCTATTGCTAAATGTTCATTCATATTTTTCTCAGACGTTTGAGGTGTTTGAAAATAAGGAGGGTTACATGTAACAACATCATATTGATGGCGCCCAAGTTTCTCTGGCATATCTTTCAAATCTCCATGTATGAGTTGAATTCTTTCTTCTAACTTATTGTATTGAACACTTCTTATTCCCATATCATATAAACGTTCTTGAATTTCCACACCTATAATATTCCCTTTTGTTCTCGTGCTTAATAGAAGGGGCACAACCGCATTACCTGTGCACAAATCAAGTAAATTTCCTTTTTGAATTGGCACCCAAGCAAAATCTGCAAGTAAAACGGCATCTAAAGAGAAATTAAACACCGATGGACTTTGTATAATCTTCATATCTTGCGCTAATAAATAATCTAAACGTTCATCTTCGTATAAATTCATATATTACTCCTTTTCTTACACTTAACCTACCCTATTTCATCTTCTACTAATATACAAATACATTTTGTTCTATTCTCATGTATAAAAAATTACCTTTCCAATTATAATTGGAAAGGTAATTTCACTTTTTATTTAAAAATGACAGACAGAATAAACAATCTCCCTCTTTACGTACACTTCCATAATGTAGATTGCAAATATGGAAACCTTCTTGATATAGTCTTGCTAAATTGTCATAGCCTTCACCAATATCCGTCTTCGGCTTCACTTCTTTACGTTTTTGAGCTTTTTGTTTTTCTTTATTCTGCACTTCTTCAAAACGGTGTCGCAAATTTTCATTTTCCATTTTTATATGTTGATTTTCTTCCAACAACTCTGCAAGATGTTGTTTTAATTCACCCAACTGTTTATATAAATGTCCAATTTGCTCTTCCATACTAGAAACCGATGCAAAAATATCTTTTTTCTCCACAAGCACCCACCTCATTAATCTGTGGTTTGACTCGAAACGACCCCTTTATTCACTAACTCATCTAACGTATATTCTACTATCCGTTCCTTGTCTACTAGCTCCACTTGAATTAATCTTTCTAAAATATTTAATCCGATAACACGGCCAGTACCATGTGGTGTTTGTATACGTTGATCTAAATCAGGAAGTTGTTCCTTTGCTGCCTCATATTCATCATTCTCATATTTTAAGCAACACATTAAGCGACCACATAAACCAGAAATTTTTGCAGGATTTAATGATAAATTTTGATCCTTTGCCATTTTAATGGATACAGGTTCAAAATCTCCTAAAAAAGTAGAACAACAAAGCATACGACCACATGGACCAATACCACCAAGCATCTTCGCTTCATCACGAACACCAATTTGTCTTAGTTCAATTCTCGTCCTAAAAATTGCCGCTAAGTCTTTCACTAGTTCGCGGAAATCAATCCGACCATCTGCAGTAAAGTAGAAAATAATCTTATTACGATCGAACGTATACTCTACATCTACAAGTTTCATATCTAGATTATGCTCTACTACCTTTTGTTGACAAACTTGATATGCCTCTTTCGCAGCATGTTTGTTCTCGTCAACAATGGTACGATCATTTTCATTTGCGATACGAATAACCTTTTTTAACGGTAACACAACATCGTTTTCATCAACTTGCTTTTTGGTAATAACTACTTTTCCGTATTCAATACCTCTTACCGTTTCTACAATTACAAACTCATTCTCAGAGATATCGAACTGATTCGGATCAAAGTAATATACCTTGCCGGCCTTCTTAAAGCGAACACCTACTACATCATACAAAACGGTCATCCCTCCTGCAACCGCAACACTAACTGTTCGAACACAAGCTGCGCATTTACATTAGCGTTGATTCTATTTTTTGCCTCTAATATATTAAAGAGAGCTGATACAATGCGCTTCTGAGCATAGGAAAAAGATTCAAACATCTCTTTCTGCTCATGAAAAACAAGACGATCTTCTTCTCCAAGTTGAACATATAATAAATCCTTATAAATAAGGAGCAACATATCTAAACCTTGCTGTAACTGTTCTTTCTCTCCAAAGTGTTTTCCCCATTTTTCTTGTACAAAAAAAATAGAGGCTTTATCTTTTTCGAGCGCTTCACATAATTTTATCACTAAAGTTCGTGCTTGTGCAAACCATTCATCATTACATAAAGCTAAAGCTTCATCAAAACTATTCGTAAGCTGTGCAGCTAGAGTTGATAAAGAGGATGTAATGCCTTCATCCTGTAATCTTCTACTTAAAGACTCCGTAGGTAACGGTCTAAATGTAACAACTTGACAGCGAGATAAAATCGTATTTAAAATTTGATGACTTTGTTCAGTAAGTAAAATAGCTGTTGTATCACTACTCGGTTCCTCTAGAAATTTCAATAGTGTATTTGCCGCATTTGCTGTCATACGATCTGCATGCTCGATAATATAAACTTTTTTATTTGCCTCTAATCCTGTTTTTGAAAATTCTTCCTGTAAATCATGAATTTGTTGCTTTTTAATAGATAATCCATCTGGTTTTACAATATGTAGGTTAGGGTGATTACCTGAGTCAATTCGTTTACAATTTGTACATACATGACATGGTTCTACCTCATTCCTTTGAGAGCAAAGGAAACTCTTTGCCATTTGAATCGCTGTTGCAAACTTCCCTGTTCCTTTCCCTCCTTCTAACAAGTAAGCGTGGGATATACGCTCTTTTGCAATGCTATTCATCAACATTTTTACACCGATGGGCTGTATAGCAGAAAGCTGCTCCCACGTCTTCGTCATAATGCATACCTCACTTATTTCATTCTTTCCTTCTATTATAACAATTTATCTTCTATAATCTGAACAACTTCTTCTATAAGTTTTTCCATTGGTTGATCAGCATTTACTAATACAATACGATCAGAAAAACGTTCTACAACTTGTAAATACCCTTCACGTACACGTTTATGGAAAGAGATATCTTCCATATCTAATCGATTCACTTCGCGCCCCGCATCTTTTTCAATGCGAGCTAAACCAATCTCTGGTTCAATGTCTAAGTAAATTGTTACACTAGGCATACAGTCTTCTGTTGCGAAGCGATTTATTTCAAATACTTTATCCATTCCTAAGCCTCTTGCATATCCTTGATACGCTAAAGAGCTATCTATAAAACGATCACATAATACAAGATAGTTCTCATTAAGCGCTGGCATAACTTTTTCTACTAAATGTTGTCTACGTGCAGCAGCATAAAGAAGCGCCTCTGTACGTGCTTCCATCATCGTATATTCTTGTTTATGTAGAATTGTTCTAATATCTTCAGAAATTGCTATACCACCTGGTTCTCTCGTCGCCATTACCTTTTGTTCTTTTTGCTCAAAGTATGGTAATAATTTTTTAATTAACGTTGTTTTACCCGAACCTTCTGGCCCCTCAATTGTTACAAATAATCCCTTCATCCTAAAACCTACTTTCTATATCATACACTTTCATATCTTTCGTGCTACCTTGAAAACGAGCTCCTGTTTTCTCTAAATACATAATTTGTTCTTTATGTTCTGAAGTAATTCTCTCTCCATACATAATCAATGGAATTCCAGGCGGATATGGAATTATCATTTCCGCCGCTATCATCCCTACCGCTTCTTCTATAGGTACTACTTTTGTTTTGTATCCTTCTAATTGTTTATATGTATACGGTAAAGGAGAGGATTCTCTTTTATAAGTATAACGAATAGATTCGTTCTTGTCTTTCACCTCATAATGTTCCAACGCAACTCGAATTATCTCTATAGCCCTCATGTACTCCTCTTTTGCTTGTAGAGGTAAAATAAGTAGGACATTATATGGATCTGCCATTTCTGTATATATTCCGGCCCTTTCAAATACAGACTGTAATTCATATCCTGATAACTGACAACGAGTTTGTACAGTAATCTTTAAATCATCTTGCAACGGATATTGTAAAACAGCTATTTGCGAAATGGAACACAATCCTTTTTTAAATCTCCGTAAAAACTCGACAATTTCATCATGACCTTTTTCCTTTATACTTGCTAGTGTAAAGCGCGCTATATCAAGTGAAGCCATAATTGGATATGACGGACTACTAGATTGTAGCATACTCAAATAAGCAGAAACTCTTTCTTCATTCACTAAATGACTATTTATATGTAAATAAGATCCCATTGTCATCGCAGGTAATGTTTTATGTGCAGAATGAACCACAATATCTGCACCATATGCTAATGCTGACTTTGGAAATGGTTCCCCTAAGCAAAAGTGTGCTCCATGAGCTTCGTCTACTAAAACAGGGATTTTATGTGCATGTGCATAAGCAATACTTGCTTCTAAATCTATCCCCATACCATAATAATTAGGATGCGTTAAAATGAGGGCTTTAGCATTAGGATATCTTTTAATTGCCCCTTTAATAACTTCATCACCAATTCCTACTGGTACGTTATATGCCTCATCAATCCATGGGTCTAGAAAAATTGGATTCGCACCCGCCAGTTTTAATCCATTAATGATTGATTTATGACAATTTCTTTGTACAAGGACAATATCACGCTCACCGCAGCAAGATAAAATCATTGCTAGATTTCCGACCGTTGAACCATTAATTAAAAAATAACTTTTTTCCGCACCATATACATCAGCTAATAATTTTTGTGCTTCATCTATACATTCAAACGGACTATGTAAATCGTCTAACCCTGTTAGTTCGGTTACATCAATGGATAGTATATCTTTAAACTCCCCAATGGCTTCCTGAGGGAAGTTTACACCATTCTTATGACCTGGAACATGAAAGGACAGTGGTTCTCTTTCTTTAAACTCTATTAACGCCTCATATAAAGGCATACGCTTTTGATTCATATCTATCTCTTCCTTATTATTCATTCTGTATCTATTATACAGATATTAAGGCAAAAAAAATAATAGGCAGATGCCTATTTATAAATATGATACTTCTAACTTCCGAAGCTGTTTTAAATAATGTATATATTTTGGATCATCTGTCTCAGTACTCACCATATCTTTTTCACATTCATGACATATCAAATTATTATAAACATATATACCTTCTTCTCTTTTTGTCTCACAAACAATGCAAATTTCACTTTGTAATTTCATAACCTTCCCTCCCTGTATTTAAA
Source organism: Bacillus cereus group sp. BceL062 (assembly GCF_051780025.1). Lineage (NCBI taxonomy): Bacteria > Bacillati > Bacillota > Bacilli > Caryophanales > Bacillaceae > Bacillus > Bacillus cereus group sp. BceL062. The sequence goes on along the minus strand of NZ_JBPWGY010000020.1, from coordinate 267 downwards.
TAAACATATTTGATACCTCTATTCCTTAACAATTTACAGAAAAATATACATCCATCTCTTATATAATATGATTTACTCTTGGGCAACGTGTTTGTATTACCATTACTTCTTTTATGCACTGTTTAACAATACAAAAAAACACAAGTCAAAAGACTTGTGTTTTAGTTGCTTGGCGACGTCCTACTCTCACAGGGACAAGGTCCCAACTACCATCGGCGCTAGAGAGCTTAACTTCCGTGTTCGGTATGGGAACGGGTGTGACCTCTC
>NZ_JBPWGY010000019.1:0-52408 GCF_051780025.1 Bacillus cereus group sp. BceL062 | reverse complement strand
GAAGCATATGAAGAAATCCAAACAGAGGTACCAGAACAAGAAATACCACTAGAAGAAGTTCCAAACGATATGGAAGTATATGAAGAAATCCAGACAGAAGTACCAACGCAAGAACTTCCATTAGAGGAAGTATCAGCAGATCATGAAACATTTGAAGAAATCCCATCCGATATCCCACAACAAGACATTCCAACAGAAGAAATCCCGATGGATATTTCAAGAGAAGAAATCCAGTCAGAACAGGACATTTCAACAAATATCCCACAACAAGAAATCTCAACACAGGAAGTATCCACGCCGATTGAAACAGATGTAAATGAACCGTTAATACCAGATACAATTCGTACAGATGTAAGTGAAGAAGGTGTCATTGTCCCACGTACAACAGAAACAAGTTCTCCTATATCAAATGCCGACATTCCAGATGCTATTTCTGCAGAAGTGAGTGAAACAGGGCAAATTGTTGCTAAAAAACCTAATATAGATGTCGAGTCAACTGTACAAGTGTCGAACTCTTCTGACTCGTTTATCCCAACAGAATCCGTTTCCACTTCTGATTTGGCACAAGTAAATGAGAAAGAAGTAAGCAAAAGTGAGCCGATTCAAGAAAAAGCGGTAACGATCGATACGCCAGATATACAATATGGAGCTGTAGCCGCTGGAAGTGAAAATTGGATGCCTTCTACTGATCCACAAAACTTAGATAACTTAGATGATTTGGAGCCACCAAAAAAAGATGAGTAGAGTCCTAGTTTTATAGGACTTTACTATCTTTTTATGAAAAAAGGAGCGATATAGATATGAAACATTTGGGATTAACTTGCATGAAAATGGTGAGTATCAGTATTTTTCTTTGTATCGGGTGTTTGGGGTGGATGAATATAATCGTTCTTTTCATACAGAGAGAATGGCCTACAGACTTGTTAGGATGGATTGGCTTAGGGTTACTTATTTGGTATACGCTCATTCTTCTTACTCTTCAAATCATCCATCGGGAGACACATTGTCGTATTGATGATAGGGCCAAACTAGCCTTTTTCATTTGGTTTGTAGGAATCGGTCATTTTGGATTATTAGACTTTATACAAAACCAGCAATCTACTGTATTAACGTTTCTATTTCATACTTTTGCGATTATACCCATTCTTTTAGCTCTTGCATATGGGGTAATCGTTAAAAAGCATTCAAATCAATTATGATTCGTTTCGTAAGGGGGGAGGGATGAGATGAAACCAGAAATAAAAGAAGTCGTAGATAAAGCGATACAAGAAGATATTACGCAAGAACAAAAAAAGAAGAAGAAAAAGAAATCCTGGTTACTGACATTTCTTTTTGGGAGTTCTACTTTCACTATAGGATTGTTCGTCTGTATTGGATTTCTTTTATTTATCATTTTGGGGCAAGGCATTGGCAAAAAAGAAGAGGAAGCGCCAGCAACCATCCCAAGTAATGGAATGACGGTTTGTCGGCCAGGTGGAAAAACAGTGGCACCAGAAGAACTACAACCCCACCTGGGCGGCGTTTTTACAGGGAAAGCACAAGCCTTTTTAAATGCAGGAACACAAAACCAAATCGATCCCGTTTTACTAGCGGCCATTGCAAGATTGGAAACGGGTAACGGTACTTCTAATGCAGTAAAGAACTATAACAATCCTGGGGGCCTCATGGACCCTAGCAGTTCACAAATGAAAGGGTTTATGAAGTTTGCCACTTTGGATGAAGGAATCAACGCTATGGCGCGAAACTTATATAAAAACTATATCGGTATGGGGATTACAACAATAGAAGCAATTGGAGCAAAATACGCACCACCAGGAGCCGCAAATGATCCACATGGTACAAATGGGTTATGGCCTGTATTAGTAACAAAATTTGTGGCGCAAATGGGCGGCCTTACTTTTAATTGTGAAGCGGGAAAGCCAGGCGGCGTTGTAGATACTGGATCAGCAAGCTCACAAGGGTTTATTCGTCCTATCGCTCAAACAACGATTACAAGCCCATTTGGACCACGCTGGGGCACAATTCATAAAGGTATTGATTATTCTTGCCAGGACGGTGTCACCGCAATTGCCGCGTCGAAAGGTGGCGTTGTAGAGTGGGCGAAATTTGGCGCTTCTGGTTCGGGTTTTGGCGGCTATGGAAACGTAGTTGTCATTAATCATGGGAATGGATATTGGAGTTTATACGGTCATATGTCGTCTATTACTGTACAGGAAGGGCAAAATATTGGAGTTGGTCAACAGGTAGGAGTTTGCGGAAGAACAGGGCAGGTAACGGGGCCACATCTTCACTTTGAGATCAAAACATCTTTGATGTTTGGTCAAGTCGACCCAGCGCCGTATTTGCCGAAATAAGCGGAAAGAAAGGGAGGATTAGGGATGAAACAGGGAATCGTTGGTTTAGTCATACTTGTACTGGTGGGTATCAGTTTATGGTTATGGAATCAAAATCGCACTTTACAGCACAAAGTCGAGCAAACGGAAAAGAAATGGACGGAACAAGTAAAAGAGCTAAAAACAGAGAATCGAGCATTGGAAAAGCGCGTGACAGTTTTAACAGAAAATACCCAAGATAAAGGGCAAGAAGTGGCGAAACAGTTTGTAGAGCTGTTAATACAGAATGATAATAAACAAAAAGAAAAGCCAGGGTTTGAGAAAATCAAAGAAATGATAACAGGAGAAGCACGAAACAAATTATTAAACGCGCCAGAGGATGAACATAAACATATAGAAGATGATGGCTCTATGCATATTCAAACGAAAGCAAAGATAACAGATATGTACTATATCAAAACCGCTGATAATAAAGCGGATGTAACGGTTAAATATGATTATCTTGTAACGATAGATGGAACAGAACAACAAGAAAAACACACAATGAAATTAAATTTATTATTAGAAGGTGACAAATGGTTTGTAGAAAATTACGAGTTTCAAATCAATACAGGAATTGAAGGACCATAGAGAAAGGAATGAGGGGGAGTTGATACATCAAAATGTATTGCATCACATTGGATATGAAATATTGCAAGAAACGTTTGTATTAATTCGAAATGTCTTTTCCTATGCAGAGGAAGACGAATACAGTGTAACGTATGTACGAGACATTGTAGATGCTTTGCATAATATCCCGCATTCCATTCAGAAACAACATGATAAATTCCTAGAATTTGAGTTCAAACTGTTAGAGGAAACATTAATGCAAATGGACTTTGGAAAGGTTGCCGCGCAAAACATTCCTTATTTTAAAATGTATGCGGCACGTGTACAGCAATTGTTACAGAAGCGCTATAAAGAGGTTTAATCGAGTGGAAATGGGGCGATAAAGAATGATCGTATTGGGAATTGGGCTGTCAGTTTTGCTGATAGCCTTTTTGTTTATCCAAGTATATCCGTTTCATGAACAAAAGTTAGAACAAAGAAAATATGATGAATATGGAATCTGGATCATTATTTGTACAGGGGTATGCCTTTATGTTTCACATCATTTTTTACAGGAAAACATGTGGCAATGGGGATTGAAAATCGCTGGTGCAACCTTTTTTACAGGCGTTTCAATTGGATGTGTTGGAAAACAATGCATATATGATTTTCAACACAAAAAGTTTCCGTTTCAGAAAAAATGACGTTTCAGATTCGTTTGTAATTGATTTTAAAGAGTTTATCAATACATTTGGTATTGAAAAGGATTACGTCTTTTATTTGGTCTTTTAAGTGGTTTAAATGAGTTTTTAGAGAAAAAGGGGTGTAGGGATGATTTTTTTTAAGGTTATTGCATATATTGTGCTAAGTATAGGAGTTTGTACGCTTGTTTTGGCAGGAATAGCCGCGGTTGTAAAGAAACAAATGATAATCGCAAATATAAACCTATTATTGGCCATGTATTATTTTTGTTCGGGAAGTCTTCTGTTTTTGTGCACGTTATGGGAAACACAAGATATTTTCCTACAAGGCCTCACCATACCATTTCGGGAAAATTGTACGTTTAGACACAATTTGGACACATTTCAAGCGTTTTCTGTACGTTAAGAGACATCTGTCCAGAAAATCTTATGTTTATGGACAGATGATAAAACTCAATAATATCAACGTTTTCTAGCTATAACTGTGTTCATAAAGTGTGTAAATAAATCAATGTTCAATTAAACTTAGATTTTTATCTTTCTGAACATGCACTCATCTTTAAAAAACACTGTAATAATAAGGGTTTGTAGTCCTTAGCGTACAATTTTCCCGAAATGATATGGTGACCCCTACAAGCCTTTTTGATTTTAATTGTGGGAATTGCGATCATCCGATTAAGAAAAAGCTGGTATGTACCGCAAATGCGTACCCATCTTCAAAAACTACAGGAGCAAGCGACAAATAAGAATGATCTGTGAGGAAATCCATGAAAAAAGGAGTGGAGAAATCTTGATACATCAATATGAATTGAACTTTTCAGTGATGTATAGTGGCAAGGTAACAGGCTCACAATCTACAATTATTCCAGCAAGTTCTTTAGAGGAAGCAAATGAAAAATTACAATCGGAAGTAAAGAGGCGATTAGGAAAATGTAGTATAAAAGTGAATACAGCAAGTTTATGTGTTTCCGAAGATAGTCGGTATGCAATCGAACAAAAATAAAAGGGGAAAAGTCTTGTTTCTACAGCAAGGCTTTTTGTTATTTTATCGTTTTCTGACAGAAGACTCCTTCCTCAAGCGTGTGAAGGGCGTTTTTTAAATCAAATAATATTTAAAAAATAAAACTAAGTTTATCTCTTTTTATAATATCCAAATAAAAACCCAGTGATCTCATGCATACATACTGAAATCATTGGGTTTTATAGGTTTAACATTTTATATCTTTTGGTAAAATTCATAAATCTTTTCTTTTTTTAATAGAGGGGATTCATTGCTTATCTTATAAATTAATTTTTTGTTTATCGTTACTATAAATTTCGATAATGTAAGAGTCGCCTCCAATCCATTTGCTTACTTCTTCTGTTTTAAACAGATCAGTAATTTCTTTTTCTAATTTCTTCCCAAATTCTTTGGCACCTGAATCAGCGCTACTAATTTTTGCATTTATAGTTAAAACATACGGCTGTTCTGTTTCAATATTCATTTGATGGATCTCTGAACCCTTATACTCATTTTTGGTAAATATATTTTCCAAAATAGAGCCGGTAACCTTATTCCATCTTTTTTCTTTCTCCACAACCATCATATCCCGTTCCTTTATATTGATTGTGTACGGCTTAATCCCTTGATTATTCAGTTGATTATTAATTTCTTTTTTTACTTTAGATGAATCTTCAGTATCAGCAATTTCTATATCTAACCTTCTTGTATTTTCGTCCCATATAGCAGCACTAACAAAAGATTTTTTATCTACAGTTTTATTAACTACATCCATAACTTTTGAACCTTCACTCTTGGGTTCTTCTGTATTCCCCTGACAGGAACACAGTAAAACAAGTGATAATACAGAAATACATAACAATTTTCCCTTTCCCATTTAATTACCTCCTTAATTATTCCTAACTTTGTAATATTCATCATTCATGTTACGGTAATTATATTTTTATATAGAATATTCTTTTTATTATATCAAATTTTGGGATAGATTTTATTCTTTTCCTTTCCCAGTAATTATAATAAGCTATTGAGAAAAAACAATTTAATACTAGACAGAGAATCATACTCATATTAATAAAAGAAAAACACTCAATTGAGTGTTTTTCTTTTATTAATATATAATTTTGAAGAAATTAATATTAAAATCTCCTCATTTTTCATGTGAATAGAATTATCAACTTATTGTTTTATTGATGGAAAACTGTTCCACCACTTAAAGTAATTGTACCACCATATTCACTCATATTTGCGAGTTTTAGACTATAATACGTATAATCTTTTGTAAGGTGCCCAATTGGTATATTTAATCCTCCAGTAAACGAACCATTTACTTTATATCTACCTTCTTGAGATCCATCATGATATACATAAATCCCTAATCCATTTGTAGTACCAGGGGATTCTACCGCAACACTTTGAGGTTTTTTAAATGTTGCTCCACCTCTAATCCATAGTGAACTACTAAATTGTGCTTTACTAAAAGATGTTGTATTTAAAGCTAACGGACCTACATTATCAATATATTGGAACGCTGATGTAGGATTAACAGAGAATTGCGCATTAAACGCTTCAATTTCTTCTTTTGTATAAACTTTAACTAAATTATCGTTTTTATCATACACTTCAACACTCAATTCCTGATTTTGTGTTTCACTAGCTACATTATTTTGTTCATAATTTACAGTCGGAACTGGAGTTGATTCTTCTGCAAACACAGCTGTTGAAGGAAGTATAACTCCTAACGCTATAGCACTTGCACCTAATTTACCTAGTTTCTTTTTCAACATACTATCATTCTCCCATTCATATTTTTTTATAATATAAAAAGTCGAGATATGATGTATTTCATAGCTAGTCTTGTATCCCTTATATTCATCATACATTAATTGGTATAGTTTTTGGGTTTAATTTTACAAAAAATTCTATATTTTGATAAATTAGGCTAATAGCCGAAAGGATTTGTTGAATTAATTGTGTTATTTTGTATAATAAATTCAAGTTTTTTTACAATCAATAATTGTTCGTTCTATGAAGCAAACGCTATAAACAGGCCCTTATGTATATTTACGTAAGAGCTTGTTTGCATGCATATCGCTCTTTTATGTACAATGAAAGAAAAACATCTTATGAGATGGGGAGAGGAAAACCCATGTCCAACCAACAATTAGTGAATTTACGCATTGATTTTGCTTTTAAACAATTATTTGGCACAAGTGGAAATGAAGATATTTTAATTGCCTTTTTAAATGCTATGTTACAAGGTTCTTTAGAATCCCCAATTGTTTCCTTGCAATTAGAAGACCCACACTTGCATCGAGAACATGAAGAGGATAAATTATCAATTTTAGATATTTCCGCAACATTAGATACGGGAACAAAGGTAAATGTGGAAATACAGCTAAATAATAATCATGATATGATTAAGAGAAGTTTATATTACTGGGGAAGGCTATACACATCCCAACTTCAAAAAGGAATGCCATATAGTTCTCTTCATAAAACAATTACGATTAATTTATTAAACTTTGTGATGTTTCCAGAATATGAAGCATTTCATACAACAGGAATCCTATGGAATCAACAACAACAGAAGATATTGAGTAGTGATATCGAAGTTCACATCGTGGAGATTCCAAAACTCATGCAACAATGGCGGAATGAACAATTAAATCCCTGGGAAGATTCATTTGTTCGTTGGTTGTTATTACTTCCAGCGAATGAGGATGAACACCTAACCCAAACATTGGAGGATATTGCGATGAACCAAGACCCGATTTTACAAAAAGCGATGAATAAATGGGAACGTATGAGTCAAGATTCTTCTTTCCGACAAGCGTATGAAGCAAGGGAGAAAGCTTTGATGGATGAAGCCGCGAAGTTCGCTCATGCTCGTAATGAAGGAAAGAAAGAAGGGCGTCAAGAGGGAATTGAAGAAGGCAAAATCCAATTGATTCGTGGAATGCATAAAAATGGAATGCCAATTGAGGATATTGCAAAATTTACGAATTTACGTATTGAAGAAATACAAGGAATTTTACAATCATAAATAAATTAACAAATAACACCTACAGATATATCTGTAGGTGTTATTTGTTAATGAACGCCCCCGCCTGGAAGGTGATGACCACCAGCATTTCCATGTGCATATTTCCAACCTACACCTGGTTCATTAATATAATAACCAGTGTTTCCATCTGCGTATTTATAATTTATATATTTCATTTGAATTCCTCCCCTTTTGGTTAATACTTATATAGTCGTTTAGACCCAAATAAAGCTTGAGGATTACTTTAGTATTTTCGTTGCTTAGCCATGCTGATAAATGGTTCATATGTACTCGTTTCATCAAAAGGATGTCCGAAACCATATTCACCTTCTTTTGCATGATAACCGTATGTGACAATGCCTACACCTTTCGTGTTGCTTTCAGGGAAATAGATAAGGACTTTGGCTTCTTCGGAATTAGATAGGTGTAGAGAAGTGTATATTTGGTCTATTAAGTCTTTATTAATTCTATTGATTGCACTTGTTCCTCTTGTACCCCAGCCAATATCATCATAAATATGTAATAAGTTATTTTCTGTATCAACATATAACTCAAAATGATTACATCCCATATTGTGAAAGTTTTTTGTTATTAAATGGAATCGATTATCACTAATATTGGGAAATAAAAATACATCATAAGTTTCACTAGCAGTAATAACACTAGCTTGTTCATTATTTGATGATTTTTTGAACATGATAAATCCCTCCTCAAGAATATTTCCGTATTATAAATAATTTATAATAAAAGTAAACTATTGTTTAATTATATATTATTTAACAGAATATATATAATATTTTAAATTGTATATTGTGAGATGGGAAAATAGTTAGTTTTACAAAATATATAAAAGGATTTTCAATTTCACACACGCTTAATTAGTTGAATTTGAAAAATGTCATTATCCGTAATACCAAGCACCTTCATTTCCTCTTTAAAAGAGCGCCAGGGTTCAACCCTAATGGATTTAGTACTTTTATCTCTTAACGTATACTCTCTTATATAATATGATTTCTGTTTCTTATGTTCTTTCATTGTGAAGCCTCCATTGTGATAATAAGAAGGAGAGGAAAACACTTTAAATAAAGTGCTTTCCTTTTTTAACATGTATCTGTGACCTACAGTTTACTCTTCAATAATGATTATATATTCATTCAATAATATTTTGGGTTTAATTTTTGATCTTTGATTGGAGTTAATCTGTTACTGATTCAAATTAGCACAAATGTAACTAATAGTATAATTATTGCTGATTTGGTTAGGATGGTGACATCAGGGCCATGAAGAGGTGACATTTTGGGAGTAACAATTAAGATAATGAAATATCAAATTTTATGTCCAATGAATGTCGATTGGACAATATTTGAAAAGCATTTACGAAACTTAACATATCAGGTCAGAACGATAAGTAATCGAACCATCCAACAATTATGGGAGTTTGATGCTTTATCTTTTGACTACTTTAAAGAAAGAGGGAGCTACCCTACTGTCCAAGATTTGTATGGGTGTACACAGAAGAAAATTGATGGTTATATATACCATACATTACAAAGTAAATATCCAGATATACATAAGGGAAACATGTCTACCACTCTTCAAAAAATTATAAAAACGTGGAAGAGTAGAAGAAATGAAATTAGAAAAGGTGAGATGTCAATTCCTTCTTTTCGAAATCGCATACCAATTGATCTCCATAATAATTCAGTAGACATAATAAAAGAGAAGAATGGAGATTATATTGCTGGTATATCTCTTTTTTCGCGAGATTTTCATAAGGAAAATGACGATGTCCCAAAAGGGAAGATTTTTGTAAAGTTATCTACTCAAAAACAAAAAAGCATGAAAGTTATTTTAGATCGATTAATGAATCAAACATACAGCAAAGGCGCATGTATGATTCATAAATACAAAAATAAGTGGTATTTATCAATTACTTATAAATTCAATGCTATAAAAGAAAATAAATTTGATAAAGAATTAATCATGGGAATTGATATGGGTGGAATAAATACAGTTTACTTTGCATTTAATGAAGGATTTATTCGTAGCAATATTAAAAGTGATGAAATTAAAATATTTAATGAAAGAATTCGACAGAGACGTATCAATTTATTGAAACAAAGTAAATATTGTAGTAATAGCAGAACTGGAAAAGGTAGGACGAAACGATTACAGCCAATAGACGTGTTAAGTAATAAAATAGCTAAGTTTCGAAATAGTACTAATCATAAATATGCAAACTATATAGTGAAACAGTGTCTAAAGCATAATTGTGGGCGTATTCAAATGGAACTTTTAAAAGGTATATCAAAAAATGATAAGATTCTTAAAGATTGGACTTATTTTGATTTGCAGGAGAAGATCAAAAATCAAGCAGAGATTCATGGAATCGAAGTTATTAAAATTGCCCCAGCATATACGAGTCAACGATGTAGTCAATGCGGATATATTTGTAAAGAAAATCGTTGTACACAAGCTGTTTTTGAATGTAAGCAGTGTGGATATAAAACACATGCTGATTATAATGCGGCGAAAAACATTTCTATCTATGACATCGAAAATATTATAAATAAACAATTAGCGGTACAAAGCAAATTGCATTCAAAAAAATGTATGGAAGAGTATATAGAAGAGTTAGGATACCTGGATTAATGTAGGTGATTGGGTTCCATATTAAATAATCTGGTGGATTTACACGCCATAAATGGAGAAGTAGCACATAAGAAATTTACCAAGTGCCAACACTCCGTAAGGTAGTATCGAATGTAAATAAACATTGATGCGTGGGCATTTTTCATGCTCTGAAGGGTGTAACACAAAAACCGTTACACGATACATCTAGTTACTGGTAATATAATGTTTAATATCCATCTTATCAGTTTTTTTCGCATCTGTTAAAGTATCTATCTTTATTTCATCGGGGTTTAGTATTAACATAAGATGTATTTAGATATTTGATACACTGTCGTTTCAAAGTACTCACCGTGTTTAGTATTAACATTTAGATCGTAACGCAAATGAAATTAACATAAGGTGTATTTAAATATTCCTCCCTTGAGGTCAATCAAAGTGAATTTAACGTTTAACATTAACATAAGATGTATTTAAATTATCTACGTATTCTTGATATCTTCCTAAATTAAAATGTTTAACATCAACATAAGATGTATTTAAATCAAGATGAGATAAAATAAAAGATTTTCGCGTACTTTTTTAACATGAGGTGTATTTAAATAGGTTTACAAAAGAATTACACTAAGTTAAAAAAGTGAATTTTATCAATACGAGTTTTTTCTTTTACATATTAAAATGAAAGTACCCTTTCAATGTATACTGACCCCTTCACAAATTGTGAAGGGAATTTTTTATTCAATAAATGAGTTTTACAAAAGATACAAAATGTTAAACTCATAAGAATCAGTGATATCATGCGTTTTTCTATGGTATTACTGGTTTTTTTCGCTATAAAATGAAAAGAAAAAGATTGTCAGTTTAACAAATTATAGTTATAGTTAAACTAAGTTTTACATATTATAGCTTACAACATAGAATTAGGAGGTCATGTTTTATGACGAAAGGGGGACGAAAACCTGGGGCAAAAGAACCAATTCGTTCAATAGAAAAAATTGAAGAAATGAAAGATTGGCTTTTGCAAAATTCCTCATATCGAAATTACTTTTTATTTTATTTTGGAATTAATACAGGTTTACGCATTAGTGATATTTTACGATTACGTGTAAAAGATGTTCGAGGGAAGCATGTTATAAAAATTAAAATGGAAAAAACAGATACAACCGTAGAAGTATATTTCAATACGGTTTTACAACAAGAGATTGCGAAGTACACAAGTAATCGAGCTGATTCTGATTGGCTATTTCCAAGTCGTCAAGGAGATAAGCCAATCACAAGACAAATGGCTCATACGTTTTTGCATAAAGGAGCACAGGCTTGTGGGATTGATTCAGATCATTGGGGAACACATAGTATGCGGAAAACGTTTGGCTATCAGTATTATAAAAAAATGAAAGATGTGTATTATTTGATGAAGTTATTTGGTCATGCGACGCAAAGACAAACACTACAATACATCGGTGTAGAAGCTGATGAAATCCGTAAAACAATGGAGGATTTTACTTTATAAGAATCCAAAGGAGGAAACCAGAATATGAAAGAGGGGAAATTAGAACAGGAAAATAAATCTCAAAAGTACGAACGTATTTTTATCATCTCAATTCTTACCACGATAGTTCTTATTATTGGAAGTATAGTTGTTGTAGAGTATACGGGTTTTAAATATATTATGTACTTAGCATTAGCAATTCTAGTCAGTGTAGCTTTTACCAACGACATGCAAAAAAGATATAAGAAATACTCTAATTTAAGTAATAAAGAATAGGAGGGGTATAGATGAATCTTGTGAATTTTGAAGTTCTAAAAAATTATGAAGCACCCAGCGTTTATTTTTGTGAACATGCAATGAAGCATAGTTGTTTGATTGCAATTCCATCCTGGAATTGGAGTTTCTTAATGGATTATACGATTGATTTTAAAGATGAAAAGCCTATGTTAATGAAAGCGTTGGAGAAGTATGTTTCTTATGATTTGGTGGAAAATGTTGCAGATGCATTTTATGATTATGTATTTAGCGAATTCAATTAAGGTTTTCATAAGGGGGAGCATAATGAATTTTAAAGGGGCTGTAAGTAGTTTTTTAGTAATGGGATTATTATTTTCGGGATGTTCAGCAATTCAAAATTCAAATCATGCAAAACAAGCGAGTGGATCACAAGATATTGCACAAGTTATAGGGTTTCCATCAAATAAGTATCCAGAAACCGCGGCACATATTAAAGATGCGATTGCAAATGGTAAGACAGATATTTGTACAATTGATCGAGATGGTGCCGCTGAAAGAAGAAAACAGTCTTTAGCAAATTTTCCAACGAAAAAAGGATATGATCGGGATGAATACCCAATGGCTATGTGTCGTGAAGGCGGAAAAGGTGCGGATATTAAATATATAAAACCAGCTGATAATCGCGGCGCTGGCTCGTATATAGGTAACAAAGTGGAGAAATTACCAGACGGGGCAAAAGTGAAAATTGTTGTGAAATAAAAAAGAGGATGTATTCAAAATGCATCCTCTTTTTTTTGAAAATAAAGAATTTTAAGTGGTAAAATTAAGGGAACAAAAATAACTTTAATAGTTATCTTATTTTGTATAAAAGGAGAGTGAAATCAAATTGGATTTAGCACAAAGACTACATGTTAAAAATAAACATTTGGATTACTTACTCTTTGGCGATTGGCCAGAATTAAAGGGGCTGTTCGAAAATATATCTTCATGGGTTGGTGGCAGTAATGATGAACAGGAAGCAAAATTTTTGCTAACTGAAATGGTATGCTCTATTTTTGAGGTTCCGTTTAACGTGACATTTGGTTATCGAGAACATATTATTAACAAAATCAAAAATAAACCAGGTTATACAATGATTGAACAAGAAATGAAAACGGAAATTGCTCGGCTAAATAATGTAACACAAGAAAAACTTAAAACAGAGTGTAAAACAAACAATGTATTACTATATCGAGGTTTAAATCGAAATGAGCTAGATTATTTTTATAAAGACTCATCCAAAATAAAAACTAATATGTTATCTTCGTTTACTATTGATCCTAATCGCTATTGTAAAGAGGTTCAAGTTGCAGTAGAAGTTCCAATTAAAAGTATCTTGTTTTATGAGAATTTATGTCCTATGAAAGAAATAATAGAAAAAGATTATGCTTTTTCCTTAGGCTTACATGTGGAAAGAGAAGTGATTGTTTTTAATGAAGAAGAGTTTTTGGAAATTAAAGAAGTTACCTATACAGATGAAAGAGGAAAAAGATTAAGAGAAGCTGAAGAATCATTTTAGCGGCATGTAATTTACTATTTATTAAGTACAAGTTAAAGAATTACTAGATGTAAAAATTGATGATATTTAGGTAGAAATCATTATAAAGGAAGGCACGCAAATGAATATATTTAAATTGAAAACAGATAGTAATGAAATATTTAAATTGACTGTATACAATTATGAAAATCAAACTCATAAGAAATCACCTTATTATGATATGAGTGGTAAAGAAGGGAGATACTATGCAGTATGTCCTTCATGTAATAATCCAATTCAAATATATAAACTCTACAAAGATACAACAGAAGGGCAGGGGCTACATGCTAGGCATTTTGGTAAAAGTATTAGAGGTTTAGCAGTTTATAATGAAGAAAGATATCTAGCTTGTGAATTAAGTAATCCAGAGTCATTTGGTGGGGAGACTAAACGTAAAAATAAAGAAAAATCTAATGAATTATTAACATTGATAAAAGATTATCCAGATGTATTATTTAATGAAATAAGAAAAATATCTGGTATTGGTTTTTCTTACAAAAAATTTGATATGATGCTAAAACACTTTATGAAATCGGAAGGTTACTATTACAATGCGATAAATAAATTTAATTTACCATATGGCTTTTTATATATGCAAAAATCTATAAATTTATATCGTGGATTTCTTCATAAATATAGTCCTCATTTTAATGAAATAAAAGAAGCAATTCAAAATAGCAAGTACCACACTGTTATTGAGGAAGAGATTAAAAAGAATATTGAGGATTACGCAGCATTAGATTTTTATTTAACAAATCATTCGGTCAAAGGAACAGAAGAAACAATTGAATTGAGAATTGTTGAATCCGCTGAGGACTACGAAAACATCATATTTAGAAAGAAAATTCCAGTGGATAAATTCTCCTTTATGAACAAAGTTTCAAAATTGAAAGATAGATCAAATGAAACTAAAGATAGGGAAAAATGGAGACAAAAATTACAAGCAATAGTAGACGAATATATAAGTAGATAAGAATAAGCATTCAAGAAATGAACAAGTAAATATAATAAGGTCCTATTTTGATAGGACTTTTTTATTTGTCGAAAAAAAACGAACAAAAATAAATAAAAACACTTGATTTAAGTAACTTAAAACATTAAAATAAAAGTAACTTAAATCAAGAAAGGAGCTAAAATGCAAAAACATGGAGGTAAAAGAGAAGGCGCTGGTCGCCCATCTCTTGGAATTACTAAAAAAGTTTCCATCACTTTACCAGAAGAAGCCTGGAAACGTATTGAAGATAGCGAAAAACCCTATTCACAGTTCTTTAGGGATGTAACGCTAAAAGAATTGAAAAAGTAAAAGTATATAAGAAAAAGCCCTTCCCAGGTCTGCCAACTTAGTAAGGACTTTTTCAAAACCTATAAACTTTGATTCAAGAAAGGATGAATTGTGTTGACAAAACCCTTTTTAAAAATCAAAAGTGGTGAGTTAATTTTAACACAACCTCACCACAAATTTAAATCCTCCAAAAAATTTTACTCTTTTATTTCAGAAAATTACAAAAAGTTAAATCGTTATTTTGATATTGAAGAGAATGTTTCCGATCAGATTTGGTTTTATGGTTTCCTTGCAACCTCCATTTTTATGATGCTTTTCACCTACTTATTTTCGGGTATCCTATATGGATTTTAGAGGGAAGCCATATGGAAGAACGCCTATTTTCAAAACAATCCCTCTAGAAAGGAGATAACACATTGATTCAATCAATAAAGAATACCATGCAATTTATTGGTTTGGTTTTAATTAGTGCGTTGATTGCTGTCAGCTTAGTGAATTAGTCCTTTAGAAAAGAAAGGAGCAATCACATGGAAGATTACAAATGTAGAGCATGTGGAGAGATCGCCGCGGAAGGATTTGCGTTAGGAAGACTATGTTATTACTGCATTGAAGAAGTTGTTATTTACATGAAAAAACAGATAGAAGACAAAGAGAGTTCTTGTACGCATGGAGATAATCAAACAATTGAAATCAAGGGAACAGATGAATCTATAACGGTTTGTCATGAGTGTGGAGAAGAATTATAAAAGGGAGGCAAGAAAATGAAAATCGGTGTATCTGTATGGAGAGTTCTTTGCAAAGAAACAAAGTTGAAATTACTTCAAAATGCTATGCAAGAAAGCAAAAGCCGCTTTCCCAAAAAATTAGCCCTTTCCATTGCTATAAAGCAACAGAAAGGGGAAGTGTGATGAGTGATCGTATTGGTGAAGGGCACAAGAAATAAGATGCCTTCAAAAATATTTTAGCATGTTCATGTAAGAAATAAAGGGGGAATTTAATGTGATGAAAACAGTTCAATTGTTGAAAAATGAAGAATTTGAAATTGGTACAACAGATAAAAACGGGCACAAATTAAGACAGTCTGATTTTGTTGTCACACAAGATAATTTTGAGGGTATTAGTATTTGTCAAATCCTATACAACAGTATTGCAAAAGAGTTTGTGGCCATGAGTGATTCTAATTGGTGGATACCGTATCATGATTTATCTGTTGCAACCGAAAGGCTAGATTATGTCATTGCAAAAGAGTTTTGGGGGCTAGAAAAATGCGGTACATATTGGGGTAAGAATCGTACACCATTTATTAGAATGCCGATTGAATATTTCAATCCTGTTGAGGATTCCACTTTTATTCTTGAAAAGTTAGGGCGGCAATATGAAGACATATTGAGCGTAAAAGAAAATGGGTGCTGGTACCTAACGGTAAACAAGAAAATATATAGCGAAAAGCGTCTTGGGATAGCCGTTTGCTTAGCCGCTGTTGATACTGTAAAAAACAAGAAGTAGGGATTTGATTTTTAAGGAAGAAATATAAATTCAAATTATAAATAGGGGGAATTAAGATGTTACATGCAGTTATGCAAGAGCAACAGTATTGGAAAGGTCAAAAGCAGAAGTTTCGAAAAGAAAATAAAAAATTATTGATTTCTTTAGAACCACATTTATATGAAAGGTTGGAAGAATTAGCACTTTATAATGAAAGCTTAGATCAAATCGCATTAGAGTTAGTAACAGAAGGGTTAGACTATATTTATATGGAGGATGTACCTGTTCAGCAGTCTCATGCTTTTCAGCATTTTATCGAATTTGAATTAACACCTTTTCAACATAAGCTCTTACAACAATTAGCGATCAAACGAGGATGTTCAGCAAGAAAAATGGCATATACAATATTACGTTTTATGCTCAAAACAAAGTAAAAGAATCCAATCATAAAAGAAGGATTCTTTCACCAGGTAATCGTTGGCAAATGACTTCACCGAAGGAATTGAGTCTGGTACACTCAATTCCTTTTTTATGTTATAAAAAAGAATGTAATTTGTCAAAAAGCATTTGTTATAGAATAACAAATGCTTTTTGTTGAACTTGAATTGAACACTTTCAGAAAGTATTTATATTGTTTGCCTTTTTCTCTTGAAAAATTGTACCCTCAATCACTAATTTTAACATAGAATATAGAAAATGTAGCGTTTTAATATCAAAAAACCTATTGGTTTTATATGGATTATTTCTTTATAATAATGAAAGGCAGTTCCCGAATGTAAATAGGCTCTCATGCAAAAAGCAAGAGAGCCTATTTACATAAAAAAAGATTGGATATTTGCCAACCTTTTTCGAGTAAGGGGTTTAATGACAGCTTGTTACTACAACTCGTTTTTATTTTAAAACAATTAATCAGAAAATTCAATCTAGGTTGTTTTTGCCCAAATCCCCGAAAGGGGGCATTAGCTAAATTTATTTCAAAAATACAACTTATATTTATTTGAAACATGTCAATTAAACTGTATATGTTTTGACATATTCATTTTTAAAAGAAGTAAAAACCTTTATTTTAAAGTATTTTTTGATACTTTTTTTGCTATTACCCCTTTTCGGGGGGATGGGCAAAGAAACCCATATAGGGGAAAAACGAAAAAGGACGCTTAACCCCATAGAGTTAAACGCCAAAAGTGAATAGATAAATTAAAATAAGTACATAGAAGGGGAGTGATTCCCTTACTTATTATGAGTATATCATAGAATCATGTTATAAAGAAAAACGAATAATAGTTAAGGTGGTTAAGTGATGAGGGGAAAGGTAGAGTAAGAGAATAAAGATCAGGAATCAAAATAAGATTCTAGAAAAAAATTACATGGAAACACTTGTTTGATTAGGCGAAATTTGAGATAATATAGGTACGTGAGTAATTACTATCTAGGGTAGATATCGTTTGATAACGTGGTCGACAGCACTTTCTAATAAGTGTACAAAGAAATATTGTCGAATTATAAAGGAATTTTTTAATTTATATCGAATACAAAATACGACACGGAGTTTTGTAGATGATAAAGTTTTCGTATAAGAAGGACTCAGAGAAAACAGAAATATCTTTTCATGCTAATTTTGAGGTTTTTATTTCTGCTGTATTTGGGTCTACTGGATTGTTTGAAGTTATCAAACAATTATTGAACATATAGCAATTTGAAAAGGGAATGTGGAGATAATCCATGTTCCTTTTTGTATGTAATGCTATCATTATAGAAGGGGAAATTTATTAAAACTAAGGGGGATGAAATAAATGACTATTGATATAAGAAGGGTATTTCCTAAGTTTTATCGTGTTATTCCAGTAGAAGTACAAGAAGATAATGGGGAATCTAGAGAATATTCTTGTTTAGCTGATGAAAGAGGCACTGTTTATTCAAAAGAAGATGTAAAAGCATTGTTTGAGGAAATTAAAGAGTTTTATATGCGTGAAGATATGCCTAATATAGATGACTACAATAAACATATGCAGTTATTAGATTATATGAGGTGTGTATCTATTTCATTAGAAGAAGATGAAACGGGTAAATATTTAATTCCTAAGGCTAGGTATACATATAAAAAGTTTAATAGTGATAAAAGAAATTGGTCTTTTAAGTGTAATTGGTGTGGTGAGAAGGTATCTAGTAAGACTGATGAAGGTTACTATTCAGCATATGACCGTAATTTTAAAGTTGATAATTTTGATAGAGGTTGTTCGGAGGATTGTGCTAAGTTAATTTGGAAAGACAATTTTAAACATTGGGCACATGAACATGGGTATAGTAAATTCTTTGCATAAACAAGAAATTCCCCTACCAATCAATTAAGATCAGTAGGGGAAAGTATGGAGATAGGTTGTTTTTGCCCAAATCCCCGAAAAGGGGGAATTAACTAAATTTATTTCAAAAATACAACTTATATTTATTTGAAACATGTCAATTAAACTGTATATGTTTTGATACTTTTTTTGCTATTCCCCCTTTTCGAGGGAATGGGCAAAGAAACCCATCTAATGTTTTTTCTCAATATAGCTTTTCATATTTTTGAATTATAATATAATTAATTCTTTTTATTTCTATATCTGTCTCTTATCTTCCTGTTATGAATCCTTATTGAATTAAGGATTCTTTTTTTATCCTCATTTGTTGATCTAATCGATATTTTCCCATTGCTTCATAAATTAAAAGGTCTAATTTTTGACTAAAATCAATCACTTTTTTATGGCTAAATCCATATTTTTTTACTAGATAGCTCAATTCTTTTTTTGATCTTCGATCATGTCATGTAGTAATCTCATATCCACCTTTTCCTTTAAACTCCTTTATACATAGAATCTCGAAAAAATTGCAAACAAAAAACAAGGCTGAAACCAGCCTTGTCCTAAAGGAAAAAAACTAACTCTTATATAAAAGGGTACATTATGTATGGGAATTTTCGAAGTGTATATCCCATAAAAGGATAAAAAAGTTATTATTGTAATATTTTTAAAGGTTTTTTACTTTATAAAGAAACAGTCGAAATTGCTTGTTTATAAAGGAACTGTTGCTTGCCATTGCTTAAAACTAGTACCGAAAATTTATCAACAGCGATAATTTTTCCAGGTACTCTGACACCATTTATTAGAAAAATCGTTACTTCTTTCTTCTCTTCTATTAATTTTTCATAAAATTTTTCTTGTGTATGCATCATTTAGATGGTTGCAACTCCTCTCCTTTTTTGGAACGGTTCATAGCTTCTAAGAATACATATTCTTTTACTGTTAGTTTAACTGTTGGACAATATTCAACCTTTGATAATTCATGAAATAAAGAAAGATTTTTGTGTAGTTTTTGAATCATTGCGTCTAAAGTGATGTCTCCTACACCATACTCGATGACTGGATTTAAAAATACGTCTACATCTATTAAACTTGGTTCAATTAGGGAAATAATCTCTTGTACCTTTGGTAAAATAATTGTTTCATAACGTTGTTTGAATAGTTCTAAGTCCTCTGGTGCGGGTTCATTCTCACATAACTTTTTAAAAGATATTACACGAATGTCATTTCGTAATGAATCAATACGCTCTTCATAAAAAGCTTTGTCAAATCCTTCTTTATCAGCAACATCATAATGAAGTTCTGTTTGTGATCTACGTTTTTTCTTATAAGAATCCATAAGGATTTTCTCTTTTGCATTAAACATCATGATAAAAACAGTACGCTCTAAATTCATGACTTGGTTTGCTACGCTTAATGTTTCATCTAATACTTTTGCGCGCTCTTCTTCACTTAACTTTTTTATAGAGGATGGAACAAGGTTTTTGACATTCTCAAACGACTCGGAATTAATAATGTGTTGAAGAGAAAATTGAGCAACCTCTGGTAAACAAGGATCAGTTGTTTTGTCTAAGAGTAACAAATCTTTAATCGTTCGCACTGTATTTTTGATCTCTTTTTGAGCTTGTCGAACTTTTTCTATGCTTCTTTCTATGTATTCAGGTTGTTTAAGACGATTGAAAATATATTCTCTTCTTTCTTCAAAATGTTGCTGTAAAAGTGACATAGTTGTTTCCCCTCTCTAAGTGTCTTACGGTTTTAAAATCCTTCTCATGGATGCAAAAGGAACAGTATAATTATAACATTTTATACTTTGATATGATTTTAAAATTCTTATATTTCGGAAATTTCGAGAAGACGCTTCTTTTTCGTGTTGTACTTGCACAAGTTTCATACTGTCGGCATATAGCTAATAGCGTAAAGCACGCTGATAGCTAATGATTAAAAATGTGGCCTAAAAGGGTCATTTTTTTATGGGAAAAGTGATATTACCGCTCATATCGATTAAATAAAAAAGTAGAGAATTTTTTTGTATAAAAAGGTGAATAACGTACAAACAGAAAGGAATACGTTTTAGTAATACCGATATTATCGGTCACATCGGGGAGGGTGAACAGAATGGAAAGATCAAAGTTTAGTAAACCTGTAGCATTTAATAAGAAGAATGAAAAGGATCGGATCATGTTACAGCATGTAAAGCGTAAAAATTTTTCGGGTTATGTAAAGAAATTAATCTGGAACGATATACCCGATAAACATAAAAAAATAACATGCGAAGAGGATAGAAAACAAGTACCTTTACCAATTCGACAAGACGAACAGGGTGTAACAGGAAAGAAGAAATTAAGTGCCGCGGCACGTATTGAACAAATCAAGGCGCAAACAAAAAGACAGGAGCCTTCAAAAAGCTCACTGCCTGTATTTTTACCCAACAAAAACATTAACAAGTGATCCAATAATCGCGCCTACAGCGACAGCAATTGCAACATGCATATCGTTAGACCTCCTACTTTTCATTTATAAGTAGTATGTGTAGTTCTTTTAAAATTATACGAGGGGTGTTGCATCATGACTAAGACAGAAACGATTTCTTTTCGCTCTTTTATGGACCAAAGTTATAAAAAGAAAGCACATAAAGAAACAAATAGTAAGAACGTACTTAAAAAGGTTTTTACCGCTACAGGGAGTTCATTAATATTAATACTTCCAAAGGTAACATTTGCCGCGGGAGTTAACGCGACGTTTGGCAATGTTCATAGTGCCATTATGAACGGGTTTGATGCGGGCGTAGTTTTAGTTATTATCTTTTCGGGCGCGGCCTGGGCATTGGGTCACCGTACAAAGGCAATAGAAATTTTAATTGGTGCATGTTGTGGGTATATCTTGGCTAGACATGCGGTTGACATAAGAGACTTTTTAAAGGGAATTTAAAAGGAGGGGTCCTTGTGAAATTCATTTTAGAAGGTGGAAAAATGATTGCGGCTAATACAGCTGGGTATATTGGAGAAAAGGCAAAAGAGGGTTCTTTTTTAGATCAATTAAATAATTTTAGTGATGCTATTGTAGGTAAGGAAATGGAATGGATTTTCAAGCCAGTTGGTGAATTTATGGTTGATATAGTAAGCGAATTAGGTCATTGGTTTATTCTAAATTTGCCCGATATTATGGGATATGGTGCATTGGTGACAGCTGGATTTATCATGATAGGTTCAATGACAAACAAAGGCGGAATGATGAAGCCGCTTGCCTATTTTGCAGGCGGACTTATCTTAGCAATATGTATATTAGGAGGGGCCTAAAAATGATACAGGGAGAAGGCTTTATTATATGCGATAAAGAAAATACAAACCTTCCTGTTTTGGCACAAAATGAATATTTGCCAGTATTATATGAACCTAAGAAAATAAAAAAATCTTGGTTTAAAAGAAAAGAGATATATTCTTTAAAACAATTTTTACAAGTAGAAAAAAATAAAATGGTTGTATATCGGATTATTCCTCATGCGGATGTATCTAATAATACAAAGCGTTTATGGCGGGCGATCCATAAGATGTATGAAATGTACGAAAGTATGGGAAGTCGTATAGAAAGAAAAGGGATTGCATTTCATTATCGTGAAAAGGACTATTTCTGGTTTGATGTTGTTTTCAAACAGGAAAAGGGCCAGAAGAAAATTGAATTTTATGTAGCAACTAGCGAATATCAAGCATTAAAGCTCAAAAGAAAACTAGAGAACAAAATGAGTGTGACAATTAAAGAAGCGGAAATATCAGATTTGCAAATTTCTAATGAAAATACAATCGTACAAGAAATGCGATATTTGAAACATGATATCTTTTCCTTAAATACAAATAGCAACGATACAAAAACGCCTATTGGTAATATTTTAAGTGTTATTGATGAACTAAGTTATGATGGAGACATTTGCCGATTGAGTATCTGTAATGAAGCGGAAAACCGTCAGAAATGGGTGAAAAACGCTTCCTGGGCCATTGAAAAGTTAAAGAAGGGGAAACCACCCCAACGGGTTAATATGAGCGGCAAACGACTTGTAACAGGGGCTAAAATTGGTGTTGCGGCTGTTGTTAATGAAATAAATGATTTGTTAACTGATACATTCCAGGCGTTCTCGAACGCTTTTTTTAAATCAGATAAAAAATTTAGCAAAGAGCACATCATTAAAAAGGCACATACAACCGCTGATGAAGTTGGAACAAATCGAGTGAGTTATGACAAAGGAAATCAGCCTGTTTTTAAAACGCGTATACGGGTGGCCTCACATTCCCATGATCGGTTAACCAGGGAGACAATGGGGGAAACCTTAGCACTTTCTATGATGGATTTATCAGAAACGAATGAACTACATGGCGTAAAAATAAGAATGAGAAAACGCCAAACAGAAATATTACAGGAATTAAATACATTCGAACTATCAAGCAAGACAAAGTTTGATCCGAATGTAAATTTGATGAGTACCGATGAAATGAGCAAATTAGCTTTGCAAATGCCTGTAAAAGAGTTGCAACGAAAATATGCAGATGCATTGAGTGTAAAAAAGAAAGTTGAAATTGAGATACCAGCGATTATGCGGGATGAGAAAGGAATATTTTTGGGACATTCGGAATTGAAAGATCAAAAAATACCAATCTATATGCCAATAGATAATCCAGATAATTTTTATAGAGGTTACGTCTTTATAGGAGGACAGGGGGCTGGTAAAGATACAGCAATTAAGAATTTTGTTATTGAGGGAAATACAAAACATAAGATTAGTTTTATCATACCAGATGCAATTGTAGAAGAAGGTGGGCGGGGTATGGCAGACGGGATTCGTGATGCATTACCACCAGAAAACATTATTGATCTGGATTTAAACGACAGTGATTATATCCCACCTCTAGATTTAACAGAAGTAATTACAAAGCTAGGGCGGAACGGTGCTTCAAGATTTGCGGATGAAATGATTGATTTCATGCAAATTGAAGGATTAAGTCGAAGTGAAAAATATTTAACGGATGCGGCCAAAGCAAGTAAAGGAAGTTTATTTAATATTAAACGTATTATAGAAGATGAGGACTTTCGGGTGAATCGTATTCAAGAATTAGTGAATGAAGGGAATTTGCGGCTTGCAAATGAGCTGATACAGTGGGGAGATAATGAGCAATTAGGGAATAAGTGTGATCCCATCATAACCAGATTAAACCGCTTTTTTGGGAATGAAAGATTGTATGATATTTTTGCACAAGACCCATTAAAAGAACTTGATTTTGGTAAATGGATGCAAGAAGGAAAAGTTATTATTTTAAGAGTTCCAAATGCTAGGGGATTAGGAGAACATGCAGTAAAAACCCTCGTTCACTGGATCACACTAAAAACCTTCATGACCAGGTTATTAATGACTAAAAAAGAGCAAGAAAATGGGGCGTTTATCATTTTTAATGAACCCGAACAATATGAAAGTGAAGGATTAACTAAATTGATGGGTAGAGTGGGTACAGAGGGCAGAAAAGAGAGACTAGGAAGCATCTATGCATTTCATCATTGGAACAAATTGAAACCGTCATTACAAGAGAATTTACAAGGTGGCGGCGTACAACAGTTCCTATTTATGAACGATCATACAAAGACATTTGAATTATCTAAGTATCGATTTGAGGATACAATTTCACTAGAACAAGCATTTAAAATACCAGCACATCACGCAATTATCAGTGTAAGAGCTGGGGGAGAAATGCAACCATCGTTCATTTGTAAAATGGCGCCACCGGTTAAAAAAAACTATGATAATAGTTTTCTAACAAAAAGGCATTCTCGCATGTATGGCCGATCCTGGACCGATTTACAAAAACAGTACGGATAAAGCAAAGGCACAAGGGCAATGGTTCTTGTGCCTATTCACATTTTCCAAAAATCATGTGGTTGTGCGTAGGGGTCTATTTTTCTAATAACTTTCAAAAGTTTTTTCATTACAAGAGGTGTTGGAATATACGTTTTGTCACGACAAGCCTTTGTCATTGTTGGTAAAGAAATACCCGCAGTACGTGCGATTTTTTGTTGTTCTATTCCATGACGATCCAGCCATTTTTTTAATATGGTTTTATTATCTTTGAAAAACACTTTTCATCTCTCCTAAACTTGTATAATTTGGTTACAAGTTTGGACAGATTTTTTAGAATCTATTCTATAGAGTTTAATATTTTTTTAAATATGGGGAGAAAGTAGAATTTTTATGAAACAATCAAACGAACGATTCTTTTAATTTTTATCTAGTAATCTGGTATACATATAATGCAAAGATTTGACTTACGCATCATACAACAAATCTTTGCAAGGCGGTTTCCAGAAAAAAATTGACATTTACATGCAAGAAAATATAAAAAAAGAGTTGAATTGCAAAACAGCAAATTAGCATTTAGTTTTGAAGAAAAATAATTTGTGTTGTTAGAACAAAAATAAAGACGCATGATGTGTAAGTTATCAAGATCTAATTTATAAAAATAGTATTAAAACACTGCCTCTGTTAGATTTACAGGCATTTTCACCCAACATAACTGATTAAAATGTCGAGAAGTATATCTTTTAGAAAGATTTTAAAGGCTTTTAAGTATAAATGTTTTGTTTTTTAGGAGAAGTTTGTTTGCGGTATTTCACTGAGTGTAATTTTTTAGTGTTAAAATGGTAAGTTGTTTTTTGCTGTTCTATGGTCTTGTTATGTATTATTATAGGAATTTGTTTTTAAACGGTGTATGAATATAATATAATTTTATTAAATTAAAAATATATTAGCTATTTTAGGAGGGTTATATGCTTGAATCGTCATTGTAATAAAACAAAAGAAATCTTAAAAAAACTTTCAGTAATTTTGTTAATGTTTGTGTTATTATTTGACATTACAATAATTAAAAATTTAATAAAAGAACTTTTACTCTTTTCTAAAAACTTTCATTTATTAGATTTTGAACTTGCTCAGGCTAAACAAACTTATTTCTTTCTTAGAAAATACGCATTATTATGCTTAATACTGTGTATTATTTTTTTCATAGGGATTAAAGTTTATTTGCTTATTAGAAATTACTTCAATAGTCCTAAAAAATTGGAATTAAATAATTTTGAAGATAGTCTGTATAAATATATTACTGATAAATCTAATGCAAAAGGGTACTTAGTGACAGGTGAATGGGGAAGTGGAAAAACTCATATAGTTAACGAGTTTTTTGATAAATATTATAGGTTTTCTAATAAACCTATATACCGTATTTCTTGCTTTGGTCTGGATTCAAGAAAGTTTATGTTAGATGAAATAAAAAATCAAATTGAAGTAAATGATAATTCTTTGTTTAACTGGGTGCAATATATTCCAGCAATCGGTAAACCAATTTTCAGCATGTTAAAAGGCTCTTATAGTTTAAATAGCATACCTAAAGGATCGGTTTTTATATTTGATGATTTTGAAAGGATTACTTCTTTAGGTATAAATACAGATGAAAGATTACAGAAATCATATAAGAAAAACAGTTTTATGTTACGCAGTGATGGTTATAGACAAATTAGTGAGTTTGAAGAAATAGACAAAGAATTTAAAAAAATAGAGCAGGCATTCGAAAAATATGATAATCATAAGAATATAACAGCTATTAATGATAATTTGCAAAAGTACAATGTTGCAACAGGATTGATTAATGAACTAATAGAGAATTATAAAGTTAAGGTTATTGTTATATGTAATATTGATATCTTAGGGTATGGTTTTGTAGATAAAGTTTTTAGAGGTAAATTAGATTGTATTACTTATAATAAAAGTGTTGATGGAGACTCAATTAAAAGTATTTTTGATAGCACATTTGAAAATCAAGTCTTTGCAAGCAAAGCTATTAAAGAATTGGTAGCACCTGTAATTGAAAATCTAATAATAGATTTTGAGAAAGTATGGTCTCCAAATGATAATAGTAACCTTAGAGAAGTTAAGTCAGTAATTCAAGCATTTTTAGATACCACAAATATTATTGGGTCTAACGTTAATTTGAATAAGGATTATTTATTCTCACTTTTCTATAGTATTTACACTGTTAGAGTATTAAGAGATGAAAAACAGTTGAGTAATTTGGATAATTTTTTAATCGGTGGTAATCTTGCTTTCTTTTTGAAATTATACAGAAAAGACTCTTTGTATAATTCATTGAAATTAAGTGATCATTTTGATGGTCTAAAGTGGACAGGTATATCTATAGCGGGTTTTTGGATGCTTAATATGAAAAAAACAACCAATTCAGATGATCTAGTAAGATCCTATGTAGATTATAAATATAATGATTTAGAAGTAGCTCTTCTCAAACTAGATGGTAATAATTGGGATGGAGGGGGATTTTTATATGAACATGTAGGATATGTTATTAGATGTGAGATGCATAAACGAGAAAATGAATCTAATAATCAGATGGATGCATTAAGTGGTTATATAAGAGCGAATATAAAATCTATCCTTGAATATAATCAGGATTCTGAACAAGAAATCGAGAAGAAGGTCCGAGATCTTTTGGTTAATATCGATACCGTTTTAGGAGGAGCATACAACCCTCCGCTCTTAGAAAAATGGTGGACAGCAATATATGAATATTCAAAAGTTGAATCTATCCTTGAAGAAAATATAAATATGGTAGAACTTTATAATAATTTTGTTCAGCAAAAGAAAATTACAGAAGAGGCGGTAGCTGGAGCTTAATAGTAAAATCAAAATGATAATAATACTCTTTTTTAAGGTGATATTATTAAATAGCATAAGAAAAAAACGCTTCATTTTTTTCTTATGTAATTCGTGTATTTTATGTAAGTGCTCATAATTGAAGGTAATATTTACATAGAGTCAATAAAGAGAGCACTTGTTATATATAATAAGTGCTCTCTTTTATTTATAGCATTTTGTGACAATGTATAATAAAATCAGTATCCTTATCTGTATAACTAATCTAATATGTATAAGAAAAGAGGATATACGCTCATATATTGAACGTAATATCCTCTTATTAGTTTAGTCTATTTAACCGTTTTCATCATACGTCCTTATTTTTTGAAAAGAGCCTAGACCAGAATCCTTGTTTTTGCTCTTGGGTGGACGCTATAAGTTTTTGTGATTCACGCATTTCATCAAAATCTCGTTTTAATTGTTCATATTGCAATAATAGAGTTTTATTTAACTCGTTAGCGGACTGTAACTCTTGGAGAATTTGTTGATTTGTTTTCTCTTGCTCTTGAAGTTGTCTCATGAAAGTTTCTAACGTTTGAGCGACTTGTGAGCTAGTCAAAGTTAGTTCGTTTTCTCGATGAGCGGGGGGCGCCCAATCGCTCGTTTTTTCTTTGAACTCCTCTACAACAGCTGTTGCAGCCTCTTCTTTTTTTACTTTTTGTTTTTTGGTCAAATACCTATACTTTTCTAATGCTTGTATATCATGAGCGGTAAATGCACGACTGTCATTTGCCCCTTTTGCGAATTCATACCCGCTCACTTCTAGTTCATTCGCCCAGCGCTTTAAAGTGCTATCAGATATTTGTAGTTTTTCAGATACTTCATGTGTCCAGTAAGCGCGTTCTTGTGATGTTGTATCATTCATATATTTATCCTCCCTCGCTCAAAGGTCGTTCAATTCCAATTTTGAAGTGTAATCTTTGTTTAATCAAGTCTTTGTAAGTATTTTCTTTAATAATCTTCATGGTTTTCAAATCAATACAAAGATAATCCTAATAAAAAAAGAGTTGCTCTTATAAAGAACAACTCTTTTTGATTGCGTTATGCATATGGATCATCTTCTAAATTATTCAGTTTATTCCATGATGTATTTTCTTCTTCATCATTGGATTCCCCAGGATTCGTTATCTCTTGACTTGTTTCGATATGCGTTTGATCCGAAACAGGTGTATGAACAGTTTTTGAAACTTCATCATGTCTGATTGGTAAAGGCTGTGTTTCGTTATCCAATTCAAATGTATATTTACGTGGTAAAATTTCCGCTACATCTTTATTACCAACTTGTTTATGAAGTTGTTGCGCCGCATACAAAAAGAACATTGTAAGATCACTTTGTTTGTTAATAAAATCGATCATTTCTGGTGAAATGTCTTTTTTGATATAGACATTTGCTCTATCACCAGCTTTGTATATTTTACGAGCCATTATTTTTCACCGACAGGAGCAAGCGCTTTTTCTTTTAATTCTTCAAATCTTGGTGAGCATGTGTACACAAGCAATCCGCGTGCATTTACGAAAAGTGGGTCTTTTAAGAAAATAACATTTGTTAAACGTCCTTTTTGTTCTAAAATTTGCTGTAGGCTCTCTTTTACAATTGCCGCACCGCCACCGTAAATGAATACATACGGATCGTCTTTCATATCATCAATTTTATTAATAATATCAGTTGCGATTCGAGTGGCTAAACCTAGTAATGCGCCGCGTGATGCCTCTTTTAAACGAATATGACGAGGATGTTCAGAATCTAGATAAATAGCGTTAAATTCAGCAATACTGTCTATTGTCTTTTGTTTATTGTTTAAGTTCCAAACCTTGATAATATCAAGTAAAGTTTCTTTCACTCCATATGGTAAACCACGACTCATTTTATGTTTAAAACTAACACCATGAGAAACAACTTCTTCTGTCGTACCAGCGCCAATATCGAAAGATAATATTGTTTTGTCAACAAAGTCTATTTCTGTAGTTTTGCCTTCTGTAGCTTCTACTTTTCTTTTGATGGTTTTACCTTTTTCATCATAAACGATTCCCCATGAACCCGCCGCGCCTTCTGGTAAACACTTGCAAAATTCAATTTGAATATTAACTACTACTTCACGTCCGCTTGGATGGTGGAATTTTACCGTATGATGATTCATATAACGCTCTACAAATTCTTGTGCTGTTTGAGGCGTAATTGTTGCGACAGGTAGTGCAACAGAAAGATCATAAGTCACATCAACTTTATTTTTATTTGGATGTTTTTTCATAGCGCTAATTGCTAAACCAGCTAATGTAACAAGGAGCACAAGATCATCTTTCGATTTGTCGGATTTCTTTTCCATTTCAATGCCCTTAATATTTTCATCAATCACTTTTTGACCAATGATATAACGCATATTATTTGCTTTTAAGGTAGGTGATGAAATGGTCACATCAATGTTATTTTCTAATTCCTCTACAGAAATATCTTCCTCACTTAAAATGTTTGTTGCTTCTCCAATATGATGCGCATAAATACTTGGTATGAATAAAGGATCAAGACCTAATACATTTAACTTTAATCCACTGTTTCCCGCATCTCCACCAGCTTTAAGAATTACCATATATAAAAACCTCCTAAAGATTATTTTATCGATTAACTTAATTCCATTATATGCTAAACACGTTTAATAAGTCAATACAATTACACATAAATTAATACAATTTAACACAAGTCAATACAAAAATATCGGCAAAAATCCATAAAAATCATTAAAATACAAGTATTTTTCATGTTGATTCATCTTCACTTGTATTCATTTGTATTGACTTTTATTGATTTTCGACGGTAGTGACGCTATCAGCAACCCTCCAACTTGCCATCTTATGAGGCTGTGGAATAGTTTGTAACTCTACTACACGTTATGCAAACGGTCTAGGTGACCTCTAACCTCAAACGTAGGTTACTATAGGCAGGCTGACAACTGCCCAACACAAGAAGTCATGCTTCTCATGTCATTTTATGATGGTACTCTATTCCCATTTGTCTTAGGTTTATTGCTCCAATCCTATCGTCATTGGATTGGTATTGACATATTGTGCAACAAAATATATGTGCTTTCTTATTACGATTATTTTTGTTTATATTTCCACACTTTGGACACTTTTGACTTGTATATGCAGGGTTAAATGCAATGACTTTTATATTGTTCATAACCCCTTTATACTCAAGCATTTGTCGTAGTTGGTAAAAAGACCATGATAGACGATAGTATCTGTTGCGTTTCCAGACAGATGTTGTTAGGTTTATACCTGTTAAATCCTCAATTGCAATCAACGAATGTTCTCCTGCAAACTGGATAAGTGCCTTAGACAATACATGATTTGCATTTGTCATGAAACGGTTTTCTTTTCCACTTACTTTTTGGAGTTTTCGTTTTGCAGATTTTGTGCCGCAGGCTTGCAATCCTTTCCGTAAACGAACGTACCTTGCTGTTGTTTCTTTTATTAGTTTCCCACTTTTAAACAAGTGTTTATCGTTACTGTCAATAGCGGTAGCTAAAAAACGCATACCAAAATCAACACCTACGATATTTTTTATCGTGGAAACAGAGTGGAATGTTTTTTTTACTGCAAAATGCAAAAAGAATTTTCCTTTTTTGTATACAAGTTTAGCCGATCCGAATTTCCAAGAGCCATCAAAGTAGTGTTCTAGGCCTTTTGTAATAAATGGAATTTTAATGCGACCTTGCAATGTACCAACACTTACTAACCCATTTTTTGAAAATGAGTAATCATGTCCATATGAATATTGCTGATTAGGTCGTTTATATTCTATCAATGTACTCTTACCTTGCTTTTTTAAAGCGGCGTAGCCCCCCGCAACAATTCTACATACATTACAAGCCATTTGGGATTTCAAACCAAACTGTTCTCGTAGTTCTGCGTACACTAACTTTTGTAAGGGTTTAAAGTGAGGTGGCAAAGCGCTATTATATGCCATTTTTGATGCATGATTTAATGCTTTTCGGTTTGCATGTAAAGTATCTTGTAACAACAATGCTTGTTCATTTGTTGGCAGTAATTTGGTTTTTGCTGTAAGAATAAGGATTATTTTAATCACCTCCTTAACAAATAAGAATATAACATTTTTTGAAAAATAAGAAAATTTAAATCAGACAGAAATGATACATGTGAAAGATTGTTTCAATTAATTAATAAACAGCGGGAATGGAGCCCCCCACTGTTTAAAGTTTCATTTTACTACAAAATTGAACGTATCTATGCAGGGCCTCAACGCTTTTCAATCCCAAAAATGCTTTGATTTCAATGGGTTTCATGCCATTCTGTAGCGCATTTAATATAAAACGATTCCGTAACATAGTAGGCGTTATATGGATTTCAGCGCGTTTCGCTTCTTTCTGTAACATGCGTTGTACAGCGATTCGAGTTAAAGCGGCGGGTTGATCGTTTTCATAGTCCCAGCGGAATGTTTGCGGGGCGAAATCAAATGCCACAAAGAAGGGATCACCCGTTTGTTGGCGCGGTCTAACAAGATTAGGAATCGTGTTGTAATAAGATAAGGCAAGTTTTACATGCTCTTTTGAAAGGGTAATAGATCGTTTATGGGCGTGTAGCCCTCCTGGGGTAATCGTATTCGTCCCAAAGTGTACATCATGCATAGAAAGCGTGAGTATGTCCTGGATGGATAGTCCGTAATCTAACATGAAATGAATCAATAAAAGGTTACGTTCTAAAATAAACTTTCTTCCTGATGTCTGGTAGTCCGTTAATCCGTTATAACTACGCATGACGCGGAATAGCTTTTTAATTTCTTTGTCCGATGCAAAGTGTTTAGAAGTCAGTCCAGGAGGAGAGACATCACTTTTTAAGTCCTGGGCCGCGCCATGAAATTGTAAAAAATTGATCAGAATGCCTCGTACACGTTTAATATTAGAAATCGAAGCGCCACGTTCCTTTTTAAGGGTTGTTAAGTATCTATCCAATATATTTGTATCAAAAGGTTGAAAAAACGATTCTGGAGGCGATTTGACGTGTTTCTGAATCCATGATGTAAAAAGTGTGAGATCGTAGCGGTATTGTTTCACTGTGGAGGATTTTCGGCCATGTTTTAACAGATCAGAAAGGAAAATATCAACAGAAAGGTCCCAAGTCATTTTTATTTACCCCTTTGTCCTAAAAATTGTGTACCGCAATTGTATACGAGAACCATATAAACAAGCAATAGGGGATTCTAGGTCGTGATATTTTTTTTGGCTTGTGTTGAATGCAGGAGCCAAGACGTTGCGGGGCTACGCGGAGACATATGGGCCTCGCTAGACAGGTCGTGATGTTGTGAAGTAGGAGGATATGTGGATGTATTGTGATAAGTGGAAGGCGAATGATGGGCCAATGTTGAGGGAGGACGATATGCGAGGAATGGGAATGGCCGCCGCCCCGCCTACGTAGTTTTATGAAAATCTGCCTGTCAATGGAATCTGATTCATAGCTGAATCAAGATACCCTTAACAGGAGAGCTTCGTTTTTCTTTTACTTTATGTATGTAGAAAAATACTAGGGTTCATGTACATAACACCTACTTTATGCTTATGCCGAAGCGATGCCGATTTTCACAATGTATACACCACATAAGAATCACATTTGCATCACTTTGACATAACATAGACATCAGTGTTTTTACTGTATATTTAGACAGAATTAGAAATGATAATAGGTAAACGATCATCATGATATGTAGGAAAATAAACGAATAAAGCTACTCATAAATAGTGTGTTTGTTCGGAAATATGTTGAGTAACTAAAATATTATAGATTTGTATATTAAGAGAAAATGAGGTTTTTATTTTTGAATATAGATCAAATTAGGGATGATATGTAGAAGTTTATAAAAAAAGAAACTCCCAATATAGGATACTTTTTATTAATAAATCTTGTTTTAAAAAAAATTAAAATGATTAAATACATTAGGATTTATTTTTGTTCAATGAGCCTTACTCTCACAAGGGATTAGAAAATTCTTCTTATTTAATTACTGATTTAAGAGCAGGTTCAATTCGAGTGTAAATTAATAGTAGATTTGTTGTGAAAAACGCCTTTAATTCATAAAAGTATAATAGATTGATAATATGTTTAATCTATTAAAATAAAGAATGGCATGACAAAAAGCCTTGTTAGGGGTGAATTTTTTGAACAAGGCTATAAAACAATTATTTTTTTGTGGAAAATGAGATTTAGGCGTTTGGATCAATCATTTTTTTGAATAAATCTATTGATGGTATGAGACTCTTCATTGGTTTTCCAAATGCCATATTTGTTGTGCGTTCTTTTGCTTGTTGCTCTCTACGCTTTCTGTTTGCAGTTAACTGTTTTGTATATGTTGTTATGAAATGTGCAGGTGTACTTACTTGCGATTTGTTTACTTCAAACAACTGTACGCAGTCCTCAAAAGTCTTTCTTGCTTCCCAATCTACGCATGGCGGCATACGTAATGCGATTGTATAAGCATCCTTTTCAGTGATATTTGTATCTTTACTTATGATATACATATAAAGTTTCTTTTGATCTTCACTCATAAACTCATCCATTTCGCGGAATCGTAGTTCTAGTTTTTCACCCGCATTAGGGGCATTCATTGGCTGTTTTTCTTCTACTTCTTCATTTGTAGAAGCAACAGCATCCAATATATCTATGCCCTGGCATGTAGGCACAGTTGGTTTTTCAGTTTGATCTATAGGTTTCTCCTGTTTTTTACTTAGTTTTTTAGATAGAAACTTTGTAAATGTAGAAAAAATATTAATGGAAAACGCCCATTTTTGCTTAAAATATTCAATGATTTTTAAATAATTG
Organism: Bacillus cereus group sp. BceL062; assembly: GCF_051780025.1. Lineage (NCBI taxonomy): Bacteria > Bacillati > Bacillota > Bacilli > Caryophanales > Bacillaceae > Bacillus > Bacillus cereus group sp. BceL062. The sequence continues at coordinate 18,136 of NZ_JBPWGY010000019.1, read as the reverse complement.
GTATTGAGGCTTAATATGTAAATAGATGGTGCAATCTTACCATGACGCCTTGTTTTGACTTGATGGCATACTTCAAGGTCCTCTAACCAATTCAGTATAAAGTTGATGATTGGCACAGAAATACCCGATTTTTCACTGATTTGATTTTGTCTCATTTGAGAGTAGCCTTCTTGTACTAGGTAAGATAAAACAACTTCTAATGCCTTATAGCGGCGTGGTGTTTGTATGAAGAAATCTTTAGTGGTTTTACCTTCTGTATCTAAAAGAATCAGATCAATAGCTTTAATTACTTTTTGTACGGTTTTATTGATAGCGCCCTGAGGAACATGAACCAGTTGTGGGCTTAATTCTCGTTTTGCTGTACTTAGTAAAAAATTATTTAGTAGCACAAAAAACCCTCCTATTTTTTCCACCACACATTTGTTAAGGAAAAGCAGAGGATTTTCTTCACAAGAGATTCACTTTGTGCTAAAATAAACGTACATAAGTGAATAAATTCTATGCGTTAAAAACCCTACTTTCTGGGATTTTTAATTGGTGTCTAGTTTGCCGACCGGAACAACCAATTAAAAATTTGTGAGGTAGGTTTTTTTTTGTTTTGATAAACTTATTTTAGCGTTCTTCTTGCAGAATATCAATCTTTTGAAAGTAAAAATTACACTAAAGTGTTAATAATGTGTTTATTTTATATAGAAAACAGTTGTTTGAAGGTCCCTATTTGTCTGAAAAATATTGAGAAACATGTGTATTTACCTATTTCTGTAATAATGCCCTCGATTTAGAACAATCGTTTGATATAATAAAATGAATATGTCTGAATTTTCTTTCAAGAGGTGTGAATGTATGAACTACTGGAATAGGAAATTACAAGAAGAAATTAATAATGCACATAAGACATATGATTGTTTTGCTGTTGAAGCAAAAGTTTCTAAGTCTACTCTAACTGATCTGTTTAAATATAATAAAGAAGTTTCAATGTTTAGTGTGTTTAAAATGGCGAAAGTTATTTTCCCAGATAGAAGAGACATCCATGAAGAATGTTGTATAAACATTTTTTCTCAATATGAAAGAAATGTAAAAATTAATATGAAAAGATTATTTGTTATCGCATACCTTAACGGTTATTCCTCGATTTTAAAATATTTAGTTGATTTATCTAGCAATCATACAGATTGTAATGTAAAAAAATATTCTCCACTTTTTAAACTGTTCTATGAACGTCCTAGGGGTGGAAATCCGAAGGAACATCTTTTGTGTTTAGAAGATATTCGAAAAACAGTTCCTAAAAAAGAAAATTTAGATATGGAGATATTTTGTGATATTTTATACTTACTATCTAGTGGTGATATCGGAGATTTTGGAATGTTTGATACATATAAAGATCGTGTTGTTACCAATATTTCTAAGATTAAAAATCAAGATTTAAAACCACTATATAATTACTGGATTACTGACATTTGGAGTTATGCTTTATTAAGAAGATTAAAAGTTAATGAATTTAGAGAACAAAATAGTAAATTAATGATGTATGAAAATATACGATATTTCCCCGTTATGAGTGCGATGAACAATTTGAGGCTAGGAGAGAGTTTTTTATTTTCGGATTATCAAAAGTCATATGAGTATACTTTAAAAGCACTTGAAGAATTAGAAAATAAATGTGATTTTAAGTATAGAATAGCTATAAATAACATGAACTTTTTAAAACTTATACACAATATTGAAATAGATACAATTAACTTAGAACAGCTTCATCCAGCAGAATTAGCGTTGTATTTTGTTTTAAAGAAAGAGTATTTAAAAGCAATAGAAATTTTAATGAAATTAAAAAATAAAAATAAGAAGCTGACGCCGATCCAGTATTGTTATTTAGGTCAAGCAAAAATGGACCTAGGTATAATAGCCGAATCAAAAAAGTTATTCATTGAAAATGGTGATCACTTTTTTGCCCAATATGCGACAAAGGCGTATAATGATTGTAAAGAATTGTTAAAATGTGGAGGCGTAAAATGAAAAAATTAGCCATTTTATGTACTGTATCATTAATTTTATTAAGTGGATTAAGTATTTCAGAAAAAAATAAGGTCCAAAATCCTAATAATGTGCAATATATGGTCGATCCTGGAGGAATGGGCTGACTGTAGAAAAACAAAGAGTAACAAAAGACACCGTTTATACGGTGTCTTTTGTTACTTTATAAACAGTTTTTTAAATGTTTGAACTGGATTTCAGCGAACAAGAATATCAATTAACCTCAAAAAAAGGAGTGGTAATATGGAAAGTATTCAAAAAAAAGCTAATTGCGAATCGCTTATTGTTCAAATTGTTCAGGCATGTAATGGAGATTTAGAAATTATGGGAAAATTAATTGATTTATATGATAGTACGAACCATGTGGATAATGATTACTCGTAATTAATTAAAAAGTATAGATAAATATATGTACTCTAATTTGTTATTATAATGCGCTCTACTCCTCATGTTGCGATTGCATTTCAATTTCAATTTCCAGAAGTTGCGCCATCCTAAGAATTTCTTTTTCGATTCTAGGTTTGTGTTCTTCTGGAACATTTCTATATTTTTCAATCAAAATTTGAGCCATGCGTTCGATTGGATCGGTTTCACTACCATCTTTCTCTAAAATTTCATTATCACTCATTTGATGGTGTAAAAGTCTTGATTCACTAACATTAAAAAACCTCGCGATGGTCGGTAAACGTTCAATCTTAGGAACTTTATCTCCATTTTCCCAGCTTGTTACGGTACTATATGGTGTATTTATGGCTTGGGCAAAATCTTTTCGACTAAGGCCTTTCATTGCTCTTAACTTTCGTATATTTTTCCCGAATATATTGTTATCCATTAGGTATAATCCTCCTTTTTATACTCTAGTGTTATTTTTTATACTAAAGTGTTGACTTTCGGCTTTAAGCCGAATACAATGTAATTAAGGGAAGGGAGGGTGAAAAAATGCTAGGGTCAGAAAATAAAACCATTGTACGAGAATACAGGGAATCCAAAGGTTTAAGTATTAAGGAAGTTTCTAAAGGCGCTAAAATTCCAATCGGCACATTATATGATGTTGAAATTGGGCGAAGGAGTCTCAAGGCTAACAAAGCCAAAAAAATGGCTGATTTTCTTGAAGTTCCGATCGAGAAACTTTTCAGACCAACATATTATCGTGCAATACCCATCACAGATTGAATTAACCTTATGTTATTGATTACATGTATTTTGTTCACATTCCTACTAAATGTATTGTAAATGAAATTCGGCTAAAAGACGAAATAATTATTACTAAAGTATAAATTTTTATATTTATAAGGTTAAAATTCTAAATATTCCGTCCTTTGAAAACTGAATAATCCTAAAGGAGCTGCAAAAAATGGTTTTGAAACGATCGTATCAAACACTACTACTCTTTACGAGTGTACTTTTATTCGTTATGAGCTTCTTGATTCCAATGAATCAAGCCAGTGCGGAGGTAATCAATCGAGAAAGGTATCAGTTGGATTGGGCCTATAGTCCGCAATATGGGAAAGATGTTCGCACAGAGCTTCTAAAAAATGCTAGTGGTCAAATCGCGTATTGTCTAGTATACGGTTTAAAATCCCCAAATGGAGAGGATTTACCCGAAGCGGGCAAAACAGATGACATATCTTATCGCGTCTTAATGAATGGGTACCCACAGAAAACACCAGAAAATTTAGGGGTTTCCAATTGGAAAGAAGCCTACTACGCAACACAATTAGCTCTTTGGAATGCACTTGGCCAGATTTCAGTTGATGAATTACAGTTCAAAAATGCAGCTGTTGAAAAAGCGGCAAAGAACATCATTCATGCGGCAAATCAAAGCCAGGATACACAAGATGTCTGGATGAATGTCATTCCAACGGATAAACAAAAAGCACAATTAAACGGTGAATATTTTGAAACAACAACATACACCGTCCAAACAAATGCAAAAAAAGGTACATTCCAAGTACAAATGAACAATGCACCACAAGGAACACGTGTTGTTAATGAACAAGGTGAAGGGAAAGAAACGTTTCAACTAGGAGAAAAGTTCCGTATCCAAGTACCAAAATCCTCTAAGAGTAGTGAACTATCTCTAAAAGTCGTTTCAAATCTAACAAATGTTCATGCAGTTGTATATAAAGGAACAAGTACGATTCAAGATGCAACTGTATTATTAGAGCGCAGTACAGAACAAGTAAGCACAGACTTACAAGTATTCTGGAAAGCAAATGGCGCCTTAAAAATAATGAAAGTGGATGAAAACAAAAAGCCACTACCAGGTGCAGTTTTTGAAATCGCAAACAGCAGTCAACAAATTATGGGAACGATTACAGCTGACAAAAACGGTATCGCTGAAATGGGTAACTTAGAACTTGGCACATACATTGTAAAAGAAGTAAAAGCGCCTGTTGGATATGTACTAGATGCTACACCAAAGCCTTTTGAAGTGAAAACAGGTGAAATTGCTGTTGTTGAAATGAAAAATGTACAAATCAAAGGAAATATTGAAATTAAAAAGATAAGTGACACAGGCAAGATTCTCCCAGGCGTTGAATTTACAGTATTTACGCCAGAAGGAAAGGCAGTCACAAAAGTAACAACAGATCAAGAAGGGATTGCGAAAGTAAATTCTCTTCCGTTTGGAAAGTATTACTTCCAGGAAACGAAAGGATTAGAAGGTTACTTATTAAATCAAACAAAGTATCCATTTGAAGTAAAAGAGCATAATCAAACACTTACGTTTGAAGTGAAAAACGAGCAAGTCAGAGGGAATGTACAGCTCTTAAAAGTAGATGAAGATGGAAAAACGAAATTAGAAGGTGCTGTTTTTATTCTAGCTGATGAAAAAGGCAAGAAGATCAGTGAGCATAAGACAGACAAAAACGGGTTGATCAAAATTGATAATATCCCATTTGGAAAGTACCAATTTATCGAAAAAACATCACCAGCGGGCTATGTGCTAGTAAAAGAGCCGATTCCGTTTAGTATCACTGAAAATGGGAAAACAATTGAGCTAGTTGCAAAGAATAAGAAGATTAGAGGATCAATTGAAATTACAAAAGTAGACGTAGCCGATGGAAACAACAAGTTACCAGGTGCAGAGTTTACGATCTATAACGAGCAAGGCCAGGAAGTCGTGAAAGGAAAAACAAACGAACAAGGCATTGCAAAGTTTGAGATATTACCAGCTGGTAAATACACATATAAAGAGACATTCGCACCAGAGGGATATTTAATCAATGAAGAAACATTCTCTTTTGAAATTAAAACAGATGGTGAGATTATCAAACATGTTGTAGCAGATCAGAAAAAAGAAGTTCCACCAACACCAGAAACGCCACAACCAGAGCAACCGGAACAACCACAGCCAGAACAACCAAAACCACAACCAGAGAAGCCACAAACACCACAGGTCATTGAAAAACCTGTACCAACACCAGAGAAACCACAACACATTGTAAAACAACCACAACCGATGAAAGAACAACCTAAGAAAGTAGAAAGCCATTTACCAACAACAGGCGGCAAAGCTGAAAATCCATATTGGAAATGGATTGGTGTTACATTTGTCGTTCTTGGTAGCATCCTAGCTGTTTACACATTTAGAAAACGTAAGAATCAAGAAGTGTAAAACACTCTCAACTGATAAGGGAGGGCGGGATCATGTGCATATTTGATGTACATTATCAAATCAATGATAGGAAATATACGAAATCATATTTACTTGCATTGGTGGAAGATGGGTTTCAGTTGCGAAAAAATATCCAACATGTTCTGTTTCAAGAGCACCAACAAGAAATTAAGATTCTTTCAACAGATTTAGAGGAATTAGATTTAGTAGCTTTATAAAAGACTGATACGAATGGAAAGGTGAGATTGCTATGTGTGGAACATTTATTGGAAGAAGTGCACAAACCCCAGCATTTATAAAACCAAAATGGTATGACATGAGTAAGTCAAATTCCATTTTCATAGAGAATGAAGGGAACAAAATGAATCCTCAATTTGTATTTGGAGAAGAAAATAGAAATATCCTGGTACGAGGTGGTACAGGAAAAGGAAAAACAGGTTTGATGAAGCAACTTCTTACCCTTGTCATGGCGGATAATCAACAAGCGACTGTCTTAGATGGGGATGGAGAGTATAAAGAATACGAAAAAATGGGTGCTCAAATTATCACTTTTACATCAAAAGATTCTTTTCCAAGCACAACCGAAATAGAAACATGCAAACAATCGGATGTCGTTATCATAGATGAAGGATTAAGGTTATATTCTAACAATCCAGAGGGATTCACAAACCTTTTAGAAGAACTAGAGGAACTGAATGTAAGAGTTTTTGTGAGTTTTCAAGCGATACCAGAAGAGTTATTACAAAAATTTGATGTGTATTTAGAATTAGACCCACTCATCGCTTAAAACTATACAATATTTCTGTTTAACGATATAGAATGATAAAACAATACAGGGGGGTTTCTTATGAAACCAATTAAGCACATGCAAAGTAAACGTGGTTTTTATATTGGTAGAGTTCCACATACAACACATACACCTTCAACAAATAATCGTACAAAAGAATGGACGGGAAGAATGGGGAAGAGCATGATTTTCTCTTCCCTCTTAGTCACGCTAGCCCCTTATAAAAAAGCGCGTAAATCATAATATTCATGGGGGGACATTCTTTCACTGAATATCCTCCCCACTTAAAAGGAGGAAGCAAGATGGGAAAACAAGTGTATCAAAATCGTCAAGAATGCTGGGAAACGTTCTGGAAAGAACAAGTAACGGTAAATGGTGAATTAGATATCGAACAAGTAAAGCAAGAACTCTTCAACTATAAAACACTCTTAGATCAAATTAATCAACCTCAAAACGGGATCATGCAACCTCAAATTTTGATTCAACTAGCCGCAGAAGAACGAACACAAAAGCATCATGAAAAACGATTCGCCCTTGCATAAGGCCATTTCAAGGATAGAAAGGAAGTGAAGAAGTGGCGCACAGCAAGCTCGACAAAGAAATTGAAAACTTCATAGAAAAGAACTGGAAAATGCTTTTAGGTATAGGAGCTGTCGCATTTGTCTGGTTTTCTAAAGAAAAAATCCTTACAGAATTAATGAAGCTGGTGCCAACTGTAGTCGGTGTGTTTCGTGGGATTGCCTTATTGATCCTGTTAGGAATTGTCATACGAATTGTCTTACATGGCATCTATTTATACCTAGAAAAGAAGCGGTATCGATATGCATTATTCATTCCTCACATAGATGATGAAGTTACACCAGATAAGCTAGGGCAAATGATTCGGCATGTACATGGTTCGGGTCGAAAGCCTTTAGAACGTCTGTTAAAAGGTCGTGATTGGTACCGCATGACGATGTATCGTCCAGAGGGAGAAAATGAGCGTGTTCGCTTTTATGTAGGTGGTCCAGAGGATAAGATCAAACAGGTTGTGCAAGCCATACAAAGCGCCTATACCCACAGTGAAATTTATACCGTCCCAAAGGAAGAAATGCCATTTCCAACAAGAAAAGCGGTAGGAGGACGGATGGTATTAAAGAGAAAGCGGCTAGATGCCACATTATCACTAGCACGCTATACACGTGATGTATTACCGATGTTAGGAAGCGCAATGGAAGAAAAGACATGGATTGATATTGCTTTTACACCAGATAACGGGTATCAGCTGACAAAAGGGATTCGAAAAGCAGAAAAGGCCATTCGAAAGAAGAAAAAACATGGGCTAGATGCCTTTGAAAAAGAAGAAATTCGCGCATTAAATAAACGGTTTGCAAAAAATGAAGTGGCGTTTCAAGTATCTATTTCATTTGCAAGTGACCACTATCCTGGTGTACCTGTTATTAAGAACTTAGGACATATGGTGGCAAGTATTATGGCCGATGTGAATGAGCTTAGATACAGAAGGTTTAGACGCAGTATGCCAGCTGTACCACATCCCGTATACGGAAAAATGATTTGGACGGGATCAGAGCTATTAAACTTGTTCCATCTTCCGAATGTAACGGGTGATAAAAACAGCAAGACAGAGCGAAACATCTTGTATCTAGATAAAGGGGAAAACATGATACCAGATGATTTATTGGCCGAAGGCATTTCAATTGGTCATGTGATGCATCCCTATATCAAGGATCGATTAGTAAAAATTCGAGAAGACTTTTTCAAAAATCATGGCTACATTACAGGGAAAGTTGGGTCTGGTAAAAGTACCATTGCCATGAGGTTAATGCAAAGTGTTATTGATAAGTGGCTAGAAAATCCGAATGAAGCGGGCGGATTGTCTCTATTTGATCCGACAGAAGATTTGGCATATGTAGCAATGAATCGACTATTGAAAGCGGAAAAGGATGGGAAAGAAGTGGATTGGAGTAAGGTTCACTTTATCCGTTTTCGAAACACAGATCATCCGCCAGCTTTGAATTTGTTTCATCGTTTTCCAAATGAAGATATCCAAACAGTGGTTGAATCCATTATGGAAATGATTAAGTTAATGATTCAAGGGCAAGCACAACAAACAGAACGATTACTAAGGGCAATTATTGGGACGTTGCTTTGTGATAAGAGTCAAATTCATACCATTTTAAGTATCCCACTCTTCATTAGTGATGAACTGTTTCGAGCAAATGTAATCGCCAATTTACAAGGACCAGAACAAAAATATTACTCTCACTTTTGGAAATATGAAGTAGGAAGCGCATTAGAAGACAGCACACAAGCGATTTTAAATCGATTAGATATCTTCCGTAATACGCTGTATTTAAAGCGTATGTATGGGCAAACAGGCTTTTCCTTAGAAATTCGGAAGTGGATGGATGAAGGGCACCTTATCTTTTATGATTTAGCAGGCATGGGAAAAGAAGATACATTACTTACAGTCGGTTACATTTGTAATCAATATCACCGTATCGCCCAACAGCGGCCGCATGGCTCAAAACTACATTTAGGAGTTATAGATGAAGCTCATGACGTGCCAGTACCCGTTCTTCCGAAAATTATTGCGAAGGATCGGAAGCATGGATTTGGATTGTGGGTTATTACACAGCAAGTTTCGGGACAGTTAGACAGAGAGCTTACAGACATGTTAACAGAGGCGGGCGGAAATTACTTTGTATGTAGGCAAGGTCATAATTCCGCAAAAACGTTAGAAGGCATTATGCAAAAGCAATTCCGTACAGAGTATTTGCAAAACCTTCCTAACTTAGTTGTAGCGATTCAAACACAAGATTATATCAGAGGTGAAGCAAAAAATGTATGGTGTACCATACGAGTTCCACCATTAGACCGATATCTACCAAATGGAAAAGCGGCGAATTATAAAAACGAAAAAGAAATTCATGCATCAAATGAATGGACCAGAGCAAAGATTCATTCTTTAGAGCAACAAAATGGGAAAGCAGGATTAGAAATCGACAAGGAAATTGATGAGTTTCTATATGGAAAAGGCAAGTATCAACAAGCCGAAAAAGTCAATTTAACCAAAGAAGAACCTGTTGTGACATCGGGGCTAGATGAATTAGAAGAAAAATTGTCTTCCAATGAAGAAATGAAAGAACCTGTTTCGGAAACACAGCAAGTCGAACTCACACATCAAGCGCAAATTATCCCATTCCGAAAACAAGCTACGACAACAATAGAAGTAAAGAAAGAAGATAAGCCAGTAAAAGAGCCTGTTATAACAATCGAAAAAGAACAAACAGTATCAATTGAAACAGAAAACGTAGAAATAAAAGAGGATACACCACAAGAAGAAGTGAGCATTTTCGACATGTGGGAAAAGGAGTAAGGGGCATGGGAAACATTTTATTTCAAATTTCAGATGAACAACTACTCATGAGTTTGCATACACACATCTACTTGGATATTGAGTACATTCATCAAAAGGTGTATGCAGATTATACAAAAAAATCTGTAACAAATCGTTTATATAAGCTAGAGCAAGCGGGCTATATCCGTTACGAGTATTTACCTGTTACCTCACCACGAAATCAGAAACGAAAATTTGCGAAACCACAACGAATTTATACGTTAACACCAGAAGGAGTCGAGATGGTTCGTGGGTTTCGAGGGGAAGTGCATTGGAAAAATAGTTGGTCCAAACGTTCAGCATCCTTTGTGTATCACAGTTTAATGTTAGCGAAAATTGAATGTGCCATGACATTAATATCTAAACGAGAAGGAAAGTTGGAACTAAAGGAATGGATTAATGAACCGCGGGCAACGTTTCAATATGCAAAAGGAAAAAATCGCGTTATACGCCCAGATGGGGTTGCGGTAATTGGATTAAAAGAAGCAATCGATAAAAACATCGGTGTATTCATGGAAATGGAACGTTCTTACGGATCAAAAGAAGTATTAGAAAAAAAGATTATCCGTTATAACGACTTCATGACGCAAGAAGGAAAAAAGGCAGACTATCGGATACATGCTGGTATGGGATATGAAATACCGATATGGCGCCTAGTATTTGTCGCAGGTAGTGAAAGTAGGGAAAAAGAATTGATTCGCTACTTAAAAGGGATAAGTAGTCCAGAAATTCCAGTGTATATCACACTGTTCCAAGATATATTACAAGACCCATTCGGGAATATTTATCGGAATATTCAAAATCCAACAGAGAAAGTGAGGTTCTAAGAATGTGTTTCGGTTTATTTTATCGATAAGCGCCAGTATTTTTCTGTTAATTGTTTTTTCAGATTGGTTATTTGAAAGAGTACCAGGATCGAGAGAAGCCTGGGAAGTGGTAAAAAGTAAAGTGGTGGAAATTTACTATACGCAAGGATGGGAAGGCGTGTTACTTCTCTTCCTGGTGGTAGTGGGAATATGGAAGATGGTCGATCATAAGGGGGGATGACAATGGATATATTGGAAGGTTTGGAGTTTGTAAGGGGGTTTCGGGCTACAGATGGAACGTCCTTTGAAGTGGGGAGGGATGAAGACAAACGGTATGTGGTTCATGCTAGATTTCCATATATCACAGGCAGTCAAACGAAACTCAACAATTTTATCAATTATGCAAGAAATGAAATACAAGATGAATCAACAGCGGTTGGCATGGCGTCATTTGCTTGTGATTGCTACGAACGATCTTTACGCCAGTACCGAAATTGAAGGGGGGATAAATATGTTTCAAAAGGTGAAACAGTGGTTTGCAAAAACATTTGAAAGTAAACAAGGGAAGGCAAGGAAAGCCACAAGAATTCCTTCTTATAAAGGCCGCTTAATTGGAAAATGGGCCTTTTGGCTCCTGTTTTGTTGGATGCTAATTGTATCCGTCACAACCGTAGTAAAAGGAAAGGGAGATACACAAGCAAAGGCCAGTACCACTCCAAAGGAAGTCACACAAAAACAAAACCTTGCCTCGCGTCCAGAAGCGATTGAATTTGCGCGCGGATTTGCAAAGGAATACTTTACGTGGCAAAGAGGGGATGAGGGAAAGAAGAAGCGTTCAGAGCGCTTACAGCCTTATATACCGAAAACATTTGATCCACAAGTTGGTTTAGATTTCGTAAGTATGCAATGGGATTCAAATTTTCTATATGCAACTGTATTAAAGGTAGATGAGGTCACAGATAAAGAAGCAAACGTAATTTTTAAAGTGAAATACAAATTAAGTCGCATGAAAGCAGATAATAGCGGACCAGAGGATAAGGAGGTGACCCAGCAAGTGTCAGTTCCTGTTCAATCAGATGGAAAGGCTTTTGTGATTAGTGGATTCCCTCAAATTGTCAAGGTGAATGAAAAAGCAGAAGTACCAGAAGAAAAAGAAGGAAAAGAACGAGAGGAAATTCATGAAATCACTGTAAAAGAAGACATTCGAGAATTTTTGCCAACCTTTTTTAAATCCTATACGACCGCAACACAAAAAGAGCTCGCGTATGTTTTGGCCAATACAGATATTAAAGGGTTAGAAGGAGCCATGAAATTTGAAAATGTACTTTCCTCGAAGATTTATCCAGGAAAAACAAAAGGCACATATGAGGTACAAACAGAGGTGTCTATGATTGATCCACATTCTGAATCGAAAATGAAAACAAGTTATACGTTGTTTGTAAAACAAGATGGAAAGCAATGGATCGTAACAGACTTAAAAACAAAATAGGAGAGGGGCATGTATATGTTCAATATAAATCATTTTGTGTTAGGAATCGGGTTAGAAGGATTTTTCGAAATGATGAAGACACAAGGAACATACGCGTTATATTGTGCGTTTATCATTGTTATCTTGATCGTAGCGGCAAAGCGCGCATGGGGAAAAGCGATTACGTTAATTGTTGGCGGCGGGATTGTTGTATTCTTCATTAACAAACCAGATGCATTAAAAACAATCGGAACGTGGTTAGGCGGATTGTTTGGCGTCTAAGTAAGGGATGGAAAGGAAGAGGGCTACATGAAAGAAAAAGAATCAAAATCTATCATTGTCTATTGTTTCGGAAGCTATATGAACTATATGCGAAGACAGTACGAAATTATGGGGTATCGTCTTCCGCGTGCGGTTACATGGAGGGCACTTGGTTATTTTGCGGCGGTAGAAGCGGGGCTTGTAGCCTTCCGCTTCCTTCCTCCCTTTAAATGGATATTTGGGGATATGATCGATCAAGTTTGGCTCATGTATTATGGTGTGATTCCTCTTTTCCTCGTATGGGGAGCAGATAAATATAAAACGGATGGAAAATCACTTTTCTCTTTTGTTCGGTCCTGGATCACATTTCGTTTACGGAAGCATCAAAGTAGTCGCTTGGTGAATGTACCCAAACTTAAAAAACATGTGTTTTATGGTCATGTATGTGTACAACATGACGTCAAAGATTTACCAATCGTACATTCATTCAGTGAAGAAGAGAACGACATACACGCTTATGATGTAACATTTTTACCCCAAAAGGAGGAAGTTGAATATGTTGAAAAAGATGAACAGACCACCATTAAAGCACGTTGAAAAGAATTTAGCGTTTAGTACAGACGGAAAAGTATCCGCAGTGTATGAAGTAGACGGATTTGAATACGATCATCAAGACGAAAGTACAAAAAAAGTATATTATCGCAATCAACTCGCTCTATTTACCCATCAAGAATATGATATCCACTTGCTTGTGATTCCTCGTACAACAAATTCAGATGAAATTCTGGATGAACATATTTCCACTTTAAAAGGGCCAATGGCCCCAACAGGACGCTTTCTTTTTAAAAAGGTAAAAGAATACTTACGAAATGCGGCCATTGCGAAAGAGAACATGGAATATCGCTTTTTCGTTTTAGTACAACTGAATATGGAACAGAAAGAAAGACAAATTCGTAATCCTGTCGTAGAAACATGGAAGTTTATGAAGAAGGTTAGAGAAGGATTTGCAGAGACAGCCCAAAACATATCGGGTATGAATGTGACGGATATTTTAGAAGAGGAAATTGAAAATTATTTAGAAGTAGAAGACGTGTTATTTAGCCAGGTTAGAGGGGCCTTTCATAATACAAGACGTGCGAAACCGTCAACAACGCGCTTTTTATTCCATCATAACTTCAAACGTGGCATGAAAGAACTGAATCGGGATCAAAACTGGAAAGTAGGTTCTACAGTTACCTTGAAAAATGAAGAAGGAAAGGCGGTAAAAGTACGTCGGCCAGATTTACAAGAAATGGTGCACTTAACGGATACGGTGATTGATGAAAGCCCAGGGCGCTCTCTGATACTCGAAAGACAAAATGAAGAAGGGGAAATGGAAACCTCTCATGTTGCTTTTCTTGCGGTGAAAGATATGCCCGAAATATCGGCTTTTCCTGGTGGAGAGTGGATTTATCGCATTCAATCTCATTCATTAAAGTTTCCTGTTGAAATGAGTATTCGAGCGTATCATTTAGAAAACCAGATGGTTACCCAAAAACTTTCGAACAGTGAACTGGAATTAAACGATCAACGCCAACAAGCGATGGTAGGTGGTCGCACAACAGATTTAACAATTGATCGTAAAGCAAGAGGCGTCAAAATTGTAAAAGATCGATTTGAAACAACGGGAGCACCTGGATATGAATTAAGTGTACTGTTTTGCGTGTATGCCGAAGATGAAAAAACATTAAAATCACGTGTAAATACGCTCATTACAGAATATCGCAAAATGAAAATTGAATTGGTCAATCCATTTGGAGAACAGTTAGCATACTTCTATGAGTTCTTACCAGGTTCTAAACGTTATAATACCGACTTCAAATTGTTTGTGGAGCCAGGTGTACTTGCAATGGGAATGTTCGGGGCCACAACACAAATTGGCGACAATCAAGGGTTTTACATTGGAAAGACAAAGAAATTAAATCGTCCTGTTTTTGTTCGTCCCGAACTAGCCGCGAAAGCATTAGATAACATTGTGACAGCATTTGAGAGTTTATCGGTTATGTTTGCGGGGCAAACAGGGAAAGGAAAATCCTTCTTGATGAACTTACTCGCTTTCTGGATTGTTATGAGTGGCGGAAGAGCATTTATCATTGATCCTAAGGGCGACAGAACAAGGTGGCCCGAATTATTACCAGGGTTCAATGAGGATACCTTGCAAGTATGGACGCTTGGGAAGAATAAAGAAGATGCGGGCTGTTTAGACCCATTTCGAATCAGTGCAACGATAGAAGATGCGAAGAGTTTAGCACTTGAAATTTTGACGTTCCTATCGGATGTAGGTTTAGAGGATATCAGATATGACTATTTATATAAAGCTATTGAACGAGTGGCGGAAAAAGAAGATGCATGTTTAACTTTGGTTCGTAAAGAGCTAGTGGAAATGAAGAAAGAACCTAACTTATTGCCAACTGAATTAGAACGGTTAAACGCTCTTACAAATCGTTTAGCAACCTTAGAAGGCATCCAGCTAGGAGATTTATTGTTTGGTAGACCAGGTCAAGATTACCGCGTATTAAGCCTAGAACGCCCATTACAAGTATTACAAATTCAACATTTACGCATTCCGAAATCAGAGGAAAAGAATGAAAGTGTTACAGACAAATTATCTCGTAGTATCTTAATTGCATTAGCGGCATTTGGTAAATCCTTAATGCATTCCGACCGTAGTATTTTCAAAGTATACCTACAAGATGAGGCATCAAGTATTTTGAAAAATAAAGAGGGTGCGGCGTCTTCTGACAAAATCATTCGAGAAGGACGTTATCACAATATCGGATTGTATTTAGGAACACAAAACGCATCCGATTATCAATCTGAAAACAAAGAGGTTGCAAATGTAGGTATGAAGTTCTGTTTTGCACTGAAATACGATAAGGAAGCGGAAGAAATGTTGCGTTACTATAACTTACCGGTCACAGAAGAAAATATCTTAATGCTACGCCAACTTAGACGCGGCGAAGCGTTGTTCCAGGATATTTTCGGCCGCACAGCGGTTGTAGAAATTGATCCTGTTTTCCAAGAATTAAAGACTGCATTTGATTCCTCTACGAAAACAGACGAAGAACGCGCACAACAATTGGCGTAATTCGTATTACAATACAGATAAGAGTATTCTAAATTATCTGTATATGGAGGATGGAACAATGAAAAAATTACGTATGTTATCTGGATTATGTGTAGCAGGAATGTTAATGGTAACGGGTGTTGCGGGTTGCTCGAATGAAACGAAAAGCAATGCAAATCAACAAGAGATTCAAAAAGAACGAGATATGAAAGAAGCAGATAAGGCCGCTATGGATTATGTAAAGGCTTATATTGAAATGGATTCAAAAAAATTAAATGAACTTCAATATGAAAAATATGATTTTATGAATAATGAAGTTAGAAATCCAAATAAAAGTCAAGGTATGAAGGAACGATACGACTTATATCGATATGATTTAAAGGAAAACGAAAATGAATATTACTATCGTGTGAAATACTTTGATCCTGTAGAAAATGCTCAAATGGGAATGAAGTTGAAAATGGTAAAAGATAAAAAGGACGAGAAATGGAAAAATTACGAATGGAACTGGGATAGACATAATAATTTAGAGTCTATTGTGGGGAGTATAAAGCCAGTTCATATTCATAAATGGGGGCAAAAGGAATGAAAAAACTTTTCTCTATTTGTATGATTCTTGTATTCTTCTTACTACCGTTAGGGTCCCATGTGGCCCTAGCGGAAGATACAAAAAAGGAAGAAAAACAGGAACAAAAAGGGGCGCGAATCTCTGAAAATCTATTTAGTGGGTACACAGATGGAATTTACAAAGGTAAATATTATGAGATTGATACGTATCAACCAAAAGAAGATGAAAAAAACGTATTTGAAAAAGTTGGTGGGTACTTATTTGGTGATGATAGTGTAGGTAAAGACTTACAAAGGATGTTGTATACAACTTGTCAATGGTTTGCGAATATGGCCTTTCAGTTAAATGTGATTCTTGGTCAATTGACCATCTTTTTAGTAGATCAAGCGTTGAACCTAGATATTGTAGATGCGGTAGCGGATAAATTAGGAGCGGCTATGCAAAATATTGCTGGTATTGGAAAAGGCGGATTTTTATCTTCTGGACTATTCCCAGCAATTATTGGCATTGCTTGTGTATTATCGGCTTGTTATGCAGGGTATATCTTCTTTATTAAACGCCAGCCCTCAAAAGGTTTAAGTGAGTTAGTAAAAACAGTATTAGTCATTGCTTTTATTGTTACTTACATCGGGAACGCAAGTACAATTTTAAAGAGTGCGAATACGATTAGTTCTGAAATTAGTGTAACAGTATTAGCGAAAGCAACGGGAACAGTTGCGGGTGATCCAGGACGTTCTAAAGCAGACGCAATCTTTTCAGTGAAAAAGCAAATTTGGGATTTGTTAGTTGAACGACCATATTTATTTTTACAGTACGGGGAAGATTCAAAAGAAAAGTTGGGTGCTAAAAGGGTGGATGAACTGTTAGCACAGGCACCTGGAAAAGATAGAGAAAATAAAGTTCAAGATGAAGTGAAGAATGGAAACCAAATGATGGTTATCTCTTCTGTAGGAGAGCGCCTTGTATTTACAATCATGTATTATGTCGTGAATACATTCGCAGGTGTTCCAGTAATCGCGTTTTGTTTACTGATTGTAGCATTTCAATTATGGTTCCTTGTCATGAGTATTATCTCACCAATCGTCATGGCGGTGGCTTTATTGCCAGGACACCGCAGAGTAATTGAAAGCTGGGCTTCACAATGGATTCGACCATTGGCATTAAAAATCTTTATGTCTGTTATGCTTGTCATCATCTTTACGATAGCAGAACTACTATACGTATTACCAGAAGCGGGCGTTGCAGGGTATGTATCTACAATGATTTTCCAAATTCTTGTTTTTGTTCTTTGCTACCTGTTTAGAGGAAATATTGTTGCGGCCTTTAGTCGAGCACGTGGCGTGTATGAGACAGTCACAAATATATCTCTTATGACTGAAAACTTTGTAGATAAAGGAAAAGAGTACGCTGGAAATACAATGTCTTATATTGGAGACAAAATGGGAGCACATTTTAACAGCGCGGCTGAATTAGCGGCGGCAGGCGGCCAGTTAGAAAATGCAGGGACAGACGACGAAAAGACAAAAGCCAACCCATTAGTGCAAGCGAATATACCGAATGATTTACCAAATAATCAAATGGAACATGAAAAAGAAGAGAATCAAAAGAAAGGAAACCTTATTTCCTTACAGGATCGTGATAAAGACGGGAATTTACCACAGCAAGGAGAGGAAGGAAAAGAACAAACGTTACCAGGTGAGGAAGAGGCGCCAGTGCAACAAGACCTTATCAGCTTAGATAAAGAAGCATTAGAACAAGAAATGGAAGGACAACAAGAAGGAACAGAGGTAGAAGAATCAGAAATAGACGTTCAACCAGAGCTTGTATCTTTACAAGATGAGGAAATCCCAACAGGAGAAGAAATGCCAGCTGATATAGAGGCATATGAAGAAATTCCGACTGATATAGAAGTACATGAAGAAATCCAAACAGAGATACCAGAACAAGAAATGCCATTAGAAGAGGTTCCAACTGATATGGAAGCATATGAAGAAATCCAAACAGAGGTACCAGAACAAGAAATACCACTAGAAGAAGTTCCAAACGATATGGAAGTATATGAAGAAATCCAGACAGAAGTACCAACGCAA
>NZ_JBPWGY010000018.1:0-58421 GCF_051780025.1 Bacillus cereus group sp. BceL062 | reverse complement strand
ATGATGGCAGAGAGGTCACACCCGTTCCCATACCGAACACGGAAGTTAAGCTCTCTAGCGCCGATGGTAGTTGGGACCTTGTCCCTGTGAGAGTAGGACGTCGCCAAGCAACTAAAACACGAGTCAAATGACTCGTGTTTTTTCGTGTTTTATTTTATAATCCATAGTAATAAAAAAATGTGTTTAAAGTATTAATATTTTGATTAAATACAGGAGAATGTGGCTAGGATAGTGAATAAGCAAAAGAGTTGCAAATTTTATTAATACGTATATAATTAAAGTCAAAGATAGTCAAAGTCAATAAAGGTGGCGGATAAATGAGAAATATATCTGATATCATTGAGCAATATCTAAAGCAAGTTATTGACTTAAGCAATAATAATGTGATTGAAATTAAGAGAAATGAGATTGCGGATCGGTTCGAGTGCGTACCATCTCAAATCAATTATGTAATCAATACCCGTTTTACGTTAGAAAGAGGATTTGTAGTAGAAAGTAAACGTGGTGGAGGAGGTTACATTCGCATTATAAAAGTCAAACTGCATGACGATATAGACATTATTGATCAAATGCTTCATATGATTGATCATAGTGTTGCGCAAGGGAATGCAGAAAGCATGATTATACGTTTAATAGAAGAGGGAATCATAACAAATCGTGAAGCGAAACTGATGTTAAGCGTAATAGATCGTTCTGTATTATCAATGGATGTTCCTTCTCGAGATGAACTTAGGGCTCGAATATTATGCGCAATGTTAAGAACACTGAAATATAAATAAATATAGCTTTTGTAAAAGAATGATGACTAAGATAAAGCAGTTAAATGTTATAGAAGTTTTGAAAAAGAACATGCACTTTTATTTAAACGGATTCAGGAAAGCGAACAATCTAGTAATGTATGAAAAGTATCATGAGATAGAGCGTTCCTGTTGTAAAGGTGGGGATAGTGATGACTTGTCAAAACTGTAATATAAGACCAGCGACTTTACATTATACAAAAGTAATTAACGAGAAGAAGGCGGAAGTTCATCTTTGTGAGCAATGTGCAGAGCAAAGTGGCTATACGTCTTTCTTTCAATCATCGCAGTCTAACTTTTCATTTCATGATTTATTCGCTGGTTTATTACACGGTGAATCAACAATGTTTGAAGAAGGAAAAAATGGATTTTCAAATGCAAATATAGTAAGATGCCCAGATTGTAAGATGACATATGAACAATTTACAAAAGTGGGACGTTTTGGCTGTTCTTCTTGCTACGATACATTTAAGGAGCATTTAAAGCCACTATTAAAACGTCTTCATGGTGGGCATACAGATCATTGTGGAAAAATTCCGGAACGTATAGAAGGAAATATCCACTTAAAGAAAGAATTAGATGAACTAAAACTCATTCTGAAACAATGCGTACAGAAAGAGGAATTTGAGAAAGCTGCAGAGGTAAGAGATAAGATTCGAGGTCTTGAAATACATCTTAGTGAGCATAGAGAGGGGGAATAGTTCTATGTCACTGGACAAAATTATGAATGAAGCGATTAGTCCATGGATGAAGGGGGATGGCCCTGATTCTGATATTGTTTTAAGTAGTCGAATTCGTTTGGCTCGTAATTTTAAACAATATCAATTTTCTACTATGCAAAACGAAGAAGAAGCTAAACAGATTCATGAATTATTTAAAAAGAAATTTATAAATAAAGCAGTAGGGTCCTTTGGGGAGTTTGGACTATTAAAGATGAATGAATTAACCCCTCTTCAAAGGAGAGTTTTAGTCGAAAAGCATTTAATTAGTCCAAATCTTGCAGGGACAGAATATGGAGCATGTCTACTATCAGAAAGTGAACATATTAGTGTTATGCTTAATGAAGAAGACCATATTCGGATTCAGTGCCTATTTTCAGGATTACAGTTATCAGAGGCGCTTCAAAGCGCCAATCAAATAGATAATTGGATTGAGAAAGAAGTTGAATACGCTTTTGATGAATCACTTGGATATATTACAAGCTGTCCTACTAATGTTGGCACAGGGTTAAGAGCTTCTGTGATGATTCATTTACCGGGACTGGTTTTAACAAAAAGAATTAGCCGTATTATACAAGTAATTCAAAAATTAGGGTTAGTAGTAAGAGGAATATACGGTGAAGGTAGCGAAGCGTTAGGTAATATATTTCAAGTGTCAAATCAAATGACGCTAGGAAAGTCTGAAGAAGATATTATTGCAGATTTAAAAGGTGTCATTCAACAAATTATACAGCAAGAAAAAATGGCTAGAGAATTAATTGTACAAAATTCAAGTATTGAACTTGAAGATAAGGTTTATCGTTCTTACGGCATACTAGCAAACAGTCGTTTAATTCAATCTGCAGAAGCTGCTAATTGCTTATCAGATGTACGACTTGGTATTGATCTAGGATATATAAAAGGTATATCGAGAAATATTTTGACGGAGTTAATGGTTCTTACTCAACCGGGCATTTTACAACAATACGCAGGAGGACCTTTAGGGCCAGAAGAAAGAGATTATCGAAGATCAACCTTAATCCGTGAGCGATTACGTATTGAAAAAAACTAAGCGCAAGTAGGAGGCGATTTCTATGATGTTTGGAAGATTTACAGAAAGAGCACAGAAAGTATTAGCTTTATCTCAAGAGGAAGCCATTCGTATTGGGCATAATAATATTGGAACAGAACATATTTTACTTGGGCTTGTACGCGAAGGTGAAGGAATTGCAGCAAAAGCGTTAATTGCTCTTGGATTAAGTCCAGAGAAAGTTCAAAAAGAAGTAGAAGCGTTAATTGGGCGTGGAACAGAAGCTTCTCAAACTGTACATTATACACCTCGTGCCAAAAAGGTTATTGAATTATCTATGGATGAAGCGCGTAAGCTAGGCCATTCTTACGTTGGAACAGAACACATTTTACTCGGTTTAATCCGTGAAGGTGAAGGTGTAGCGGCACGTGTTTTAAATAATTTAGGTGTAAGTTTAAATAAAGCGAGACAACAAGTGTTACAACTTCTTGGAAGTAATGAAGCTAGTTCAGGTCATCAAGGTGGTTCAGCAACAAATGCAAATACACCGACACTTGACAGTTTAGCAAGGGACTTAACAGTTGTTGCACGTGAAAATCGCTTAGACCCTGTTATTGGACGTGGTAAAGAAATTCAACGTGTAATTGAGGTGTTAAGCCGTAGAACGAAAAACAACCCAGTATTAATCGGTGAGCCTGGTGTAGGTAAAACGGCAATTGCAGAAGGATTAGCACAGCAAATTGTAAATAATGAAGTTCCTGAAACTTTAAGAGATAAGCGTGTTATGACACTAGACATGGGTACAGTAGTAGCTGGAACGAAATATCGCGGTGAATTTGAAGACCGTTTAAAGAAAGTGATGGATGAAATTCGCCAAGCAGGCAATATTATTCTATTTATTGATGAGCTTCATACATTAATTGGTGCAGGTGGAGCAGAAGGTGCAATCGATGCATCGAATATTTTAAAACCATCTTTAGCACGAGGAGAGTTACAATGTATTGGAGCGACAACTTTAGATGAGTATCGCAAATATATTGAAAAAGACGCGGCTTTAGAAAGACGTTTTCAACCAATTCATGTTGATGAGCCAAGTTTAGAAGAATCGATTCAAATCTTGAAAGGTTTACGTGACCGTTATGAGGCGCATCACCGTGTATCTATTACAGATGACGCTATTGATGCAGCTGTAAAACTTTCAGATCGTTATATTACAGATCGCTTTTTACCGGATAAAGCAATTGATTTAATTGATGAAGCTGCTTCAAAAGTTCGCTTACGTTCTTATACAACACCACCAAACTTAAAAGAGCTTGAAGTGAAGCTTGAGGAGATTCGAAAAGAAAAAGATGCGGCTGTACAAAGTCAAGAATTTGAAAAGGCTGCATCTTTACGTGATATGGAACAACGCTTACGAGAGAAGTTAGAAGATACAAAACGTCAATGGAAAGAGCAACAAGGAAAAGAAAATTCAGAGGTTACGGTAGAAGATATTGCAAATGTCGTTTCTACATGGACGCGTATCCCAGTTTCTAAACTTGCACAAACAGAGACTGATAAATTATTAAACTTAGAATCCATTCTTCATGATCGTTTAATTGGTCAAGATGAAGCGGTAGTAGCTGTAGCAAAAGCTGTTCGTCGTGCGAGAGCAGGATTAAAAGATCCGAAGCGCCCAATTGGTTCATTTATTTTCTTAGGGCCAACAGGTGTAGGTAAAACAGAACTTGCAAGAGCACTAGCAGAATCTATGTTCGGTGATGAAGATGCAATGATTCGCATCGATATGTCAGAGTACATGGAGAAGCATTCTACTTCCCGTTTAGTTGGTTCTCCTCCAGGATATGTTGGATATGAAGAAGGTGGACAATTAACAGAGAAAGTTCGTCGCAAGCCATATTCAGTTGTCTTATTAGATGAGGTAGAGAAAGCTCATCCGGATGTGTTTAATATTTTACTACAAGTATTAGAAGATGGTCGTTTAACCGATTCTAAAGGACGTACAGTAGATTTCCGTAATACAATTGTTATTATGACATCTAACGTTGGGGCAGATGCATTAAAACGTAATAAGTATCTTGGATTTAACGTACAAGATGAGAGCCGCGATTATTCGGATATGAAAGGTAAAGTAATGGATGAACTGAAAAAAGCATTTCGTCCAGAATTCTTAAACCGTATTGATGAAATTATCGTATTCCATATGCTTGAGAAAAAACATATTCAAGAAATAGTAACTCTTATGGTAAATCAGTTAGTGAATCGCTTAAAAGAACAAGAAATCGAATTGCAATTAACAGAAGGGGCAATTTCTGCTATTGCTGATAAAGGATTTGATCGTGAGTACGGTGCTCGTCCGCTTCGTAGGGCAATTCAGAAGCATGTAGAAGATAGACTATCTGAAGAACTTTTAAAAGGTGCTATTGAGAAAGGACAAAAAGTTATCTTTGATGTAGAAGGAGAATCATTTGTCATTCATAGTGCGGAAAAGGTAAAATAAGTATAGACAAACAAAGAGGGCTACGCGATAGCCCTCTTTCTTGTACGAGAAGGATAAACGTTTATAGACGAAAGTGAAGTGAACTATAAAAAGGTATGGCTAAAAAGAAAACGAAATTTATATGTCAAGAATGTGGTTATCAGTCACCGAAATATATGGGTAAATGTCCCGGATGTGGTCAATGGAATACACTTGTTGAAGAGATGGAACCAGTTGTATCATCAAGGCGCCTTAATTACGCGAATGCAATTCAAACGGAAGTAACAAAACCAAGACGTCTTACTGAAGTAGAAACAAAGTCTGAGGCACGTATTGAAACGGAATTTCAAGAGTTTAACCGTGTGCTTGGTGGCGGAATTGTAGATGGGTCCTTAGTACTTATTGGTGGAGACCCTGGGATTGGAAAATCAACATTACTATTACAGATTTCATCGCAATTAGCAGATTCTTCATATGATGTATTATACATATCGGGTGAGGAGTCGGCAAAGCAGATTAAACTTCGTGCAGATCGTTTGCATGTAAAGGGTAGCAATCTATTTGTTGTAGCAGAGACAGACTTGCAGCGTATTGCAGCACATATTGAAGAAATGAATCCAGCTTTTGTTGTTATTGATTCTATTCAAACGATACATTTACCTGAAGTGACGTCAGCACCAGGAAGTGTGGCACAAGTACGTGAATGTACAGCGGAATTAATGAAACTTGCAAAAACAAAAGGAATTCCTATTTTCATCGTCGGGCATGTGACAAAAGAAGGAGCAATTGCAGGACCTCGTATGTTAGAACATATGGTCGATGCAGTTCTCTACTTTGAGGGAGATCGACACCATACGTATCGTATTTTACGAGCTGTGAAGAACCGTTTTGGTTCCACGAATGAAATGGGTATCTTTGAAATGAAAGAGCTTGGTCTTGCGGAAGTTTTAAATCCTTCTGAAATCTTCCTTGAGGAAAGGCCGGTTGGTGTTGCAGGGTCAACGGTAGTTGCTTCAATGGAAGGAACAAGACCGGTTTTAGTAGAAATACAAGCTTTAATCTCCCCTACTAGTTTTGGAAATCCTCGAAGAATGGCGACGGGAATTGATCATAACCGTGTTTCGCTTATTATGGCAGTATTAGAAAAAAGAACAGGCTTACTATTGCAAAATCAAGATGCATATTTAAAAGTAGCTGGTGGTTTGAAATTAGATGAACCGGCAATTGATTTAGCAGTGGCTTTAAGTATAGCCTCAAGTTTTAGGGATAAATCTACGGCACCAACCGATGCAGTAATAGGAGAAGTAGGATTAACTGGAGAAATAAGAAGAGTATCAAGAATCGAACAACGTGTACAAGAAGCGGCTAAATTAGGATTTCAACGTGTTATTATTCCTAGAAAAAACTTAGGAGGATGGACAATTCCAGATGGGATTGAGGTTGTAGGTGTTTCTAATTTAGGAGAAGCGCTTCGTTTGACATTAGGAGGCTAGGCTATGGAAGAAAATAAGCAACGTGTCAAAAGTATGATTAATATTTTACAGCTCGTGGCCCCAGGGACACCACTGCGCGAAGGGATAGATAATGTACTTCGCGCACAAACAGGAGGACTAATTGTTCTTGGATATAATGAGCAGATTAAAAGTATTGTTGATGGCGGTTTTCACATTAATTGTGCATTCTCTCCTGCTAGTTTATATGAATTAGCAAAAATGGACGGGGCACTTATTTTAAATGAAACGGGAAGTAAAATTTTAATAGCAAATGCACAGTTAGTTCCAGAGGCATCTATTGATTCTATTGAAACAGGCATGCGTCACCGAACAGCAGAACGTGTAGCGAAGCAGACGGGTAGCCTTGTTGTAGCTATTTCACAAAGACGTAACGTAATTACGCTATATCAAGGGAACTTACGTTATACACTAAAAGATATAGGGGTTATTTTAACAAAGGCAAATCAAGCTATTCAAACGTTAGAAAAATATAAGGCTGTATGGAATGATGGTATTACGAATTTGGGTATTCTAGAATTTGAAGAGGTCGTTACAATGTCCGAGGTCGTTCACGTTTTACATAGTGTTGAAATGGTACTGCGTATTAAAAATGAAATACTGAGCTATATTCATGAGCTAGGAACAGAAGGTAGGTTAATCCGTTTACAACTTACAGAACTACTAGCTGATTTAGAGGCAGAGGCAGCATTATTAATCAAAGATTATCACCAAGAAAAAACACAAGACCATCATCAAATTTTGAAAAAGTTGCAGGACCTTGCAAATACACAACTTTTAGAGGATAGTGATTTAGTTAAATTACTTGGCTACCCAGGGCAAACGAGTTTAGAAGAAAGTGTGACGCCAAGGGGATATCGAATCACAAGCAAAATCTCTCGTGTTCCGCCACTTATCATTGAAAATTTAATTAATCGATTCAAAACGTTGCAAGGTGTTTGTCGCGCGACTATTCATGAATTGGATGATGTGGAAGGAATTGGAGAAGTAAGGGCGAAGAAAATACGAGAAGGCTTAAAAAGAATTCAAGAGCATCTCTATATGAGTAGACACAATTAAGAATATTACATTGATTCCATAATATAACGACACTAGAACATTTTTGGTATATGATATGATATATTGGTAAATAAAACTATTTATAAAAAAACACGTCCGCTTTTGCATTCGGCGTTTTGATTAGCGAAACAATGGTTAATAATGAGTAGGAGGTGGTTGGATGTTAAAACGGATCGTACAGCTCTTCTTTCTAGTAATCGGGGGAGCGTTAGGGATTTACTTAATCCCAAAAGTTATTAATGTATTAGACATCGGTGCTGTTCCTTTATTGGAAGGATCGTATGTTCGTGCAATTATTGGTGCAATTATTTTATTTTTAACAACATTTTGGCTTGTAGATTATATTGTTCAACTTATTAAGCATATTGAAGAGGCTCTTGTAAAGGCGCCTGTAGCAGATGTTTTATTTGGTACATTAGGGTTAATCTCTGGTCTCATTGTTGCATATTTAATTTTAATACCAATTCGTGAATTTACAATTCCGGTTATTAGCACAGTATTGCAAGTGTTCTTTACTCTTTTACTTGGATATTTAGGATTCCAAGTAGGATTTAAAAAGAGGAATGAATTGCTAGGATTATTTACATTACCCCAACGCGGAGGTAAGAAGAAAAACAATAGTGAGAACGAAGAGATAGAGGTAGAAAAATCTACGGCTCATTGGAAAATTCTCGATACGAGTGTAATTATTGATGGACGTATTGCTGATATTTGCCAAACGAAGTTTTTAGAAGGAACAATTGTAATTCCACAATTCGTATTAGAAGAGCTTCAGCATATTGCCGACTCCTCTGATGCTTTAAAGCGTAATCGTGGTCGCAGAGGACTAGACATTTTAAATCGTATTCAAAAAGAGATGCCGATTCCGGTAGAAATTTATGAAGGCGATTTCGAGGATATCCAAGAGGTGGATAGCAAACTTGTAAAGTTAGCTAAAATCACCGGTGGAACTGTAGTAACAAATGATTTTAACTTAAACAAAGTTTCTGAATTACAAGGAGTAACGGTGTTAAACATTAATGATTTAGCTAATGCAATTAAACCAGTTGTACTCCCTGGCGAAGAATTAAGTGTTTATGTTGTGAAAGATGGTAAAGAGCAAAACCAAGGTGTTGCGTACTTAGATGATGGTACGATGATTGTAGTAGAAGATGGTAGAGAGTATGTAGGTTCGCAACTTAATGTACTAGTTACTAGCGTATTACAAACATCGGCTGGTCGTATGATTTTCGCAAAACGTAAATTATTAGAAAAAGCATTATAGGTAGAGGATTATTAATATGTATACATTAATTATTCCGGCAGCCGGTCAAGGAAAGCGGATGGGTGCTGGCAAAAATAAGTTGTTCTTACTTATAAATGAAGTACCGATTATCGTGCATACATTACGTGCTTTTGAAAGAGATAAGGCGTGCAAAAGTATTGTTATGGCAATTAACGAAGAGGAACGCCCGTATTTTGAAGAATTAATGCAGAAGTATCCGATTGAAAAACAGGTGCAATTTATTCAAGGTGGGGCTGAAAGACAAGATAGTGTATATAACGCGATTCAGCATGCAAGTGATGTGAAATACGTTCTTGTGCATGACGGAGCGCGCCCATTCGTAACGAATAAAGTGATTCAAGATGTATTAACAGCAGCAGAAAAATATGGGGCTTCCATTTGTGCAGTGCCAGTAAAGGATACAGTGAAGAAAGTAGAGCAAGGTGTTGTTGTCGAAACGGTAGAACGATCTCAGCTTAAGGCTGTACAAACACCGCAAGGGTTCTCTGTTTCGCTTTTGTTAGAAGCTCATAGAAGTGCAAAACAGAGCTGTTTTCTTGGTACAGATGATGCAAGTCTCGTAGAACGCATTGGTAAGCAAGTAGGTGTAGTAGAGGGGAGTTACTATAATATTAAAGTGACGACTCCAGAGGATTTACTAATTGCTGAAAGTTTCCTTCATGTTCAGAAAAAATAGCCGTGATGGTGTATAACAAAGGAAAGCTCGGCAATAGCCGGGCTTTTCTTTGTAAGGATATCGATATAATATAGAGTCATAAAGCTCAGTGGTTTAGCTCAAGGAGGATGTAAAGAATGTTTCGAATTGGACAAGGTTTTGATGTACATGAATTTGCGGAAGGTAGACCGTTAATTATCGGCGGAATTACAATTCCTCATGAGAAGGGATTAATCGGTCACTCAGATGCGGATGTATTGTTACATACGATTGCTGACGCATGTCTAGGAGCAATTGCAGCAGGAGATATTGGAAAGCATTTTCCTGATACTGATCCTGCCTTTAAAGATGCAGATTCAGCTATATTACTACAAAAGGTTTGGGAATTTGTACGCGAACAAGGTTACGAGCTAGGAAACCTAGATTGTACAATTATTGCTCAAAAGCCAAAAATGGCACCGCATATTGAAAGTATGCGTAAACGTATTAGTGAACTGTTAGAAACGTCTATAGATAACATTAATGTAAAGGCAACAACAACAGAAAAATTAGGATTTACAGGTAGAGAAGAAGGAATTGCTTCTCAAGCAGTGGTATTATTACAGAAAAAATAATGGTTTTTAATTCGTAAGATGGATAATCACATTTTTTTGTTGTACAATTATAGAATGTGTTGACATTAAGAATGGAAGGTGTACCAATTATGGAAAAGCAAGTGAGAGTGCGCTATGCGCCAAGTCCAACAGGACACTTACATATCGGAAATGCGCGTACGGCATTATTTAATTATTTATTTGCTCGTCATCAAGATGGTAAGTTTATTATTCGTATTGAAGATACTGATGTAAAACGTAATGTTGCAGGTGGAGAAGAAAGCCAATTAAAATACTTGAAATGGCTCGGTATGGACTGGGATGAAGGTGTTGATGTTGGTGGTGAATTCGGACCATATCGTCAAACAGAGCGTTTAGATATTTATAAAAAATTATATCTAGATTTATTAGAGCGTGGTTTAGCTTACAAATGTTATATGACAGAAGAAGAGCTGGAAGCAGAGCGTGAAGGACAAATTTCTCGTGGTGAAACACCTCGTTATGCAGGTAACCATCGTGATTTAACTGAAGAACAAATGAAAGAATTTGAAGCTGAGGGACGTATTCCAAGTATTCGTTTCCGTGTACCAGCTGATCGTGATTACACATTCAAAGACATCGTAAAAGATGAAGTTGCATTCCATTCAAATGATTTCGGTGATTTTGTTATCGTGAAAAAAGATGGAATTCCAACTTATAACTTTGCGGTAGCAGTAGATGATCACTTAATGGAGATTACACATGTGCTTCGTGGCGATGATCATATTTCAAATACGCCAAAACAAATGATGATTTATGAAGCTTTCGGTTGGGACATCCCACAATTCGGTCATATGACCCTAATTGTTAACGAAAGCCGTAAAAAGTTAAGTAAACGTGATGAATCTATTATTCAATTTATTGAGCAATATAAAGAGCTAGGATATCTTCCAGAAGCAATCTTTAACTTTATTGCACTACTAGGTTGGTCGCCGGTAGGAGAAGAAGAAATCTTCTCTAAAGATGAGTTCATCAAAATGTTCGATGCAGCTCGTTTATCAAAATCACCTGCATTATTTGATTCTCAAAAATTAAAATGGATGAACAACCAGTATATGAAAAAGCAAGATTTAGATACGGTTGTAGAGTTAAGTTTACCGCATTTAGTGAAAGCTGGACGTGTGGGCGAAACTTTAAGTGAACAAGAACAAGCTTGGATTCGTGATGTAATTGCTTTATATCATGACCAAATGAGTTTCGGAGCTGAAATCGTAGAGCTTTCTGAAATGTTCTTTAAAGATCATGTTGATTATGAAGAAGAAGGACAAGAAGTGTTAAATGGTGAACAGGTACCCGAAGTACTTCGTGCATTTGCTGGTCAAATAGAAGCTCTCGAAGCGATGGAGCCTGCAGCGATTAAGGCAGCTATTAAAGCAGTTCAAAAGGAAACAGGGCATAAAGGTAAAAACTTATTTATGCCAATCCGTGTTGCTACTACTGGTCAAACACATGGTCCAGAGCTTCCTAATGCGATTGCACTTCTTGGGAAAGAAAAAGTTTTAAATCGTCTTCAAAAAGTAATTGGTTAACATTTTCTAGGTTTAGAAATATAATAAGTATACTTAAAATCTAATAAGGAAAAGCGACGAGAAGGAGAAGTAGAAAATCAGGCTTTTTACAGAGAGAACCACCTTTAGGCTGGAAGTGGTTTATAAGCGGATTTTTGAAATGCCCCTTCGAGTCTTCTGCTGAACAACGAATTGTTTCGTGAAATGTCTTAGGGCGTAAAGTAAGCAGAAGCGGTGTACACCGTTATCATGGATGAGTTTGAGGCTTTTTTATTAGCCTAAACAGAGTGGAACCGCGCTTAAAAGGCGTCTCTGTCAATATGACAGAGGCGTCTTTTTTTATACCGTAAAAGTGGGTATAAGTATAAGTTTGATCTCCTTGTATAAAGATTTAGAGGATAAGTGGGGAGTTAAGGGAGTTAGTTCACTCGAAAAAGCAGCCCATAAAGGGGAGGGGACATCGATGTTTAAGAGGCTTCGGGAAGATATTGAAGTCGTTTTTGAACAGGATCCAGCGGCACGAAGTTATTTTGAAGTCATTTTGACTTACTCTGGATTACATGCAGTTTGGGCCCATCGAATTGCACATGCTTTTTATAAAAAGAATTTCTTTTTTATTGCACGTTGGATTTCACAAGTTAGTCGGTTTTTTACTGGCATTGAGATTCATCCAGGAGCAACAATTGGTCGTCATTTTTTCATTGACCATGGAATGGGGGTTGTAATTGGAGAAACGTGTGAGATTGGTGATAATGTAACAATTTATCAAGGTGTTACATTAGGTGGTACGGGAAAAGAAAAGGGAAAGAGGCACCCTACAATTCAGGATAATGTATTAATTGCAACAGGTGCTAAAGTACTAGGCTCAATTACTGTTGGAGAGAATTCTAAAATTGGAGCAGGATCCGTTGTATTAAAAGAAGTCCCTGCGCATTCTACAGTTGTAGGTATACCTGGCCGAGTCGTTATTCAAAATGGAGTGAAGATTGGTCAAGAGTTAAATCATTCCGATCTTCCGGATCCGATTTTTGATAAATTAAAGGTTATGGAAGCAGAACTTGATAAATTGAAAAAGCAACTTGAAGTAAAGGTAGAAAGGAAGGATAAAAATGACTATTCACATTTATAATACGCTAACACGTCAAAAGGAAGAGTTTATTCCATTAGAAGAAAATAAGGTAAAGATGTATGTTTGCGGTCCTACAGTATATAACTACATCCATATTGGGAATGCGAGACCCCCTATGGTGTTCGATACAGTACGCCGTTATTTAGAATACAAAGGGTACGAAGTGCAGTATGTATCTAACTTTACTGACGTAGATGATAAATTAATTAAAGCAGCAAATGAATTAGGTGAAGATGTACCGACAATTGCTGACCGTTTCGTTGAAGCATATTTTGAAGATGTAACCGCACTAGGTTGCAAACATGCAACAGTTCATCCGCGTGTAACAGAAAATATGGATATTATTATTGAATTTATTCAAGAACTTGTGAATAAAGGGTATGCATATGAATCAGAAGGTGATGTGTACTTTAGAACGAAAGAATTCGAAGGTTATGGTAAATTATCGCATCAGCCAATCGCTGATTTACGTCATGGTGCACGTATTGAAGTAGGAGAAAAGAAACAAGACCCTCTTGACTTTGCTTTATGGAAAGCTGCAAAAGAGGGAGAAATCTTCTGGGAAAGCCCTTGGGGGAAAGGACGTCCAGGGTGGCATATTGAATGCTCAGCGATGGCACGTAAGTACTTAGGGGATACAATTGACATTCATGCTGGTGGTCAAGACTTAGCATTTCCTCATCATGAAAATGAAATTGCGCAGTCCGAGGCGTTGACTGGAAAAACATTTGCACGTTACTGGATGCATAATGGATATATTAATATTGATAATGAGAAGATGTCTAAGTCACTTGGAAACTTCATTTTAGTTCACGATATCATTAAGCAATATGATCCACAGTTAATTAGATTCTTTATGCTATCAGTACATTACCGTCATCCAATTAACTTTAGTGAAGAGTTATTACAAAGTACGAATAACGGGCTAGAAAGAATTAAAACAGCTTACGGTAACTTAAAGCATCGTATGGAAAGTAGCGCAAATTTAACAGATCATAATGAGAAATGGTTAGCTGAGATGGAAAAATTCCAGGCTGCATTTGAAGAAGCAATGGATGATGACTTCAATACTGCTAATGCGATTACTGAATTATATAATGTAGCAAATCACGCAAATCAATATTTATTAGAAGAACATACTTCTAAAGTTGTAATTGAAGCATACGTGAAACAACTTGAAACATTATTCGATATTTTAGGATTAGAATTAGCAAAAGAAGAATTGCTTGATGAGGAAATTGAGGCGCTTATCCAAAAGCGTATTGAAGCTCGTAAAAATCGTGATTTCGCATTATCTGATCAAATTCGCGATGATTTAAAAGAACGTAATATTATTTTAGAAGATACCGCACAAGGTACAAGATGGAAAAGAGGATAAGAATGATTGATGCAAAGCAATTAAACAGCTTAGCGTTAGCATATATGGGTGATGCGGTATATGAACAATATATCCGCTATCACCTCCTTCAAAAAGGAAAGGTTCGTCCTAATCAATTACATCGCTTAGGGACGAGCTTTGTTTCGGCAAAAGCACAGGCGAAAGTTGTTTATCATTTATTAGAGACGTCATTTTTGACAGAGGAAGAAGAGGCGGTATTAAGAAGAGGGCGTAATGCAAATTCAGGTACCGTTCCGAAAAATACGGATGTACAAACATATCGACATAGTACAGCCTTTGAAGCGCTAATTGGTTATCATCACTTATTAAATAATCGTGAAAGATTAGACGAAATTGTATATAAGGCAATTACAGTTTTAGAAGAAAAGGAAGGGGGCACATCATCATGAGTAGTGAATATATTATCGGACGTAACCCTGTAATTGAAGCGTTACGATCAGGGAGAGATATTAATAAAATTTGGATCGCGGAAGGTGCTGCCAAAGGGCAAGTGCAGATTGTACTAGCATTAGCGAAAGAAAATAAGATTATTTTACAACATGCACCAAAGAAGAAGTTAGATCAATTAGTTGAGGGTAATCATCAAGGTGTAATTGCTCAAGTAGCTGCATACCAGTATGCTGAATTAGAAGATTTATTCAAAGTAGCAGAGAAACGTAATGAAGATCCATTTTTCTTAATCTTAGATGAAATTGAAGATCCGCATAACCTAGGTTCTATTATGCGTACTGCTGATGCTACAGGAGCTCATGGGGTTATTATTCCGAAAAGAAGGGCTGTAGGACTTACAGCATCAGTTGCGAAAGCATCAACAGGAGCAATTGAATATATTCCAGTTGCGCGCGTAACTAACTTATCTCGCACAATTGATGAATTGAAGGAACGCGGACTTTGGATTGCTGGTACAGATGCCAAAGGAAAAACGGATTACCGTAATTTAGATGGTAAAATGCCGATTGGATTAGTAATTGGTAGTGAAGGAAAAGGTATGAGTCGTATTATTGGTGAAAAGTGTGATTTCTTAATTACTTTACCGATGGTTGGTAAAGTTACATCCTTAAATGCTTCAGTAGCTGCAAGTTTGTTAATGTATGAGGTATATCGTAAACGTCACGAAATTGGTAAATAAAAAATGAACGATATTTTAATCGTTGACGGTTACAACATTATCGGAGCTTGGGGAGACTTGAAAAAACTACGGGATGTAGATTTGCAATCATCAAGAGACGCGCTTATTGATAAGATGGCGGATTATCAAGGATATACAGGAACGAAAGTAATGATAGTCTTTGATGCCTATACAGTCCACGGTATTGAAAAAAAGATGAAACAATCGCGAGTGGAAGTAATATTCACGCGCAAAAATCAAACTGCGGACGAAAAGATAGAGAAACTTGCGATTGAGCTTAGAAATATAAATACACAAATATATGTTGCGACTTCTGATTATACGGAACAATGGGTTATATTTGCGCAAGGTGCCCTTCGGAAATCTGCGCGTGAATTAGAGTTAGAAGTACAAGCGATGGAACAACAAGTAAGAAGACGTACAAAAGACACGAAAGAAAAACAACCTGCCATGCGAAAGATATTTAGTGAGGATATTACAGAAAAATTAGAAAAATTAAGAAGAGGAGAGCGTTGAAGCATTGACGCTCTTTGTCTTTTTACTGTATAATATTGCTAAATAAATAGCGGTCGGAGGGATCAAGGTGGAAGCAGGCTTCGTAAGTGTAGGCGACGTTACATTTCGTGATTTAGAGGATGAGGCAATCGTTGAGTTAGTTCGAAAAGGTAATACTGACGCTCTAGAATATTTAATTCATAAATATAAGAACTTTGTTCGCGCGAAATCAAGATCTTATTTCTTAGTGGGTGCCGATCGAGAAGATATTGTTCAAGAAGGTATGATTGGATTGTTTAAAGCAATTCGTGATTATAAAGAGGACAAGCTGTCTTCGTTCAAAGCATTTGCTGAACTGTGTATTACTCGACAAATTATTACCGCTATTAAAACAGCAACAAGACAAAAACATATTCCTTTAAATTCGTATGTGTCTTTAGATAAGCCGATTTACGATGAGGAATCTGATCGAACGTTATTGGATGTTATTTCCGAAGCGAAGGTGACTGATCCTGAAGAGATGATCATTAGTCAAGAAGAATATACCGACATAGAGTCTAAAATATCTGAATTATTAAGCGATTTAGAAAGGAAAGTACTTTCTTTATACTTAGATGGCCGCTCTTATCAAGAGATTTCGGAACAGTTAAATAGACATGTGAAATCTATTGATAACGCTTTACAGCGGGTGAAGAGAAAATTGGAACGATATATGGAAATGAGAGAGAGTACAACTTTAAATTCATAGAAAGTAACGCAGGTGTAAATTAATTCACCTGTTTTCTTTTTGTAACGAGAGTGAGAGTCATGACATTGACATTGTCTTTTGTTGTATGATACATTTTTAGGGACATAATGTTACAAGGCTGGTGTAACTAATGAGGAAAAAAGTTGTACTCTCATGTGAAGAGTGTAAAAATCGAAACTACTCTACGATGAAAGATACGAGCTCAGTAGAGCGACTTGAGATAAAGAAGTTTTGTAAAACATGCAATAAGCATACAGTTCACAAGGAAACAAAATAAATAATACACTGGAGGTCCCGCAGATGCGTTTAACGAACTTTTTCGGCGATGTAGGTCGCGAAATGAAAAAAGTAAGTTGGCCTAAAAAAGATGAATTACTCCGCTCAACAGCGACTGTTATCGCTACAGTTGTGTTCTTTGCGATTTTCTTCGCAGTAGTTGATATGGGCATTTCTTCTTTAATTCGGTTAATTCTTGGTTAATTCTTGAATAAGAAGCACTTATCCATGATATAATGTTATTTATAAGAACTGTGTAAAAGCCCGGTGAACGGGTTTTTTCATTTGCGCAAAAAAATGTACGTCAGGGAGGGAAGGACGCTCGTCCTAAATGAATGGAAAAAAGTTGGTATGTTGTCCATACTTATTCTGGATATGAAAATAAAGTAAAGGCAAACCTAGAGAAACGTGTAGAATCAATGGGTATGCAAGATAAAATTTTCCGTGTTGTTGTCCCAGAAGAAGTAGAAGTAGAAATGAAAAATGGTAAAGAAAAAATAATGAAAAGAAAAGTGTTCCCAGGTTACGTGTTAGTGGAACTAATCATGACTGATGACTCTTGGTATGTTGTTCGTAATACACCGGGTGTAACAGGTTTTGTTGGTTCTTCAGGTTCTGGATCTAAACCATCTCCTCTATTAGAAGAGGAAGTTGTTACCATTATGAAGCATATGGGAATGGACAATGAAGTGGTTGATTTCGACTTTGAACTTCATGAGACAGTACGTGTAAATGAGGGACCATTCGCAGATTATACAGGTGCTATTGAAGAAATTGATGTGGAGAAGAAAAAAGTTAGTGTGCTTGTAGATATGTTTGGTCGCGAGACTCCAGTTGAACTTGACTTCCATCAAATTGAAAAATTATAAAATGAAACTTGAAATGAATTGTAAAAAGTGATAATATCTTTTAAGTCAGTACGTCTTCGTTATCGGAGACGTTTTTTGAAAGATTTTATCGTTACAGATAAAATATGACGTGGGAGGGCAAATCACTGTCCAATTGACCACATCACGGACTTAAGGAGGTGTGTCTCGTGGCTAAAAAGGTAATTAAAATGGTAAAGCTTCAAATTCCTGCAGGTAAAGCTAACCCAGCTCCACCAGTTGGTCCAGCATTAGGACAAGCAGGTGTTAACATCATGGGCTTCTGTAAAGAGTTTAACGCTCGTACAGCAGATCAAGCTGGTCTTATCATCCCTGTTGAAATTACGGTATTTGAGGACCGTTCATTCACTTTCATTACTAAAACTCCTCCTGCTGCTGTTCTTCTTAAGAAAGTAGCTGGTATTGAGTCTGGTTCTGGTGAACCAAACCGTAATAAAGTGGCAACTGTTAAGCGTGATAAAGTACGCGAAATCG
This sequence comes from Bacillus cereus group sp. BceL062, assembly GCF_051780025.1. Classification (NCBI taxonomy): domain Bacteria; kingdom Bacillati; phylum Bacillota; class Bacilli; order Caryophanales; family Bacillaceae; genus Bacillus; species Bacillus cereus group sp. BceL062. The sequence continues at coordinate 40,230 of NZ_JBPWGY010000018.1, read as the reverse complement.
CTGAAACTAAAATGCCTGACCTAAACGCTGCTAGCGTAGAAGCTGCAATGCGTATGGTTGAAGGTACTGCACGCAGTATGGGCATCGTTATCGAAGACTAATTCGATTTGTTTTTAAAAAAGGTTGCGGGTCTGGAATTCCAATTCGCAACCTTTATTATCGTAAATGATTATCGTTTTTTAAAATAAAAGGATGGCGCGCATCCTCAGGTTATCCCTGGAAAAAAAGCGTAAACGTGGGAGGTTATTCCGCTAAAACCACATTCGAGGAGGAAATAAAAATGGCTAAAAGAGGTAAAAAGTACGTAGAAGCTGCGAAGCTTGTTGATCGTGCAACTGCTTACTCTGCAACAGAAGCAGTAGAATTAGTAAAGAAAACAAACACAGCTAAATTTGATGCAACTGTAGAAGCTGCATTCCGTTTAGGTGTTGACCCTAAGAAAGCTGACCAACAAATTCGTGGCGCAGTTGTTCTTCCACACGGTACTGGTAAAGTACAACGTGTATTAGTATTCGCTAAAGGCGAAAAAGCAAAAGAAGCTGAAGCTGCTGGCGCTGAATTCGTAGGCGATGCTGATTACATCGGTAAAATCCAACAAGGTTGGTTCGATTTCGATGTAGTAGTAGCAACTCCTGACATGATGGGTGAAGTTGGTAAACTTGGTCGCGTATTAGGACCTAAAGGTTTAATGCCAAACCCTAAAACTGGAACGGTTACTTTCGATGTAACTAAAGCTGTTAACGAAATCAAAGCTGGTAAAGTTGAATACCGCGTTGATAAAGCTGGTAACATCCACGTTCCAATCGGTAAAGTATCTTTCGAAGATGCTAAACTAGTAGAAAACTTCAAAACAATTGCTGACACGCTACAAAAAGCTAAGCCAGCTGCTGCAAAAGGTACTTACATGAAGAATGCAACTGTTGCTTCTACAATGGGACCTGGCGTACGCGTAGACGTTTCTACACTTGCGTAAAAATTGGAAGTTGACTTCATAAAGAAGTTTTAATATAATCATTTATGTTGTGAATTTAAATAGTGTACCGTAGACAGTAGGTGTCATTCGACTTAATTTCCTACCTAGGTGTTAATATACGAAGCGGAATCTTTTTTCTGTGACTATATGCCTCCATGTCTACAAGTTGGGCATGGAGGTTTTTAGTGCACTTTCGGTACATCTTCTATATAATCTACAGGAGGTGTAATAACATGAGCAAAGTAATCGAAACTAAACAACAAGTTGTAACTGAAATCGCGGACAAACTTCGCGCTAGTAAATCTACAATCGTTGTTGACTACCGTGGTTTAACAGTTTCTGAAGCAACAGAATTACGTAAGCAATTACGTGAAGCTGGCGTTGAGTTCAAAGTTTACAAAAACTCTTTAACTCGTCGTGCTGCAGAGTCTGCTGAAATGGCTGAGTTAAACGAATTCTTAACAGGACCAAACGCAATCGCGTTCAGTAACGAGGATGTAGTTGCTCCTGCGAAAGTATTAAACGACTTCGCTACAAAACATGAAGCTTTAGAAATTAAAGCGGGCGTAATCGAAGGTAAACTTGTAACACTTGATGAGGTTAAAGCTATCGCTACTCTTCCATCACGTGAAGGCTTACTTTCTATGCTTCTTAGCGTTCTTCAAGCTCCAATCCGTAACCTTGCACTTGCTACTAAAGCAGTTGCAGAACAAAAGGAAGAGCAAGGCGCTTAATTTTTTAAAAGATAATTACTTGTTATCTATAAAACAATACAAACCTATTTAAGGGAGGATATTTACAATGACTAAAGAACAAATCATTGAAGCAGTTAAATCTATGACTGTATTAGAACTTAACGACTTAGTAAAAGCTATCGAGGAAGAATTCGGCGTAACTGCTGCTGCTCCTGTAGCTGTAGCTGGTGGCGCTGGTGAAGCTGCTGCTGAGAAAACTGAATTTGACGTAGTACTTGCAAGTGCTGGCGCTCAAAAAATCAAAGTTATCAAAGCTGTACGTGAAATCACTGGTCTTGGCTTAAAAGAAGCTAAAGAATTAGTTGACAACACTCCAAAAGCAATCAAAGAAGGCGTTTCTAAAGAGGAAGCTGAAGAAATGAAAGCTAAACTTGAAGAAGTTGGCGCTGCTGTAGAAGTTAAGTAATTAACTTTTGATGCTTTAAAAAGCTCGCTCTCATGCGAGCTTTTTTTTTAACTGTAAAGAAAAGAGGTGGCCATATGGCAGACCATTATTTTTCTAACGACCCTTCTAGTAAGAGTGATCGTAAACGATGGGAATTTACGCTTCGTGAATCTCGATTTACTTTTTTATCTGACCATGGGGTGTTCTCGAAAAACGAAGTGGACTTTGGTTCTCGTCTTTTAATTGAAGCGTTTCAAATGCCAGATGTTAAAGGTAATGTGTTAGACGTAGGGTGTGGGTACGGTCCAATCGGTTTGTCGTTAGCGAAAGAGTTTCGAGATCGTGAAATTCACATGGTGGATGTGAATGAAAGGGCCTTGGGGCTTGCAAAAGAAAATGCCGCTAATAACAAAATTGAAAATGTACGTATTTTGCAAAGTAGTGTCTATGAAAATGTAGATGGCAAGTATGCTGTTATTCTATCTAATCCTCCAATTCGTGCTGGTAAAGATATCGTGCATGAGATTTTAGAAAAAGCTGTAGAGTATTTAGTTTCAGGTGGAGAATTGTGGATTGTTATTCAAAAGAAACAAGGTGCACCATCTGCGCTAAAAAAACTAGAAGAAGTATTTTCTGAAGTTGAAGTTGTAGAAAAGAAAAAAGGATATTATATCATAAAATCAAAAAAGCGTTGACGGTTATTTTTGGCTATGTTAACATTATACAATGCCAATATATGATTTTCTGCGTTGAGAAAAGATGTATATTTTTGTTTCTCTTGGAAAAGATAGTAAAATCAGCAGATTATGAAACAGAATGATGGTTTTCTTAAAGAAGCCATTTTTCTTTTTGAGCAGGTAGAAAGACTCAACGTATCTATCTTTAAGAGAAAAAAACTACGCTAATAGCAGTAGTTGTATTTATTTGTGATTTTGCACAAATTTTTTTGTGCATTTATAATACTCATGATTTGAGGGGTGAAGCAGTTGACAGGTCAACTAGTTCAATACGGACGCCACCGCCAACGAAGAAGTTATGCCCGTATTAGTGAAGTATTAGAGTTACCAAATCTTATCGAAATTCAAACCTCTTCTTATCAGTGGTTTCTTGATGAGGGTTTGCGAGAAATGTTCCAAGACATTTCTCCGATCGAAGACTTTACGGGAAATCTATCGCTTGAATTTATCGACTACAGCTTAGGTGAACCTAAATACTCTGTAGAAGAATGCAAAGAGCGTGATGTGACGTATGCAGCACCACTTCGTGTAAAAGTGCGTCTAATCAACAAGGAAACTGGTGAAGTAAAAGAACAAGATGTGTTCATGGGAGATTTCCCACTCATGACAGAGACTGGAACATTCGTAATTAACGGTGCAGAACGTGTTATCGTTTCCCAGTTAGTTCGCTCTCCAAGCGTATACTATAGTGGCAAAGTGGATAAAAACGGAAAACGTGGTTTTACTGCTACTGTAATTCCAAACCGCGGGGCTTGGTTAGAGTATGAGACAGATGCTAAGGATGTTGTATATGTACGTATTGACCGTACTCGTAAACTTCCTGTAACTGTTTTGTTACGCGCATTAGGGTTTGGCTCTGATCAAGAAATCACCGAGCTTTTAGGTGATAACGAATACTTAAGCAATACATTAGAAAAAGACAACACAGATAGCACAGAAAAAGCATTGCTTGAAATTTATGAGCGTCTACGCCCTGGTGAACCACCAACAGTAGAAAATGCAAAGAGCTTACTTGTGTCTCGTTTCTTTGATCCGAAGCGCTACGACTTAGCAAATGTAGGTCGCTATAAGATCAACAAAAAGCTACACATTAAAAATAGATTGTTTAACCAACGTTTAGCTGAAACACTGGTGGATCCAGAAACTGGTGAAATTTTAGCGGCAGAAGGAACAGTCTTAGATCGTCGTACACTTGATCGCATTCTACCTTACTTAGAGAAAAACATTGGATTCAAAACAGCGAAACCAATGGGTGGAGTGGTAGCAGGCGATGTTGAGCTGCAATCTATTAAGATTTATGCTCCTGAGTCAGAAGGCGAACGCGTAATTAACGTAATTGGTAATGCAAATATTACTCGTGATATAAAACATATTACACCAGGTGATATCCTTGCTTCTATCAGCTACTTCTTCAACCTACTATACAAAGTAGGGGACACAGACGATATCGACCACTTAGGAAACCGTCGTTTACGTTCAGTAGGAGAGCTTTTACAAAACCAATTCCGTATCGGTCTTTCTCGTATGGAACGTGTTGTTCGTGAGAGAATGTCGATTCAAGATACAAATGCAATTACACCACAGGCGTTAATTAACATCCGTCCTGTTATTGCATCTATTAAAGAGTTCTTCGGAAGTTCTCAGTTATCTCAGTTCATGGACCAAACAAACCCATTAGCAGAGTTAACTCACAAACGAAGACTATCTGCATTAGGACCCGGTGGTTTAACGCGTGAGCGCGCAGGCTTTGAAGTGCGTGACGTTCACTACTCTCACTACGGTCGTATGTGTCCGATTGAAACACCAGAGGGACCAAACATCGGTTTGATTAACTCATTATCTTCGTTCGCGAAAGTAAATGAGTTTGGTTTCATTGAAACACCATACCGTCGTGTTGACCCAGAAACTGGTCTTGTAACAGGGCAGGTTGATTATTTAACAGCAGATGAAGAAGATAATTATGTTGTAGCCCAAGCGAATATGAAATTATCTGAAGAAGGAGAATTCCTTGATGAAGATATCGTAGCTCGTTTCCGTGGTGAAAACATTGTCACAAATAAAGAACGCATCGACTATATGGATGTATCTCCAAAGCAAGTAGTGTCGGCAGCGACAGCTTGTATTCCGTTCTTAGAAAACGATGACTCTAACCGCGCACTTATGGGAGCGAACATGCAACGTCAGGCGGTTCCGTTAATGAATCCGGAATCACCGATTGTAGGTACAGGTATGGAGTACGTATCAGCAAAAGACTCAGGTGCTGCAGTAATCTGTAAACACCCTGGTGTTGTTGAACGCGTAGAAGCACGTGAAGTTTGGGTACGTCGCTATGTAGAAGTTGACGGTCAAACAGTAAAAGGCGACTTAGATCGCTACAAAATGCAAAAATTCATTCGTTCTAACCAAGGAACTTGCTACAACCAACGTCCAATCGTAAGTGTTGGAAATGAAGTTGTAAAAGGTGAAATCCTTGCGGATGGTCCTTCTATGGAATTAGGTGAACTAGCACTTGGACGTAACGTGCTTGTTGGCTTCATGACATGGGACGGTTATAACTATGAGGATGCGATCATTATGAGTGAGCGCCTTGTAAAAGATGATGTGTACACTTCTATTCATATTGAAGAATATGAGTCAGAAGCTCGTGATACGAAGCTTGGACCAGAAGAAATTACACGTGATATTCCAAACGTCGGAGAAGATGCACTTCGTAACCTTGATGAGCGTGGTATTATTCGCGTCGGTGCTGAAGTAAAAGATGGAGACCTACTTGTTGGTAAAGTAACACCTAAAGGTGTAACAGAACTAACAGCAGAAGAACGTCTATTACATGCAATCTTCGGTGAAAAAGCACGTGAAGTACGTGATACATCACTACGTGTACCACATGGTGGTGGCGGTATTATCTTAGACGTAAAAGTATTCAACCGTGAAGATGGCGATGAATTGCCACCAGGCGTGAATCAACTTGTACGTGCGTATATCGTTCAAAAACGTAAAATTTCTGAAGGTGACAAGATGGCAGGACGTCACGGTAACAAAGGTGTTATCTCTCGTATTTTACCAGAAGAAGATATGCCTTACTTACCAGATGGTACGCCAATCGATATCATGTTAAACCCATTAGGGGTACCATCTCGTATGAATATCGGTCAGGTATTAGAGCTTCATCTTGGTATGGCAGCAAGATACCTTGGCATTCACATTGCAACACCAGTATTCGATGGTGCTCGTGAGGAAGATGTATGGGGCACAATTGAAGAAGCTGGTATGGCAAATGACGCGAAAACAATCCTGTATGACGGACGTACTGGTGAACCATTCGATAACCGCGTATCTGTTGGTGTCATGTATATGATCAAACTTGCGCACATGGTTGACGATAAACTTCATGCTCGTTCTACTGGACCATACTCACTTGTAACGCAGCAACCTCTTGGAGGTAAAGCTCAGTTCGGTGGACAGCGTTTCGGTGAGATGGAGGTTTGGGCACTTGAAGCTTATGGTGCTGCTTATACTCTTCAAGAAATCTTAACAGTGAAGTCTGATGATGTTATCGGACGTGTTAAGACGTATGAAGCAATTGTTAAAGGTGAAAATGTTCCAGAACCAGGCGTTCCTGAATCATTCAAAGTATTGATTAAAGAACTGCAAAGTTTAGGTATGGACGTTAAAATGATGTCTAGCGACGATAAAGAAATCGAAATGCGTGATACAGAAGATGACGACGATCATCAATCAGCAGATAAATTGAATGTCGAAGTTGAGACAACTAAGGAATAATTGGGATAACCTGTAGACTAAAAGGGAGGTAGGCCCCTTGATAGATGTAAATAACTTTGAATATATGAAGATTGGACTTGCTTCACCTGACAAGATTCGTTCTTGGTCATACGGTGAAGTTAAGAAACCAGAAACAATTAACTATCGTACGTTAAAGCCTGAAAAAGATGGCTTGTTCTGTGAGCGTATTTTCGGACCACAAAAGGACTGGGAATGTCATTGCGGAAAATACAAACGTGTACGTTATAAAGGTGTAGTTTGTGATCGATGTGGCGTTGAAGTAACGCGTGCAAAAGTTCGTCGTGAACGTATGGGTCATATCGAATTAGCTGCTCCTGTATCTCATATTTGGTATTTCAAAGGTATCCCGAGCCGCATGGGACTTGTCTTAGACATGTCCCCTCGCGCGCTTGAAGAAGTAATTTATTTCGCTTCTTATGTTGTAACAGAAAGTGGAGATACACCACTTGATAAGAAGCAATTACTTTCTGAAAAAGAATACCGTGCATATCGTGATCGATATGGTAGCACATTCCAAGCTGCTATGGGTGCAGAAGCGATTAAAAAGCTACTACAAGATATCGATTTAGATAAAGAAGTAGACTTCTTAAAAGAAGAATTAAAAACAGCACAAGGACAACGCCGTACTCGTGCTATTAAACGTCTAGAAGTATTAGAAGCATTCCGTAACTCTGGAAATCACCCATCTTGGATGATCCTAGATGTTCTTCCAGTTATCCCACCAGAACTACGCCCAATGGTACAGTTGGATGGTGGACGTTTTGCTACTTCTGATTTAAACGACTTATACCGTCGTGTAATTAACCGTAACAACCGTTTAAAACGTCTATTGGACTTAGGTGCACCAAGCATCATCGTTCAAAACGAAAAACGTATGTTACAAGAAGCTGTAGACGCATTAATCGATAATGGTCGCCGTGGCCGTCCAGTTACTGGACCAGGTAACCGTCCATTAAAATCTCTATCTCACATGCTTAAAGGTAAACAAGGACGTTTCCGTCAAAACTTATTAGGTAAACGTGTTGACTACTCTGGTCGTTCAGTAATCGTTGTAGGACCGAACTTAAAGATGTACCAATGTGGATTACCGAAAGAAATGGCGCTTGAACTGTTCAAACCTTTCGTTATGAAAGAGTTAGTTGAAAAAGGTTTAGCACACAACATTAAGAGTGCTAAACGTAAAATCGAGCGTGTACAACCTGAAGTTTGGGACGTTTTAGAATCTGTGATTAAAGAACATCCAGTACTTCTAAACCGCGCACCAACACTTCACCGTCTTGGTATCCAGGCGTTTGAACCTACACTAGTAGAAGGTCGTGCAATCCGTCTTCACCCACTTGTATGTACTGCATACAACGCGGACTTTGACGGTGACCAAATGGCGGTTCACGTTCCGTTATCATCAGAAGCACAAGCAGAAGCTCGTATTCTTATGTTAGCGGCACAAAACATCTTGAATCCAAAAGACGGAAAACCAGTTGTTACTCCATCTCAGGATATGGTATTAGGTAACTACTACTTAACACTTGAGCGTGAAGGTGCAATCGGTGAAGGTATGGTCTTCAAAGATGCCAACGAAGCAATACTTGCATACCAAAATGGATATGTACATCTGCACACGCGTGTTGCAGTTGCTGCAAGTTCAGTAAATAATGTAACGTTTACTGAAGAGCAAAAAGGTAAGCTTCTATTAACAACAGTTGGTAAATTAATATTTAACGAAATCTTACCAGAGTCGTTCCCTTATATTAACGAACCAACAAACTCAAACCTTGAAAAAGAAACACCAGCGGAATATTTCGTTGAAAAAGGTGCGAACATTAAAGAAATTATTGCTAGTCGCGAAGAAGTGGCACCATTTAGCAAGAAGATTCTTGGTAACATCATTGCGGAAGTATTCAAGCGTTTCAAAATTACAGAGACGTCTCGCATGCTTGACCGTATGAAGAACTTAGGATTTAAATACTCTACAAAAGCTGGTATTACAGTTGGGGTATCTGACATTCTTGTATTAGGTGAAAAAGATGAAATTCTCCACGAAGCACAAGCAAAAGTAGATAATGTAATTAAACAATTCCGTCGCGGTTTAATCACGGAAGAAGAACGTTACGATCGTGTTATCTCTATTTGGAGTAATGCAAAAGACGTTATCCAAGGAAAACTGATGAAGTCCTTGAATAAACGCAATCCAATCTTCATGATGAGTGATTCCGGTGCCCGTGGTAACGCATCTAACTTCACTCAGCTTGCTGGTATGCGTGGTCTGATGGCCAATCCATCTGGTCGTATCATTGAACTTCCGATCAAATCAAGTTTCCGTGAAGGTTTAACAGTACTTGAGTACTTCATCTCTACGCATGGTGCTCGTAAAGGTCTTGCCGATACAGCACTTAAGACTGCCGATTCTGGTTACTTAACACGTCGTCTTGTAGACGTTGCACAAGATGTAATTGTTCGTGAAGATGATTGTGGAACAGATCGCGGTTTACTAATCGGTGCGATTAAAGAGGGTAATGAAGTAATTGAGTCATTATATGATCGTCTTGTTGGACGTTTTGCAAGAAAAACTGTAAAACATCCTGAAACAGGTGAAGTATTAGTTGCTGAAAATCAATTAATTACTGAAGATATCGCTCATATCGTTGAAAATTCGGGTGTTGAAACTGTAAACATTCGTTCAGCGTTTACGTGTAACACTCGCCATGGTGTATGTAAGAAGTGTTACGGTCGTAACTTAGCAACTGGTACAGACGTAGAAGTAGGAGAAGCGGTAGGTATTATCGCGGCTCAATCTATCGGTGAGCCAGGTACACAGTTAACGATGCGTACGTTCCATACAGGTGGGGTTGCCGGTGATGATATCACACAAGGTTTACCTCGTATCCAAGAGATCTTTGAAGCTCGTAATCCGAAAGGTCAGGCAGTTATCAGTGAAATCGACGGTGTTATCGCAGCGATCAACGATGTTAAAGATCGCCAAGAAGTAGTTGTACAGGGTGAGGTTGAAGCCCGTACGTATGCTATTCCTTACGGTGCTCGTCTGAAAGTAACGCCAGGACAGCCAATTAGCCACGGTAAAGAGTTAACAGAAGGTTCTATTGATCCGAAAGAATTACTAAAAGTAACGGACATTACGGCAGTTCAAGAATACTTATTACGTGAAGTTCAAAAAGTATACCGTATGCAAGGGGTAGAAATTGGTGACAAACACGTAGAGGTAATGGTACGTCAAATGCTACGTAAAGTTCGTGTAAGTGATGCAGGTGAAACAGATGTATTACCAGGAACATTACTAGATATCCATCAGTTTACTGATGCGAATGCGAAGGTGTTACTGCAAGGTAAACAACCAGCAACGGCTAGACCTGTTCTACTTGGTATTACAAAAGCTTCACTTGAAACTGATTCATTCTTATCTGCAGCATCATTCCAAGAAACAACTCGTGTCTTAACTGATGCAGCAATTAAAGGTAAACGTGATGAGCTTCTAGGACTGAAAGAGAACGTTATTATCGGTAAACTTGTTCCTGCTGGAACAGGTATGAATCGTTATCGCAAAGTGGATCTTGTAAAAACAACACAAGATGACATGAATGTAGAAAACGATGAGATTTATGTGGAACAGTAAAATTTTCCGTCGTAAATTTTGTATAAAAACATCTAATCCTAGTTGACATTGTATGAGTCAAAATGTTACTATAATCAAGGTTGCTCCTGAACGATGCTTTGGAGGATATTTATATGTCTTATCAAAAAGTGTCAAATGCTGAAAATGTAGTCGTTGGTCATAAACGAACATTGGAAGCAATCAAAAATGGTATAGTTAAAGAAGTTGTTATTGCAGAAGATGCTGATGTGCGGTTAACCCATATTATCATTCGCACTGCTTTGCAACATAACATACCCATAACCAAAGTTGAATCAGTTCGTAAGCTTGGAAAAGTTTCGAGGATTCAAGTGGGAGCTTCAGCAATAGGAATAATAAGTTAAAACTGTTTTTGTGAGGAGAGAGCATTTGCTCTTCCTTGCAAAAACTTTGTTTTCAACTAATAATGAACCACCTGGATATGTGGTCATACAAACATGCGAAGGGAGGATAATCAAATGCCTACTATTAACCAATTAGTGAGAAATGGTCGTACTGATAAAGTATGGAAATCTAAATCACCTGCGTTAAACAAAGGTTTTAACTCTTTAAAGAAAAAATCAACTGATATCTCTGCACCTCAAAAACGTGGTGTATGTACTCGTGTTGGTACAATGACTCCAAAGAAACCTAACTCAGCGTTACGTAAATACGCTCGTGTACGTTTAACAAACGGTATTGAAGTTACAGCTTACATCCCAGGTATCGGTCATAACCTACAAGAGCATAGCGTAGTATTAATTCGCGGTGGTCGAGTAAAGGATTTACCAGGGGTACGTTACCACATCGTTCGTGGAGCGCTTGATACAGCTGGTGTTGACAAACGTATGCAAGGACGTTCTAAATATGGTACTAAGCGACCAAAACCTGCTAAAAAATAATAAACTTATAATGAAAGGAGGAACTCAATATGCCTCGTAAAGGACCTGTTGCGAAACGTGACGTGTTACCTGATCCAATGTACAATTCTAAACTTGTAACACGCCTAATCAACAAAATGATGGTTGACGGTAAAAAAGGTAAATCTCAAACAATTCTTTATAACGCTTTCGATATCGTTCGTGAACGTTCAGATAAAGAACCAATGGAAGTATTCGAGCAAGCTCTTAAGAACATCATGCCTGTTCTTGAAGTACGCGCTCGTCGTGTTGGTGGTGCTAACTACCAAGTTCCAGTTGAGGTTCGTCCAGAACGCCGTACAACTTTAGGTCTTCGCTGGTTAGTAAACTATGCTCGTCTTCGTGGTGAAAAAACTATGGAAGAGCGTCTAGCTTACGAAATCTTAGATGCAGCTAACAACGCTGGTGCATCTGTTAAGAAACGTGAAGACACTCATAAAATGGCAGAAGCTAACAAAGCATTTGCTCATTACCGTTGGTAGGATTCAACGTAAAATAAATGTAAGCATAAACCGCTTTATTTGTCGCTTATGGAAGTGTGGAGAGGGAGAATGCCTCTCCCTTTCGTTGGGCGCTCGTTTTACATAATGAGGGTACTGGACACTGGCATATGTAACAATATAAAGTGGCTTTTTTGCTACTTAAAATAAAAAAATCCAATCCATATATGGAAGGAGCAAGACACCAAATGACAAGAGAGTTCTCTTTAGAAAACACTCGTAATATTGGTATCATGGCTCACATCGATGCTGGTAAAACTACAGCAACTGAGCGTATTCTGTATTACACAGGACGTATTCATAAAATCGGTGAAACTCATGAAGGTGCATCTCAGATGGACTGGATGGAGCAAGAGCAAGAGCGTGGTATCACAATTACTTCTGCTGCAACTACAGCTCAATGGAAAGGTCACCGTGTAAATATCATTGACACTCCAGGACACGTAGACTTCACAGTAGAAGTAGAACGTTCTTTACGCGTACTTGATGGTGCGGTAGCAGTACTTGATGCACAATCTGGTGTAGAACCACAAACAGAAACTGTTTGGCGTCAGGCTACTACTTACGGTGTACCTCGTATCGTATTCGTTAACAAAATGGATAAGATCGGTGCAGATTTCTTATACTCTGTAGGAACAATCCACGATCGTTTACAAGCAAACGCACATCCAATTCAGTTACCAATCGGTGCTGAAGATGAGTTCAATGGTATCATTGACCTTGTTGAAGAGTGTGCTTACATGTACGGTAACGATTTAGGAACAGACATCGAGCGTGTCGAAATTCCTGAAGAGCACAAAGAGCTAGCTGAAGAATACCGTGGAAAGCTTATTGAAGCGGTAGCTGAGCTTGATGAAGAAATGATGATGAAGTACCTAGAAGGTGAAGAAATCACTGTAGAAGAGCTTAAAGCTGGTATCCGTAAGGCTACAACTTCTGTAGAATTCTTCCCAGTAATCTGTGGTTCTGCATTCAAAAACAAAGGTGTTCAAATTCTGTTAGACGCAGTTATCGACTACCTACCATCTCCATTAGATGTACCTGCTATTAAAGGTACTCTTCCGGATACAGAGGAAGAAGTAGAACGTAAGTCTAGCGATGAAGAACCATTTGCAGCTTTAGCATTCAAAATCATGACTGACCCTTATGTTGGTAAGTTAACGTTCTTCCGTGTGTACTCTGGTGTGTTAAACTCTGGATCATACGTGAAAAACTCAACTAAAGGTAAGCGTGAGCGTGTAGGTCGTATCCTACAAATGCACGCTAACAGCCGTGAAGAGATTTCAACAGTTTACGCTGGTGACATCGCTGCTGCTGTAGGTTTAAAAGATACTACTACTGGTGATACTCTTTGTGACGAGAAGAGCCTTGTTATCCTTGAGTCTATGGAATTCCCAGAGCCAGTTATCTCTGTAGCTATCGAACCAAAATCTAAAGCTGACCAAGATAAAATGGGTACAGCATTATCTAAGCTTTCTGAAGAAGATCCAACATTCCGTGCTCACACTGACCAAGAAACTGGCCAAACAATCATCGCTGGTATGGGTGAACTTCACCTTGATATCATCGTTGACCGTATGCGCCGTGAATTCAAAGTTGAAGCAAACGTTGGTGCTCCTCAGGTAGCATACCGTGAAACTTTCCGCGCTGCTGCGAAAGTTGAAGGTAAGTTCGCTCGTCAATCTGGTGGACGTGGACAATTCGGTCACGTTTGGATTGAGTTTGCACCTAACGAAGAAGGTAAAGGATTTGAATTCGAAAACAAAATCGTCGGCGGTGTAGTTCCACGTGAATACATCCCAGCTGTTGGAGCGGGTCTTGAAGACTCACTTAAAAATGGTGTACTAGCTGGTTACCCACTAGTTGACATTAAAGCAGCATTAGTTGACGGTTCTTACCATGATGTCGATTCATCTGAGATGGCGTTCAAAATCGCTGCATCTATGGCACTTAAAGCTGCGGTTTCTAAATGTAACCCAGTAATTCTTGAGCCAATGATGAAAGTTGAAGTTGTAATTCCTGAAGAATACATGGGAGACATCATGGGTGACGTAACATCTCGTCGTGGACGTGTAGAAGGTATGGAAGCTCGCGGTAACGCACAAGTTGTTCGCGCTATGGTTCCACTTTCTGAAATGTTCGGTTATGCGACAGCATTACGTTCAAACACTCAAGGACGCGGAACATTCTCAATGACATTTGATCATTATGAAGAAGTACCGAAGTCTGTTTCAGAAGAAATTATTAAAAAAAATAAAGGTGAATAATTGATTTTTATCGATTGTTCAAGTATAACTACTTATGTAAGCTTAGAAAGTGAGACTTTGGTTTCGCTTTCTAGTCTAAATATAAAATAACCTATATAAACTAAGGAGGAATTTAGAATGGCTAAAGCTAAATTCGAACGTTCTAAACCCCATGTTAACATCGGTACAATCGGCCACGTTGACCATGGTAAAACTACATTAACTGCTGCGATCACTACAGTTCTTGCAAAAGCTGGTGGTGCTGAAGCACGCGGATACGATCAAATCGACGCTGCTCCAGAAGAAAGAGAGCGCGGAATCACAATCTCAACTGCACACGTTGAGTACGAAACTGAAACTCGTCACTATGCACACGTTGACTGCCCAGGTCACGCTGACTATGTTAAAAACATGATCACTGGTGCTGCTCAAATGGACGGCGGTATCTTAGTAGTATCTGCTGCTGATGGCCCAATGCCTCAAACACGTGAGCACATCCTTCTTTCTCGTCAAGTAGGTGTACCTTACATCGTTGTATTCTTAAACAAATGCGACATGGTAGACGACGAAGAATTATTAGAATTAGTAGAAATGGAAGTTCGTGACCTATTATCTGAATACGGATTCCCAGGCGACGACATTCCTGTAATCAAAGGTTCTGCTCTTAAAGCTCTTCAAGGAGAAGCTGATTGGGAAGCAAAAATCATTGAATTAATGACTGAAGTTGATGCTTACATCCCAACTCCAGAACGTGAAACTGACAAACCATTCTTAATGCCTATCGAGGATGTATTCTCTATCACAGGTCGTGGTACAGTTGCAACTGGTCGTGTAGAGCGCGGAATCGTTAAAGTTGGTGACGTAGTAGAAATCATCGGTCTTGCTGAAGAGAATGCTTCTACAACTGTAACTGGTGTAGAAATGTTCCGTAAACTTCTTGACCAAGCTCAAGCTGGAGACAACATCGGTGCTCTTCTTCGTGGGGTTGCTCGTGAAGACATCCAACGTGGACAAGTTCTTGCTAAAACTGGCTCTGTAAAAGCACACGCTAAATTCAAAGCTGAAGTTTTCGTATTATCTAAAGAAGAAGGTGGACGTCACACTCCATTCTTCGCTAACTACCGTCCTCAGTTCTACTTCCGTACAACTGACGTAACTGGTATCATCCAATTACCAGAAGGTACTGAAATGGTAATGCCTGGTGACAACATCGAAATGACTATCGAACTTATCGCTCCAATCGCTATCGAAGAGGGAACTAAATTCTCTATTCGTGAAGGTGGACGCACAGTAGGTTACGGCGTAGTTGCAACTATCGTTGAGTAATCTTAACTGATATAAAAACCCAAGGGATTCTCCCTTGGGTTTTTTGTTTGTGTTTATATAATGAGTAAGATTTTATTTTTATGTTTTGACGAGTTTCTTCTATAGTAATATAAAACCAACAAAACAAAACCCAAAAACTGTAAAATGAATTCTGTTAGATGAAAACTTGAAATTCTTTAAAGTGCCATGTATAATAGCAAAAGTAGAGAAAAGCAGATGCAAACAAAAAGATGCTTGCATCTAGACGAATAACATTGTATAATAGACAATGTTGGTCTTTGACTGCGATGAAGTGGAAGGTTGCTGACACACCCGGCCGCTTTGCCATGGCATGGTGTGGGGAAATTTCCATGGAGAAGGTCTATTTTAGAAATAGGCGAACGAAGGAGGGAAAATAATGGCAAAAGAAAAAATTCGTATCCGTTTAAAAGCTTATGATCACCGTATTCTTGATCAATCAGCTGAGAAAATTGTAGAAACAGCTAAGCGTTCTGGGGCAACAGTTTCTGGTCCGATCCCATTACCAACTGAGAAGACTATTTACACAATTCTTCGTGCTGTTCATAAGTACAAAGATTCTCGTGAGCAATTCGAAATGCGCACACACAAACGTTTAATCGATATCGTGAGTCCTACTCCACAAACAGTAGATTCATTAATGCGTTTAGACTTACCGTCTGGTGTAGATATCGAAATCAAACTATAAATTATATAACTTAAAAATGTAGGAGGTGTAACTCATGACCAAAGGAATCTTAGGAAGAAAGATCGGTATGACTCAAGTATTTGCTGAGAACGGTGAGTTAATCCCAGTAACAGTTATCGCTGCTAATCCAAACGTTGTTCTTCAAAAGAAAACAACTGAAACTGATGGCTACAATGCAATCCAGTTAGGATTTGAAGATAAACGTGAAAAGTTAACTAACAAACCTGAACAAGGCCACACTGCTAAAGCATCTACAACTCCTAAGCGCTTCATTCGCGAAATCCGCGATGCAGACGTGGACGGATTAGAGGTTGGTCAAGAGGTAAAAGTTGAAGTTTTCGCTGCAGGTGAAATCGTTGACGTAACAGGAATTTCTAAAGGTAAAGGTTTCCAAGGTGTTATCAAACGCCACGGACAATCTCGCGGACCTATGTCTCATGGTTCTCGCTATCACCGTCGTCCAGGTTCAATGGGCCCAGTTGCTCCGAACCGTGTATTCAAAGGCAAAAAACTTGCTGGACGTATGGGTGGAGACCAAGTTACTATCCAAAACTTAGAAATCGTTCAAGTTGACACTGAGCGCAACTTATTACTAGTAAAAGGTAACGTTCCAGGTGCTAAGAAATCTCTTGTAGTTGTTCAAGGCGCTGTGAAGGTTAGCAAATAATTCACAATAGGAAGGAGGAATTCCAATGCCAAAAGTTACTGTATATAACCAAACTGGTTCACAGGTTGGTGAAATCGAATTAGCTGAAGCTATTTTCGGTATCGAACCAAATGAAGCTGTACTTTTCGAAGCTGTAATGATGCAACGTGCATCTTTACGTCAAGGTACACACAAAGTAAAAACTCGTTCTGAAGTTCGCGGTGGTGGTCGTAAACCATGGCGTCAAAAAGGAACTGGACGTGCTCGTCAAGGGTCTATCCGCTCTCCTCAATGGCGTGGTGGTGGTACGGTATTCGGACCTACACCAAGAAGCTATGCGTACAAACTTCCTAAGAAAGTTCGTCGTTTAGCAATCAAATCTGCATTAGCTACTAAAGTAGTTGAGAACAACATTGTAGTTCTTGAAGACCTAGTGTTAAATGCACCAAAAACAAAAGATATGCTAGCAGTACTTAAAGGATTAACTGTTGAGAAGAAAGCTCTTATCGTAACTGCTGATGCAAACGAATCTGTAGAGTTATCTGCTCGCAATATCCCTGGAGTAACAGTAATCACTGCTGATGGCGTAAACGTTTTAGACGTGCTTCATCATGATAAGCTAATCATGACAAAAGCGGCAGTGGAAAAAGTAGAGGAGGTGCTTGCATAATGAGAGATCCTCGTGATATCATTAAGCGCCCAGTTATCACTGAACGTTCTATGGAAATGATGGCTGAAAAAAAATACACGTTCGATGTGGACGTTAAATCTAATAAAACAGAAGTTAAAGATGCTCTTGAAGCGATCTTTGGTGTTAAAGTAGAAAAAGTGAACATCATGAACTACAAGCCGAAAGCAAAACGCGTTGGTCGTCACGCTGGTTTTACTAGCCGTCGTCGTAAAGCAATCGTTAAGCTAACTGCTGACAGCAAAGAAATCGAAATCTTCCAAGGCGTTTAATTCTTACTAAAGAAGGAGGGAAATTGAGATGGGAATTAAAAAGTATAATCCAACTACTAACGGTCGTCGTAATATGACTACGAATGATTTCGCTGAAATCACGACTGACAGACCCGAAAAGTCATTACTTGCTCCTTTAAGCAAGAAGGCGGGTCGTAATAACCAAGGTAAAATTACTGTACGTCATCAAGGTGGCGGACATAAGCGTCAATACCGTATCATCGACTTTAAGCGTAACAAAGATGGAATTCCAGGACGCGTTGCTACGATCGAATACGATCCAAACCGCTCTGCGAATATCGCATTAATTAACTACGTTGACGGTGAAAAACGTTACATTCTTGCTCCTAAATCTTTAGAAGTAGGTATGGAAGTTATGTCTGGCCCAGAAGCTGACATTAAAATCGGTAACGCATTACCATTAATCAACATTCCAGTAGGTACTGTTGTTCATAACATCGAGCTTAAGCCTGGTCGTGGCGGACAATTAGTTCGTTCTGCTGGTACATCTGCTCAAGTACTTGGTAAAGAAGGTAAATACGTACTTGTACGTTTAACTTCTGGTGAAGTACGTCTTGTATTATCTGCTTGTCGCGCTTCAATCGGTCAAGTTGGTAACGAACAACACGAACTTATCAAAATCGGTAAAGCAGGTCGCTCTCGCTGGTTAGGTAAGCGCCCAACAGTTCGTGGTTCTGTAATGAACCCGGTTGATCACCCACACGGTGGTGGTGAAGGACGCTCTCCAATCGGACGTAAGTCTCCAATGTCTCCATGGGGTAAACCAACTCTTGGATTCAAGACTCGTAAGAAAAACAAAGCGTCTGATAAATTTATCGTTCGTCGTCGTAAAAAATAATGGGATTGTAGTACGGTTCGTTTCAAGAACCGTACGCCAATCACGAAGGGAGGCACCAAAATGGCTCGTAGCTTAAAAAAAGGACCATTTGTCGATGATCACTTAATGAGCAAAATGGAAAAATTAGTTGCATCTGAGCAAAAACAAGTTGTTAAAACTTGGTCTCGCCGTTCAACTATCTTCCCTCAGTTCATCGGACACACAATCGCTGTATATGATGGTCGTAAACACGTACCTGTGTACATCACTGAGGATATGGTTGGCCATAAGTTAGGTGAATTCGCACCAACTCGTACGTATAAAGGTCACCTTGCTGACGATAAGAAAACTAGAAGATAATGAGAGGAGGCACTTCAATGCAAGCTAAAGCAGTAGCGAGAACAGTTCGTATTGCTCCTCGTAAAGTTCGTTTAGTAGTAGACTTAATCCGAGGTAAGCAAGTGGGTGAAGCGATTGCTATCCTTAACCACACACCAAAAACTGCTTCTCCAGTTGTAGAAAAAGTTTTAAAATCTGCAATCGCAAATGCAGAGCACAATTATGAGATGGATATTAACAACCTAGTTGTTGAAAAAGTTTTCGTTGACGAAGGTCCAACGTTGAAACGTTTCCGTCCACGTGCAATGGGTCGTGCAAGCCAAATTAACAAACGCACAAGCCACATCACAGTTGTGGTATCAGAAAAGAAGGAGGGATAATCGATGGGTCAAAAGGTTAATCCAATTGGTCTTCGTGTCGGTGTTATCCGTGACTGGGAATCTCGTTGGTTCGCTGAGAAAGATTACGCTACATTATTACATGAAGACATCAAAATCCGTGAGTACATTACTGTACGCTTAAAAGATTCTGCTGTTGCTAAAGTAGAAATCGAACGTGCAGCAAATCGTGTAAATGTTACAATTCACACTGCAAAACCTGGTATGGTAATTGGTAAAGGTGGTACTGAAGTTGAAGCACTTCGTAAAGCTCTTAACCAATTAACAGGCAAGCGTGTACACATCAACATTTTAGAAGTTAAGAGAGCTGATCTTAACGCTAAATTAGTAGGCGAAAACATCGCTCGTCAATTAGAAAACCGTGTATCATTCCGTCGTGCACAAAAGCAAGTTATTCAACGTGCTATGCGTGCAGGTGCTAAGGGTATTAAAACACAGGTTTCTGGTCGTCTTGGCGGAGCTGATATCGCTCGTGCAGAATCTTACAGTGAAGGAACTGTTCCACTTCATACACTTCGCGCTGATATTGACTATGCAGCAGTTGAAGCTGATACAACATACGGTAAATTAGGCGTAAAAGTATGGATCTACCGTGGAGAAGTCCTTCCTACAAAAAAGAAAGCTTCTGAGGAAGGAGGAAAATAATATGTTAATGCCAAAACGCGTAAAATATCGTAGAGAGCATCGTGGTAAAATGCGTGGTCGTGCAAAAGGTGGAACTGAAATTGCTTTCGGTGAATTCGGTTTACAAGCACAAGCTGCTTCATGGATTACAAACCGTCAAATCGAAGCTGCTCGTCGTGCAATGACTCGTTACATGAAACGTGGCGGTAAAGTATGGATTAAAATTTTCCCTTCTAAGCCTTACACTGCAAAACCTCTAGAAGTACGTATGGGTTCCGGTAAAGGGGCACCAGAAGGCTGGGTAGCAGTAGTAAAACCTGGGAAAATTATGTTCGAAATCGCGGGTGTGTCTGAAGAGGTAGCACGCGAAGCATTACGTCTTGCAGCTCACAAGTTACCTGTGAAATGTAAATTCGTAAAACGTGAAGAAAATGGTGGTGAATCTAATGAAAACTAATGATATTCGTGAATTAACCACTGCCGAAATCGAAACAAAAGTTAAAGCTTTAAAGGAAGAGTTGTTTAATCTTCGCTTCCAACTTGCTACAGGACAATTAGAGAATCCAACTCGCATTCGTGAAGTGCGTAAAGCAATTGCTCGTATGAAAACTGTAGTTCGTGAAAGAGAGATCGGAATTAATCGATAAATTGAGGGGAGGTTTGCATAGTGAGCGAACGTAACCAACGCAAAGTTTATACTGGTCGTGTAGTGTCTGACAAAATGGACAAAACGATTACAGTTTTAGTTGAAACTTACAAAACTCATTCCTTGTACGGAAAACGTGTTAAGTATTCTAAGAAGTACAAAGCCCATGATGAGCAAAACCAAGCGAAACTTGGCGATATCGTTAAAATCATGGAAACTCGCCCGCTTTCTGCTACTAAGCGTTTCCGTTTAGTTGAAATCGTTGAAGAAGCGGTTATTATCTAAATAGACGAATCGGAATTTTTAGTCCGAAGGGAGGTTTCATAACATGATCCAACAAGAATCTCGTTTGAAAGTTGCTGACAACTCTGGTGCACGTGAACTTTTAACAATTAAAGTATTAGGCGGCTCTGGTCGTAAATATGCTAACATTGGTGATATTATCGTTGCTACGGTAAAACAAGCAACACCAGGTGGCGTTGTTAAAAAAGGTGACGTTGTTAAAGCAGTAGTAGTACGTACGAAGAGCGGAGCTCGTCGTCCGGACGGTTCTTACATCAAATTTGATGAAAACGCAGCGGTTATCATTAAAGACGATAAGAGCCCACGTGGTACTCGTATCTTCGGACCAGTAGCTCGTGAATTACGTGATAGCAACTTCATGAAGATCGTTTCTTTAGCTCCAGAAGTTCTATAATTTAAGGTATTGCCTTGCTAAGGAGGTGCAGAATTAAGATGCATGTAAAAAAAGGTGATAAAGTACAGGTAATCACTGGTAAAGACAAAGGAAAACAAGGCGTTATCCTTGTGGCTTTCCCAAAGCAAAACCGTGTTATCGTTGAGGGTGTCAATATCGTTAAGAAGCACTCTAAGCCATCTCAATTAAATCCACAAGGTGGAATTATTACTAAAGAAGCACCTATTCACGTTTCTAACGTTATGATTTTAGATCCGAAAACAGGTGAACCTACTCGTGTAGGCTTCAAAGTAGAAGATGGTAAAAAAGTTCGTATTGCAAAAAAATCTGGTGAATTATTAGATAAATAATTTTCTTAAGAAAGGAGGTCACTTCATTGAATCGCCTTAAAGAGAAGTTCCAAAAGGAAATTACTCCTGCTCTAGTGAGCAAGTTTAACTATAAATCTGTGATGGAAGTACCGAAAATCGAAAAGATCGTAATCAACACTGGTGTTGGTGACGCGGTATCTAACTCAAAAGCTTTAGACAATGCAGTAGAAGAATTAACACAAATCGCAGGTCAAAAACCTGTTGTAACTCGTGCTAAAAAATCAATCGCTGGTTTCCGTCTTCGTGAAGGTATGCCAATCGGTGCGAAAGTAACTTTACGCGGCGAGCAAATGTATGAGTTCTTCGACAAATTAGTGTCAGTTTCTTTACCACGTGTACGTGATTTCCGTGGTGTTTCTAAGAAATCATTCGATGGTCGTGGGAACTACACATTAGGTGTTAAAGAGCAACTTATCTTCCCTGAGATCGATTATGATAAAGTAAGCAAAGTCCGCGGTATGGACATCGTAATCGTTACTACAGCGAAAACTGATGAAGAAGCTCGTGAACTTTTAACACAATTCGGTATGCCATTCCAAAAATAATGGAAGCCAACGCTAAGTAGAGGAGGCGAAAACGTGGCTAAAAAATCTATGATAGCGAAACAAAAGCGTACTCCTAAGTTTAAAGTACAAGAGTATACACGTTGCGAACGCTGCGGTCGTCCGCATTCTGTATACCGCAAATTTAAACTTTGCCGTATTTGTTTCCGTGAACTTGCATATAAAGGTCAAATTCCTGGTGTTAAAAAAGCTAGTTGGTAAAACCCACAAATGGGAAGGAGGTAAAACACATGGTGATGACAGATCCAATTGCAGACATGCTTACTCGCATCCGTAATGCGAACATGGTACGTCATGAGAAATTAGAGGTTCCTGCTTCTAAAATCAAAAAAGAGATCGCTGAACTTTTAAAACGTGAAGGTTTCATTCGTGATGTAGAATACATCGAGGATAACAAACAAGGTATCCTTCGTATTTTCCTGAAATATGGTGCAAACAATGAACGTGTAATCACTGGATTAAAACGTATCAGTAAACCTGGCTTACGCGTTTACGCTAAAGCTGATGAAGTACCACGTGTACTTAACGGATTAGGTATCGCTCTTGTTTCTACATCTAAGGGAGTAATGACAGACAAAGATGCTCGTCAATTACAAACTGGTGGAGAAGTAGTAGCATACGTTTGGTAATATATATTTAAAACGAACGGAGGTGTGACCACATGTCTCGTATTGGTAAAAAGATTCTTGAAATCCCTGCAGGTGTTACTATTACAATTGCAGAAGACAATACTGTAACAGTAAAAGGCCCTAAAGGTGAATTAACTCGTAAATTCAATGCTGATATGTCTATCAAAATTGAAGAAAATACACTAACAGTTGAGCGTCCATCTGAACAGAAGGAACACCGTGCATTACACGGTACAACTCGTGCTTTAATCGGAAACATGGTTGAAGGTGTAACTACAGGTTTCGCACGCGGACTTGAATTAGTCGGTGTTGGTTACCGTGCTCAAAAACAAGGAGATAAACTTGTATTAAGCGTAGGTTATTCTCATCCAGTAGAAATGACTCCGGAAGCAGGTATCGAAGTTGAAGTACCTGCACCAACTAAAATCGTAATTAAAGGTATCGACAAGCAACGTGTTGGCGAATTTGCTGCTAACATCCGTGCTGTACGTGCTCCTGAGCCATATAAAGGTAAAGGTATTCGTTACGAAGGCGAAGTTGTTCGTCGTAAAGAAGGTAAAACTGCTAAGTAAACCCGTTAGGTGAGAGAAAGGAGTGACAAGAATGATCACTAAAGCTGATAAAAATGCGACTCGTAAGAAAAGACATGCACGTGTACGTGCTAAACTTACTGGTACTGCAGAACGTCCACGTTTAAACGTGTTCCGTTCTAACCAACATATTTACGCTCAAGTTATTGATGATGTGAATGGTGTAACGTTAGTAAGTGCATCTACTCTTGATAAAGACCTTGCTCTTAACGGTACTAGCAATACTGAAGCTGCTACGAAAGTTGGAGAATCAGTTGCTAAGCGTGCTGTAGAGAAAGGCGTTAAAGAAGTAGTATTCGATCGCGGTGGTTACTTATACCATGGCCGTGTTAAAGCTCTAGCTGAAGCTGCTCGTGAGGCTGGATTACAATTTTAATGGTCAAAGGAGGGAAAATTGATGCATCGCATTGACCCAAGTAAATTAGAACTTGAAGAACGTGTAGTTACGATAAATCGTGTCGCGAAAGTTGTTAAGGGTGGTCGTCGTTTCCGCTTTGCTGCACTAGTTGTAGTTGGCGATAAAAACGGTCATGTTGGATTCGGTACTGGTAAAGCACAAGAGGTACCAGACGCAATTCGCAAAGCTATCGAAGACGCTAAGAAAAACTTAATCGCTGTACCATTAGTTGGTACAACAATTCCACACACAATCAACGGTCATTTTGGAGCTGGTGAAGTATTCTTAAAACCTGCTGCTGAAGGTACTGGTGTTATTGCTGGTGGACCTGTTCGTGCGGTACTTGAATTAGCTGGTGTACAAGATATTCTTTCGAAATCTCTTGGTTCTAACACACCAATCAACATGATTCGCGCTACTGTGAACGGATTAAGCGAACTTAAGCGCGCTGAAGATGTTGCAAAATTACGCGGTAAATCTGTAGAAGAGCTACTAGGTTAAGGAGGGAAAACAAATGGCGAAAAAGTTAGAAATTACCCTCACTCGTAGTGTAATTGGTCGTCCACAAGATCAACGTGCGACGGTAGAAGCTTTAGGTCTTAAAAAGTTGAATTCAACTGTAGTTAAGGAAGAAACTCCTGCTATTCTTGGTATGATCAACAAAGTTTCTCACCTTATAACTGTAAAAGAAGCTTAAGGATAACTCATTAATATAAGGAGGTGCCTGGGAATGAAACTTCATGAATTAAAACCTGCAGAAGGTTCTCGTAAAGTACGTAACCGTGTCGGTCGTGGTATCGGTTCTGGTAACGGTAAAACTGCTGGTAAAGGTCATAAAGGACAAAACGCACGTTCTGGTGGCGGTGTTCGTCTTGGCTTCGAAGGTGGTCAAACTCCATTATTCCGTCGTTTACCAAAACGCGGCTTCACAAACATTAACCGTAAAGAGTTTACTATTGTAAACTTATCAACGTTAAATCGTTTTGAAGATGGTACAGAAGTAACACCTGAATTATTGCTGGAAACTGGCGTTATCAGCAAGTTAAACGACGGTGTTAAAATTCTTGCAAGCGGAGCAGTAGAGAAAAAATTAACTGTTAAAGCGCACAAGTTCTCTTCAAGTGCTAAAGAAGCAATTGAAGCAGCTGGCGGATCAGTTGAGGTGATCTAATGTTTCGTACAATCTCCAACTTTATGCGCGTTGCTGAGATAAGACGTAAAATATTATTCACTTTAGCGATGTTAATCGTATTCAGGATTGGCACGTTTATCCCAGTGCCATTTACAAATGGAGACGTACTGAAAGCACAAGATCAATTAAATGCCTTAGGTATCCTAAATACATTTGGCGGTGGCGCCTTGAAAAACTTCTCCATCTTCGCGATGGGAATCATGCCGTATATTACAGCATCCATCATCGTGCAATTATTGCAGATGGATGTTGTTCCTAAATTTTCGGAATGGTCGAAGCAAGGTGAAATGGGCCGTCGTAAACTAACGCAATTCACGCGTTACTTTACAATTGTTCTTGCGTTTATTCAGGGGTTTGGTATGTCAATCGGTTTTAACGGTATGGTAGGTGGGCAATTAATTTTGAATCCTGGTTGGAGCACTTATTTATACATTGCTACGGTACTGACTGCTGGTACTGCATTTTTAATGTGGTTAGGTGAACAGATTACAGCTAAAGGTGTAGGTAATGGTATTTCCATCCTTATCTTTGGTGGTATTGCCGCAGCGATCCCAAGTGTTATATCTCAAGTGTATCAACAACAGTTTCAAAATATCGGAGATCAATTGTTCATGAGTATCGTTAAAGTTGTATTGATCTTACTAGCTGTGCTAGCAGTTATTGTTGGTGTTATTTTCATTCAACAGGCTGTTAGAAAGATCCCAATTCAATATGCGAAGCGTGTAACAGGAGCGAATGGGAATCATGCTGGAGCACAAAACACTCATTTACCACTTAAGGTAAATAGTGCGGGTGTTATTCCAGTCATTTTTGCTGTTTCATTCTTAATTACACCTCCAACTATTGCACAGTTCTTCCCGAAACATGATGTATCGCAGTGGATTATTGCAAACTTTAACTATTCTCACCCAGTGGGAATGATCATATATGTTGCGCTCATTGTAGCCTTCACATATTTCTATGCATTTGTTCAGGTTAATCCAGAGCAAATGTCAGAGAATCTAAATAAGCAAGGTGGATATGTTCCAGGTATTCGTCCGGGTAAGAATACGGAACAATATTTAACAAAAATCTTGTATCGTTTGACCTTTGTAGGATCAATTTTCCTAGCAGCGATTGCAATCTTACCAGTTATCTTTACGAAATTGGGAAATCTTCCTCCATCTGCACAGATCGGTGGAACGAGTATGTTAATCGTTGTCGGCGTTGCTTTAGAAACAATGAAGCAGCTAGAAAGCCAACTGGTAAAACGCCATTACAAAGGGTTTATCAAGCAATGAGTAAGTGGGAAGGCTTGTCTTCCCTACATGCTCATGTACTGAGGGGGAACAAGGATGAACTTAATTTTAATGGGGCTTCCTGGTGCTGGTAAAGGTACACAAGCCGAACAGA
Source organism: Bacillus cereus group sp. BceL062 (assembly GCF_051780025.1). NCBI lineage: Bacteria > Bacillati > Bacillota > Bacilli > Caryophanales > Bacillaceae > Bacillus > Bacillus cereus group sp. BceL062. Next base: position 13,971 of record NZ_JBPWGY010000018.1, on the reverse strand, counting down.
TTGTTGCCAAGTATAACATCCCTCACATCTCAACAGGAGATATGTTCCGTGCAGCTATGAAGGCTGAAACTGAAATGGGTTTACAAGCAAAATCTTTTATTGATAAAGGTGCTCTTGTTCCAGATGAAGTTACAATCGGAATCGTTCGTGAACGTTTAAGTCAAGAAGACTGTGTAAAAGGATTCTTATTAGATGGTTTCCCACGAACTGTTGCACAAGCATCAGCTCTTGAAGAGATTATGAAAGATCTTGGCAAAAAAATCGACTATGTTTTAAACATTAATGTGGATTCAGGGTTGTTATTAAAACGCCTTACAGGCCGTCGCATTTGTAAAGAGTGCGGTGCGACTTACCACTTAGAATTCAATCCACCAGCAAACGCTGATGTGTGCGATAAATGTGGTGGCGATTTATATCAACGCTCTGATGACAATGAAGAAACTGTAGCAAATCGTTTAGATGTAAATATTAAGCAAACAAAACCTTTGCTTGATTTCTATGAGGAGCTTGGTTACTTGCAAAGCATTAATGGTGAGCAAGACATCAATAAAGTATTTGCTGATATCGATGTTCTCATCGGAGGCTTAGCGTAATGATCATCTGCAAAACTCCTCGCGAGATAGAAATCATGCGAGAAGCTGGCAGGATCGTTGCTTTAACTCATCAAGAGTTGAAACAGCATATTACTCCAGGAATTACAACGAAAGAGCTCGATCAAATAGCGGAAAAGACGATTCAAAAATATGGTGCTACGCCATCTTTTAAAGGATACAACGGATTTCCGGGGAGCATATGTGCTTCTGTAAATGAAGAGCTTGTACACGGAATTCCAGGGAAGCGAAAGCTCGAAGAGGGCGATATCATCAGTATCGATATTGGTGCGAAATACAATGGGTACCATGGAGATTCTGCATGGACGTATCCAGTTGGAAACATTTCTGAATCTGTTCAAAAGCTACTTGATGTCACAGAAAAATCGTTGTATCTTGGTTTAGAACAAGTAAAACCAGGCGAAAGATTATCAAATATCTCACATGCGGTTCAAACCCATGCTGAAGAGAACGGATTCTCGATCGTTAGGGAGTATGTTGGTCACGGAATCGGGCAAGACTTACATGAGGACCCTCAAATCCCGCACTATGGTCCTCCAAATAGAGGCTCTAGATTAAAGCCGGGAATGGTCATCTGTGTTGAGCCGATGGTGAATCAAGGAAGACGATATGTAAAAACACTATCTGATGACTGGACAGTGGTAACGGTAGATGGTAAATGGTGTGCCCATTTTGAGCACACGATTGCTCTTACAGAAGCAGGATACGAAATCCTTACCACTTTATAAGTAGCTGGCTCTCCGGAATTTCAGAGCAGTGTAAAATGTTACTGATTTGAAGAAGGGAGAACTATTGAATGGCTAAAGATGATGTAATTGAAGTCGAAGGTACCGTTCTTGAAACGTTGCCAAATGCTATGTTCAAAGTAGAATTAGAGAATGGGCATGTCGTATTGGCTCACGTTTCTGGTAAAATCCGTATGAACTTCATTCGTATTTTACCAGGAGACAAAGTTACGGTAGAATTATCTCCGTACGATTTAAATCGTGGTCGTATTACGTACCGTTTTAAATAATATAGCACTCCGTAATCTTTAAGGAGGTTCGAGACATGAAAGTAAGACCGTCAGTTAAACCAATCTGCGAAAAATGTAAAGTTATTCGTAGACGTGGAAAAGTAATGGTTATTTGTGAAAACCCTAAACATAAACAAAAACAAGGTTAATCAGAAGGAGGTGCATTCAGAATGGCACGTATCGCAGGTGTAGATATTCCTCGAGACAAACGCGTTGTTATTTCTTTAACTTACGTATTCGGCATTGGTCGCACAACTGCTGAAAAAATTCTTACTGAAGCTGGTATTTCTTCAGAAACACGAGTTCGTGATTTAACGGAAGACGAGCTAGGACGTATCCGTGATGTTATCGATAGCATTAAAGTTGAGGGAGACCTTCGTCGTGAAGTATCTCTTAACATTAAACGTCTAATGGAGATCGGTTCTTACCGTGGTCTTCGTCACCGTCGTGGTTTACCAGTTCGTGGTCAAAACTCTAAAAACAATGCTCGTACACGTAAAGGTCCACGTCGTACAGTAGCAAATAAAAAGAAATAATAAGTAAAGGAGGTTGAACTAACAATGGCACGTAAAACAAACACTCGTAAAAAACGTGTGAAAAAGAATATTGAAGCTGGTATAGCTCATATTCGTTCTACTTTCAACAACACAATCGTAACACTTACAGATACTCATGGTAACGCACTTTCTTGGTCTAGTGCTGGTGCACTTGGTTTCCGTGGATCTCGTAAGTCTACTCCATTCGCTGCGCAAATGGCTGCTGAAGCTGCTGCTAAAGTTGCAATGGAGCACGGTTTAAAAACTTTAGAGGTTACTGTTAAAGGTCCTGGTGCTGGTCGTGAAGCTGCAATTCGTGCTCTTCAAGCTGCAGGTCTAGAAGTAACAGCAATTAGAGATGTTACTCCAGTTCCTCATAATGGATGTCGTCCACCAAAACGTCGTCGTGTGTAATTTTTCTGTATAGAATTTTCCCTTTTGTCTATAATGGATATGATGCATTATCGAGAAATTTCGTACAGAAACATCGCTTGTTGTGCACAATCGGGAACTGCCTAAGGGGGACTTTCGGTTAATCAAAGGGGTATACCTTTGTTTAACCGGGGTTTCGACGTTTTGAAGGAGGGTTTAGTTAATGATTGAAATCGAAAAGCCGAAAATCGAAACGGTTGAACTTAACGAAGATGCTAAATATGGTAAATTCGTAATTGAACCGCTTGAGCGTGGATATGGTACTACTTTGGGTAACTCCTTACGTCGTATTCTTTTATCCTCACTCCCTGGTGCCGCTGTTACTGCTATCCAAATCGATGGCGTATTACATGAATTTTCAACAGTTGAGGGCGTAGTAGAAGACGTTACGACGATCATCTTAAACTTGAAAAAGTTAGCTCTTAAAATCTACTCTGAAGAAGAGAAGACGTTGGAAATTGATGTGCAGGGCGAAGGTATTGTCACAGCTGCTGATATTACTCACGATAGTGATGTAGAAATCTTAAATCCAGATTTACACATTGCAACGTTAGCAAAGGATGCGCATTTCCGCGTGCGTTTAACTGCAAAGCGTGGCCGTGGGTATACGCCAGCTGATGCAAATAAAAGCGAAGATCAACCAATAGGAGTAATTCCTATTGATTCTATTTATACTCCAGTATCACGTGTAACTTACCAAGTGGAAAAGACACGTGTCGGACAAGTGGCTAATTATGATAAGCTTACGCTTGATGTATGGACGGATGGAAGCATCGGGCCAAAAGAAGCTATCTCTTTAGGGGCCAAAATCTTAACTGAGCATTTAAATATCTTTGTTGGTTTAACTGATGAAGCACAAAATGCTGAGATTATGGTCGAGAAGGAAGAAGATCAAAAAGAGAAAGTTCTTGAGATGACTATCGAAGAACTAGATCTTTCTGTTCGTTCTTATAATTGCCTAAAACGTGCAGGAATTAATACTGTACAAGAGCTTGCGAACAAAACAGAAGAAGATATGATGAAAGTTCGTAACTTAGGACGTAAATCCTTAGAAGAAGTTAAACATAAACTTGAGGAATTAGGTTTAGGTTTACGTAAAGACGACTGAGGATTTAAACCCATCAACAAAGGAGGGAACTACGAATGGCATACAGAAAATTAGGCCGTACAAGTGCGCAACGTAAAGCTATGTTACGTGATTTAGCTACTGATTTAATTATCAACGAGCGCATCCAAACGACAGAAACTCGTGCAAAAGAACTTCGTTCTGTAGTGGAAAAAATGATCACTTTAGGTAAACGCGGAGATCTTCACGCTCGTCGTCAAGCAGCAGCTTTCATTCGCAATGAAGTTGCTAACGCTGAGACTGGTCAAGATGCACTTCAAAAATTATTCGCTGATGTAGCTCCACGCTATGCTGAGCGCCAAGGCGGATACACTCGTATTGCAAAAATTGGTCCACGTCGCGGAGACGCAGCACCAATGGTAATTATCGAGTTAGTATAATGATAATTAAAAGGGCAGGACAGTTCTTTTCAAGTAACTGGTCATGGCCCTTTTTTTTTAAATATAAAAAAGGCTAACTTGGCGAAGGAAAGGGTGCCTTGTATTGAAAAAAGAGAAACTTCGGACAGAAAATGTATCATTTCAATATCCTGGGGCAGCCTCGTATGCATTAAAAGATGTTTCGTTTTCCTTATATGAAGGAGAATGGGTATCTGTTATCGGACAAAATGGTTCAGGTAAATCTACACTTGCAAAATTATTGAATGGTTTGTTTTTGCCGGAATCAGGGACAATTACTGTAAATGATACAATGGTTTTATCAGAAGAAACGGTATGGGATGTTCGAAAACAAATTGGAATGGTATTTCAAAATCCAGATAATCAATTTGTTGGAACGACAGTACAAGATGACGTTGTATTTGGCTTAGAAAATATCGGAATGCCAAGGGAACAGATGGTAGAAAGATTAGAACAAGCCCTGCGACTTGTCCGTATGGAAGATTTTCTTAATGATGAGCCCCATTCGTTATCTGGTGGGCAAAAGCAGCGAGTTGCAATAGCAGGTGTTTTAGCACTTCAGCCATCTATTTTAATACTAGATGAAGCAACGTCAATGTTAGACCCTCAAGGGAGACGTGAAGTAGTAGAAACGGTTAGACAGCTTGTTAATCAAAAAGGTATTACCGTATTATCAATTACGCATGATTTAGAAGAAGCGGCACAGTCAGACCGTGTCATTATTTTAAACAAGGGAGAAATATTAGAGGAAGGGACCCCAAAGCAAATTTTCAAGTCCTCTCATATGCTCCAAGAAATTGGGTTAGATGTACCTTTTTCAGTAAAAATAGCAGAATTATTAAAAAGAAGTGAAATTCTTTTGCAAAATACGCATCTTACAATGGAAAGTTTGGTGAACGAACTTTGGAGATTATATTCCAAAAAGTAGAACATCGTTATCAATATAAAACTCCATTTGAAAGACGCGCGCTTTATGATGTAGACGTGTCGTTTCCAAGTGGAGGCTATTATGCCATTATCGGTCATACTGGTTCAGGTAAGTCGACGATGATTCAACATTTAAATGGTTTATTGCAGCCGACAAATGGTACGGTTCAAATTGGTGAACATTTAATTTCAGCAGGGAAGAAAGAGAAGAAGCTTAAGCCACTACGAAAAAAAGTAGGGGTTGTCTTTCAGTTCCCAGAACATCAGTTATTTGAAGAGACAGTGGAGAAAGATATTTGTTTTGGGCCTACTAATTTCGGTTTATCTGAAGAAGTGGCAAAGCAAAAGGCAAAAGATGCCATTCAGCTTGTTGGATTGGATATAGAGTTATTAGCACGTTCTCCGTTTGAATTAAGCGGTGGGCAAATGAGGCGTGTTGCAATAGCGGGCGTACTTGCGATGGAACCCGAGGTACTTGTATTAGATGAACCTACAGCGGGGCTTGATCCGAAAGGACAGCACGAGCTTATGGAGATGTTTTATAGTTTGCATAAGGAGCAGGGGCTTACAGTCATTCTTGTTACCCATAATATGGAGGATGCCGCTAAGTATGCAGATCAAATTGTGGTCATGCATAAAGGAACGGTCTTTTTGCAAGGAAGTGCAGAGGAAGTATTTTCACATGCTGATGAACTAGAACAAATTGGTGTGGACCTTCCGATGTCTTTAAAGTATAAACGTGCAATTGAAGAGAAGTTTGGTATTTCAATTCCAAAGGCTACCTTATCTTTAGAGGATCTTACTCATGAAGTTGTACAGGTGTTACGAAAAGGTGGTCATGAATCATGCAGCAGTTGATTATTGGGAGATACATTCCAGGTAAGTCACTCATTCATCAACTTGATCCTCGTACGAAGCTGTTGATTGTCTTTTTATATGTATTTGTTGTTTTCTTAGCAAATAATGCGATTTCATATGGATTTTTATTTTTATATGCACTCATTGCTTTATTTTTTGCAAAAGTGCCGATTCGTTATGTACTTTCGGGCTTAAAACCAATTTTATGGATTTTTCTTTTTACATTTTTCCTGCATATCTTCACAACTAAAGAAGGGGATGTACTATTCCAGCTTGGTTGGTTTTCAATACATGAAAAGGGATTAGAGCAAGGGATATACATTTCTATACGATTCTTTGTTATTATTTTAATGACGACATTATTAACGTTAACAACGACACCTATTGAGATTACAGATGGTTTGGAGACGTTATTAAAGCCGTTGAAGCGTATAAAGGTTCCTGTTCATGAAATCGCATTAATGATGTCTATTTCTCTTCGTTTTATTCCGACATTAATGGATGAAACGAGTAAAATTATGAAAGCACAAGCGTCACGTGGTATTGATTTTGCTGGAGGTCCGATAAAAGATAGGATGAAGGCAATTATTTCACTACTCGTTCCACTTTTTATTAGTGCTTTTAAGCGTGCTGAGGATTTAGCAATTGCGATGGAAGCACGTGGATATCGAAATGGTGAAGGACGAACTAAATTTAGGCAACTACGCTGGAAAATGAGCGATACAGTAACAATTATAAGTTTACTTTGTCTAGCTTGTATTTTAGTATGGTTGCGATTGTAATGGAGAACGGAAAGATGGAAAGAATAAAATGTACAGTTGCATATGATGGCATGCATTTTTGTGGTTACCAAATTCAACCACAGCATCGTACTGTTCAACAAGAAATAGAGAAGGCATTACAGAAATTGCATAAGGGTGAACTTGTTCGTGTTCAGGCATCAGGCAGAACGGATTCTACCGTTCATGCGAAAGGACAAGTCATACACTTTGATACACCTTTGTCTCTTGAAGAGTGGCAATGGAGTAATGCTTTAAACACAATGTTGCCAGATGATATTGTTATCAGGCAAGTAGAGAAGAAAACAGAAGAATTTCATGCACGTTACGGTGTTGAGAGAAAAGAATATCGTTATCGTGTATTATTATCAAAGACTGCGGATGTATTCCGTAGAAATTACGTATATCAATATCCATATCCGCTTGAAATAAACTCTATAAGAAAAGCGATTCCTTATTTTATTGGAACGCATGATTTCACTTCTTTTTGTTCGGCAAAAACTGACAAAAAAGATAAAGTGCGAACAATTTTTGAAATCGAGTTAATTGAGCAAGATGATGAATTAATTTTTCGTTTTGTAGGTAATGGATTTTTATATAATATGGTCAGAATTATTGTTGGTACGTTACTTAACGTAGGGCAAGGAAAGGTTGATCCTGATAGCATTCCAGAGATTTTAGCAAAACAAAATCGCCAGTTTGCTGGAAAGATGGCTCCAGGTCATGGACTTTACTTATGGCAAGTAAACTATAACAACTAATCCTGGTGTAACATTTGCTTGACATTAGAAACTCAAAAGTATATCATAACATATGGTATTGTTTCTAAAACCACGATTAGCCCCGGAAGGAAATCGTGTTTAAGATAAACAATAGATTTTTTCTATGGAAAAGATAACGAGGAGGGAAACACATGCGTACGACTTTTATGGCAAAAGCTAACGAAGTTGAGCGTAAATGGTATGTGGTTGATGCTGAAGGTCAAACTTTAGGTCGCCTATCTACTGAAGTAGCATCCATTTTACGTGGTAAAAACAAACCTACATTTACACCACACGTTGACACGGGTGATCATGTAATTATTATTAACGCTGAGAAAATTCATTTAACAGGTAATAAATTAAACGATAAAATTTACTACCGTCACACTAACCACCCAGGTGGACTTAAGCAAAGAACAGCTCTAGAAATGCGTACAAACTACCCTGTACAAATGTTAGAGCTTGCAATTAAAGGGATGCTTCCAAAAGGACGTTTAGGACGTCAAGTATCTAAGAAATTAAACGTGTATGCTGGAGCAGAGCATCCACACCAAGCACAAAAACCAGAAGTTTACGAACTTCGCGGATAATTAATTAAAGGAGGGCTTACTTTGGCACAGGTTCAATACTATGGCACTGGACGTCGTAAGAGTTCAGTAGCGCGCGTACGCCTAGTTCCAGGCGAAGGACGCGTTATCATTAACGGTCGTGATTTTGAAAACTATATCCCATTTGCTGCATTACGTGAAGTAGTTAAACAACCTCTAGTTGCAACAGAAACTTTAGGTAACTACGATGTACTTGTAAACGTAAATGGTGGTGGATACACTGGTCAAGCTGGTGCTATTCGTCACGGTATTTCTCGCGCTTTATTAAAAGCTGATCCAGAATACCGTCTAACACTAAAACGTGCAGGTCTATTAACTCGTGACGCACGTATGAAAGAGCGTAAAAAATACGGTCTTAAAGGCGCACGTCGTGCACCTCAGTTCTCAAAACGTTAATTTTTGCGAACTACAAACCTCAACCATTTTGGTTGGGGTTTTTTTATGTTTAATTCCTCTTATTTATTTTTGAAGTTTGGAATATTTTAGTGCTACCGTCCCGCGTATGCTTCTTCTTTAGAAGTTTAGACTAATACGTATTAGGGAGGTTTTATAAGTACTATGAATGTCATTGTCAGCTTAAAAGAAAAACAAAAAGAAAAGCAATTAAAATATGAGCGGAAGATGCTACGAGAATTATCATTAAAAACGTTGCGTTCAAATATTCGTGATGCCTTTCAGATGCAAGAGCTTCATCGTCAGTATGAAGATTACTGTATTGAACTAGGAATAGAATCTTATTTATTAGGAGCGAGATACAGTAAGTTTGGTTATTATGGCGAATCGTTCTTTGATGTGAAATATAGGGCTTTAGAAGAAGAGCAACAATTAACGGAAACACTATTTCAATTTTTAACGAGTATGACTATACGAGAAATTAAGTTAAAAGATGAGGAATTACTTTTTGAATCTTGTCAGCAGTTTATCGGATTGTGGTGGCAGGAAGGATATGAAAAAGGTGAAAGAAGATATCGTTTAAAGCTACATTAAGACAAGCATAAACTTTCCTCTTGTCCCATATAAGTAATTAGAGGGACTAGCTGGAGGAGGAAAGGTATGAAGAGAATTCGAATTATCTCTTTTGCGCTCGCTGCGGTTGTTTTGTTTTTTTTAGTCAAACAAGAATTTCAAATTACAAAATCGTGGCGAGCGTGGAATTTACCCTTATCAGGGAAAGTAATTGTATTAGATGCAGGGCATGGTGGACCAGACGGAGGAGCTGTTGGTGGAAAGGATATTATAGAAAAAGACATAACTCTTGAAATTACAAAAAAAGTGCAAGATTATTTGCAAGAGCAAGGTGCATTAGTTATTTTGACACGTGAAGGAGATTATGATTTAGCTAACAAAGATACAAAGTCGTATAGTAGACGTAAAGCAGAGGATTTAAGAAGACGTGTGGAGATTATTAATAAGCCAGATGTCGATTTCTTTGCAAGTATTCATTTAAATGCATTAACTAGTAGCGGTTCTAAAGGGGCACAAACGTTCTACTATCGTTCTTTAACTGAAAATGAACGTGCTGCGAAGTTTATACAAGCTGAATTGAGAACGAGTTTAGAAAATACGAACCGTTCTGCTAAAACCATTTCTCATGTGTATTTATTAAAGTATGCGAAAACACCAGGCGCTCTAATTGAAGCTGGATTTTTATCGAATGTGAACGAAAGGTATATGTTAAATTCGGAAAAATATCAGCAAAAGGTAGCGGCTGCCGTATATCGAGGTATATTGCGTTATTTCACGGAAAAAGGAAATCCTCCAGAATAAGGGGGATTTTTTGAGTTTCTCTCGTTAACGAAGTTTTCGGAAAATATGTTATACTGAAAATGTAAACGCATTTATTTCAAGGATAAAGAGAGATAAATTCAATTAACATTACGTTATTTTTCATACAGGGGGCTGGGCTAATTATGGTAACGAAAGAGCAAGTAGTGGAAGCGTTAGAAGGGATTGTAGATCCGTTTTTACATAAAACGTTAAAAGAAACAAATGCAATTAAAGAGGTAACAGTCAAGCCGGAGAAGGAACATGTGAGTGTTAAAATTGCAATTGTAAAAACAGGTACTGCGGAACAAATGCAGTTGCAGTCGGGCATCGTAAAGTTAGTGAAGGAACTTGGGGCAGCAACAGTTGGACTTCGTTTTGCAGAATTTACAGAAGAGGAATTAGCTCAGTTTGTACCACCGCAAGAAGAGCAAATTGAATCTTTATTGTCACCGAATTCAAAAACGACATTTTTAGCAGTTGCGAGTGGAAAAGGTGGAGTGGGAAAATCAACAGTCTCCGTTAACCTTGCCATTGCTTTAGCTCGTCTAGGGAAAAAAGTTGGTATCATTGATGCGGATATTTACGGTTTTAGTGTACCTGATATGATGGGGATAGAAAAACGTCCTATTGTAAGAGGAGATAAAATAATCCCAGTGGAGCGTCTAGGTGTAAAAGTAATCTCAATGGGATTCTTTGTGGAAGATAATGCACCGGTTATTTGGAGAGGACCTATGCTTGGGAAAATGTTAAATCATTTCTTCACAGAAGTAGAATGGGGTGATTTAGATTACTTAGTATTAGATTTACCGCCAGGTACAGGTGATGTTGCGCTAGACTTGCATTCCATGTTGCCGGCTTGTAAAGAGATTATAGTAACGACGCCTCATCCAACAGCGGCATTTGTAGCAGCGCGTGCTGGAGCGATGGCTTTGCGCACTGAACACAGTATTCTTGGTGTCGTTGAAAATATGGCGTATTTTGAAAGTAAAGTAACTGGTGAGAAGGAGTATGTATTTGGAAGAGGTGGAGGAGATAAATTAGCTGCCGAATTACAAACAGATGTAATAGGTCGCATTCCACTTCAACAACCTGATTGGAATAAAGAAGACTTCGCTCCTTCAGTATATGAAGATACGCATACAACGGGGATTATTTATCGCACGATAGCTGAAACAGTAATTGATAAAACAGCTGTCGCGCAAAAATAAAATAATAATGAGTGGACGGTATATATTGTCCACTCATTATTATAGTTATTATTTTTTACTGTTGTTCCTTACTCCCGCTTTGGGAGCCACCTTCGCCACCTGCATCTTTTTTATCAGAGCCACCTTTTTCAGCCTTTTGCACACCTTTACTAATAATATCAATCATCTTAGCTTGGAAGAGTGGGCTTTCAGTAGTTTCTGTTAGTACTTGTTGTAAATATTGACGGTATTCTTTACTCTTCATTGTTTGCAACATCATTTTTTCTACTTCAGGGTTTTTCATGATCTCTATAACGCCTGCTTGGTATTCAGGGTCTTTTAGTAAGGTTTTCATTAAGTTTGTTTGTTCTTTCCCCATACTTTTAGCGAATTTCGATGAGAACTCAGGGTCTTTAAAGAGCTTTTCCCAGAATTGCTGCCCTTTGTCGGATACCATTGCATCTTCAATCGTTTTCTTTACTACTGTTTCATCTAGTATGAGTGCTTGTTTCATTTTTTCATCAGTTAATACATCTTGAATGGCCTTCTTACCTTGATCAGTTTTTAAAATATCAACAATCATTTTCTTTGTTTGATCGTAATCTAATTCGGATTTCGTTTCTTTTCCTTGTGCACATGCTACAAGTGCAATAAGTAGAAAAGAAGAAACGAAAACGAGTAGTATCCGTTTCATAAGTTGGAACTCCTTTCAACACAGTTCTCTCTTTTTAATATAAATATCTTTAAGGAATTTATACATGAACATGGCTAGCTTTTTGAAATTGTCATTGATACAATTTAATTAGAAATATAAGGATAATGGGGGATGTGTTGTGAATAGCCGCAAGTGGGTACGACTATTTTTAACGACGTTGTTTCTTGGTGGAGTCAGCACGGTTATTATTGGGTTTGTTTTGGAGTGGGACAAGTACGATAAATTTTTTCAAAATTTCGACGTAAAGGAGATTTTAGCAGTTTCTTTCTGGTTGATGGGTGTAGGGTTTATTTTTAGTGTTATAAGTCAAATGGGGTTCTTTGCCTATTTAACGATTCATCGTTTTGGACTAGGTATGTTCCGATCGTCATCTTTATGGAATGTAGTCCAGCTCTTCTTTATTGCATTCGTTTTATTTGATTTTGTGTATTTAAGATCTGTACTCATTGCAAATGGAGAAGTTTCATTAGGGAATAACATACTTGTTGCTGGAATATTATTTGTGTTTGGAGCGATTGTTGCTTATATAAAAAGTAAAGAAACAAATAAAAAAGCATTTGTGCCTGCCCTGTTCTTTATGGTTGTTGTAACAATTCTTGAATGGGTGCCAGCACTAAGGATTAATGATACAGATTGGTTATATTTAATGGTTATACCACTTTTATTATGTAATGCATATCAGTTACTTATATTACATCGTTTAATCGGAAAAACGAGTAAAGCTGCTTAATTGAAAAGTACTTTTGAATTTTTACGCAGCGAGAGTTATACTACGAGAAATAGTGAGATGGAAATAGCTCTATTACCTTTCGATAAGGTAATAGAGCTATTTATGTGTAAAGGGTAGCAGAAAAGAAACTACTTCACATCTTCACTTTTCGTACTTGTGTTGGAAATGAGTTGTGATACGGATATTTGTTGATATCCGTCACTCTTTAACTTTTGTAGAAGTAGCGGTAAAGCTTTATTTGTTTGAAGAGCAGAATCAGATGCGTGTAATAAGACAATATCTCCACCCTTCAAATTATTAGAGACAGTGGAAACGATAGTATTTACACCTGGATTTTTCCAATCATTTGAATTATTACTCCAATGAACGACAGTGTATCCGAGCGATTCTGCGATTTTAAGAGTTGCTTTGTTGAATTCACCACTAGGTGGACGCAATAGCTTGACTTGTTTTACGCCAAGTTTCGTAAAAACATCTTGGGCTCGTAAAAGATCTCTTCTTATTTCATTTGGCTCTAGAGAAGTGTAAGACGTGTAATTATAACCCATACTACCGATTTCATGTCCATCTTTCATGATACGTTCGACGATATCGGGGTGTCTTTCGGCCCATGCAGCAGAAAGGAAGAAGGTTGCATTCTTAATTTCTCTTTCTTTGAGTGTCTGAAGGATTGGAATCGCTTTTTTGTCTCCCCAACTAATATCAAACGTGAACGCAACTTGTTTTTTAGCAGTATCTCCTTTGTAAATTACCTTAGGACCTGTAGCAGTTGAAAAAGCAGATTCATGTGAATATGTTTTTAAAAAGAGTAGCCATGCTGTAAATAAGGAAAGTATCACTATTAAGCTAATGTGTTTAAAAGTTCTTTTGCTCGTAATAAAAAAGAAAAACATAATATTACGCCCCTTTGTCCAATCCTTTTCAGTTACATATATGCTTTAAATATAAAAAAGAGAACAAGGGATTAATATCGTAAGTGGTGGATATAATGAATGATAGGATTTTGATGATTTGTTTTTGATAAGTAAAAATTAGCGGAACTTGTATTGCTCTGTAAGGAATGATTGAGGTGATGATTTGCTTGGGCTTATGTTGACGAAAGAAGAGAAAAAAGAAATGGAATACATATTGAAGAGAGAGTTAGAGGAACTTTTATTTGATTTTGAAGATGAGCGTATTCATGAGGTTGTAAAAAAAGCGATGGAAGAAAGATATAAAATCATTTTTTGTTTATTTCGAAGAGTTGCTAACGCAGAAGAATGTATTCGTTATGTAAGAAAAAGAATTTTTTATTAAAAAGTGTTGACGTTAATGATTAGTATATGGTAAATTAATAAACGTCGCTGATGCGGAAACGCAGAAAACGACAAGAAAGAAATTGAAAAACTTAGTTGACATCGAAAAACGAAAATGTTAACATAAGGAAGTCGCAAATGAGCGACCAAGTAGTTCTTTGAAAACTGAACGAAACAAACAACGTGAAACGTCAATTTTTATTTTTAGATGCTAGACAAACTAACT
>NZ_JBPWGY010000017.1:0-59600 GCF_051780025.1 Bacillus cereus group sp. BceL062 | reverse complement strand
ATTTACAATTAGTTGATGGTCTAGTTTCCTATTGCCTTTTTTAAGCTGTAATACTAGATTTAATAGTTCAAGTACTAAAATACCTACTTGACATCACACCACAGGTCTTTCAATGATTATGTGATTACTTCTGATATTGATCTTTGCAATTTTGGACAAAATAGGTAACTTCTTTTTCAAGTTCTGACTCTTTAAATGTGGAAAAATCAATATCTTTTTTCAATTTTCCTTTTTCATAATAAGCCAGGGAATCTCTTCTTTGTGATAATCCCCAATCATAAGGGTTGCTTGAACCTGGTACATCTTCACGCTTTTCATTCAATTCTTGTATCTGAACTTTTTCTTGCTGCGCTGCTTTTTTTATAATGTGAAGCCAATTTTCTCTTTTCTTCTTAGTGGAATTTAACATAACAAAACCTGTTCCATCCTCACTCATGAACTTCTTCATTTCTAACGGACTAAGTTCCATTACTTCCCCTTTTCCCGAGCTAAAGACAAATGTTGAACCAATACCAATTGCAATTAACAGTCCAACAACAGCGGAAATGATCCACCCTTTACGACTCATGCATGTTCCTCCCTATGTCATATTTTTATAAGCGATTTTGAAGTGTGATGAGACACATTTTAACTTCAACATCTGTCTTTATTTTATAACATTTAAAGGAAAGTGGGATAGAAAATGGAAATATCATTTATGGCTGGAATGACGAACCCTGTATTGGCATGCGTATAGAAACTAACCCCGACCTAGCTTCTATAGGCCCAATACCGCACTACGTATTTTGGCATGAACGTAGAACCTTATGTATCTACTGTTTGTATGGTTCATCGCTTCTTCAGAATGTCAAAATGGGATATTCCTCACGACCACTAGCGCAAACAGATTTTTGATACAATGCATTTCCCAGTGGTCACAGATGAGTTTTACGTTCTTACTCACCTAACGATAATCGTATACCTAACCCCTCTAGTGACCGTCTCAAGGGAGGCACGCATATATATTGAAAGGAAGATATACGCAATATATATCTAAATTGTCAAGGAACAACTTACTTTGTGCTATGTTCTCAGCACACTTCAAAATCGCTTTTTTTATTTACACTTTTGTTTTACGGCTACTAGTTCCGCTTGTTTATGTTTCCTTTTTGCGATCAAGTTTTGATGTTCGTCTCTGACAGAACGCACTTGATAATAAATTTGAGCTACATTTTCAATGCTTCCTGTGTTATTTTCAATTGCGATGGTGCCTTTCAGTTCGTATGTTTTCCCATCAAAAGTTTTGATACTATGAGCTTGTGATGCGGCAATATCATAGAATGTGAGCCTTTGTTCTTTTCCCATATGAACGCCTCCTATTTTTGATAAAGAAGGGAGAAAAACGCTTCTCCCGTGTATAGTTTTCTAGCCATCTAGATAGGATGAAATAGTGAATGAGTGCTTTAGATCATGCTAGGATTGTTGGGTTATACGAGGTTATGATGCGTTGTGCTGCCTCTTTTCCGTATATGTGTTGTAATGCGGATTGAGATTCAACTACGATTGAATGCTGAATGTGGTATGCTGCGCTTTCTTTTAAAAACTGCTCTATATGAGGGATTGGGTACAAATCATATTGATGAAATATCAGGTGAATCGGTCTTATATTCTTGCATTCTGTTAGATATTGAAGAAAATTTGATAAAGCTTCTCCTCTCTCTTGATACGTACTTGTTTCCATTTCTATATTGATATACACAACTGATTTTTGTTTTAAGTCAATCTCAAGAATTTCATAACCAGTTAATAAATCATGTTTGATGATGTGATATCCTTGTTTTCGTTTTTCATGATGTGTATCTTCAAAAAAGATGCCTTTCGGATCAAAAATGAATATAAAATCATCTGTTGTTTCCTGCACACCTTCTATGACCGATTTGTAAGCTCCAAAACGTGCTTTTATGACACCTGCAATCTTTTCCCCTTCATTCGGTTCTTTCAAAGCTCTAATCACTTTTGTGTACTTCTTAGCTATACATAACATGCGTTGCACTCCTTCCTATTTTATTTTCCACTTATGACTAGTACTGAAACTAAAAATACTCTCTCTGCTTCTCTAATTTCTCATGTTTTTCTTGCTGCCCAGCTAAAATTCGTAAAAGTGTATTGATTGTGCCTTGCCTTGTTTCTTTTGCTGCTAAGGCTAACACGCTAAAGATTTGATAGGCCGGATGATCTTTCTTCAATAACTCCCTTAACTCTAAAAGATAGTTATCTTTTTCTTTTGCTTGTTGTACAAATTCCCTAACCTTTTCTAAATCTGAATAGTATAAATCTCCATGTCGTTGATTTAAATACAAAATACTTCCTGCCAATAATTTTGTAGCGGATTCTATCCAGAAATCATACCTTTCTTTCGGCTTGATTACCGTTTGAGCGATTGAAATTGCTTGCATCAATTCTTCAGGCAACAAAGCACTCTTGCGCCGCATAACGTCTTCCTCAAGTTTCCCTAAATTCCCCATTTTATCGACATAGATTTCTGACATCTCATATCATCTCCCTCTTGCTTTCTTATCTCTTGCTCCCTATCCAAAAACAACTGTCCAAATGGGAATTACGAGTATACATGCATTTTGAAATCCGATAGTAAAGCTCAGTGGATTTCCATCTACTTCATTGAAATGAGCTTCATATTCTTTCACATCACAATTGAAATTTTTTATGGTTTCTTACTGCAAATACGGCTTCAAATAAACCAAGTATGATACACGCAAGACCAATCCATTTTATGTATGGATTTTCGGCTTTACCTCCTGTTGTTGGAAGAAACGTTTCGATTTTCTTTGGGGTTTGTTCTAGTTGTGGTTTCATAGCAATCTGTTGTGATTTCTCTATTTGTGGAATGACAGGTTTTCCGATTACTTTTGGTTGGTCTGGTACCTGTGATTGCGGTGCTTCTGCTTGTTCTGGTTGTGGTGTCTCTGGTGTAGGCGGTGTCGATTCCTTCTATTCCTTCACTGTATGCTTAATGAATTCAAAGAATATATTTTAAAAAATAATTATAAAATTGTACCTTTTATAGATTGTTCATTTACAATATAAATGTATAATTATTTTTCATGAAAATAATTCATTCCAACTTTGCTCGATAATATGTTGCCAAAAAAAGCTTTTCGACTGGTTCTCCCAAAAAATCCGATATACTTTTTGCCCGACTAGAAATTAAACCCTTTCTACCCGACTCAACATCATACAATGTACTTACTGGAATTTTAGAACCTTTTGAAACCTCATTAATCGTATAACCTTTTGATTCACGAAATTCTCTTAAAACTGTCAAGTGTCTCACCCCCTATATACAGTTTATTAGTCTTTGAGCCTAAAGTCAACACCTTAAGTTCTTATTATCAACACTTTAAGTGTAATTTTTCCGAAAATCTTATGTTACTATGCAAAATTATATAATTGGAGTGATAAATAAAATGAAAATCGATGAAAATATTGTTGGGAAAAATATAAAAAAATTAAGGGCTATAAAAGGAGTAAGCCGAAAAGAAATGGCCGAAGATTTAAATACTACATATAGAACTGTATCTAGTTGGGAAACTGGAGAAAAAACACCACGCTTAAATAAATTAGAGGAAATTGCTACTTATTTAAATGTCAGTGTCTCTTCTTTATTACAAAAAGAAATTCCGGATGAAGACCTCTTAAAAAGTATTAAAGGTGAAGATCCAGTTGAGCGTTTAGCTAGATTACTCTATGAACGATACATGAGTGTACCAGATAAACATAAACCCCGTATTGAAGAAGAACTATTAAAATATGCTAGCCAATTAAAAGCGCAAGTTGAACAAGAGGAATAGGGAATCTCCTATTCCTCTTGTTCATAGCTCGCACATAAATCCACAATTTCACTAAAAGTTTGTAAATCAATTGTTTTCACAATCTCCAATAATTCATTTACGCTTAATCCCATTCTCCGCATTGTTGCCCCTCCCTTTTTTGCTTTTATATTGTGAAAATTAATACATAAATTTCATAATTCCCCGTCTAGGGATTTATAAAACAGTTTATAAAATCACAAAAGACACCGTTCAAAACGATGTCTTTTGTAAAAATATATATTTTAAATAAAATATGAAAAAATTATCCACCACCGCCGGGATCGACCATCATTCTATACACCATATACTGATTCCCAGAACTTTTAGCTTTTTGGGAGTACTGTTGTGTTTCCATTTTACCTAGTGAACTATTCACTATGGTTAATAACAGTATAGCGGCTACTATTAATACATATAACTTTTTCACCATTTTTTCACCATCCCTTGACAACTAAATTATATTTTCTGCATATTCATCATATATTACTTCAGCAAATTTTACATACAGAAAATCATTATTTACTTTAAACATATCAATAGACTGTTTAATTAAATGTATATCTTGTTTAGCCATTCCCAAGTAACACGTTTGAAGTGGTGTTAACATTTTTCTTTTTGATCTAATTTCTTCAAGTATATTTATTGCTTGTTGATATTTTCCCTTTTTAATTAAAAACAAAGCGTATTCAGCTGGGTGTAATCTATCGAAATCAATTTTATTTAGATCTTTCCACCAAAAGATTCTAATAAAGTTAATATCATTTAGAGCTATATTGTATTTTAAACTACCTTTGGCGCCTTTCAATACATTTAACGCTTCTCGAAAGAAATATAAAGATTTTTTATAATCAGAAAACATAAAGTTTTCTCCACTCCTAATGTTCAACAAAGCTTCCATAACAGGGAAGAAATCAATATCCTTATATGTTCTTAATTCACCATTTTCTATTACAAATTGTAGAGAGTTATTTTTTCTTAATATTGAATAACTCCAAAGTTCTTTTACCCAAAATCCGTATAAACTCTTTAAGAAAGTATTGGTTACTAATTTATCATCTCTAATATTCTTCTCGACTCTTTCCTTATACCCTTGCATTAGTCCAAAATCCCCTAAATCACAAAGAATTAACATACTGAGTATATCACAAAAGATTTCTACATCCGCATTAGAATTTCTAGCTTTTTGGATATTCAAGTACACTTCTCTGACATTTTTACCTTTCAAACGATCAATATATAAATTAAATATATCTGCTAATCGTCTCATTTCTAAATCCTTACTCTCTTTACATATTCCAGCGAGATATTCAATTAATAATACGTGATCGTTCAAATGAGCAAGGGCAAATGCAACTTTAACATTTATGTTTAATCTATCCTCTAAAGTACCTAAATAATCAATTATTTTTTGTTCTTGTTTATCTTTATCATTTTCAAAAACGACATAGGCAATTTTTGCAAATGTATATACAGATATTTCTTTATCCCTGTTAATCCAATTAGAGATAGTAGATTTAGCAACTCCAATTTCTTTTGCAAGATCAGTATATGTTTTGTTTTTAGAAGATAAATAATTATCAATTTCCCTAGATAACTTCTTCATGTATTTTCACCTCGTCTTTTTTCGCGAATATCCAGAAACGTACATATAAGTAAGAAAATTATACCACAGTACCTAGAAACACTTTCTTGCTCAATTGTTAAGTGAATATTCTGATATTTAGGTGAAAATAAATGTGAATTACTTCTATATTTTGTACCTATTCTTCAAATATGAACTTAGAGTGTTGATATTATGTACATACAATTGTAAAATAAAAATAAATTACCTATGAACGAAAGTTTTTTAGAAAACAAAAAAAATAAAACCCCACCGCCCAGTTTTTAATTGGCTTCTAGTTTGGCGACCGGAACCAATTAAAAACTTCTAAGATAGGGTTTTAATTCACACTATAAATATATGTGTTTTTCTTTAGTATCATACTTGATATTAAAATTATATCATAATGCATATACAATGTGAATATAAAACCTCTGTTCTTCCTTTTTATTTACGGTGGGAAAAATAGGAGGTTTTTTCAGTGTTGTTGCGAAACTTTTTGCTTAGTCGAGCAAAAGCGGAACTAAGTCCCCACATCCATCACTTACCCAAAACTCCTGGAGCTATCAATCAAGCAATCAAGAAAATAACTTCTTATATTGATAGTGTTGTCCTAGAGTGTGAAGGTGCTACCACTAAAGATTATCTTACCAAAAAGAAATACGAAGCTTTAGAGACTGTTTTATCTTATTTAGTACAAGAAGGCTATAGTCAAGTTAGACAAGAACACATCAGCAAAAAATCTGGAATTTCAAAACCTATTATTAATTACGTTTTTAATTGGCTGCAAGATTTAGGAGTATGCCAACAAATAAAGGTAAGACGGCATGGAAAGATTGCTCCCTCTGTTTACATCTTAACAATACATATTAACTATTTAAAAATCGTTGAATATTTCAAGATAAAATGGGCTGTAGCAATTGATGTTTGTGCTACTTTTACTAGATTTTTAAAGAACAAAATTAGTAAAAATTCTGATGTAACAGATCTTAAATTTATGCAAAAAAACAATTTTAAACCTTCACCTTCCTTAGATTTTTTTGGCATTGAAGAGCAATCAAAACCTGCTGTCAATCATGAGGAACAAGGAAAAAATAATAGATTACAAGACTTAAATGATTATTTGAGTGAAAATCAGAAAAGAGCGTATTACTACATGTTGAGTCAAGGGCTAACATACCTATCTGAAAGTGATGCATACACAATTGCTTTAAGATTGCCACCGGATATTGATCGCTACACAAGATGGGATTTTGAAGAATGTGTGCAATGGTTCCAGTTTAATAAAGCTGAAAACAGTAATCCTGCACATTTCATAAAAATGTTTAAACAAAAATCTAAACAGAATCAAAATCGTAGAAAACGTAATGCACAAAATACAAGCTCACTCTTAGATACAAATAATACTCACACATTTGTTTTCTACAATTTTTTAGAAGAGCACAATTAAAATCAAAAAAATACAGCTACAAATAGCCTGGCTGAAAAAAACATATACAGCAAGGCTATTTGTAATGTCATCCTATAGTTCTCTATCGCCTTATTGATCTTCAATAAAATAACTTCAAAAATCATATGCATTTTCTATGAATTATAATTATTTTTCTTTTAATTCAACCAAAAAAATTACACCTTAAGAATATAGTACATTAAATTGTTTACTAAACTATTTGCTTAGAAATTTACTAAGAATAAATCTCTAATACCTTGATACACTTAGCGTCACGCGCCAAAAATTAATTTTAATGTTTTTATTTATTTTAATTTCTAAAACAAGATTTATTAAATATAGTACTTTACATCTCTTTGTAACTTTTTAGGGAGGCTTAGCATATCTTCTAAAAGATTCCCTAATTTTTTTATTTAATTTGTCATAATTCATAGTTTAAACACTCGGTTAAACTATGATTCTACCAGTTGGGTAAATGCAGTGGCCTTTTGTATTCATCAAACTGTTCAATAGTATCTAATTAATTTGTTCTAAATTATCTATGTGCTTTTAAAGCTTCGTACGCATTGATTTCACTCTTTAAAATGTATAATAACTTGTTTCATACATTTTCTTAACAACTAATTTCATTATACAAGCGTCTTCGTCCCCCTCTTCCACTATTGTACAGTCTACATTTTGTTCCAACATCTGTTCTATTACTTTTAACGAATCTTAAAATCTCTCATCCTAATCATTATTTGGTAAAGTAAAACTAACGAGACGAAATTTCACTTTAATATGTTTATAGTTTATAGTTTTTACTTTTTTTAAAACAGAATTTATTTACTGTAAGCATCAACAAAATAACATTAAATTTTTCCTTATACTTTTTCTTTCAATATGTTTTAATCACAATTATCCTTGTCAAGTTAATAAACGTCTAGATCTATTACCCCCTTTTCCTCTCATTTCATATCAAATTATTGGTGTATATTATTCAGAAATCTGGTCCATACTAATACAAATGAAACCCTAAATTAAGTTTTTTAACTATAACTATTTAATATTCAAACAACACATTTTACCTCCAAATAATCCTCATTACTTTTCACTTATAAAAATAACCCCGTTTGAGATTCAAAATCTAACAAATAATATCAGTACCTTTTTAAAATTCAAGTAATACATACTATGCAAGCTTTTATACAACAGTAAAACGCTACTTTAACGCATAGCGTTCACATATAAATATAGCTTTTTGTTTGCTTTTTAGACATTTGTAATTAAAAAACAGTACTTAATTGCTAATTCTATTAATGAAAGCTTTGATTCTATTGCAAATATCTAGTAAAATTCTTATATCAGCAACAAACTTCTAATATTAATAGTTAGTTTTAAAATAATTTCCTACTTACATTAATGTTGTATAAATACTTGTTTACTTCCAACAATAAACGCTATTAGAACGAATAGCGTTTATTATTGGAAAAACATTAACGCTAGATGTATAGACTGACTTAATATATAAGTATGTATACAAACACACTGATATGAGTACAAATGATTAGGTGGCTGCCTATAAAAATTTTTACTCTTAAAGGAAAGATCTTTTCAAGAACGAATCAATATCTAACACACAAATAATGGAGGTGTGAAGTTTGGAATATGGATATTTTGCACAAGAAGTAGCAAAACAACTAGATATAAACACCAATACACTTCGCAGATGGTCAATTGAACTAGAAAAAATGGAATATATATTTGAAAGAAATGAGCGTAATCAACGCATTTACTATGAGAATGATATAGATATCTTAAAGCAAATGAAAGAATACTTAAATCAAAACTGGAAACTAGAAGAAGCTGCAACAAGAAGCATGGAAAACACTGAAGAGAACGCTCAGAAAACGGATAGCGTTCATAAAGAAAATGAAGTTCAAGTAACGCTCAGAAAACGTTCAGAAACAGATATTTTGATGATTCAAGAAAAATTCTCTTACATGTTTGAGCAACAAGATAAAATTGTACAGCAGAACCAAGATATCATTAAACTATTATTACAGGAACGCTCAGAAAAAGAAGACAAGGATTTACAGATTCAGTTATTACAAGAAAAACTGGATAAAGCAATTGAACTATTGAATGAAGATCGCCAAGAACAGCAAGATAACACCAAAAAAACGTTCATTCAACGTTTTTTTAATCGAAATTAAATCAGATATTCGTTTTTTATCCAATACATATCTAATTGAGTAAAAAGAAGCGGTAGCTACCGCTTTTTTTTTACTCATCCTCACAACATGAATACGTACTTTTGTAAAAAAAATTTTATAATATGTTTTTTATTTCTTGTTTAATTTTGAGAATGTGCTTTTTTATAACTTATGTTATTAACTCTAACTGGAATAAACAGCCCGTGATAATTGCATGAATCTATGATCATGATGCGAGTATAAGGGCTTATTACTTACAGAAACTTTCTACTGAAATCATCAAAAAGCACGATCTCATTGGTAAAGAATACGTACGATTCAGTGGCATGCTCAAAAATAGAAAACTTGCAAAAGCTCATGGTCACAATTTCAAACAATGTTGGCATATAAAGTAAAGTGGTATGGCAAACAATTAGTTGTAGTTCCAATTGGAACTACAAAAACAAAGATGCTAAAAATCTAACCATTCGCGAGTGAGAATGTCCTTATTGTGGCACACATCATAATAGAAATCGTAACACAGTGCTCAATCTTAGAAATAAAGCAATTCGTCTCTTAACCGTAGGAACTCTGGGGATAGGCCTACTAAATTAGAAACCGTTAGGCTTCTGTACATAGGAATCCCTCACTTCAAACAGTCTGTAAAGATGTTAAGTACTGAGTGGTTCAACATATTTTGCTTAAAGGAATTCCAAGATGACCACAGTTACATATCTTATTGGACCTTTCTTATAAATTCCAAAAACACTCTATATTGCTAATATGAACATGTTAATCCTATTTTCTAAAATTATTTAAGTGTATTCTTTGCCGATTTTTAGGGAGGATTGACTAATCCTCTAATTCTTCAATTATACATAATAAATCCATATAGGAAACCACATGCTTTTTCTAGTACTCTTTAATTCATTTTGCCAGATTAGATTTTTTATATAAATTGTCATCAATCACAGCATTCATTATTACTAAATCCTACGCGTTATAAACGCTATTAATAAAGACCATATCTTTACTTCTAAAATTTCTTTAGTTCCTTAAAGGAAAAGTATTATATTAATGCACTGAATCTCTAGTGAATGCTATGCGTTCACCATTTACAAAACGTTAATTTAACGTTTTGTAAGCGCTCATCTCGTTTTTTTCGTATTGTATTAAACTACTTGCCATTTAATATCCTTACAGCTTGTTTCGGGTTCAAAACACTAAACACAGAAAATCTTCCATTCTCTAATTTGTTAGGTCGCTATCACATCGCTCTTATGATTTAAAGATATGTACCACAAGAAGAACACGCCCATTAATGTCTATGTTTCCGTAATCATACTTCGAACATAGTCAGCTAACATCTTCTGTTTTTAAATGTAACAACTACTTTTTTGTCATACCACTTCGCTTTAAATTCTTCATAACATATATATAACATTGTGAAGCTCTATACTTCATTTAGTCAGGATCGTTATTATAACGTTCATTAGTTATTACAACATAGAAACATACAACTTTATTATTGGGCTATTAATTGATACACCTGTTATCAGATTTTATATATTGCTTTAGCATAAATTGCGTCCTTTAAACAACACGGAATATTGATATTAAAGGGATAGACGCTAAAATAACGGGTAGCGTTCACGTTAAAACACTCGATAACATTTAAGTTAAAAACAATTTCAGTATAACCACAACTACATATCTTTTTGTCCTTTCTTATTGATTCCAAAGATACTCCATATATCCCCAGCCTACTTTAATATATTTGTCAGATTGTATTTGTTATATTAAGTGTAGCATTCAATTAAGATACATCTTAAGATCTGTAATAATAAAACAGCATTATACAATCGCAGCATTCATTATTACTAATTCATACGTGTTATGAGCACTGTTAAATAAAACATATCTATTCTAAAATCACATGATACCTTTAGATGTAAATATCTCTAAAAGTATCATATTAATGAACCGAATTCCTTGTAAACGCTATGCGTTCACGTTTCACAAAAGCGTTAAATTAACGTTTCTCAAGCGCTCATCCTATTTTATTTCTTCCTAATGTATTAAACATCTTGCGCCTCAAACATTCTTACAGGCTGTTTGAGGCGCAAGATCACTAAGTAAAATGAAACTCCATTTCTTAATTTGTTAGATGACTATTCTCGTAATTCTTACGCTTTATAAATGAACCACTTCGTTTTTATGATATAAACTTTTGTTAATACCTTTATCATAATGTGTGTTATAAGAAGGAAACTCTCATTAACATCTATAACACGGATAAACTTAGGGAATTTCTTAAAATATACCCTTGGAAGATTACACTTTGCTTCTTGCAAGTTGATTCCTGTTTAAAGAATTTAATACGATATATTTTCACTTCATTTAGTTGAAATTGTTATTATAACATTCAGTACTATTTATAAAACACCTAATATATTTATAGATATATTTTAGATTGTTTTTATCATTTAAATGGAACAAAACATCATTTAAATACTTATTTTATTAATTGATACGTCAGTTATGAGTAACGCTCTTTAAACAACTCCTAACGTTGCAGTTAAAGGATTAGTCGGTGGAATAACGGATAGCGTTCATGTGACAATAAACACTAAAATAACACTTCAATAACGTTTAGATTTTATAAGAATCCTGATCCCTTAAAATATCCACTTAACCTTTATAGATTAAAGTTAGGATTAATATTTTAAATTTATAACGTCTTCGATTTGGTGACATCATTTAAAAGAATAGTTGCTTAAAAATAGCATTCTCAAAATTATTGCATAAGTTTTATCAATTTCTGACAAAGGACTTCTTCCTCAAAAATGTGAAGGTGAGAGATGCATACCGATTGGCTTGTTACGATATACTTGTACAGATTGCTTTTTTACGAATACTTTAGATAGGATGTTGGTTGCAAAAAACTGATTGCAATTGTAAAAGCTTCAACGTTCTATCGTCCCACACTTGACGAAATTACGAAAACCAAGATAAAGCAGGAATCTTATATATTAAATAGGTCGCAACATTGTTAAATGGGCGTAGTTCAATGTTAATAGTATTCTCATATTAAATACATCTTATGCAAAAAATGATTAGTAGTGTTAAAAATATATTTTGATAGCAACATGACCGTTTTTATACCGTTCATGAAACCCACAATGTATGATAGTAACTTTCATTACATTCATAAATATGAATTATACTTTTTTCTATTTCTTTATAACTGTACTGTAAAGTTAAGAAATGAATTGATTTGTTTTTTAGTTAACCTTAGATTAATATATCTATTATGATATAAGAATAAAAAATTCATTCGCAAAACTTCTAAAATAAGTGACTAGAAGCATGCGATCAGATACAACTATAACTTTCTCCTCATTCCATTTTGCTTTGGATTCCAACATTCTTAAAAATTGTATCTAAGATAATTCAAAAATTATTGCCTTCTTTATGCTACATATGCCAGTTCGAAGAATCTTTCGTTCTTCTGAAAAGAATACGCCTTGCTTTTGCTAGCTAGTTTCTACTGTCCGAACGAATTTAGTTTTTTTATAAATAGAAAAATTCTTTAATTCCTAATCACATATCATTTCCAACAGAAGTCCCAACTTTCATTAATTCTTTTATGTACCGTCTAACAGTTATACTAGATCATGACCTTCGCAAACTACGTTCTACTATAGATATTTTTGTTTGGACTAGAGTTATTCAATTCAAAAAAGCATATGCTTACGTCTACCGTACTCCTCTCCGAACTATGTTTGATATTCCACATCTTCATATGTTTAAGAAAAGAAGCTTCTTTTAAATTGCAATCATATTATCTCTTAGCCAAAGTTTCTGCTCTCCCCATCAAAAACATCGAATTAATAACTATATAAATATGCCATTAAAAATTGATTCAAGAACGCCCCATCACCAAATAACAACGCCTAAATAACACTTCTAAAACGTTCATAAAATAAAACTTTTGCATTTACTTCAACTTAAGAAACTTAAATATATACTCCAAGAAGAATATCAGATGATATAAAATTTTTGTTAAAGAATTTAGTATCTTATCATACAATTTTAGAGTTAATTTCAAAAACAAAACAAGAACAATAAAGGTTATTCATTGTCTATTTAAATATCTTACTTTTAAACTTTAAAGCAGCCTTCCCACGATTAGTATAATTGATTCTCCGTGAACGCTATGCGTTCACGGAGAATCAATTACTACATTCCTACTAAAAAACAATAAAAGTATGCAAACCGAACAACACCTTAGATATATACCCAATTCCAAATCTTATTATATTAATTGCTTCAGAAAGAAGTTTTACTTTTAAAAGTATGTTACCAATGGATTTCCTAAAAACACCTTTTCAACATAGCTTTATATTGCCACTATGATCTAAGTATGTAGAAACTATTATGATATCTATGTCATTATTTATATAGAAATATTTCAATTGAATTTCTTTTCAACATATACCAAACTACTTTTTTTAATATCGAACTCGAAAATTAAATTTATAGATTTTATCATTTCGTACACTTTTTTCTCTTTAAAATCCACTTTAAATGTTGCTATTACAATGTTTAACGCTTTGAAAACGCCTAGTGTTCATCTGCTAAGTTCGCCAAGTAAACACCATAATAACGTTTGTTTAGCAAATATATATGAATCTGTAATCAATCCTGTTCAATTTTTATATTCAAATCAAATTTCATAGATTCTCTATTCTTTTAAAGGAGTGCTACAGATACAAATAGAACATATACAACAAAAATACATACTCAAGATATTTTTTCTACATATTACACTTGATATGTAGAGGGTTCATTTGCATACTACTTTTTTAGTCTTTTTGTTATAGATATCATCAAAATAGCCAAAAACAAACTTATATAAAAAAGATCTCAATTTAAAACCGTCTTTCAATGCGTTATTACACAAAAAAACATCTAAACTTCCAATCTCATTTCCTTATCAGCAACTTGTTTATAAAAAACATTAAAAATGTTGATTTAAAGGGGTTTAACGCATTAAAAACGCCTAGCGTTCACACGATATCAAACACCGAAATAACACTTTTATAACGTTTATTGGGCTAACCATTTTTACTATTCAAGTATGTATAAGTCATATTCGCAATTAATCTTATTTGCATTCTAATTTTCTTTCTCTCGATTAAAATGTATACCTCATTCCACTAGATATCCCTTGGATTCCCGAAATATATCATCAATAGTCTATCCATAAATCACAAAAATAACTTGATATTTAAAAAGACATCTTCGACAAATGTATCCCTCCCGCCAATAACACACTTTATATATTCTAGATATATTTAAAATATATCTAGAATATATAAAGTGTCAAAACCGCCCAGAAATAACTCGAATATATTAATTAAACATCTAATTTATATCCAAATTATATTTATTTTATATTTTTATTATATTTATTCTTCAAAAACCTTATAAAATCCTTGTCGATAAGGATTTTATAGGTTATAATATATTTATTAGATATAAATTAGAAATAAAATTCCTAGAGGTGATGTATAATGGCAAGTTTAAAAGGAAAAACTCTTCATATAGACATAGAAGGTGATATTGGAAACGATTCGTTTAAAGGTTACATCAATGGTGAATACATAAAAATGAAAAATGTATATCAAAGTGTCTACTCAATGCCTAATGTTACTGAGACAAACATCCAAAAAAACGTGGTTAATTTAGTAGATAATATGTTCGTGAATATTGCTAGTAAATCAATTCGAAGATCTGGAATGTATTTCATTGGTAATCGTGCGATGTTAACAGGGAAAAACCCTAAAAACATGAACATTAAAGTAGGTCAAAAATATAATGATGATTTACCACTAATTAATATGCTAGGATTAATTGCAAACAAATCTGTTCAACTTGAATGGGAACACACAGAACAACTACCACAATCAATCAATGTGACTGTTGACCTTATTTCAGCTATCCCAGCAAGCCAATGGACACCCGTAAACGCTAAACATTTAGAACAACGTTTTACTAATTCAAATCATGTTGTAGTGGTTTATGTAGGAGAAGAGCAAGTAACAGTTAGCTTAACATTTAATAGTGCTAACATTACACAAGAGGGTGTTCCTCCGTTATTTGCAATTCTTGAAGGGGAAGAGGAGATGTTTACTGATTTCACTAAACTATATGCAAAAAAACTTGAAATCAAAAAAATTGACGGCTCTTTCTTTAAAAACAAAAAGATTTTGCATTCTGATATTGGGGACGGAACAACTGAGTATATCTACACAGTGGGCGTCAATCCAGTAATTGATGCTTGTAGCGGTGAAAGACGAGGTGTCGGTCATGCTACAGAAGAAGCTGTAAAATTATTAAATCAAGAACGCGGAACAAACATTAAACGCCAACAATTCTCTCAAATTCTTCAGGATATAGATCATAAATACCATGAAGAGGCAACAACACACTTTAATATTACAAAAGTGGAACAAGCAGAACTAATCCTAGAAGATACAGATGAAAAATATGTAAACAATACAGCCAGTGAAGCTGAAGTATTATGTGTGTATGGTGGGGGAAGTATTACTTTTAAAGATGAATTATATACTCAATTATTAGAGTATTGTGAGCGAGTTGGAATGTACTTATTATGGATTCCGGAGAAATACGCTGTAGATATGAATGCTAAGGGGATGCAAATTATCAAGAAAATTCTTTCTCGAAAAAAGGTGAAATAGTATGTCCGACAAAAAAAGAGAGTCCTTCTTCTGGAACCTCAAGAAGATTGAGAATGAAGAATTCTTTAAATGGTTCGAGTCACAAAGCAATATAGCCGATTCTTTATATAAACTTGTATGTTATTTTATTGATAAACACGGATTACAAGACGTGGCTGACTATAAGATACAGCAACAAATGCAAAAAGAAATTTTACTTCAAGATAAAGATTTTTTAAATGATGTTAAGCGTATACTATTAAATAATTCAAATCTTACTATTCAAAAAGAAAACCAAGCAAATGAAGAAGAGGCAGCAGATCAAAATAAAATAGTCTCATCTCTTGAAAAAAACTCTACTCCTAAAGATACACATATAGAAAATGAATCAACAACTGAAAAAGCGGTACTAAAAGATGAATATGAAGACCTGGATACAGCCAATTTATTTGGTAACTAGCGTTATGCATCCATAATAAAAAAGAGTCCCTAAAATAGGGACTCTTTTTTATTATGAATGCAAGCTTTTTCTACATCTTATCAATAATAATTTGTCTTTTATACCACTGAGTTAATTTATCTTTAGCCGTGCTTGAAAGGCGTTTTGTTTTCTTATTATAGAACCTAGAAAGGGTAGGTTGTGATATACCTATTTCTTTTGAAAGATCTCGCATTGTTATATTTTTATTCATATGGAAGAATGATATTTTTTCTCTAATTGAATTTTCATACTCATCAACATCTAAATTGTTATTTTCTATTTTCACAGAAGACTCTTCTTGTATGATATCTACTGTTTTTTTCTTCACTATTTTTTCTATCGAATTCATTAATTCTTTCGGCGGTAAAATTATTATACCTAACTGAGCATAATAGTTCTTAAACCAATTCTTCTTTGTTAACATTTCCTCTTTTAAATCTTCACTGTACTCCCAATGTGATATTACCTTTTCCTTCTCTAAATCAATAAGAACATTTTCTAACTGTTCACGAATACGATTTGGCTTTTGATTTTGATTTACACCCATGACTGCCAGTAAACCCTTATCTCCTCCTATAGAGTAAGGCCTTTTTAAACTAGAGAACATTTGACGAATTCTCCATTGCCAAGTTAAATAACGAATCAATCTCTTATGATATTTATGTCTATAACTATTATATTCCAATGCTTTTTTTGATAACAGTGCCGTTGTACTACTAGAACCATATAAATAACTTGATAAGAAGCTCCCTGGCTTAATCCTGCAAGATTCTATCCCCATATATTCGTTAGTGTTATTATCTCTCCAGAGCACCACGGAATCTAATACAAAAAGCCTCTTAATAACTTCTCGCTTTACTTCATAATGTTTACCTGCTTCCGCTCGATCATTTAATACAACTACCTCATTATCATCATTTAAATAGATAAAAATACTTGCTAAGGCAGCAATACGTTTGGCAACCTTTATTTTATCTTCTGCTCGATAATATTCTGTGTTATTAGCCTTTGCTTTCGGTATGCTACACATTTCTAATACCTGATTATATGAAAAGTCTATAAATTCATCAGGGGACTTTGCCTCATTTAACCATTGTATAGTAATTGCATCTAGACAGTCAGCAGTTAAATCATCCATATTACTCATTACACCATCAACCAATGTATTCCAACGAGCGGCTTCTTCAATATTTATTAATCTTAAATCTTCATCTTTATGTGAAGAAAGTTGTGCAACTCCACTACTATCTTTCGTTTCAATTGGATACGATTTCAACTTTGTATTTTCATCTTCTTCAAATTGATTCTTTGCTATACCATCTCTTAATTTATAATAAACCGCAGAATTATTTACTTCATAATAATTCTCGTGCTCTAAACCTGTATTAGATTCCTTTGGTTCCTGCAAGGTTTCATTTTTATATCTTGAAAACTCTTGCTCCACAAATAAGCCTATCGCCACATCAATTTCAGTTTGGTAAGTTTCTATATTAGTGAATATTTCCAAAGAGGAGATTCCCTTTTTTTGCTGCTGTTCAAGCCACTGTACAAGCATTGAAAATGATGGAGATAAATAGTCCGACGTTACGATCCTACTAGTATCTTCCTTAACTTCTAAGTAATAAGCATTCCATTTATGCCACACTTGTTCATTATGCTTATAGATAGGTGCTGATATTACTAATGCATCTTTAAACAATTGTAGAACATTATCCATATACATCCTTCTCCTTATTTAATTTCCATTTGAGAATGATTTAAACTTAAATCTATATAGCCTTATGATGTTCCTATTCATGAAAATAAAAAAGAATACAGTAAGTTCTATCCAACCATCCCTTAGTGATAATCTAGCACGTATGCTTATAACCACCTCTTTTACTGATTATACAAGACTGTATCCATTTGGAAAAGGTATGACGTTATAAGAAACCTAATATTTTTCAAGGCATTAGCTGAAACATGAAATTCTTTTGCTATATCATGTCCCTTTTGAGTAAACATGAAAAAGCTAGGTTATTCATGCTTTAACAGTCCCTTTTTATATATGGTAAAACTCATTAAAGTTTGCATACAAAGTGAAAATCTATAGCGATATCATGTCCCTTTTGACTAAAACATGAAAAAAATCCACTCTTAAATGTTTCATGAGATTAAACTATATTTTTTTTTTGTAATCCTTTCTATCCTTGATACAAAAGGGGGTCTTCTATATTCAAGGTATGAAACAAGAAAATTCATAGCGGTATCATGTCCCTTTCTCGTTTCATAAATCCACTAAAACCCCCTATATACCCTGCATTTATACAACATCTTCTCAAATTTCAGGGATATATGGAACATGAAAAATTCTAGCGGTATCATGTCCCTTTTTATCTGAAAAGATGAAACACTCCTAGCGGTATCACGTTCCTTTTATAAATACTAAATTTCATATAAATCCCTTTAATATCAATGTCTATCAACGATTCCCATGTGAATTCTAATAAATAGAAACATGAAAATTCACAGCCTTATCATGTCCCTTATATTTTTATAAAAATAAGCTTCAAATCCCATTAGAGCAAAGTTTATTAGCGGTTTATAACTCATTTTCTTGTTTATTCAAAACATGAAAATCCATAGTGATATCATGTCCATAAAAAAAATAGAACAAATCCTTAAACCCCTTGATATGAAAGGGATTAACGTACATTTCATTTTTTCATGTTCGCTCTTAAAGGGGCCCATTTCATCCGATTTTGATTTGCTATAATTAAAATCGGTATATTTTATATTGTACGGATATGTATATTTTAATTTGTATAGGAGGTGAAAAAGATGAGCAAATCATTTGTTATTCGTAATCAACGTAGTCTAAATGGACAATCTACTAATGCAGTTATAGTTACATTAAAATCTTGGCAAGCACTTGTTGATGCATTAGAAGGAAAATACTATAGCTATAAAGATACATACCTTGAAGATATTATTAATCAAATGTCGTACGAAGAACGTATTGCGGATATCGATGGATTTGTTGCACAAGCAAAGCCATCTTTTTCACGACATACTATTTCAAAGACAATGGGAAGAAAACATAAATTGTACGGTATTACAAATGCAGATCTTGAAGTATTTCTTTACCTACATAAAAAATGCTATACGAATGGTATTATTCCAAACGTAACAGTACATATGCTTTGGGAAGACTATAAACAATACAAAGAAGAATTGGCATGTATACAGCATTCTCAATTCTATATTGCATTAAGAAAATTAAGCCTACATAACATTATTACGATTGAAAATGAATTAGATAGTCGATACACAATTAAAATAAATCATTTTATGAATGAAGAAACAGAAAAAGCAAATCCTTATGTTTACATTAGTCCTATAGTCTTTACAAAGGCTTTCTTTGAACTTTCAATAGCATCTAAGAAGCTATTCTTAGATATTGCTATGCAACAGCATAGAGAAACTACATTAAAACGTTCTTTAGACAAACAGGATGAAAGGGGTAATCAGACTCACTTTGGTGGGATGTACCGCTTTTTACATAAGAAGTATCCACATCAGATTCGTGCAGTTATGAAAGAACTAACCACTGTATTATCTTGTACAGGGACTCCACTATTCAAAATCTGTAAACTACAAAAAGGGGTTCAAAACAAGAAAAAATACACGACTTTATTTTTATCTATTCATGCAGACTTCTTGTGTGGAAAAGAAGCAGGGGAACTACAGTATCGTGATCCTTTTACTCCAAAGGTTACGTATGCCCGTAAGGCTCGATTTATTGAATCTACACTACAAGAAATGCATATTGGGGAATTTACACGAGACATGAATAAATTTATTCATGTACTTAAAAATACCTGTCATCGACAAATTCGTAGTGTAATACATAGTTTGCGTGACATGATTGATCGCACTGAAAAATATCCAAGTAAATTAGTATATACATTGA
Source organism: Bacillus cereus group sp. BceL062 (assembly GCF_051780025.1). Taxonomy (NCBI): domain Bacteria; kingdom Bacillati; phylum Bacillota; class Bacilli; order Caryophanales; family Bacillaceae; genus Bacillus; species Bacillus cereus group sp. BceL062. Next base: position 39,328 of record NZ_JBPWGY010000017.1, on the reverse strand, counting down.
AAAAATTACTAAATCAAACATCACAGTATCATATTCTTGATACCGCAGCTAAAGAAGGGATTTATCCTCTTATTACACAGCACGTCCCAGCAAAACAAAAAGAACAAGCTATATTTGATTTCGGATTGCATTTCTCTATGTACTCTCGTCGAAGTATCAAGAAGCTGTTCCGTAAAACATTTGAGTTATTAAAGTACAAATTTGCCGTGCCTGTTACAGAGGAATCTTACCATCGTAATTATCTAAGATATCAAGAAGAAACATTATTTAGAAAATACGCTTATGAACAAGGTGCAAATCTAAATGCTTATATGGCGCTAGAAATAGAAATGCGTGAACTTCTAAAAGCTAAAGGACATAAAGAACGCATTATTCCTAGTGATGTACGTGAATTGTTCATTGAAAAGATAGATAAATTACCAAAAGAAAAGCTACGAGTAATTGAAGTACCTGGTAGCATAAATTTAATTACCTTTATACGTGCCTTGGAACAGTTGCTACGTGCTGGAATTCAAGTAACATCAACTGAACAGGTATTAAAAGTAATGGAAGAAATGTAATCATTTTCAGCTCTCTATATTTGAAAAAAATCAAAGTAGAGGGCTATTCGTGTTGGCTCTATCATTCAAAGTCTTTCTATTAGATACGTTTATATACTTTTCTAAAAGATTCTATTGAAAATAGAATCTTTTTTTATGCACTTCTATACAATAAATGTTATTCATCATTCTTAATTTCCACACTAGTAACTTGAAAATACATCCAATTCTTATATAAATAGAGAATTTATTCTACATAAAATCATAAGAAAAAGAATATTTTTAGTGGATATGTTTATAAAAAGTATCATTTGTGAATAAAAGTATCATACTATTGTTGCTATATAAGGATTCTATAAGTAAATCTACTAAATTTCATCAAGTATTATGTGATTAAATATGAATAACTGAATTAAGTGGATTAAATAGTGATCAATGTGTATAGATTGTGTACAGATGACTATAAATTGGGGACAAATATCGAGAATATCTTCTTATTTACAAATGAATAAATATACTTATTACTGAATTATTTTCCTTCATTTTTTATGTAGGAATAGTGGTATCATTTTATGATTTTATGTAGAAAAGATAGTACAACAAAGTCTATTTTTACACTCCCATTACATACCATTTATGATTTTTTACAGTAGGACATGTTAAAAACATTGTCATAGCAAGCTTTATTCTATATTTTATGAACCTATATAAGTTTTATCTTTATATTTTTAATATATATAAGATATATATTTATATAAGATTTTAAGAAAAAGGAGAATATTTCAGATAGAATGGGGACAACAAATATATTTTTAAATACAAAAATTATTTATATTATATATACTATTGTTCTAAAAATTTATTAATAAAAATTTTAACTACTATACACATTGAATAATACTAGATAAATTACATATAAGTATTAAATATCTTCTTTAGTAGAGTTACCATAACAAAGCGATTTACGTACTATAACAACTTAATATCCCTTTACAAGGAGATGAATTACTGTTACCTTAGGAAATTAATAGTTATAGACTTATAGGCAAAGTCGAGATCATAGTTATAAATTTGTAAAAACAGATTACACATTATTTAATTTTTTATACATGAATAGGAGTGATATTGATGCAACTAAAAAATGTAACACCTATGGGATTAAATGATGAGGTGTTCAAGACAATTATTAATAAAACTGAAAATACATTTCCAACATTTTTTTTATTAACCCATCAGGTAGTGTTGTCATACCAAAATATTTGAACAAGGATATATGTATGCAGTTTTTGGTAAAACAATGGTTATAATTGATAATGAAATCGAGATATTAAGGCATCAACAAATATTGTATTTCAATGCAGAGGTGTACATAGAATTGAGAAATAATACAACTGAGAATGTAAATGTATATATTGATTGCGTAAATAAGTAATTATTGATTATAATCATTATAAATATTTGTGAAACAATTCACAAATATTTAAGCTTTTACTTAATATGCAAGACGAAAACAATAAGTTCCAACATTTTAAATCTATTTTTATAGTGATCTGGAGGCTTTAATATAACAAACAAGACAGATGAAAATGGAAAAGAAGCGCTAAAAGCACTAGAATCTTATACGTAAGAGCAAGTGGATCATATTGTTCATGAAATGGCACTATCTGGATTAAATTAACATATGCCATTAGCCAAAATGGCGGTTGAGAAAACTGGTCGAGGTGTGTATGAGGATAAATGTACAAAAAAATATATGCGACTGAATATATTTGGCATAGCATAAAAAAAGATAAGAATGTAGGAATTACCATGAAGAACCACATGAAGAAGTCATTGAAATTGCTGAACCAGTGGGTGGAGTTGCTGGAATGGTGAAATCAGCATATTCTACAGGGAAACCGGCCTTAGGAGTAGGACCTGGGAATGTAGCTTGTTATTTAGAGAAATCAGCACATTATATTGCATTATTAGTAGGCATTAAGGTAACAGAAGATACAAAAATACTTGTAGCTGAAATTAAGGGAGTGGGTGCAGAATATCCACTATCACGTGAAGAAGGATTTAAATACTGTGAAGAAATGTTAAATTTGGGTGGCTTAGGTCATTCAGCGGTTATTGATTCCACAAATAAAGAAGTACAAAAACAATTTGGTTTAAGAATGAAAGCTTGTCGCCTTATTGTAAATTCACCGTCAGCACAAGGGGGGATTGGTGATATATATAACGCATTTATTCCATCTTTAACATTAGGTTGTGGATCATACGGTAAGAATTCTGTTTCTCAAAACGTAACAACTACACATTTAATAAATGTAAAGCGTTTGGCGAATAAAAAAAATAATATGCAATGGTTCAAATTACCACCTAAGGTTTTTTTAAAAAACATGCGACACAATATTTAGCTAAGATGCCAAACATTTCACGAGCATTCATTGTAACGGATCCAGGAATGGTAGAACTAGGATATGTAGATATAGTTACACATTACTTGCAACAACATTTAAATGATGTAAAAGTAGCTGTTTTCTCAGAGGTAGAACCAGATCCTTCAGATGAAACAGTTTTCAAGGGTGCTGAGATGATGAGAACTTTCAAACCTGATGTAATTATTGCGTTGGGCGGAGGGTCAGAAGTAGCACCATTCGCGGTTATTACAGATAAAAAAATAATATAAAATAGCCACTTGCTGATTATGAATTAACACCAGATGTAGCGAGTATTGACCCACAGTTTGTAATGACAGTGGCACCTCATGTAACAGCAGACACTGGAATGGATGTATTTACACATGCGATTGAAGCATACGTGTCTATTATGGCAAATGACTATACAGATGGATTGGCCTTAAAAGCTATTGATCTAGTATTTAAATATTTACCGAGAGCATATAAAAATGGAAATGATGAAGAAGCACGTGAGAAAATGCATAATGCTTCTGCAATTGCAGGTATGGCTTTTGCAAATGCATTTCTTGGTATTAATCATAGTTTGGCGCATAAGCTTGGACCAGAATTTCACATTCCACATGGACGAGCTAACGCGATCTTAATGCCGCATGTAATTCGATATAATGCTGTTAAGCCGAGAAAACATGCATTGTTCCCAAAATATGAGCATTTTGTGGCAGATGAACGTTATGCACATATTGCAAGAACATTGGGGCTGCTAGCAAGTACAGTAGAAGAAGGTGTAGAATCTCTTGTACAAGCAATTATCAGTCTTGGAAAAGAATTGAATATTAATATGAGTATTGCAGGACAAGGGGTAAAACAAGAAGCATTTGAAGATCAATGTACACCAGCAAATCCGAAACTGCCATTGATTTCAGAATTAAAAGAAGTATATAAACAAGCATATAAAGGTGTGTAATAAGTTAAGTAGATATAACTTTTTAAGTTCATAGATTTTGTATTTGATATTTGTAAATATATTGTATATGGGTGTTAAGGGGAAATACATCTTATAAACAGCTGTGTTCTAAATAGAATATCTAACAAAAGTGCTGCCCAGATGACCTGTATGTAGGTAAGAAGGGAGTGTACAAAAACTATGTCTAATTGTAAGAAGTTAAATCAAGTAATTGAAAAAAATAGAGGAATTAATATCGCTTGTTAAGCAGTATGGATTCACTCACGAAAAGGTACTTTGTTATAGTAGAGAATTAGATTGATTACTATATGATTTGATGAAATCTAATAGAAATAATAAATAAATCAAATTTATATAAAAAAGAAATAAAACGTAAATATTTAAGATATATTTTAAATGTAAAGCACTCTCCTATTTATAGGTGAGCGCTTTATTATCTCCATTTCATCTATGAACCAGTAAGTATCAAGCAAAAAGATTTAGTAGCTTTATGTGTATGGATGAGTCAAAGTGTAGCTATGACTTCTTTAACTCAGTTATTTAGCTGTTTAGAAGCATCAACAGCAGTACTTATCAGTCCTGAGGGACTGAATCAACGATTTAATGAGGCGGCCGTCCAACTTTTACAACGCCTACTAGCCGAACTACTAAACAAAAAAATGGATGAATCTATTCCGATTTCTTCTCCATACACTTCTGTTTTCAAGCGTAATCGTATTTTAGATTCAACAGTATTTCAACTCCAAAATGTATTTTCATCGGTTTATCCAGGTGCAGGAAGATGCAGCCATACAGCTGGGATAAAAATTCAACTTGAGTATGATTTGTTAAGTGGACAGTTCCTACATATTCATACAGACCCAGGTAAACAACATAATCGCACTTACGGCTCTCTGTGTGCCTCAACTGTAACAGCGAGTGGTTTATGTATCCGAGATTTAGGGTGTTTTCATTTAAAAGACCTTCAATATATGTAAGATAAGGAGGCCTACTATATCTCTCGTATCAAGTCGAATACACGTATTTATCAAAAAAATCCTACTCCTGATTATTTTCAAGATGGAAGAATTAAGAAAGGTACAGAGTATATACAGATAGATATGGAGACGGTAATGAACTCCCTTCAACCAGGACAAACATGTGAAATAGCAGATGCTTATGTAGGAATGATTGATAAAGTGTCAACTTGTGTGATTCTTTATCGATTAACAAAACAACAGCAACAAAAACGATTACAAGATCAAGCTGTAAGAGAAAAAAGAAAGAATCTCGCCTAAAATTGATGTATTTGTTCATCTGACTGAATATGAATTATATCTAGTAGTCCCTCTCCTTTTTTTGTCAAAAAGAGAAAGTTTTTTCTGCTGTCTTTTATTGAGCTTCTTTTCTCTATTAATCCTTCCTTCTCAAATCTACGTAAAATTCTGCTCATATAGCTTCTATCAATATTAAGTTCTTGCACAAGATTATTCGCAATACACTCTGTTCTTTCGCTTATTTCAAATAGTATTCGTGTTTCGGTTAATGAATAATCTGTATCTAGAATCTGGTTATTAAATAGACCAAGTACCTTTGTATAAAAACGGTTGAATTGTCCGATGTCATAAGTAATTTTTTTATCCATAGATCCTCCTTTAGTTGACTAAGTCCACATTTAATATTAATATAACTGTCCCCTTAAAATGTGGACTTAGTCAATGTTTTAAGGATGCCATTTTCAAAAATCTGTCGCAATCTTTATTAAAACCTAATTGAAGGAGATCGTATATGATTCTTCGAAAAATGAAAAAAGAAGACAATGCAAAAGTAAAAGAAATTATACAAGATTCATTAAAATCACTTGGATTAGCGCTTCCTGGAACAGCTTATTTTGACCCTCAACTTAATGACCTACATCAATATTATAATAATCTAAAACATGCGAACTATTGGGTAGTAGAAATGGAAGGAGAAGTTGTTGGTTGAATTGGTATAGCACCGTTTAACGAACATGATAAAGTTTGCGAATTACAAAAGCTATACTTAAGTCCAAAAGCACAAGGTTTAGGGATTTCTAAGAAACTAATGGAAACAGCTTTGTCATTTGCCTCTAAACATTATGAAAAGTGCTATTTAGAAACAATGCATGAATTGAAAACTGCATGTCTATTATATAAAAAATTTGGATTTATACTTTAAAATGAACCCCTACCAGGCTCTGAACACTCCACTATGAATGCATGGTATATAAAATCTTTTTAAAATTAGGTGTATTAAACGCATCTATTAAAAGGAAAGTATTGAAGGAGCTTTATTTTGACACAACTACAAACATGAATTTCAACGAAGTAATCAATTGCTTCTCTTAAACTGGCTATTTAAAAGTGATGAAAAAAAGTTCAAATGTAGCGATAAAAGTTTCGATAAGTCTACAGAATGTAGTGATAAAACGAAGGGAAAACCATAAAAAATAGGCGTATCAAGCAAAGTGTTGATACGCCTTAAAACTACATTGTTAAACAACATGTGTCTTTAAATGTGTCGTTGTGTAGTAATAATGATATTTATTTAATTATCTTAGTTTCAGTATTACAAATAATGGCTATCTTCTTTTATAAAACATATATAATTTATTCAATTATTTTTTCGATAACAGGCATAACAGCGATTGGTGGAATAGAGTGAGTCCATCCTACGGAAAATATATTTAGTTTTTCACCTACGCAGTAGTTATCTTTGTTAGTAATAGGAACACGTAAAATTTTATTCTGAGAGGCTAATTCCCACCAATCATTTTGATAAGAGAGTGCCTCCTCTTTTGTATTAGTGTCAGCTACAACTAAATAATTATCATCTGCTGAAATAACATATCCAGTGAAAGGTATCTGTATTCGTACTTGTTCTTCCTTAATAGTAGTAGGGTTACTTATAGAATCTGCCGAAGTAGGAGTTAATCCAAAAGTTAATCCACATCCTAATGTCAAAGTGGTTACCACTGTTACTAATTTTTGTTTTTTTGAAAACATAATATAAATCCTCCTTATATTTTATCCGTACACCATCACCTTTCTATTTTTATATATAGAAAGCCTTTTTTGTATTCCTAAATTTAACAATTATGTCACAATTAATCCATTGTTTTTTCAACTGGGTATTATTTAAAGATAATATGTGTTATAATTCACCAAATTAACTATTAATTGTACCTTTATCTTTTAGTGAATATCTATTTTTGAAGAGAATGATAGCGTTATCTTTTTATGAAATGTTCCTATTTGCATGATTACCTAATTTTTATGTACAATAAAGGAAAGAGAGTTTCTTAGACAGGAAGAGGAAAGTCATGACCATGTCATTAGTAAATTTAAGAATTGATTTTGCTTTTAAACAATTATTTGGGACAAGTGGTAGTGAGGATATTCTTATCACATTTTTAAATGCCATGCTAAAGGATTCATTAGAGTCACCTATTATGTCACTACAATTAGAAGATCCACATTTACATCGAGAACACGAGGATGATAAATTATCAATTTTAGATGTCTCAGCCACATTAGACACAGGTACTAAAGTAAACGTAGAAATTCAGCTGAATAATAATCACGACATGATTAAACGAAGTTTGTATTACTGGGGTAAATTATATACTTCACAGTTACAAAAAGGGATGCCTTACAGCTCTCTTAGTAAAACAATTACTATTAATTTGTTAAACTTCGTACTTTTTCCCGAATATGAGGAATTTCATACAACGGGAAAGCTATGGAATGTACAACAGCAAAAGCAATTTAGTGATGATATAGAGATTCATGTTATAGAACTTCCTAAATTAATGGAACAATGGCGGGAAGAGAAAGTTAATCCGTGGGAAGATTCATTTGTTCGTTGGCTGTTATTACTTCCGGCAAATGAAGATGAACACTTAACTCAAACATTGGAGGACATTGCGATGAATCAAGATCCGATTTTACAAAAAGCAATGAATAAGTGGGAGCGAATGAGTCAAGATTCGACATTCCGACAAGCCTATGAGGCGAGGGAAAAAGCCCTAATGGATGAAGCTGCAAAGTTTGCTCATGCAGAGGAGCAAGGAATCAAAAAAGGTATTGAAAAGGGTATTGAAGAAGGAAAAAAAGCCGAACGTATACAATTGGTATGTGGTATGTATAAAAACGGAATGTCTGTAGAGGATATTGCGAAATTTACGAAGTTACCTATAGAAGAAATAAGAGAAATTATCCAATTATAAATAAAAAAGAACGCCTACAGTATTTGTAGGTGTTCTTTTTTTATGACCAATAATGCCCGAAGTATAATTATTAGTTGATGTATCGTCAGGAAAATAAGAATTTACAACATTAAATATTTTTTTAAGAATTATACATGGATTCTACCTTACATACATGCTTTATATTCCATCATAATATTGTTAATAATTGTTTTGACGGGCAAAATTTCTTTGACTTCATTTACTCGTGCGCCTGCGAAAACAAGGCCGTTTTCACAATCACCATCCATAGAGGTTATCAAAGAATCTAGCGTGCAGAAACGATAAGAACAGTTTTTTAAGCAATTTATACACTTTTTTATTTTTATCTTTTTATCATCAGCTATTAATTTAGTGAAGCTATTCTTAACCGCACGACCTTGGAGACCGACAGTTGTTTTGACTAATATAGTATCTTCTAATCGAGCATTTATATATTTTTCTTTAAAGGATAGTGGTGCGTCACACTCATTACTTGCAACGAATCTTGTACCCATCTGTACACCAGAAGCACCCATTTTTAAGGCATGAGCAATATCTTTTCCGGTCATAATTCCTCCAGCAGCAATTACGGGAATATCCACCGCTGCAACTACTTCCGGTAATATATCGAATAAAGGTCGCTCGGTACCAAGATGTCCCCCTGCTTCATGCCCCTCTACTACAACAGCGGCCGCACCCAAGCGTTCAGATAATCTAGCGAGTTTGGCTGAGGAAACTATTGAAATAACTGGTATACCGGCATTTTTCCCCCAAGTATACATATCTCGTGAAATGCCAGCACCAGATATGATGAAATCAACTTTTTCCTCAATGGCTGCTTTCATTTTTTCAGCAAAATCATTCATTGCAAAAAGAACATTTACTCCAATATAACCAGTATTCCGGATCTTTTCTTTTGCCTTCCTAATATGCATTCTCATTTCATCTATGGAAATACCAGTTCCTGAAATAATCCCAATTCCTCCCGCATTTGCAACTGCAGATGCAAGTTTACTTAATGAAATGCCTACGCCCATTCCTCCCTGAATAATTGGGACCTTTGGCATCATATGACCGATTTTTAATTGTGGAAAGTTCAAGTAAATACCCCATTTCATTAATGTTATTAGAGTAGATCTGTTAAATCAACTCAGTTTAACACAGTGTTTGGAACAAATACTAGGAAATTAATACCTACTACTAGTAGTTTGTAATGTTTTTTGCTAATTTTCACAAAATGTTCGAATAGTGCGCTATAAACTTTATATGTATATTTAGGATTTTGGATAAGAATAACGAAATTTAGATTTGCTAATAAAAATTTTCTTTAAAGAATAGATTTGTAAAAATGAAATGGGATGTATGCATTAATTATTTTGAATAGGGATAGGAACACATCGTCATCAACTTAAAAAATTAATTGTTCCCCAAAATGAAAAAATAAGGTGTTTTTGTATTTATAAAGCTTTTTGTTGAGGAACATAATGAAATCTAGTTAAAATTAACATGACTCAACCACTGAACCACATTAATTATGTTGTTTAACAATGTAGTTTTAAGGTGTATCAGCAATTTAGCTGATACGCCTATGTTTAACAATATACCTGCATGTTCAGGTTTAGCCTTAAACTTCACTTTCCGTGTCTATCAATAAAACTATTGATAGTTACTTTTTACTTTGTTGTATCGTGAATATCATTTTTTTACTTACAGGTGGAAATGGTTCCATGATTAATGTGTTCTAGCAATGGAAGATTGATTCAATTATTGAAGTAGAAGCCATGAGGAAATATGAGATTCAGCGTTCTGTATTTTATAAAATTATTAGACAGTATAAAGGTGATAAAAAAGGGGAATCTAATAAATAATTAATAATGATTAAGGGGGGCAAAATGGAACATATAGCAAAGGTAACAATTGGAGAATACGTTCAATTTTCATATCGTAAAAATCCTAATTTAAAATTGACGGGATATGTAATAAGTGTTTTGCAGAACACAATTGTTGTGGAAATTACAGAGATTATGGGAATTGAAGTAGACGGTGTTAGGCAAGTAGTCAAACATGGTTTTTATAATAAAGTAATTCGTAAACAAATAAAAAATTATGTTTCATAAAAAATGCTCCTAGATTTATCTGGGAGCATTTTTTATGAAAAAGAGCGCATTTTTATATGCACCCTTAGTAAGGTAGGTGAATGTCTCATGAGATATAGAAATTTCAAAAACTCGTAATCAGATTTTCACGAGTAAATTTTTAATATTGTATGCCTTACTTGAAATTATGGAGCCTGTCATAAAAGAATAAAGGTAAGTGGAAAATTTAACGAAATCTTTATTTTGTATTGAAATAAAAAACATGTACAAAAATTGTACATATCTATGTGAAGCTCTAATCAGATGGTGACAAGTTAATAAAAACTTCATTTAGCACAACAAAGCAGCTAGCTGAATTTGCTAACTGCTTTATTGTGAAATTTTAGAAGTTTCACTGGATACAGATATAAGTTGTAACGAAAAGTTACAACTATAGTATAAACAAATATAAAAATGTTATGTAGGAAAGAAAACTAAATAAAAACTTCATAAGGAGAAGCTTAAACAAAGTCGTTTGTTTTATGGCAAGGGTGAGTCCTATGAAAAAATAAAAAACACCTTAAAAGGTGTTTAATGGCTGATACTGAGGTGACTATAATTATTGTATGTATCTTAGTCGATAAAGTTCTCCTGAGAACAAGATTACTCTTGCTGGTAAAAAGTATGTTATATTGTATGCTGTTTTCTTGAAACGTGAAACTTTTTATAAAAATACAATTTTAGTAGTAGAAGTTTTTTAGGGCCTGTTGCGAGGGTAGGCCCTTTTGAGAAAAAATTAATAGTAAAGTTTACGTTGAGATTACTTATATAATACTAAATGAACCTTATTAATTCTATACGTCCAATGTTGAGAAAGAATTTTATGGAAAAAGGAGCAGCTAGCAAAAGCTAACTGCTCAATACAGAGAAGAGAAACTGGGACGGTTTAAATGAGTTTTGGCTTATAGCCTGTGTATAGTATTTGTTTAATATTTAGAAATATTCGGGTGCGTCAAAATAAAAAAGAGCACCTTCGAACAGTGCTCTTTTCCGGAGTGTAATTTGTGTCTTAAAAGATGACTCATATCCTTAAAATAATATATATGATTTTAAAATGAAAGGTGCATAAACAACAAAAGAGCAGCTAGCAAAAGCTAACTACTCAGGTTAAGAAATGGGTATCTATATTATTGACGGAATATTGAATTTTATTCATTCTAAACAAAAAGAGCAGTCAGCTTTTAATAGCTACTCCGTTTTAAATTGGTTGGTTGCTGTTCATTTTGACGATTTACTTGCGTGCTTAGCTTAATTAGCAAAATCGCGGTCTATAAGCAAAACATCGTTAGAGTCAGCTAATTTACGTGCTGGCCTAGTGTAATAGTTATTGGTAACCAACCAGGCATTGATTAGCACTATAGTAGCCTTTTGCTGCGACGATTTCTTGAACCGCTTGGATGCTAACTTAACTTTAGTAGCGCTTTGCTTGCACAATAATCGTTTCATTATTATTTGTTAGAATTAAATAGGCTCTAAAATCACCAGAACTTTTTGTAACTTCTGCTCGGTACCCGAAGGATTGATAAAGAAAACTTAAGTATTCCTCGAATTGTCTGGCATCCATTAGATCAATTTCATGAATGCTAGATTGACGGAGGTCTTCCATAATGTACGTAATTGACTATATTCACTTTTTCTAGAAGAATAAATGAATACGGTACAAATATTATAAAAGATCCTAAACTTTTTGAGAGGGTCTAAAGAATTTCTCGTCATGCTCGTCAGCTTTTGGTTCATTATGTTTCTCATGTATGGAGAACTTCTGTTAAAATAGAATAGAGTCGAAAGTCTAAATACCCTTAGATAGCTCTCATAGGTGTAAGATCTATGGGGCTATTTTAATAAGGTAATGTATAATTTCACGTACCATAATGTTTAATAAAAAAACACCCTAATTATAATTGATTAGGGGATTATCGTCCATCCTTTACGAAAGTACAATAGGCGAAGAAATCTTGTTGGATTACTTATTAAATTTTTTAATCTAACACTTTAAAATCATAAGCATGAATCGATTTCCCTCACCATACATATTTGATAATTTATTCCATGTAACTAATTTCAGTTTCTTTGATTTGCTTACCATTTTTCAAAGAATAAATTTCTATATAATAATTATATTTTCGATTTTTATCATACCTTAAGACATGTAATTGATCTCCTTGGTAGAATATTTGCTCATTATATCTAACTCCATCAGTTTCGTTATAATCGACCTTAAACTTAGCAATTACTGTATGTGTCTGTGTATTAAACGTAATAACATTTCCTAATCCATTTATAAAATATATTTCGTTGTTATGTAGATATGCGGAATTATTTTTGGTAAAAGGTATTGAAGCTGTAGTGTTTTCTTCAGATGACAACAAAACGAATTCCTGTGTTAATGTTGTTTTATTGATACACAACAAATAGACGTTATCTTTAATTGTATTATCATTTTTAACTAAAATCGTATAGTAAGAATTCATATTTATTCGTAAATTTGACACAGCCTTTCATGATATATACATGTTATACTTAATTGCGTAGTAAATAAATTGTATCCCAGTACATTACTTACTATTACTAGTACCCAAATAATTTAATATGATACGGTAAAAAGCCTCTTTTCAACGAGAAAAGAGGCTTTTTTTCATTAATATTTAGTTAAGTATATACTATGAATTAAAAAGGAAACGTTATATTAATTTTGTGAATTTTAAAGTCATAACTACATTAAAAACCTCTAATAATCATAATGTTCACGAGAAAGTTAGCACCAACAATAACCGAATTTCTTTCGCTAAGCCTATAACTAAATTTCTTTATTAGACTCGAGCTTGGTTAAATTAAATTCAAAATATCTTTGGGTGTGTTTAATACATAATCAGCTTTTTCATTCGAATCCATGTCTGATATCTAGTTTTATTTCGCATTAGCACCGTTCCTTTTTATTTTTCACATACGGACTTATTTGTTATAAGATACTTCTATTGATCCTCACCTATAAGATTATTTTTTTAGCTATTAACAAATAATTAGTTATGGGTTTTAAGCAATGCTAAAGCCACCTCAATTCATTTTCATAACTCCAAATGTTGTCCGGGCCTGAGCTCTGCTGAATTTTTTGTATTTTCATAGCATTAAATATTATAAACAATATCATCATAATTTAGATTATTGGAAGATTCAATTCAAAAAAATTTGCAAATTAGCCCTAGGTTGTAACTAAACCTAAGAATCTTTGTACTAGAATTACCTATTTACACAATGGCTGAGTGAATATATATGAAATTGGCTGGTTTCTATTCTAAATATATACTCTATTATATAGATAAACACAAATAGATTAGGGAGTTACTAGTAATATGAAAGAAATAGAAATTATAAAATCAATCGAAAAAATAGCCATTACATGGCAAGGCGCAACAGTTAATATTCCATTAGAAGATATAATTGAGGTTAATAAAAATAATACGTTAGAAAATACTACCAAAGTAGTAGAAATTGGTAATAAATTCAAACACTCAGAAACTATCTTGATTAGAACAAAAAAATTGGATTATATATTATATACAACTAATAGATTAATACTTATAAATAAAATAAAGTTTTAACTTACGAACAGTTCTGGTGTGAATCTTTCTAATTATTTTATAACAGGGCATGCTAAAAATAAAACATATTTATAGGGAAATTTGGAGAATAACTAATGGACATTTATCATTTATGTGGATTAACAATAATAGATGGACAATAAATCGATTTTAATTATGTGAAAAATATATAACTATAAGTAATGTTATTGAACCGTTTTAATATTAAAGTAGAGGTTCAATTTAAAATTCATCTTCCAAAATTAAATTACCGGCATCATTATCTTTCGTCAATCGCTGATTCAAATAATTTTCTTTCGTAGTCCGATCATCTTTATGACCTACTGCCGCTGCGATAATATGAGGTGGTAATCCTTTGTAATCATATAAGTACTGTACATAAAAACGTCTAAAGAAGTGGGGAGTAATTCCCATATTCTCTGTAAAGGGTAGCTGAGTATCCTTAATGATTTTAGAAATATATTGTGACAAATAATTCTCTCTATAAGCAGTATGGTTTTTAGTTTGAAATACTGTCCCACCACTTCTATTCCCAATGTCTATAGGTAATCTTCTTCGCATTCGAAATGCGGCAATCCGATTAAAAATCTCCTTATTAATGGAAACAATCCGCTCATTATCTCCCTTTGTATCAACCTTTAAATAGTATCGTCCTCGTATAGCGTCATACTCAAGATCATCCCACTTTGCATGTGCGACTTCTGCAACACGTAACCCTGTAGTAGCTAGGACTGACAATAAAGCGTAATTGAATTCATTATCCTTGCAGTAATGAAGTAACTGTTTTACTTCCTCATATGATAACTCCCGTTTAGGTTTATGTTGTTTATTTACAGTTGTACTTAGTATCTCAACATGTAGAGGGTCCTGAATATATTGGATTTCATATAGCTATTTCAAGTAGGAACGAATAACACCAAGTTTTCTACTAATTGTAGATGGCTTGTATTTATTTTTAGATTGATAGGAGATGGCCTCCTGTGACAACCATTTTTGATAATTACGGATACGTCGTTTTCTAAGGTTTCTCCAGATTTGACCAACTTTATAATCTTTTCCATCTTTCTGTAGAAATTCCGCACTTTGTTTAATAAAGAAATAAAACTGACTTAGATCACGTGCATATAGGGTTCTTGATGTAGCCTTACTCCGTTTTTCTTGGTCAAAATGTGTTTGTCGATTCAAGTAGTAGTACAATATCTCTTCATCTGAAAAACCTTCATATGTATATGAAATGACTATGACTACAAATGAAGTAAAAGGTTACTTAGACATTAGTTACTTTATTTTTAATAATTTAATGAAGCAAGGAAAGCTAACGCCAATCAATAAGGATACATGGCGTTTAGATGGAAGTTTCTTATTTAGTAGAGAAGAAGTAGAGAAAGTAAACGAAGAACGTAAAATTGAGGGTATTACTTTATACCAGGCAAGTAAAGAGTACCATATTAGTAAGAATCAACTTGAAAAATGGATAGAGGAAGGAAAGTTAGTTTATTCTTTAATAGAACATCGTAACCGACAAACGAAATCTGTGAAGGAGGATATTCGTGAAATTGTTCAGCAAGTAGAACAAGCTAATCCTGTATATACATTTTCGCAGAAACATAATGTAGTATTATTTCAAAAGTTTGTAAAGGGAAATACATTGGCACGTGTTATTTCTATTCCAAAACGTGGTGATATTATAGTGCTTGATGAATTTGGGACTAATATGACACTTAGTAAGGCATTAAAAGAAGGATATGAGTCTGCTTATATATTATCGGATAAACCTAGAAGCCATCATCAAAGGTTTGTTAAGTTTCGTTTTCCAAAATTTTAGCGATTACGAAACAATATTTTTCACATAATCGATAATATATTGCAGTACGTATCTCCAAGAAATATACAAATTTCAGAAGAAGAGACATTTTGGTATTTTGAGATTCGTCAATCATTAATTACATTACCACCAGGAATTCAAATGGAATGGATCGAAGAGTTAACGCCCTATATAGAAGGGAATAATTGTCCCAAGAATGAATCAAAGTGTATATTTGGATAGTAACACAGTAACGAAGTCTGTCATACTTACAAGTAAGGAATACAAATATATGAAAGAAATTACAAGTGAAACAAATAGCTCTATCGAAGAATTTATAGCAGTTGCTATCAGAGACAAAATTAATCAGCGCTTACGTAAGTGAAATCGAATTTTTTAATGAATTAAAGCTGAATCTAGGTATTTTTCTCTTTTCCTTTTATTATAACGTTTTGAGTGGAACGGAATAAATGCTATACATTACTATTGCTAAAATGTTATTTAGGATATAAAATCTGAATATCTAGTTTTTATCTGTAATACTTCCTATAAAGTCTGCCATCAGACTTTTGGAAGTATAGAGATAGAAAAATACAAAAATAATTGTATAAATAATGTAGCGACAAATTACCTCTTTATGTATTAAGTAAATATATCTATTGTGTATGTAAAATAAATTTATATGTATGTATTAATCATTAGTTCTTGAAAATCACCCTATAATTTTTTGATATTATTTATATCTTCGTTTTAATCCAAACTGCATTACGGCCTTTTGATTTTAGCTCAATTAATTTTTCTTCTTGTAAACAAGCAAATGCTTTATTAATCGTGCTTGGTGAAACATCAGAAAATACCATTCGTATTGCTTCTTTTGTAAAAGGTAGTTCTTGTTTTAATATATACTCTTTAATTTTAAAACTTTTGTTCCCTTTTAGTTGGTAACTTGTAATATGTACATCTAGTTCTTTATACGCTTCTAGAATAATATGTAATAGACATTTTAATATAAAGGATACATTATGTTCTTGAAAATGCCAATTTGCTGAAGATTTATAAAGGGCATCATAATAATCTCTCTCATATTTTTTAATTATTTTATCTAGTGAAATATATTTCACTAGTGAATGTTTACTTTGTAATAGTAATAAAGATATAAGTAGACGTACCATTCTTCCATTTCCAGATTCAAAAGGAAAAATACATATAAAATTAAGTACAAAATTACAAATTAAAAGTAGTGGATCAATTTCTTTTTGATTTAATAAATAATTGTATTCTTCACATAAATCTTTTACTGCTTCTGGGATTTCTTTAATCGTTAAAGGACGATAGCAATAAAATGAGAAATTAAGTTGCGTATGTTCTTCAAGTAAGATGTCCTGTTTTCTCCACGTTCCACTGTCCGAAGTAGCATATTTAAAAAGTTGAAAATGTATTTCTAAGATTGTGTTTGGATCAATAGTAAGCCTTTCATAGTTATTATGAATGAGTGATAGCGCATCAACGTAACAAGATATTTCATCTTCAATCATTGTTTTTGGCGACAGATCATATGAAATTAATTCTTTCAACCTTTTATTTGTTATTTTTAAGTTTTTATACATTGCAACAAAATCTTTGGTATGTTGAAGCTGAGTAGATTTTTGCAACTTTTCTAATGTACAAGGAAATTCCTTCTCATAGACCTCCAATCTCCCTTGGTATTGCTTTATTTTTCCAATTAGGCTTACTACATCTAAATTTACCAATAAATTTGTGAATTTTTCGCCAAAAAACGACATATTTTTCCCCTCCTATAATATAAAACTATACAATAATTAAATGGATTTAAAGTGTTTTTTGAATAGTTTTCTAAAAAAAGCTAAAAATATAGTTTTTCGTGTGTGAAAATTACAATAATTAAGGTCTTTTTGCCTTATTTTGTGACAAGATTTAACATCAGATTAAATAGTTACATGTTAAAAGATAGAGTTTTATATTGTGTAATTGTTTTTAATTAATAAGTGAGTCACTGCATATGGGGAAGGGGGGGAAGTCCTTACTAATGAAGGCTATTGCTTTTTACTTACCACAATTTCATGAAATACCTGAAAACGATTTATGGTGGGGGAAGGGTTTTACAGAATGGACCAATGTAAAAAAAGCAAAACCACGTTTTCTGGGACACTATCAGCCTAGAGCTCCATTAGGGAATTATTATTACAACTTGTTAAATTTAGACGTTCATAAGTGGCAGATAAACTTAGCACAAGAGTACGGTTTAGATGGTTTTTGCTATTATCATTATTGGTTCAAAGGGAAAAAACTACTAGAGAAACCAGTAGAACTGAGAAATCAATGTAAGGAGATCGATTTCCCATATTGCTTATGTTGGGCAAATGAATCGTGGACAAGATCTTGGGATGGGAAAGACCAAGAAGTATTAATACGACAAGAGTATGGGGATGAGTCCGATTGGAAAGAACACTTTAATTATCTTTTGCCATTCTTTAAAAAAGAAAACTATTTAACTATTAAAGATAAACCGATATTTGTAATTTACCGACCAGCTTCTATACCGAACCTTAATACAATGTTGAGTCTATGGAATGTATGGGCTCAATCTGAGGGACTTCTAGGAATACACTTTGTAGAAATGTTAACGATTTTTGAAGATAAATCAGATTTTCCTTTTGATGCTGCCATAGAGTTTGAACCTATGTACACTTTAAAAAAATTAATAGGTAATACAAATTCACTTCAACAAGAAAAAAAAGATTTTCATTTAAGTTATGATTTTGTATGGAAAAGAATATTAAGCCGTCAAATTAAAGAACGTGAGAACATTTATAAAGGGGCTTTTATAGATTGGGATAACTCTCCAAGAAAAAAAGAAAGCGCTTTAATTTTGAAGGGAGCTAATCCCGATAAGTTTAAGAAGTATCTTCTACAACATAGTAAGGATACTGATTTTTTATTTATTAATGCTTGGAATGAGTGGGCAGAAGGCACATACCTAGAACCAGACTCAAAGTACGGATATAAATACCTTGAAGCTTTAATGGATATAAAGAAGAGGCACTTTTAATAAATTGTATTAGCAATATGGAGGAGGAAACAATATGACTGATATAAATAATATGATTTCCATTCGGAACATTAAGAAATCATATGGAGATTATACAGTTATTAATAATTTAAATCTAGATATTCGTAAAGGTGAAATTATAGGATTACTAGGACCAAATGGAGCAGGGAAGACAACACTTATTTCAATTTTATCTACTCTTATCCTGCCAGATGAAGGGTATGGCACAGTATGTAGCTACGATTTGTATACTGAACGGAATAAGATTAAAAAAAATGTGAGCGTAGTACCTCAAGATTTAGCGCTATATCCGACTTTAACCGCATATGATAACTTAGCTTTTTATGCCGATATATACGGATTAAAGGGAAAAAGGAAAAAAAGGCGGATAAGAGAAGCATTGCAGTTTGCACAGCTTGAGGATTGGGCGAATAAAAGAATCGATACATTTTCTGGTGGTATGAAAAGAAGAATTAATTTAGTGGTTGGTTTGCTAAATAAGCCAAAAGTTATTTTCTTAGATGAACCAACAGTTGGGATTGATCCACAATCAAGAAACCATATTTTTAATTGCATACGCCATCTTGTAGAAGAGCTAGGGATTACTGTCATATATACAACTCATCATATGGAAGAGGCAGAGATGTTATGCCATCGTGTAGCAATTTATGATAAGGGGGAAATATTAGATGTTGACACCCCAAAAAATTTAATAAAAAAATATGGGAAAAATTATGTAGAGATTGTAATATCAAATATTCCAGAAGAATTTATACATAAAACAAAAATGATTCCAGATGTGAAGTCCTGCACATTGGTAGATAAAAAAATCATCATTCAATGTGTAGATAGCTTTAATGTTACAAGAGAAGTTATGAAATTGATTCAAAAATATAATCTGAAAATCGATTTATTTAATGTTAATAACTCTAATTTAGAAAATGTATTCTTACATCTAACGGGGAAAAACTTAAGGTCGTAAATGAAAGGAGATGATAAACATGAAAGCATGGTATATAGCAAAGAAAGATCTGCTTATTCTTTTAAAGGATATTCCTGGTCTAATCTATTTATTTATTACACCCATTATAGTAATTGCAGTTGCTAGTTTTGCATTATCCAATGTTTTTGATAGTAAGACAGAAAAATTCAAGATTCCTATAGTAGTAAATGATAGTGGAGAACTTTCTAAAAGGGTTATTGAAGAGTTAAAAAAAATACCTGCTCTTGAGCTAGAAGAAACTTATGAATTAAATGGTAAAAAGAAAGCATATACAGAAGAACAAGCGAAAAAGGAAGTTCAAACTAAAAAAGCGGCAATCGTTATCCCTAAGGATTTTACACAAAATGTCTATTCAGGGACAGAGGCTAAAGTCATCATCATAGAAGATAAAGTTGATCGTATTATTCCAAGTGTTGTTTCAAATGCTGTAACTCAAATTGTTTCAGAAATACAAAAAGATATGACTAAAGAGATTGTAAAACAAGCCTCTGCCCAAATGGAAGTAAATGTGAAAGTAGAGTTTAAAGAATTAGCATCAGATAATGAACATAAACCTACTCCATTTGAATCTAATGTACCAGGATATGCCGTAATGTTTGTACTCTTAGGTACTGCTGCAGCTGCAGGTGCATTAGTAGAAGAAAGAGAGAATGGAACGTTAAGAAAAATCCTTACTTTACCTATTAATACATTATCAATCATTTTTGGAAAGATGCTCTCATGCTTTATAACAGCAATTGTTCAATGTGCAGTCCTTTTTAGCGTAGGACATTTTATATTTGGAATGTGGCTTGGAAAAAGTGTATTAGGAATTATGTTGCTAGTAATATGTACTGCATTCGCTGCTTCAAGCCTGGCAATTTTATTAGCTTCTATATGTCAAACAAGATCACAGGCAAATGGTATTTCTATTTTAATCGTGTTAACTATGTCTGCTTTAGGTGGATCTTGGTGGCCGCTCTATATAGAGCCGGAATGGATGCAAAACATAGCCCATATTACGATTACAGCCTGGGCAATGGGAGGATTTAACGATTTATTAGTATATAACAAGGAGTTCTCCTCTGTGCTTATTCCATCAGCTGCATTAATTGGCATGGGAATTTTATTTTTAACAATCGCCATACAAAAATTTCGACGTTCTTATGAAAAGTAGGTGAAATAAGTGTACATAGTAAAAAATGAGGTGAATGTTCGTTTTGGGGAATGCGATCCCATGGGAATTGCTCACCATTCTCATTATTTTCATTGGTTTGAGCTGGGTAGGTTTAAAACACTGGATATGACTGGAATAAACCAATATTTAAAACAGGAAAAATTATATTTTCCAATAATCGATATAGGATGTGCCTATAAAAAATCAGCTCGATTTCAAGATGACTTAATTGTAGAAACCTATCTTAAGAATGAAAGTAAAGTTTATATAGAATTTGTGTATAAATTATTCCGCAAGAGATGCAGAGTTTTGTTAGCGGAAGGATTCTCAAAACATGTTTTAACACGGTCGAATAATCAATTAATCAGTAGATTACCAGAAGAAATTTTAAAAAAGGTTCAATTTGAAAATAGCGGGGGTGTCATATGATTACATTTATTTTTCCAGGACAAGGGTCTCAATCAGTAGGGATGTGTAAAGGGTATTTAGATAAATACCCAGATATATTTGTCCCATTATTTGAGGAAGCAAATGATACGCTTGGATTTGATTTAAAGCAACTATGTTTATATGGGCCAAGTGAAAAATTAATAGAAACAAGTGTTACACAACCAGCTATTCTTACGGTAAGCACAGGAATATCAAGACTTTTACATTTGAACGGTATAAGGCCATCTAAAGTGGCCGGTCATAGCTTAGGACAATTCTCTGCCCTAGTAGAAGTAGGTTCTTTACAATTTTCGGATGCGCTATCCATTGTTCGAAAGCGTGGTCAACTGATGAGTAATGTAAAGAGAGAGGGATACATGTTAGGGGTTGTGTCGAATACATATCAAACATTATTTGAAGTTATAGAGGAATCTAAACAATATGAAATTGATATTGCTGCCTATAATTCCCCTACACAGGTTATTTTTTCTGGTGAGAGTAAGAGTATTCTTAAATTTCAAAAGGTATTAGATCAAAAAAACGGTATAAAAACTAAAATACTCTCAACTAGTCATGCATTTCACTCGCGTTTAATGGAAGAAATGGTTCTTGAGTTTAAAGAGTATTTAAATTTATTTCAGTTAAAAAGTGCTCAAATTCCAATTGTTTTAAACTGTTCAGGAAAAGCAACTACAGATAAGATCAATATTTTACAAGATATAGAAAGACAATGCGTAGATCCAGTTATGTGGCAAGACACTATCTACACTTTATTGAATAAGGGTACAAAACACTTTATAGAAGTAGGTCCCGGAAATACTTTAACCAAGTTATGTCGTTCCTTTAAACAGAACATATCTGTATCCTCTACAGAAACACCGATGTATTTAAAAAGAAGTCTTACTATGATGGAAAAAGAATTTAAGGAGGAACGGGTCTATGTTTAATGGAAATGAAGTGGCATTAGTTATCGGAGGATCAAGAGGAATTGGTAAAGCAATAACAATGGACCTAGCCAAACAGGGCATAATTGTTTACTTTACGTTTCAGAGTAATCAAAAATCTGCAAATGAAATAGTAAATACTATAGAAGAAAAAGGTGGAAAAGCATTTCCTATTCATGCGGATGTCACAAATGAAGATTCTATTCATAAATTGTTTCAACACATACGTTCTAAAGAAAAAAGAATAGATATTCTAGTAAATAATGCAGGAGTAGTAAATGATGGATTTGCTGCAATGATGAGCGAGGAAAAATGGGACCATGTGATTGATTTAAATTTAAAAGGAACATTTCTTTGTTGTCGACAAGCATTAAGAATAATGATGAGACAGAAAAGAGGTTCTATAGTAAATATCACGTCGACAAGTGGAATAACGGGTGCAAGAGGGCAATGTAATTACTCTGCTTCAAAGGGAGGGGTTATTTCTCTGACCAAAACCTTAGCATTAGAAGGCGGTGAATTCGGCATTCGAGTTAATGCCGTTGCACCTGGTTTTATACAAACCGATATGACAAAAGGCATGAACCAACAAACTTTAAAAAGGATGTTAGAACTAGTGCCACTTGGAAGAATTGGGGATCCTAAAGAGGTAGCGTATCTAACAACATTTTTATCTTCTAACTATGCAAGTTATATCACTGGGAAAATTTTCACAGTGGATGGTGGATTAGTAAATGGTTAAACATTAAATGACGAATTTTGATTTGAACAAGGAAAAGGGGAAAACAGATGTTTACGTATGTAGAAACAAAAATAATTGCTGAAAAAAGAAAACAATTAACTACAAGAATTAAAGAAATTATTACTGAGCGATTAGATTTAGAAATAGAACCGCATTACATCACTGATGATCAGCCATTATTCGGAAGAGGTTTAGGAGTTGACTCTTTAG
Source organism: Bacillus cereus group sp. BceL062 (assembly GCF_051780025.1). Lineage (NCBI taxonomy): Bacteria > Bacillati > Bacillota > Bacilli > Caryophanales > Bacillaceae > Bacillus > Bacillus cereus group sp. BceL062. Next base: position 16,100 of record NZ_JBPWGY010000017.1, on the reverse strand, counting down.
ATGCATTAGAGTTATTTCTGTCGATTGAAGAGGAGTTTGGAGTTGCCGTGTATGACGAGAATATGGCAGTACTTGGTTCTATTAATAAAATTGCTGATTTTATTGAAGAAAATAGGGAGGATGATGTGCAGTGAGACCGGTATTAAATGCAGATCAAATCCGAAATATCTTACCTCATAAATGGCCATTTCTTTTCTTAGACAAAGTGATTCAACTTGAGCCAGGAAAGAGAGGAATTGGTATTAAAAATGTAACTGTAAGTGAACCTTTTTTTGAAGGGCATTTTCCAAATGAATCAATTATGCCTGGGGTGCTAATTATTGAAGCTTTGGCACAAATGACAGCTGTTGTTTATGTTACAGGGGAACTAGCAAAAATAGATGCACATGGTGCATGTTCACCTAAAGTAGATCCGAGTTCATATGTGGGTTATTTAGTTTCTGTACGTAATATGAAATTTTTAAAACCTGTAGTACCAGGAGACCAGCTAGAATTACATGTCCAAATTGGAAGGTCTCTTGGATTAATCTCACAAGTGGAAATTACGGCTTATGTAGATAAAAAGAAAGTTGCTACTGGTAGTATTCAAGTTTCTAAAAGAGTTGAGGAAATATGATCCATGGTATGGATGTTCAAGTTCGTGAGTGTACAGCGGCAGATAGTGAGAAATTAGCTCATTTTTATAATAAATATCAGTATGGTCCCATTAAATATGGATATCCCTTAAATAAACAAGACATCAAGCAATTATTTCGAGAGCGTAAGATACAGTTATATTTAATTGCTGAATATGAAAATGAAATTATAGCCAGCTTATTATTTTCTAGTTTATCAGGTCAAAGAGCAGCAACTTCAGATGGAACCTGGGCAGGATTCTTTTTAATTCACCCAGAATTTCGTTCGGGAAATATACCCGATAAATTATTTGCTTATGCGATTAAAAATCTTATCCAACAAGATATTAAGTATATTGATACAGAAGTAAATCCGGAAGATAAAGTAGCCATGGCACTCTATAAAAGAGTGGGGTTATATCAAACAAGTAGGTCGTATATAGACTATGATGGCTACTTAAATTTAAGAAGCTATTTACCTTATGTTATTACTTATCTATTAGATGCATTTGAACCAATTATTTCAAAAAGTGACCAAGATATATGGCTATCTAGAGGTTGGAAAACAGTTAGGGGATTGAAATCCCTACGTTCTATTCAAAGTAACGCCATAACAAGAAATGGAATTGAAGTTGTAAAGTATGCTATTAATCTTGGAGCAAAAGATGTAAATTGTTGGGTTGATATAAAAAGTGAAAAAATTACTGAAGTAGAAACAGAACAAGTACGATTCACTAGTTATATTTTAGAGGGAAACAATTTAATTGTTGGAGAAAAGATTCGCATCTGTTATGTATATGAAAACCATTTTTCAAATCCCATTGAAGCTAGTATTACATCGAAGATAGGGGAAGATTATTTAATTGATTTAAAGAAAACTTTTTACCCAAATAAAAAGTACGAGTGGGAAGAAGTTATAACAGTAACTAAGGAAATTGAGGGAGAGCTTGTTACTAAGTTAAAAGCAAAAGAACTAGAACTAACTGTTCATTTTGGAGTAACCATAGCAAATCCGTTAGAAATAAATGTTGCTAATTATCCTAAGTTAATTAATGGAAAAGAATCTGCATGTATCGTTAATGTAAAAAATAATTCTTTAGATAAATTAATTTACAAACTATTTATTCAACAAGGAAACTCGAAAATACTAGATTTCAAACCGCTAGAAAAACACCAAATCTGTATCATAGAGCCGGGTGAAATAAAGGATCATCCTATTGTATTGAATCCTAAAAAAATTGGTATCACTAATATGACACTTTCGGCTGTTAGTCATCAAAATAAAAATATTGGGGAATTAAAGGAAATAATTCCGATTCATGCGCATGGGAAAAATCATGTTTATGAAACAAAAGAATACTTAGTTCTAGAAAATATGTATATAACTGTACAAATAAGTAAAAGTACTGGTTGTTTATATATATATGACCTTAGAAAGCAGCAATTATTGGCAAAAGAAGCATGGCCAGATCTAGATTATCCATTTTTAAATGCAGTAAAAGAACCGAAAGTAAATGAGCTGTCATGGGAAATAAAATCTGATTCATGTTTTGAAATTATTCATGAGGCCACAAGATTAAAGAGAAGCATTTGTTTTTTGTCAGATAAGATAGTTCAAATAAATGATTTCGCACAGGAAGGAAAATATATAAAGATATATCCTTGGTGCATGTTATATGATGCGAAAATGACGGTACCACTAAAGAGTGGGTTAGTTTCTAAACCTATGGTATATGGTGAGTATCCATATGCACTACATGACTATGAATTTGTAAATCAATTCGATCTACCTAGTCATCCAAACATGTATGAGCGAAATTATACATTGATTGAATCGCAAAATATTAATATTGGATTCATATGGAAAGGAAATATAGAGCGTATCCTATTTGGATTAAGATGGATGCCCGCGGTAATATTTAAACGGAATGATAAAGAAAAATGCATAACAAAAACGCACTATTATACTTTATGTTCCCATGATAGCAAAGATGAAGTGGAAGAAATCTATAACGATCTTACTAGTCATACATCCAAATTTATATCTAATAAGATTCCGTACTCAATTGAGACTGACCAATTTCATATTATAAATGAAAACGGGGAATTTCATATTCACGGAAGTCTAAAAAACTTATTTTCTTCCATATTAAAGGGGAAATTAACATTGTTTTTCCCTCAGACATCTTACGAACAACAATTGTTTATACAAGACATAGAATCTATAAGCAATTTTAATTTTGAATTTAGTGGAAAGGTTAATTGGTCAAAAGCACATTATGCCGTACTTACGTATCAAGATGAATTAAATAGAAATGCGATAACTAAAAAAATATATCTTTTCCTTAAAGGAAAAAATAAATTAACATATAGCGAAAAAAAACAAGAATATCTAGTTCAAAATAATGTACTAAATTTAAAAATTAAAGTAGACCAAAGTAGTAAAATAACAAAATTTATGTATAAAGATAAAGAGATTTTAAAAGAAAACTCAGTATTAAGTTCTTATAATTTTTTACCCGGTGTAATGATACCAACAGCTAACTCTTATACCCCAGATTGTAGGAAAGATTTGAGCATTAATTCAATAAATCTCAATAAAAGTAATCATTCAGTAGTAGCAACGGAAAATACATATAAGGAATTTATTAATCAGATTTTCTGTCAATCTGATGAGTGGAAAGTTAAATATACAACTGTATATGATCTACCTGTTTTACAAATACAATTGAAAAGTCTACAGAAAGATAAAATGAAAACTAGTGTCTTTCACTTATTCTGGGAGAAAAAAGGAAAAACAAAAATTAAAAAGATGTATTATTGGCAGAATGGAGAGCAAAACACGTTAATACCAAATGGCAAACAAAGAAAGATTTATTTAGATAATAAGGTAATTCTCGAATTATCTAATGGGTTATTTGTATCTATTTTAGCATTATCACATAGTACAAAATGTTTTATATACGAATGGCCCAAAAAAGGGATACAAATCGGAATATATGGTAATCAGAATGAATTTAATGATGGAGATATTCGCTTTAATATTGCAGTTGGAGAAACTTTACTTGATAGTGAATACTTTTCGCAAATTTTAGTAGAGGGGAATAAGACATGAAAATATTGTTTATTGCACCTAGTCATTTCAGCATTGGTGAGTTACATAATGCCTTATGCCTAGCTAAACAAATTCAAAAAGATGGGGAAGTTTATTTTTTAACAAGCGAAAAATTCTCATGGTATGCCAGTAAATCTGTAGCAAATGTTACATCACTAACAAAGGGGCTAAGACAAAAAGAGGTTATTAAACAAATAATTGATTCTTTTCAGCCTGATGCTATTGTTTTAGCTGATTACCATAATTTATTTTTAGAGTCTCCAATTATTGATCTTGATTATCTATTAAACCTACACATACCTTGTTTCTCTATTGATTCTTTGGCTTGGGGTAGTGAGGATAGATTATTAGAAAATAAACTTTTTAAAAACGCAAACTACAATAGCTTAAAGAAAAGGTCATTGATAAAACTACCTAAAATTCCGTCTCAATTTAAGTTAATTAGAACGTGTCCAGTAAATAGTTATAAAGAAGATAATGAGAAGATTATTTCCGTCAAGTTGTATAAAGAGGCTTTACAAGTAGATGAAGAAAGAAAAATGAAAATACGAGCACAACTTGGTTGTAGAGAACAAGATAAATTAATTATGATTGCAAAATCATCATGGGCCAACTTATTAGTAAAAATGAGGCTCATGGAGAAGAAACAGTACAATGATGCAAAGTTTAGTTATGAATATATATTACAAGAATTATTAAGTCTTTATCTACAGGACTTTCCAAACCAAACAAATATTAAATTAATTGGGGTCTCAGATGAGACAAAATTTGTTTCTATGAAAAATGGAGGTAAAATAGAATTTATTTCGCTACCATTTCTTCATTTGGAAGAATACGAACAACTATTGTTATCGTGTGATTTATTTATCACTGATAATATTACATCTTGTTCAATGGGAAAAGCAGTATTTGGAAAAATACCTGTGATTAGCCTTGTAAATCATATGGGATATGAAGAATTAAAAGCTCAAGGATACAGCCTTAATCCTATATTAAAAAGCATTATAGAAAAATGGAATTATATAATACCTAATGGACTTTATCCATTTCTTGTATTCCCAAACGGTTGGCATAAAGAACTAGCTCCATTGATGGAGAAAAATGAATATTTTAATTGTGTGCATACTTGTGAAATATTTGATTTAAGGAAAACCAGTAAAACAATATTCAATATGTTATATAGCAAAATTGAGATTGAGAAATTAAAGAAAATGCAACAACTATATATAGATAATGTCTGTAATTTACCGACAATAAATGATGTGATAAAGAGAGAATTGGGGGCACTTAATCATGAGTAATCAAATTAATATACAAAAAGAAAAAAATGAAGCATATGATGCAGTACGTAGCGGAATAGGTCTAATAGATTTATCAGAAACAGGAAGAATTGTTGTAAAAGGGGAGGACCATGTAGAGTTCCTAGATCGTTTAGTTACGAAAGATATTATGTTTATGGAAGAAGAAACTACACTCTTTACCTTATTGTTACAAGAAGATGGGTCTGTAATCGATATAATTAATCTATTTAAAAATGAGGATGCTATTACAGTTATTACTACACCGCATAAAAAGGACACTGTACTAGCTTGGTTAGAAAATCAAAAGACAAATGGCATTGAAGTTATAGATATAAGTCAAACACATTCTCTCCTTGGATTTGAAGGCCCTTATGCATGGAGATTAGCTCAACAATTTTTAGATTTCGAAATATCATCACTACCATTTCAATCATTTGTGTTAAATCAATTATTTGGAAAGGAAATTCTATTGGCAAGAACAGGTGTAACAGCAGAGTATGGTTATCAATTATTGTTTGAAAAATCCTTAGAACCAATAGTGGTTGAAACCATTAATTCTTTTAAAGATGACGATATTAACTTAAGAAAAGTGGATTGGGAAACATTAGAGACGTTAATGTTAGAAATTCGACATCCATATTTTGAATTTAAACATTTAGAAGAACTAAATATTTTCGAAGCTAGTTTAGAATGGTTTATTGATTTTTATAAAGATGAATTTTATGGAAGAGAATCCTTAGAACAGCAATCGGAAGATGGAGTAAATAAAAGAATTGTGGGATTCACGACAGGAATAGAGAGCAAAATTACAGTTAATGATGAAATTTTTATAGAGGAACAATTAATTGGTAAAGTTATTGAACTTAAAGAAAGTCCTGTATTAAACATGAGACTCGGAATTGCTTTATTAGAGGAACCATTTGCTGTTTCAGGAATTGGATTTTATGTAAAAAATAATGAAAATGCGTTGTATGAGGCACATACTCAATCCTCACCATATATTCTACCTAAATCATGGTCAATCAAAATACTGTAAAGGTGATGGCATATGAACATGAATAATCAACGAATCGTCGTGACTGGCATGGGAATTATTTGTTCAAACGGAAATAGTGTAAAGGAATTTTGGGGAAATATTAAATCTGGGAAATCTGGTATTAAAGTAATCCAAAATATCGATATGGCTGAAATGGTAACTGATTATGGCGGAGAGATTGAAAACCTTCAGGTAGATGATTACTTCTTTAAAGATGAAACAAAGGATATGGATCGATGTGGAAAATTAGGTGTCATGGCGGCAAGGGAAGCCGTTGAAAACGCAAAATTAAAAATAGAAAACTTAAATCCATACCGAGTTGGAATATCATTAGGCACATCTTTAGGAGGCATGTTGAGCGGAGAAGAATTTCATGAACAGTGGATCAAAGATGGAATTGAAAAAGCAGATGAAACGTTACTTTTGAAGTATCCAATCCATACCCCTTGTGACAATATTACTCGAGACTTAAAAATAAAAGGACCAAAAATGATTATTTCCAATGCATGTGCCGCGGGTACAAATTCAATTGGTTTTGCGCTGGATACAATTCGAAATAACAAAGCAGATATTATGATAACCGGTGGTGTAGATCCCTTATCTAAATTGTCAATGAGTGGTTTTAATAGTTTACAAGCACTAGCACCAACGCCACCATCGCCCTACAGCAAGAGTAATGGCGTGGTAATCGGAGAAGGTGCAGCCATTCTTGTTTTGGAATCATTAGATCATGCGATTGAAAGAGGTGCAAATATCCTTGCTGAAGTAGTGGATTACGATTTATCTTCAGATGCATATCATCAGACGGCCCCAGATCCAGGTGGAGAAGGTGCTTTGAGATCCATGCGAGGTGCTTTAAAAAAAGCCAACATAGATGCTAAGGACGTAAGCTATATTAATGGACATGGTACAGGTACACCAGCAAATGATGTATCAGAGCCAAAAGCAATTCGCACATTAATTACTGAAAATAAGACACCAGTTTCTTCAACTAAATCAATGATAGGACATATGTTAGGAGCCGCAGGGGCAGCGGAAGCGGTAACAAGTATTCTTGCTATTCAACATGGATACTTACCCCCAACTATAAACTTTGAAGTTGAAAGTCAAAAGTTTAATCTAGATTTTGTACCTAACATGGGTAGAGTAAGTGATTTGAGTTATGTACTATCAAATTCGTTTGCTTTCGGTGGGAACAATGCAAGTATTTTATTCTGTAAGTACAATGAGAACCACGAGTTATCCGCGGAAAAGGAAACGCTAATTAAAGAAAAAAAAGTCGTAATTACTGGTGTAGGGGGACTTGCTGGAAATTCTTCAAATCTTAAAGAAATTAAAGATTGTATGTTTAAAGGGAAAAGTGGTACCTCAAAGATTAAAAAGTGGAATGACAATCCTAAGTGCATACAAGCTGGGAAAATACCAGAACAAAACTATCGAAAGCTAATACATCCTAATTTATTAAGGAAGATGGATTCAATTAGCAAACATGCAGTATTGTCAGTGAAAATGGCGATAGAAAATGGGAACTTAAAGATAGATAAAAGTAATAGGGACAAGATAGGAATTATTTTTGCTACAGGTACAGGACCAGTTGGAACGGTAGAATCATTTAATCGGATTGTTATTCAAGAGGGCGTAAAGGCTGCCAATGCTAAATTATTTCCAAACACAGTTATGAACGCAGCAGCTGGACATATTTCATTAAACTTTAAAATAAAAGGTCCTACTTCAACTATTTCATGTGGAGGGGTTTCTGGTATTAGTGCACTATACTATGCTTACGCCATGATTCAATCCAGTGATTATGACACGTTCATTGTGGTAACAGCGGATGAAGTAAATGATCCAATAATAGAGGGACACTCAAAAATAAAAAGGTACTTAACAACTGAGAATATAAGACCTTTTGATTGTAATAGTAGCGGTACCATACTTGGTGAAGGGACCGTTGCCTTTATTGTAGAAAGTGAGGAAGCGGCGTTAAACAGAAGTGGTAATATTTTAGCTGAAATCAAAGGATTTGGGTTAACATCTGATGATAGTAAAATAGGGGACTTAAGCCATCTAGGAAAGGCATGGGAGGAATCTATGCGTTTAGCGATGCAAGAGGCGATGATTTCTCCAGAAGAGATAGAATATATTTGTGCAGCCGCCAATGGTCATACATATTTTGACCGTATTGAAGAGAGAGTTATAGAACGGACATTTGGGAATAGTGTTCCTGTTAGTGCTACAAAATCTATCTTTGGGGAAACACATGCAACTGCGGGTCTTCTTTCTCTCATTAGTGTAATATGTGCATTTGATGGTGAAATTCCAGCTACGCAAAATGTAAAGAGTCATAGAGGAAGAATCGATCTGGTCACAGAAAGCGCTCGTAAGACTCCGGTTAGCAATGCCTTAATTAGTACATATTCTTACGGCGGTAATTATAATTCTGTTGTAATAGGAAAATATTTAAATTAATTATTTATGTAGGAGGCCACTTTTATTAAGTAAGTAGTGGTCTTCTGCATAATAAGCTATATGGTTTTTAAAGATTATGCTCTTAATTGAGCATATCAGAAATACTATGAAGGAGCGCAATGCCATGAAAGGTATCATTCTTGCAGGTGGGAGCGGTACTAGATTGTACCCCCTTACCCAAATTGTATCAAAGCAATTATTACCTATCTATGATAAACCCATGATTTATTATCCTTTATCAGTACTAATGTTGGCGGGTATAAGAGAGATTCTAATTATTTCAACGCCACAAGATATTAATAAATTTGAGCAAATGTTAGGTGATGGTTCAAAATATGGAATTACTCTTTCATATACTGTTCAGCCTTATCCAGAAGGTATAGCACAAGCATTTATTATCGCAGAGAAATTTATTGGAAATGATAATGTGGCTTTAATTCTTGGCGACAATATCTTTTATGGTCATGGACTAACAGAATTACTAGAAAAGGCTGTTAAGAATACAAGGGGGGCTACAGTTTTTGGTTATTATGTCAATGATCCAGAGCGCTTTGGAGTAGTAGAGTTTGATTCTAAAAAGCATGTGATTAATATCATGGAAAAGCCAAAGGAACCAAAATCAAATTATGCAGTAACTGGCCTGTATTTTTATGATAAACGTGTGATAGAAATAGCAAAAACCATTAAACCATCTAATCGTGGGGAATTAGAGATAACAGATATAAACAAAAAATATCTTGAAATGGGAGAATTAGAAGTTGAATTATTAGGAAGAGGCTATGCATGGCTGGATACAGGGACACACGAATCATTATTAGAAGCTGCACAATTTATAGAAACAATTGAGAAAAGACAGAGTTTAAAAGTAGCTTGTTTAGAAGAAATTGCATTTAAAAAGAAATATATTACAAAGCAACAACTATTAAAAATGGCTAATTCGGTAAAGGAAAATCAATACAGCCGATATTTATTAAAGGTTGCCCATCAATAGCATTTAAATGAATGGAGAGAGAAGAATGCGTAAAATTCATACAGCATTAGATGGTGTTTTTATTATAGAGCTTGATAAATGCAGTGACAAGCGTGGTTACTTCATTGAAACATGTAATAAGAAAAAATTTGAACTCTTAGATTTACAGGGAGACTTTGTACAAGATAATCAATCATTATCTGTTCACACAGGCACGATACGTGGGCTGCATTATCAGTTGAATCCTAAAGCCCAAATGAAGGTAGTGAGCTGCATTTCTGGTTCTATTTACGATGTAGTTGTAGATATCCGAAAGGGCTCCCCAACGTATGGCCAATGGTTCGGAACAATTTTAAGTGAGTATAATAATCGTCTACTTACCGTTCCTAAAGGGTTTGCACATGGTTTTTGTACTACAGAACCTAATACTATTGTCCAGTATAAAGTAGATGAGTATTATTCACCTAAACATGAAGGGGGAATTCTATGGAATGATGAAACGATAGGGATTTTTTGGCCAACTAATCAACCAATTTTATCAGAGAAAGATAAAAAACTACCTAGATTAAAAGATACTAATGTCAACTTTGTTTATGGAGATGATTTTAATTGAAATTATTAATAACGGGTGGGGCAGGATTTATTGGTAGTAATTTTATTCGGTACATGTTGAAGAAATATCCTCAATACCAAATTGTAAATGTAGATTTATTAACATATGCAGGAAATTTATCGAATTTAAAGGAAATATCATCAAATCAGAATTATAAATTCATCAAAGGGGATATTTCAAATGAAATATTCATAGATAAATTATTTAAAAAAGAGAAATTTGATTATGTATTAAATTTTGCAGCAGAATCTCACGTTGATAGAAGTATTAAAAATCCTCATATCTTTGTCCAAACTAACATATTAGGTACACAAGCCTTATTACACTCAGCATATAAAGCAAAAGTGAAGAAATTTGTGCAAATCTCTACAGATGAAGTATATGGGACATTATCCCAAACAGGTGCATTTACTGAGCATTCAATAATAGCTCCTAATAGTCCCTATAGTGCAAGTAAAGCTAGTGCAGATTTAATGGTACGAGCGTATCATGAGACATACGGTTTACCTATGAATATAACTCGTTGTTCCAATAATTATGGTCCCTATCAGTTCACGGAAAAATTAATACCATTAACAATTACTCTTGCGTTAAATAATAAAGATATCCCTCTTTACGGTGATGGATTACATATAAGAGATTGGCTTCATGTAGAGGATCACTGTGTAGCTATTGATTTAGTTCTTCATGGTGGAAGAGACGGGCACATATATAATATCGGAGGAGATAATGAATACACAAATTTAGATATTGTACAAAAAATCCTTAAATTCCTCAATAAAGATCAATCGCAAATTACATTTATCTCAGATCGCTTAGGACATGATCTACGTTACGCTATGGATTCTACTAAACTAAAAAAAGAATTAAGTTGGAAACCACAATATTTATTTAATGATGGGCTCACCCAAACAATTAAATGGTATATAGATAACCGTACGTGGTGGGAGTGAATTTCATTAACTAAAAATTACATAAATTAAATGAGGTATTTTAAAATGAAGATACTGATAACGGGAGTAGATGGACAACTAGGACAAACTTTAATGCAAGTACTCAGCAGAACACATCACGAATTATATGGTGTGAATCGAACCAATTTAGATATTACAAATAAAATAAGGGTTTGCTCTTACATTGATAGAGTAAAGCCAGATGTAATTGTACACTGTGCAGCATTTACAAATGTAGATGGGGCAGAGAAAGACAAAGGGTTGGCATATGAAGTAAATGTATTAGGTACCAAGTATCTCGCTCAAGCTGCAGGCAGAATAAAATGTAAATTTGTATACATTAGTACGGATTATGTATTTGATGGCGAAAAGCATACACCGTACAATCTTGAGGATCTTCCTAATCCATTAAATATATATGGAGAAACGAAATTGGCTGGAGAACATTTAGTAACAAAATACACGAAGAATCATTTTATTATTAGAACGTCTTGGATATTTGGGAAGGGTGATGGTCACTTTATCGCTAAGATAGGAAAAATAGCAAGTCTTTACGGTGAAGTCCGCGTGGTATCTGATCAGTTTGGTTCACCTACCTATGCATTAGATTTAGCAAATTTTATTGAAGAAATAATAGATACAGATCAATATGGATTATATCATGTGACAAATGAAGGAACATGTTCATGGTATGAGTTTGCAGTTGAATTTTTTAGGGACTTCAATAGAGACATCAATATCATTCCATTAACGACGGAAGAATTCCCGCAAATAGCTAATAGACCTAAATATTCAGTGTTAAGCAAAAATTGCATAATGCTGAATGGATTAAAACCATTAAGACATTGGAAAGAAGCATTAAAAGAGTATAATAACCAATTAAATAGTAGATAATCATTTAATTTATATAAAATTAGCCAATAAATATAGCTTTATTTATTTTAGTAAGTTGCATTTTAATTATGTAGAACTTTGTCGTTTAAAAAATATTAACTGCAAAATAAAAACCCACTACTTTAGTAGTGGGTTTTTATTTTGCAACTATACATTAAATCGTAACAAAGGCCATTATACATTCGCTGAAAGATTAACAGTACGTTTACTATTTTAGCATAGTTGCATTCAAATAAATGTTGCAATCTAGTGAATTTTCAAGCTTGAATAGATTTAGATAATAATTATTAATTCATCATTCCAAATGGAAATAAATTAATAATTATTACCTGAATTAATTTCCCTCAAAGAGCCAAACAAGATTGCGGTTGCTGGCTGTTACTATTTTCTCTTTGTTATCACGTATACATACATCATTCGGTTGAAGCGATGTTAAACAAGTAGAATCATACCTTTTATCATTGTACTTTCCTGATCCCACATGAACATGTAGAAATTGACTACATAGTAAATCATACTCTAGTTGAATTTTAACACCAGCATTTTGACCGCTACCACCTGAACCTTGATATGTAGAAGTGAATTTATCTGGAATCTGAAAATGTGTAAAATCTAATACACGTATACGTCGAAAATAGTTTGTATACAAAGTTGGAATCTTACTAGAGGAACAAAATTGTTGGTGGAGTAAATATGCTAAGAGTTGTTGTAAAAACTGCATAGTTTGCGAATTAAAGCGTTGATTCAGCCCTTCTAAACTTATAGAAATACGAGTGTTAGCTTCTAAACGACTGCATAGTTGTGTCAATGAAGTATGAGCTATGTATTGACTTAACCAAGTACATAAGGCCACTAAATCTTGTGCGCGGTATTTACTTTTTCGTTTAACAAATCATAAATTTTTAGCTAATTTCTCTAAAGCATCAGGTGACATATATCGTTTCAACTCTTTAGAAAACAATTGATACAGAAATTATTGAGGCACTTCAAGAATTAAAGTTAGAAGGGCATCAAGTGATTTTTGCGTCAGCTAGGGCGATTCGTAATTTAATACCTATCATACCAAAAAGCTTTCATGAAGGTCTATTGGTTGGAGGAAATGGTACATTTACTTATGACTACGGACAAATTCAAGTGACACATTTTGAACAACAACTGTTCGCAACTTTGCGGATGTGTATACACGCTTTTTAAAAAAAATAGTGCCCCGCGTTTCAAATCTAAGAAAAGCAACGTACCTTATACCACAAAACAAATGAAAATATTGCCGCCATAGTAAATAAAGTTAAATTGCCAAAAATAGTTCTTGTTCGATTTGTCAAAAGTCGTGAAGTAAAGGGATGTATATTAAATGTTACAGTTAGACGGAACCCTTCTGGCAGATCCTTTGTGTCATTGCTAATTACAACAGAAGTATAAGAAGTTCCGAAAACACAATCTTAGTTAGGTCACTTGCGTATTATCGTACAAAGGTTAACTCATGGAACGTGGTCTGCTTGGAAGGAACATCGATGTTTGATTCGCTAGGTTCAGGTATCATTCAAGGTGTCGGTAACGATGCTGGGCGTTGGAGAATGTACCAATATGGTAATGGGGGCCATGTGTCCCTAGTATTACATCTGGAGGCTCTGACTAGGATTGGAATAAGACTTTTAGAATTAAGCCGGATGGAACAATTAAACAAGCAACCGATATAGGGTGGATTAACCTCCCGACAACTGAAGCAGATAATGTTGCTGTTAGGATTTTGAAACGTAAAAGAAGTGGTGAACATATTACTGTGATTGGTTCAGTCCGAAATGCAAAAGATGTAACAGTATTTGTGACACTTCCAGTTGCATTTAGCCTTATTCAAGATATTGCGTTTCCGGCTATTATGATAACTGGAGGAGTGAATACAAACCTTTTTGAGGTTACATTGAACAAAGATGGTGGAATTTTCGTGAATGCTGTTCAAAGGGGAAGCGCTTTTCATATTGCCATAAGCTTTTTAATTTAGATATTATAAGTTCAGCTTGCATAAGCAGGCGTTTATTATCTTTATAAAATCCTGCTTTGATGGAAAAGGGCTTTTATATATTCACAGTACAATGATTGTCCCATATTATATAAAGATTGATTTATTAAGATCTTAGAGAGGTGTTAATGTATGGAAGACGTATATGCAAAGATTGATAGACTCAAATCAGAACAAAAAGAATTTATGCGAGATCTTCGTAATTTAGAAACTCGTACAACCATTAATGAAAAAGACATTTTAACAATTAATAAACAATTAGAAAAAATATGCACAAATACAACTTGGATCTTAAGGATTGTGATTAGTGCAATAGTGATGGCAGTTCTCGGGCTAATATTAAAAGGGGGTATTTAGAGCACTTGTTTAAATGTGCCTATGAAAGAGAGATGAGAGTCTCTCTTTTTATTCTGAAGCGAGGTGGTCAAAGTGGACACCTTGTGATTCTATTCAGCACCATCTTGGCAAGATAAAGATGATGGTGGTACTTTAAATGCAGGTAAAGGGTTTATAACTGATACAGAGGTAAGTATAAATGGATTGCTACAATATAAGGTACACAACAGTAAAGGGAACATGTACTATATAACAGTAAATAAGGCCTATGTGAAGTGAAAAACAATAAACTAGTTTCTTCCTGAGAGAAGAAACTAGTTTGTAGAAAATTATAAGATATACTATCTCCGTAATGGTATTCTGCATCATATTTATGTAATGATAGACAAGAATATGATGAAAATAAAAACAGAGCACTCTGGATTAGAGAGTACTCTGTTTAGTCAAAGGAGAATAAAATCGAATGACACTTTATTATATGTGTCATGAAGTGTCAAGATACAAAAAAGAGTATTCCTGGTTGGATGGGAGGAATACTCCTTTTCGTGGTTTCTCTTGAACCATTATATATATATGCATAAGAACCACGTTATATAACTTAAAGAAGAGAAACAGCAACCCAGGGTGGTGATTTGAATTGCTTTCTATGTGTATAAAATGGCATCTACCAGAAGTAGTTTATTATATGTTCCTAAAGTACTTATATTCCTTGAAAACAAAAAGACACCTTCTCCAGTTGAAGAAGCCATAGCATATGAATTTGGTTTCTAGTATGAGTAATAAGATTACGATGTGAAAATTACACAGCAAGTTACCGCCTTCAATATGGATATTATTTTCAGTATAACCGAGTATTATAGAAAAAATAATAAGCTGGATAGCGAAAGTTTGAGAAATATGGAGAAGATTAAAAATGATGGTTTGATGATTACGATAAATTGGCAAATTTCTTAATTGATCTTTTAGTGAATTTAATAATGTTGATTTTGTACAATTATTACTATTTTATATTTGAATTGTCTTTGTTCTAGACGTTCAATTGTTTCTCGTTTCTTCTCATTATTGAGATTCGTATAGGTGCTTGTTGCTTTTACAGAAGTATGGACCAGCTAATCGCGCAGCAAGACCAGGTATTGCTTTTCTTTATAATGATTTGTTGTATATATGATTTTTAGGAATTGAGGATAAAAGCGATTCCTAAATTAAGGTGCATAAGAGATATGAATTTATTAAATATCATATGTTATAAAAAAATAAGGATAGTTTTTAGTTTTTTTGTCTATTAGAAAGTCGAAAATGTATTTTCATTTTATATACTTAGATGTTATAGTTCGGAAAATAAGTATAAAAAACTTCCTGAAATGAAAAATATGATAGCTTACTGTAGAAAAATAGAGAATTTGAATTGCAAATTTCTAAAGTAATGGAAATCAATAATGATTATTTACATATTTGTTAATTAAAGATGTAGCATGTACAGCTATGGTATGACCCTGTAATAGATAGTTACAATGGCTAGAAGTTTTAAAATCTTATATTTCTAAGTACTCCAATAAAAATCAACTTCGTAAGTTTATTTTTTTGAACTACTCACCACTTAACGTCCTAACGGACTGTTTGAAGTGGGAGATTCCTGCGAACACCGATTGATTATCCACCGGTTATCTTAGTAGGCTCTACCCGTAGTCCCTACGGTGAGAACATAAGTATCTTGTACGTTGATTCACCACACTCCCTACTTTAGCTTGGTTTTCGCAACTTCGGCAAGTGTGGGAGATAGAA
>NZ_JBPWGY010000016.1:0-87745 GCF_051780025.1 Bacillus cereus group sp. BceL062 | reverse complement strand
TAATGATGGCAGAGAGGTCACACCCGTTCCCATACCGAACACGGAAGTTAAGCTCTCTAGCGCCGATGGTAGTTGGGACCTTGTCCCTGTGAGAGTAGGACGTTGCCAGGCTTGTATTATTCCGCAGTAGCTCAGCGGTAGAGCTATCGGCTGTTAACCGATCGGTCGTAGGTTCGATTCCTACCTGCGGAGCCATTATGCTTCCATAGCTCAGCTGGTAGAGTACTTCCATGGTAAGGAAGAGGTCACCGGTTCAACCCCGGTTGGAAGCTTGGAAAAAGTTTTTAAATTTTTGGCCCGTTGGTCAAGTGGTTAAGACACCGCCCTTTCACGGCGGTAACACGGGTTCGAATCCCGTACGGGTCACCACTTTTGGAGGATTAGCTCAGCTGGGAGAGCACCTGCCTTACAAGCAGGGGGTCGGCGGTTCGATCCCGTCATCCTCCACCATATATGTTTAAATGTCGGAGGGGTAGCGAAGTGGCTAAACGCGGCGGACTGTAAATCCGCTCCTTCGGGTTCGGCAGTTCGAATCTGCCCCCCTCCACCATTTTCTTTAAAATAACCTGAGAGGGTTTATTTTTTTGAGAAGATAAGCATACTAGTAAATATTAATGGGCTATAGCCAAGCGGTAAGGCAACGGACTTTGACTCCGTCATGCGCTGGTTCGAATCCAGCTAGCCCAGCCATTTACGAGCCATTAGCTCAGTTGGTAGAGCATCTGACTTTTAATCAGAGGGTCGAAGGTTCGAATCCTTCATGGCTCACCATTTTCGCGGAAGTAGTTCAGTGGTAGAATACAACCTTGCCAAGGTTGGGGTCGCGGGTTCGAATCCCGTCTTCCGCTTTGTTACTACGGGGCCTTAGCTCAGCTGGGAGAGCGCCTGCCTTGCACGCAGGAGGTCAGCGGTTCGATCCCGCTAGGCTCCATATAAATAGAGAAAGCGTACATCATATGATGTACGCTTTTTTTGTGTTTAAAAAGACAACTTTCATATTTGTCGTTTAAAATGAAGAAAACGTAAAAATAAAGGATGGGGGATAATTGTGAAAGTTGTCATTGCATCTGATTCATACAAAGAAAGTCTAAAGGCTATAGAAGTATGTGAAGCTATTGAAAGAGGTTTTAGAGCAATTTTTCCTAAAGCAGAGTATGTAAAAATACCAATTGGAGATGGTGGTGAAGGAACTGTTGATTCACTTGTTGATGCCACAGGAGGAAGCGTTGTATCACTTTATGTGACAGGACCGCTTAGAGAAGGCGTACAAGCTTTTTATGGCATTTCTACAGATAAAAAGACAGCGTTTATTGAAATGGCATCGGCATCTGGATTACAACACGTTCCGGTTGAAAAGCGAAATCCATTCATTACAACGTCAAAAGGAACAGGAGAGCTTATATTACATGCGCTAGACCAAGGAGTTAAGCATATTATTTTGGGGCTTGGAGGAAGCGCTACAAATGATGGTGGGGCAGGTATGTTATCGGCTTTAGGAGTAAGGTTTATAGATGAAAAGGGTGAAGCAATAGATCCATCTGGAGGAACATTACATTCGATTGTCACGATTGATTTTTCACGAATGGATTCACGCCTAAAGGAGATAACGATAGAAGCGGCGTGTGATGTAAATAATCCTTTAGTCGGAATGAGAGGGGCATCTTTCGTATTTGGTGCTCAAAAGGGTGCGGATGTAGAGATGCTGAAAAGGCTAGATGAGAATTTAAAGCATTATGCGACTATTCTTAAACGATATGTATCTTTGGATGTATCTGAAATACCTGGTGCAGGAGCGGCAGGAGGTATGGGGGCAGCTGTTATTGCGGTGTTAAAGGGAAGCTTACGAAAGGGTATTGAAATTGTATTGGATCATACAAATTTTGATAAGCATATAGAAGATGCGGATTTAATTATAACTGGTGAAGGTAGAATAGATGAACAAACAGCATATGGAAAGGCTCCTGTTGGTGTCGCGGAGCGAGCGAAACGTCTTCATATTCCTGTGATTGCTATAGGAGGATCGGTATCTCCAAATTATCCAGTTGTTTACGAAAAGGGAATCGATGCAGTATTTAGTATTACGCCTTTTCCAATGGCACTAGAAGAGGCATATAAGATGGCAAAAGAGAATATTGAAATGACAGCAAGAAATATTGCAGCAGTATGGAAAATTGCATCGAAAAAACACTTCTAAATGTAGAAGTGTTTTTTATTATTATCTAATAATAATGATAGCAGTTGTTTCATTAAGTTAACTTTATACATAAAAGAGTCTTAAGATTTGGATTTCAACATAAATATAAGTGAATAAATTGTATATCCATACAGAAAAATGTCGAGTTGAGTCAGAGTATATAAAAGATTTAAAATATTTAGTGAAGGCATAAAAGGGGGATACTATCTATGAAAAAAGAAATCTCAGTTATTGGAGTTCCAATGGATTTAGGACAGATGCGTCGTGGAGTTGATATGGGCCCGAGCGCGATCCGTTATGCAGGGGTAGTTGAAAGAATTGAAGAAATTGGATATGACGTTAAAGATATGGGAGATATATGTATAGAGAGAGAAAAAGAAGTTGATGAAAATACAAAATTAAGAAACCTTACACAAGTTGCGACTGTATGTAATGAATTGGCAAGTAAGGTGGATCATATTATAGAAGAAGGTCGTTTTCCACTTGTATTAGGTGGTGACCATAGTATCGCAATTGGTACACTAGCTGGTGTGGCAAAACATTATAAAAATTTAGGTGTTATTTGGTATGATGCACATGGAGATTTAAATACGGAGGAAACTTCACCATCTGGTAATATTCATGGAATGTCACTTGCAGCAAGTTTAGGCTATGGACATCCCACGCTTGTAGACTTATACGGGGCATATCCAAAGGTGAAAAAAGAGAACGTTGTAATTATCGGTGCACGTGCATTGGATGAAGGAGAAAAAGACTTTATTCGCAATGAAGGTATTAAAGTATTCTCGATGCATGAAATCGATCGTATGGGTATGACGGCTGTTATGGAAGAAACAATTGCTTATTTATCTCATACTGATGGTGTACATCTATCATTAGATTTAGATGGTCTTGATCCTCATGATGCACCAGGAGTTGGAACGCCTGTAATTGGTGGTCTATCGTATCGTGAAAGTCATTTAGCGATGGAAATGTTAGCGGAAGCTGATATTGTTACATCTGCTGAGTTTGTTGAAGTAAATACGATTTTAGATGAGAGAAATAGAACGGCAACAACCGCGGTTGCTTTAATGGGTTCTTTATTCGGTGAAAAACTAAAATAAATGTAAGAAAAGCAACTGAGAAGTTGCTTTTTTTATTTGAAAATAGGCGTATAATAATGATTTATATTATACTGTACGATAAGATTGTTTGACATCTTACCAATTTGATCTAAAGGGGGTTGTTTGTAATTGTCGTTTGTTTCATGTATGGTATAATTAACTAGTTGTTGGAAATACATACAGATAGAGCATAAAACAATATTTCAATATATGGATAGAATTGCTCGTAAGTAGGAGGAAGGGTTAGCATGCCTTTTGAAGATACGACCATTTTGAAATATCTTAGTACGGTATTAGATATTGCCGTTGTATGGTTTATTATATATAAGCTAATTCTTATAATCCGAGGGACAAAAGCTGTTCAACTTTTAAAGGGGATTACAGTTATTATTGTCGTTCGGATGATTAGTATTTTCCTTGAATTGCATACGCTTTATTGGCTAACGGAACAAGTATTAACGTGGGGATTTTTAGCCGTTATTATTATCTTCCAGCCAGAATTGCGAAGAGCACTTGAGCAGCTAGGACGCGGAAGTTTATTTTCGCGTGTTGGAACTCAGGAGGATGATGAACCTGAAATTGTTGCAACATCGATAGCAAAAGCAACGGAATATATGGGAAAACGTAGAATTGGTGCATTAATTACGTTGTCAAAAGAGACCGGAATGGGTGATTATGTGGAAACGGGTATTCCGTTAAATGCAAATGTATCATCGGAGTTACTCATTAATATTTTCATTCCAAATACGCCTCTTCACGACGGAGCCGTAATTATGCAAGGAAGTACAATTAAAGCAGCGGCTTGTTATCTTCCATTATCAGAAAGTCCCTTTATTTCTAAGGAGTTAGGAACAAGGCATCGTGCTGCAATGGGAGTTAGTGAAGTTACTGATAGTATTACAGTAGTTGTGTCGGAAGAAACAGGTCAAATTTCTTTAACGAAAAATGGTAAGTTGCATCGTGATTTGAAGACAGAACAACTGAAAGATATGTTGTTGGCTGAATTTAGTGCGAGCGAAAAAACGACTTCTTCGTCTTTATGGAATTGGAGGAGAAAGCGTCATGGATAAGTTAATGGAGAATCATTGGTTTTTAAAAGGGATCTCATTACTATTGGCGTGTATGCTTTTTATGTCCGCAACTTTAACTGAAAAGAATACGACATCGGGTATATTACCTTTCGCAAATGATACGAAAGAAACATTAACTAATCATGCTATTAACCTTAAGTATGATGAAGATAAATATATTGTAAGTGGTATTCCGGCAGAGGGCGTTAAGGTGAAGTTAGAAGGCCCAAAAGCAGCAGTTGCTACAGCAAAAGCAAAAAAACAATTTGATATAACGGTTGATTTGCGAGATAGTCCAAAAGGGACTTATGAAGTTTCTTTGAAAACGAACGGGCTTCCAGATGATGTGAAGGGAACAGTTCAGCCATCAACAATTAAAGTTACTCTTCATGAAAAAGCGAGAAAATATGTTCATGTAGACTTAAAATTATCAAATGAGGATCAGATGCCAGCTGGTGCTACTCTCGAAAAATCAAACATTAAACCTGATACTGTTGAGGTAGTTGGGACGAAGGAAGAAATCGAAAGTATTTCATCTGCTAAGGCGTATATTGATTTAAAAGGTGTTAATAAAACTGTTACAAAAACAGCTGAAGTTACATTATACAATAAAGAAGGAAAACGTTTAAATGTAAGAACAAGTCCATCTAAAATTAGTGTAACATTGAATGTGGCGACGCAAGCTACGGCCAATAATACGGAAAAAACTGTTCCCGTAACGTATACGAAAAAGGGGAGTTTACCAGAAGGATTGGCCGTTACAAATATTAGCGTTGAACCGAGAGAAGTAACGATAGCGGGTCCAAAAGATATTTTGGATAATATACAATCGATAGAGGGGGTCGAAGTAGATCTTAGTCAATTGACTGAGTCTACAACATTCGATACCTCTGTTTTATTGCCAAAGGGTGTAACGAGTTCTAAACCAAATCAAGTGAAGGTTTCCGTAGGGGTACAAAAAGTAAAACAAACGAAAACTAGAACAATTGAAGGTGTCTCGATTCAAAAAAATGGAGTTTCTAAAGATGTCACTGCTCAGCTACTTTCGCCACAGGATGGAAAGATAAGCGTTGATATTTCAGGAGAAGCAAGTATAGTAGATAAAATAACAGCTGCTCAAATAACAGCGGTAATTAATTTGCAAAATGTATCGCCAGGGACGAAGGATGTTTCGATTCAAGTGAGCGGTCCTGGTAATATTTCAATAGAGCCAAAACAAAAAAGTGCTAAAGTTACTATTGTGAAGAAAGAAAAGCCAGATCAAGAAGTACAGGGTAATGGTGAACAACCAGATTCAAATAATAATCAAGATAATCAAACTGAAAAACCAAAAGATCCTGAAACTAATCCAGAAAAAGACCAGGACAAAGAAAAAGAAAAAGACAAAGATAAAGATAAAGAACTTAGTCAAGAACCAACAGTAGATAATCAAAAAGAGCAAGAAAAAGGAGCGAATCATAATGGGTAAATATTTTGGTACAGATGGAGTACGTGGAGTTGCGAATGAGGAATTAACACCTGAATTAGCTTTCAAAATTGGACGTTTTGGTGGTTATGTATTAACAAAAGATACAGATCGTCCAAAAGTAATTATCGGTCGTGATACACGTGTATCTGGTCATATGTTAGAAGGAGCTTTAGTAGCAGGTCTATTATCAACTGGAGCAGAAGTAATGCGCCTTGGTGTTATTTCTACACCGGGTGTTGCTTATTTAACAAAGGCGTTAGGTGCACAAGCGGGTGTGATGATTTCTGCATCTCATAATCCGGTACAAGATAACGGAATTAAATTCTTCGGTTCAGACGGTTTTAAATTAACAGATGAGCAAGAAGCAGAAATCGAAGCTTTATTAGACAAAGAAGTTGATGAATTGCCACGTCCAACAGGTACTAACCTTGGACAAGTGAGCGATTACTTTGAAGGTGGACAAAAATATTTACAATACATTAAACAAACTGTAGAAGAAGATTTCTCTGGTTTACATATCGCTTTAGATTGTGCACATGGTGCAACGTCTTCTTTAGCGCCGTACTTATTTGCGGATTTAGAAGCTGATATTTCAACAATGGGAACTTCACCGAATGGTATGAATATTAACGCTGGAGTAGGTTCTACGCATCCTGAAGGCCTAGCAGAATTAGTGAAAGAAAAAGGTGCTGATATCGGTCTTGCTTTTGATGGTGATGGTGACCGTTTAATCGCTGTAGATGAAAAAGGAAACATCGTTGATGGCGATCAAATTATGTTTATTTGTGCGAAGTACATGAAAGAAACTGGCCAACTAAAGCACAATACAGTTGTTTCAACTGTTATGAGTAACTTAGGTTTCTACAAAGCACTTGAAGCAAACAATATTACAAGTGACAAAACTGCAGTTGGTGATCGCTACGTAATGGAAGAAATGAAACGCGGTGGTTACAACTTAGGTGGAGAACAATCAGGTCACATCATCTTACTTGATTACATTACAACTGGTGATGGAATGTTAAGTGCACTTCAACTTGTAAACATCATGAAAATGACGAAGAAGCCATTATCTGAGCTTGCAGGAGAAATGACGAAATTCCCACAATTACTAGTAAATGTTCGTGTAACAGATAAAAAATTAGCATTAGAAAATGAAAAAATTAAAGAAATTATTCGTGTTGTAGAAGAAGAAATGAACGGTGATGGCCGCATTCTTGTTCGTCCATCTGGAACAGAACCGCTTATTCGTGTAATGGCAGAAGCACCGACACAAGAAGTTTGTAATGCATATGTACATCGTATTGTAGAAGTTGTTAAAGCTGAAGTTGGCGCTTAATAATTTGTTGAATTTATTTTAAAAGGAGCACAAGAAGTGCTCCTTTTTCATATGTTTTAAAGACGATGAAAAAAATTTCATTGACGGTTTATAATGTTTGTTATAAGATTGTCTTGTTCTTTTTCTCAAAGTAAATGTTGTAAATTATAAAAGCGCCAGAACTACAAGTAGTGTAGTTGACGAGGTGGAGTTTTATCGAGATTTCGGCGGATGACTCCCGGTTGTTCATCATAACCGCAAGCTTTTACTTAAATCATTAAGGTGACTTAATGGACAAAGGTGAAAGTGTGATGAGAGAAAAGGAACGGATGAAAACTAGCTGTATAAGTATATACGGACTTAAACCCAATCGAGAGGAAGGTGAAAGCCGTTACAAGCTTACAGGGCTAGCAATATGTAATCCGTTTTTTAGTATAAATAAAAATGGTATCGGACTATGTCGTTACATGTTCGCAGAGCAGTGTAAGCATTTGTAACGGCGACTAAACATGTGTGGAATCGTAGGATTTATTGGAGAACAAGATGCAAAGGAAATTTTATTAAAAGGTTTAGAAAAACTAGAATATCGTGGATATGATTCAGCAGGTATTGCAGTACAAGCAGAGAACGGTGTTGTTGTGTACAAAGAAAAAGGTCGTATTGCAAAACTTCGCGAAATCGTAGATGAGAACGTAGCAGCAAGCGTAGGTATCGGACATACACGCTGGGCTACACACGGTGTTCCAAGTAAGGTAAACGCGCATCCGCATCAAAGTACATCAAAGCGCTTTACACTAGTTCATAACGGTGTAATTGAAAACTATGAATTAGTGAAAAAGGAATATTTACAAGATGTAACGTTCGTAAGTGAAACAGATACAGAAATTATCGTACAGCTTATGGAACAACAAGTGAGCACAGGATTAAGTGTAGAAGAAGCGTTCCGTAATACGCTATCTCTTTTACATGGCTCTTATGCAATCGGATTACTTGATGCTGAAAATCCAAACATGATTTATGTTGCTAAAAACAAAAGCCCGCTATTAGTAGGTGTTGGTGACAACTTTAATGTTGTGGCGAGCGACGCTATGGCGATGTTACAAGTTACAGATCAATTTATTGAGTTAATGGATAAAGAAATCGTAATCGTAACGAAAGAAAGCATTACAATTAAAAACTTACAAGGTGAAACGATTGAACGTGCACCGTTTACAGCGGAATTAGATGCAAGTGACATTGAAAAGGGAACATACCCTCATTTCATGCTTAAAGAAATTGATGAGCAACCACTTGTAATCCGTAATATTATTCAAAAGTATCAAGATGAAAATGGCGAAATTGAATTAGATCAAGATATCCGCAACGCGATTTTAGATAGCGATCGTATTTACATCATTGCATGTGGAACGAGTTATCATGCAGGTCTTGTTGGAAAACAATTTATCGAGAAGTTTGCAAAAACACCAGTTGAAGTACACGTAGCAAGTGAATTCTCTTACAACATGCCATTATTAACAGAAAGACCATTCTTCATTTACATTTCACAAAGTGGTGAAACAGCTGATAGCCGTGCAGTACTTGTGCAAACAAATGAAATGGGTCATAAAGCATTAACAATTACAAACGTACCTGGTTCTACGCTTTCTCGTGAAGCTGACTATACACTTCCACTATATGCTGGACCAGAAATTGCGGTTGCATCAACGAAAGCTTACACAGCACAGCTTGCAGTACTTTCAATCTTAGCGGCTGACATTGCTAAAGCGAAAGGTGAAGTTCTTGATTTCGACTTAACACACGAACTAGGAATTGTAGCAAATGCAATGATAGAACTTTGTGATCAAAAAGAAGAAATGGACGCATTAGCAAAACAATTTTTAGCAACAACGCGTAACTGTTTCTTCATCGGACGTAGCGTAGACTTCTACGTAGGATTAGAAGGTGCGTTAAAACTAAAAGAAATCTCTTACATCCAAGCAGAAGGATTTGCTGGAGGAGAATTAAAACACGGTACAATCGCTTTAATCGAAAATGGTACACCAGTTATCGCACTTGCTACACAAGAGCACGTAAACCTTGGAATTCGCGGTAACGTGAAAGAAGTAGTAGCACGCGGAGCTAACCCATGTATCATCTCAATGAAAGGCTTAGAAATGGAAGGAGACAGCTTCGTATTACCAGCTGTACACGAAGCACTAGCACCGCTAGTAGCAGTTATTCCATTACAACTTATCTCATACTACGCAGCACTTCACCGCGAGTGTGACGTTGATAAGCCACGTAACTTAGCTAAATCTGTTACGGTTGAGTAGAAGGTTGGTAGATTTGAAATAAATTTGTGAAGCCTCACCCCTTTGGATATTTTTATCTAAAGGGGTGTTTTTGTGTCCAAAAGAAAAAGAACATTTAAAATCGATAAGTGGACTGGACTAAAGAGGAGCGAGGAGCAGTGGGAATGGACAGAAGCCCTACTAATTAAAGGTTCACTTTATCGAGTTTGGAACGAAACTACTTTTGTTTATCTGAATTTTCTAGTAATATTTTAAGTATTCATGAACAGTTTTCTTTATTACTACAAGAAAAGACGATTGTTATTGCTGAAGGGCTTGGGATGAAACACCTAGCTGATCCAATTGAACGGGAATCTTGGGAGTGTAGATGCATTAATTGACTAGACATGACGAGGGGTGTTTATTAATGAAAGTGAAAGAAAAAACATATTTAAGTATAGAAGAGATTATTTCATTACCGGCCTTATCAAGTACAAATATAAGTGATGATGGCAAAAATGTAGCGTTTGTTAAAAAGAAAGCTAACTGGAAAGACAATACATATAGAAATCATGTATGGATATATGAAAAGGAAAAAGGGAAGAGTTACCCATTAACAATTGGAGATATAGATAGTACATATCCATTATGGTCTCCAGATTCTAAGGGTATCGCATATCTTAGCCCTGTTGGAGATGGGAAAAATCAGATCTTTTTTAAGTCAATAGACAGCTATAGTGAGGTTCAAAGTACTGATGAGAAAGAAGGAGTCAGTAATTTCAAATGGGAGCCTACTGGTAAAGGTTTTTATTATATTGCACAGTCAAAAGAATGTGAGGAGATAAAGAAACGTAAGGAACGATATGGAGATTTCCATCATGTAGGTAAGGAACATCAGAATAATTGTTTATACTACATTGAAATAGAAAAAGTGAAACAAAATGATAAACAGGGACGGAAGGTTAGCGGTGTTTATCAACTAACGGACGGTAAGGATTTTTATATACATAACTTTGATATTTCAAATGATGGGAAAAAGGTTGTATGTATGGCTACACCAAGCCTAAACGATTATATGAATGGTGATCTATATATATTAGATGTTGAAGCTGGGGAACTACAAAAGATGAATATAGATACGTTGTTAGGAGCGAGCATCTGCTTTTCTCCTGAGGGCGATAAAATATGTTACTCAGCAAGCATAAGAGAGAAGGATTACTATAGAAATCATATACAAGATAATACATTAGAGATATATGATATGAATACTGGAGAGGTAATTCAGCCTCTAACAAACTTTGATAGTACGGTTACGCCATTACAGTGGACAGCTAAAGGAATTTTAATTAGATGGCAGGATAAAACGAATTATCGTATTGGATTACTAGCTGAAGATGGCACTGTGGAAGCATTAAGCGACAAGGTAGATGGCTTTATAATGGATGCCTCTATAACAAAGGATGGAAATCATATAACCTATAATAAGGCTATAACAAATGAAACCTTTGAAATCTATTTGGATGATAAAAAAATAACGAATGAAAATAGCTTTTTCGAAGGGAAACTTAAAAGTAACAGGGAAATCATCTCATGGCAAAGTTGCGATGGTCTTGAAATAGAGGGTGTGTTATCAACACCAGTAGGGTTTGACTCAAATAAAAAATATCCTTTATTAGTAGTAATTCATGGTGGTCCGGCTTGGGCATCCTTTCCGATATTTTCAGACTGCTTCAATGAGAAATATCCGATTGAACAGTTTATCGAAAAAGGCTTTATCGTTTTAGAACCAAACTATAGAGGAAGTTCTGGTTATGGCAATGAATTTTTAAAAGCAAACTATAGAAAACAGGGAATTGCTGATTATGATGATGTTATATCTGGAGTAGATGCACTAGTTGAAAAAGGGATTGTAGATAAAGATAGAGTAGGAGTTATGGGATGGAGTAATGGAGGATATATATCAGCTTTCTGTTCTACATTTAGTAGTAGATTTAAAGCTATTTCAGTTGGAGGTGGAATTACGAACTGGAGTACCCATTATGTAAATACAGATATCCCTTACTTTATTAGAATGTATTTAGGAAATGTGCCATGGAATGATCCAGAGATATATAAGAAGACATCACCAATGACATATATTAAATCAGCCTGTACGCCTACCTTAATTCAACATGGGGAAAAGGATGTAAGGATTCCAATTACAAATGCATATGAGCTATATGAAGGGTTAAGAGATATGGAAGTTGATACAGAGTTAATTATATTTAAAGGAATGGCATATAGTTCTGATCAGCCAGGAATGAGAGTAGCTATTATGAAGCAGAACTTGATGTGGTTTTCACATTATATTCTTGGGGAAAGTATGGATGGATTCCGTACTATATAATGGATATTCGTACAGGGATTTTTCGTTGTGCAATCGGGTCATATTGTTGAAAAAGAGATACAACAAATTATATAATTTGTTGTAAACTGCATGCAAACAATTATGATTATAAGGAAATGTAATTCGGAGGACTAATATGACAGAAAATAAAAATGTGTTACCAGTAGAACAGCGTGAAGAATTATTCAAAGTATTGAAAGCTCGTTTTGAGAAGAATATGAATCGTCATGAAGGTCTTGAATGGGCTAAAGTTGAAGCGAAGCTGGATGTTAATGCTGAGAAATTATGGTCACTTAATGAAATGGAAGTAACTGGCGGTGAGCCGGATGTTGTTGGTTATGATAAAGAGAAGGACGAGTATACTTTCTATGATTGTTCAAAGGAGAGTCCTAAAGGCCGCAGAAGTCTTTGTTATGATCTTGAAGCGTTAGAGTCAAGAAAAAAACATAAACCAGAAAATAATGTCATTGATGTGGCAACTGCTATGGGCATTGAATTATTAACTGAAAAACAATATCGAGATTTGCAACAAATTGGGGATTTCGATATGAAATCATCAAGTTGGGTACAAACGCCTTCAGATATTCGCGAACTCGGTGGCGCTCTATTTTGCGATTATCGCTTTGGACACGTTTTTGTGTACCACAATGGAGCAGATTCCTATTATGCTGCTAGAGGGTTTCGCGGTTCGTTAAGAGTTTAAATTTAGAGTAAGTAAGAAAAGAGCCTATACTTAGGCTCTTTTCTTACTTATATTTTAAAAGTAAACTGTTACTACGCAGTTTTACTTAATTTATATGTTTCGTGGTTGTTTTTCCGGAAAAGTTTAGGGAAAACATAACCGTCTAATCCAATACGTCCAGCATTATGACCTGCAACTAAAATGAAAATAGTTAAAACAAGCATGTTTGGGTTTACACTAACAGTTCCACTTAATAAGAATGAAAGATTCATTATGATTCCAAAGAATGCAGCAGTTTTTGTTAATCCACCTAAAATTAAACCTAAACCTACTAAGATTTCTCCCCATTGTACGAAAAAGCTAAATAAGTCTGCGTGTGGAAGAACAAAGTTTTGAAGGAAATCCGCCCACCAGCCTTGTACTGCGGGGTGATCGCCTGATGCTTGGGCGATGGCGCCTTTGAGGAAACCGCTGGCATCAAAAGATTGTCCTAAAACTTTCCCTATTCCAGCAGTAATCCAAGAATATCCTATGTAAAGACGTAAAAGTAATAATATGAAAGTAGCACGTTTATCAGTTCTTAAAAAATTGATAATCATTGAAATCCCTCCAATATTGTATTTACATGTTTATTATATATCCATTGTGAATAAATTCACAATGGAGGAAATGTGAACGAATATATGTTGTGAGTAATTGTTTTATTTTTTGTAACATTTCATCTTTTTTGATAGACTAATAATAGAGATATATCAAAAGGAGGCAAAGACTAGATATGTGGATGAACTTGTAATGATTAGCAATTGGATAGATTATTTTCTCTCATAAGTGAGGGTTTATTTAGCTATCTGTAAATCATTCAAGGACTGCATATTTGGCGTAGTCATTCCTTCGGTAAGGATAGGCCTATTATGTATCTATCTTTTTTGTGGGGAAATTTATATCTCTCATATAAAATATGCGTCCTTTAAAATTGGAGGAGTATATGATGAATCAATTAAAAACTAAAGTAGCAGTTGTTACAGGTGTAAGTCGTCTAGACGGTATAGGAGCAGCTATTTGCACAGAGTTAGCAGAGGCTGGATACGATATATTTTTTACGTATTGGACAGCTTACGATAAAGAGATGCCTTGGGGCGTTGAGCAAAATGAACAAATACAATTAAAAGAAGAGCTAATACAAAAAGGTGTTAAAGTATCGAGCATGGAGTTAGATTTAACTCAAAATGATGCACCGAAAGAGCTTATAAATAGGGTTACTGAACAACTAGGCTACCCTCATATATTAATTAATAATGCAGCGTATTCTACGAATAATGATTTCTCTAATTTGTCTGCTGAAGAGCTGGATAAGCATTACATGGTAAATGTTCGTGCGACTACATTGTTAAGTAGTCAATTTGCCCGAGGATTTGATAAGAAATTTGGTGGTAGAATTGTGAATATGACTTCGGGGCAATTTCAAGGGCCTATGGCAGGAGAACTGGCGTATGCAACAACGAAAGGAGCTATTGATGCTCTTACTAGTACGTTGTCAGCAGAAGTAGCCCATTTAGGAATAACAGTGAATGCAATTAACCCAGGTCCAACTAGTACAGGATGGATGACTGAAGAGATAAAGCAAGGATTAAAGCCGATGTTTCCTTTGGGCAGGATTGGTGAGCCAAAGGATGCAGCTAGACTCATAAAGTTTTTAGTAAGTGAAGAAGCAGAGTGGATTACGGGACAAGTGATTCATTCGGAAGGTGGATTTAAAAGGTAAAAAGAAGGCATCTCCTTCCGGTGAGATGCCTTCTTTCTAATCTTTCTTCAATCTTCGTGCAACACCATTCCCTAAAGATTGTAATCCTTGAACGAGGATAATTAAAATAAAGACGGTTGCATACATTACTTCAGGTTCATAGCGTAAATGTCCGAAGCGATATGCCAAGTCCCCTAGCCCGCCAGCGCCTACAAGACCAGCCATCGCTGTTGCGCCAATTAAGCCGATTGTTGCGATCGTTAATCCGAGCACAAGAGATGGGCGTGCTTCTTTAACCATGACGTGCCAAATGATTTTTATAGTAGAGACTCCCATTGCTTGGTAAGCTTCAATAACACCACGATCCACTTCTAGTAAAGCTGTCTCCATTAAGCGTGCAATATAAGGAGCTGTGAAGACGACAAGTGGTACGATAACACCTTGCACGCCAATGGATGTTCCCATTAGAAACTTCGTAAAAGGTAAAATGAAGAATAATAGAATGATAAATGGAAGAGAGCGAATGACATTAATAACTGTATTAAGAATAGGATAGATAAGTTTATTTTCTCGCTGTCCACCGGGTCTCGTCAAAACAAGTGTAACTCCGAGTGGTAATGCGATAAGGATAGAGATAAGTAATGAAATAGATGTCATTTGAAATGTTTGAATTGTTGCTTCCCATATGACTTTACCCCATTCATCCAAAAAGGGCTTGTTTTCCATAGTCTGTTTTCCCTCCCTCTACGATGATACCTTTCTCTTGTAAGAATGCTAAAGCAAGGTTTACTTCATTTTTTTCACCTTGCATATGAACGACAAGTTTCCCATATGCCTCATGTTTTAACTGCGTAATATTACCGGATAAAATATTTGGATATACTTGGTAACGTTTTGTAGCGACAGCTAGTGCTGGTTCTCCCGAAGAACTTCCTATAAAAGAAAGTGTTACAATTTCACCAGTAGTTTGTAGTTCTTTTTGTACTTCTTCTGGAATTTTAGCTGCAAATGCGCTATTTACAAACTTCTTCGTTGTTACATGTTGTGGATTTGTAAAAATGTCTTTCACAGTCCCGCTTTCGACTACAGATCCATGCTCCATAACGGCAACCTGGTCACAAATACGCTGGATGACATTCATTTCATGTGTAATGAGTAAAATCGTAATTCCAATTTCTTCATTAATTTTTAGTAATAAATCAAGAATAGAATCAGTTGTTTCTGGATCTAATGCGCTCGTTGCTTCATCACTTAATAAAACCTCTGGTTCATGTGATAGTGCACGAGCGATGGCAACACGTTGTTTCTGGCCGCCAGAAAGTTCGCTTGGATAAGCATCTTTACGGTTAAAAAGATCCACGATGCATAAATATTTTTCTACTCTTTTTTCAATTTCCTCTTTTGGAATGCCAGCAAGGCGTAACGGCAATGCGATATTTTCATAAACGGTAACAGTTTTAAGTAAATTGAATCCTTGAAAAATCATTCCGATTTTTTGCCTCGCTTTTGCTAGTTCTTTTGTTGATAAAGTGGTTAAGTCTTGGTTGTTTACGATGATGTTTCCTGTCGTTGGTTTTTCTAATAAATTTACACAGCGAATTAATGTGCTTTTACCAGCGCCGCTATACCCAATGATTCCAAATACCTCGCCTTTTTCTACTTTAAGGGAAGTAGACTTAAGAGCCTCAACAGTCCCTTTTTTTGTTGTAAATACTTTGGAGACGTTTTTTAATTCAATCATTATCGTCAGCTCCTACCAAGATGGTAAAACTGAACCATCAAATTTTTTCTCGATAAATTCTTTTACTTCTTTAGATTGATAAGCTTTCTTTAATTTACTTACAACAGCATCATCTTTATTTTCAGTACGAACAACGACCCAGTTCACGTATGGTGAATCTTTTCCTTCGCGGAAAATGGAATCTTTCGCTGGATTTAGTTTTGCACCTAATGCAAAGTTTGTGTTAATTGCAGCTGCTTTCACTTCACTTAATTGCGTTGGTAATTGAGAAGCTTCTAATTCAACAATCTTTAAATTTTTCGGGTTTTCAATTACATCCTTTGCAGTCGCTTTTTCTGTAGCCTTTGGATCAACTTTTAAAACCCCTGCTTTTTCAAATAATTTTAAAGCTCGAAGTTCATTCGTTGGGTCATTTGGTACAGCGATTGCATCGCCCTCTTTTAATTCTTTTACATCTTTTAAGCTTTTAGAATATACGCCCATTGGGAATGTTACTGTTGAAAATACTTCAGTTAATTTCATATTGCGTTCGGCTTTAAATACATCTAAATATGATTTCGTTTGATAGCTATTTACATCAAGACTTTTTTCATCTAACGAAACGTTTGGTGCTACGTAATCATTAAATATTTTTATATCAATGTCGAGACCGTCTTTTGCCGCAACTTCTTTAACCTTCTCAAAAATTTGTTCATGTGGTCCACCTGTTACACCGACAGTAATCTTTTTCTCGTCTAATATTTTTACATCTTTATCTGAATTTGCGCCACATGCGCCTAATAATAGTACTGCTCCGCTTACAATGCTCAATAATACTTTCTTCATCTATAATTCCCCCTTAATATACGTTCCAAAATAAAAAGCACCTCTCAAAATAAGAGAGGTGCCGAATAGACGAAATAGGTTCCTCTCTTATCTTCCAAAACGAAAACTCGTTTTGCAGGAATTAGCACCTTAGCTTATACGTTATAAGCTCGGTTGCCGGGCATCATCGGGCCAGTCCCTCCGCCACTCTTGATAAGAGTATGTATATGTAGTTTTTAAATATGGTACTAATAGTAAATCTAACAAAAGGAATTGTCAACTTTATTTTCTGAATATATTTTATTTTAAGGTAATCGAAACGTTTCCTTTCTTATGGCCCATTTCTACATACGTATGGGCTTCTGCAACTTCTTCTAATCGGTAAGTTCTATCAATAACAGGTTTTAGCTTTTCTGTTTCAACTAGTTGTTTTAGTAGTTTCATATCTTCTTTACTGACCTTTGCCATCATTCCGTTAACAGATACATATTTTCCATTAGGCATTAATGCGTCTGTACAAAGAGACTTTTTATACTTTCCAACTGCATCAAATATAATATCGTAGTGCTCGCCCTGCTTAGTAAAATCTTCTTTCGTATAATCAATTACTTTATCAGCCCCTAAAGATTGCACTAGTTCAAAATTTGAATTACTACAAACAGCTGTAACGGTCGCGCCGAAATATTTAGCAAGTTGTATAGCAGCTGTTCCTACTGATCCAGAGGCGCCGTATATGAGCACTTGTTGCCCTTTTTTTATACGGCCCTTCCTCAGAAAATGCAATGCTGAAGTTCCGCCAAAAGGAATAACGGCAGCTTCTTCATATGTCACATTGGTAGGTTTTAATGCTATTAATCCACTTTCATGCACGCATGTGTATTCGGCATAACCACCAAGGTTTAGTTCTGTTAATGCAAAAACTGGGTCTCCTTTTTTAAATTGAGTTACATCTGTTCCAATTTCTTCGATTTCACCGGATAACTCTACGCCGAGTATAGGTTTTCTCGGTTTTCTAAAACCTAATATGATCCGCATAGGAACCCAAAATAAGAGGGGACTATTAAAGCCACGTATTCTACAATCTCCAGTCGATACACTTGTTGCGCGAATTTTAACTAATACTTCGTTCTTTTTAGGTTTAGGTTTTTCTACATTTTGAAGCTGGAGAACATTAGGTGGTCCATACTTTGTGCAAATAATCGCTTTCATAATGACCTCCTGAAATGAGTTGTTATTATTTACATCATATTTAAGATCTTCATTAAACATGTCGCTATATAGAGAATATAGATTAAAAATTATATAGATTTCATAGGAAAAGAGGTGATATTATTTTGGGAAAGGGGGCGACATTATGAAAAAAATTATTTTTGTTTCAAGTTTAGTACTTGCAATCAGTCTAGGGGTAGGGTGTAGTAATGAGAAAACAGCAAAGACGGATGAGCCGAAAAAAGAATCAGTTCAAAAAGAAAAGGAATTAGCAGCGAAGGATGTTTTCAAGAAAACGAACGAAGCTTTTAAAAATGAAGAGCATGTAACGATGACATATGGTGTAGGGGTAAAAGCTGAGGGAACAGAGATGGACATATTAAAGGCTAAGATGCAATTAGAGCCAAAGACAAAGAATTCTCGTTCTGAAATGAATATTTCCGGTACAGATGTTGTAGTGTATACTGTGGATGGTAAAGTTGCTGGTGAGGTAAAAAACCCTAATACAGGAGAATTTATAACCGTACCAGAGGAGCAATTAAACGCTGGTGGAATGAAAGCGACTCAAGATATTATAGATAAGTTAGAAGTACCGGAAGTAGTTTTAGATAAAATGAAGATGGAGAAAAGCGGAGATAAATATAAACTGAAATTTACATTAAAAGGGCAAGAAACAGAAAGTATGTTAACTAGCATGGATGAAACGCAGAAGAAAATGTTACAAGCACAAAATGCGAAGATAGAAGAAGTGGATGCAGAATATATCATTACAAAAGATTTTAAATATGAATCAGCAAAGATAGACATGATTATGAGTAGTAATGGCAAGGATAAAGCACACATTATTACGAACGCAAAATATACGTCGTATGAAAAGTTTGACCCAATAAAATTGCCAGCAGCAAAGTAACAGTTTTGATGAGGGGGGACCTAAAATAAGGATCCTCTTTTTTGTATACTTTCTTCATAGGAAAATAGGTACAATATGAAGAGGAAAAGATGTAGAAGAGGAGAGTGTCATTTGAAAAAAAGAAAGATGACGGTGGTCATTGTAGCTTATACAGTGTTGCTTGCAACATCTGTAAATACATATAAAGAGCAACTAATTCATCCCATTATGAGCGATGTAGGAAAGTTACTTCCAACGAAAATTAAACGTGTTGAACATGCTGAGGATGAAAGTTCATTAAAACAGGTCGTGCAAGATGCAAATGTTTCTGGAGAGAAGATTTCTATTGCAGGTATGCAGCATAGCCAAGGCGGGCAGACGTATTATCCGAACGGTACGATGCTTGATATGAAAGGGTATAATGAAATATTAGAATTCGATGCGGAGAAGAAGAGGATTAGGGTGCAAAGCGGTGTCACATGGAATGACATTCAGAAGAAAATTAATCCGTATGGTCTTGCGGTTCAAGTGATGCAATCTCAAAATATTTTTACTGTTGGTGGTTCATTAAGTGTGAATGTACATGGGCGTGATATTCGTCATGAAGCATTGATTGATACGGTAGAGTCGTTTAGATTGTTAATGGCAGATGGTAAGGTGCGTAATGTAAGTAGAGAAGAGAATGCTGATTTGTTTCCGTATGTAATTGGGGGATACGGATTGTTTGGCGTGATTTTAGACGTGACGCTAAAGTTAACAAACGATGAATTGTATGAAACGCATACGAGGGTATTAGATTATAAAGAATACTCTTCATATTTTAAGAATAAAGTGCGAAGGGAAGAGAATATACGTATGCATTTAGCTCGTATTTCTGTTGCTCCAAACTCATTTTTAAAAGAGATGTATGTGACGAATTATACATTGGCACAAAATCAAAATATGAGAAAAGAGTACAGTGAATTAAAAGAAGAAAATATTATAGCTGCACCGAAATTTTTGCTTGGGTTATCGCGTTATAGCGACTGGGGAAAGAATACGTTTTGGGATATACAAAGAAGTTATTTTGAACGTACAAATGGTAGGTACGAAACGCGAAATAATGTAATGAGATCGGATAGTGCCTTTATGGAGTATGATAACCCAAACTTGACCGAAGTTTTACAGGAGTATTTCGTACCGATAGACGGTTTTGCAGTATATATAGATGATTTGCGAAATGTTTTGAGTGAAGAGGAATTAAACCTTATTAACATTACAATCCGTTATGTAGAAAAGAATGAAAATGCAGTTTTATCCTATGCAAAAGATGATATGTTTGCACTGGTGCTTTTAATTAACCAAGGACGCTCCGAGAGTGAGGTGAAGAAAACAGAGGATGTCATTCGGAAGATGATTGATGTTACTTTAAAACATAACGGTAGTTATTATTTACCGTATTATTCTTATCCAACGAAAGAACAGCTAAAGAAAGCATATCCTCGTATAGAAGAATTTCTTCAGAAGAAGAAGGAAGTGGATCCGGAAGAGAGATTTGTGAATTTATTTTATAGGGAGTATACGAAATGACATATAGAAGATTTGTAGCCTCACAAAGCATCATTATGATGGCAGGAAGTATGGTATTTCCTTTTTACATTCTATTGCTTCGGAATGTTGGAAATAGCTTCTCACAGTTTGGGTGGGCTTATGGCTTATTTGCATTAACTTCAGCACTTGTATATCCGTTAGTAGGGAAGGCGTCTGATAGAGTAGGTGATCAAAAATTATTAATAATATACGCTTGGTCCATGGCGATATTAATGCTTTGTTTTCCAATTGCCACGGAAGTCTGGCATGTGTATATTCTTCAAGTTGTAATGGGAGTTTTAGGTGCTGTGCAGCGTAATACTGAGAAAACGTCGTTAGCACGAAAGGTTGTGCAGGAAAAGGCTGGTTATGAGATTGGGAAATACCATGTGTGGACATCAATTGGAGGCGCAGTAGCGATTATTGTAACGGGGTATTTAGTAGATTTCTTTACGATTGGTACGATTTTTTATATTGCATCTATCTTATATGTAGTAAGTGGAGTTGTATTAAGTAGTAAAAAAATATAACCATTCCTATTTTTACCTAAATACCCTTTGTTTGTTATACTAAAAGGGAAGACAAAAGAAAAGGGGACATTGCCTTTGATGAAATTTTTAGTTTTAGCTATTCTCACTTTGTTTTTGATTCCATGGACAAGAAGCGGTAGTAAACTTCGAGCAGTGGATAAGAAGGGGGATGAGAAGGTTGTAAAGGGTAAGAAATCATCCATTTTAGTTATTCCTGTTTTATTTTGGATAGGTATTGCAATCTATGAATATTTTTGGCTAATTGATGATCGAGCAGATTCGATTCTTACTCATTAT
The DNA here is from genome assembly GCF_051780025.1 of Bacillus cereus group sp. BceL062. Taxonomy (NCBI): domain Bacteria; kingdom Bacillati; phylum Bacillota; class Bacilli; order Caryophanales; family Bacillaceae; genus Bacillus; species Bacillus cereus group sp. BceL062. Next base: position 66,477 of record NZ_JBPWGY010000016.1, on the reverse strand, counting down.
TCTGTTGCAGTAGCAATTTTAATTGGGCTTGTTTTATTTTCACAAGATCAGATAGGGAAATTAGAAGGTACATTAAAAGGTCTTCTAATGTTTGTTTTACTTGCAAGTTACGGCTATTTTGGTTATTTGCACGATATAGTAATCACGCAAAAGAAATATGATTCTGTTGTTAAGGTAGAGAAAGATATTTCAGAGCCATTTACTGAAAATGATCAGCCGTTTACAGTGCCGCCAAAGACAGCGGAGAATAAGATGAAAAAAGTATTTGGGGATATTCCGAAAGTAGCTTATTTTGAGCTAGGAGAATTAACGCCACAAATGGTAAACGGTGAGGCTTTATATGTAGCGCCGATTGAAGTTTCAGGATTTTTTAAAGCACGTAAAGCTGAAACAATTCCAGGGTACGTAACGATGTCAGGTACGAACCCTGATGCCGAAGCGAAACTGCATCTCGGTTATAAGATGAAATACGTGCCAAGCATGTTTTTCGGGAATAATTTAGAGCGTGTCGTACGAAAATCCGAACCAAATTTAATCTTTAAAGGGAAACCTAAATTTGAAGTTGATGATAAAGGGAAACCGTATTATACAATGACATATGGTGAATTTATTTCAGGGAGATCTGGATTTGAGGTAGAGGGTGTTGTTGTAGTAGATGCACAAACAGGTGAAGTGAAAAGATATGATAAAGGAAAGGCACCTAAATTTGTTGATGGTGTATTGAATCATGAGACCGCATCTACATTAAATACGTATTTCGGTAAATATATTCACGGATTTTGGAATACAAAATTCTCGCAAACTGATATGAAGATTCCGACTGAGTGGGGGACGAAAGAAGGAGTGACACCAATCTTCGGTAAGGATGGAACGCTATATTACTTTACTGATTTCACCTCTCCAAAAGAAGGAGTAGATTCTGCGTTAGGTTATTCACTTATTGATGCACGTACAGGTAAGTTGTATTACTATAACGGAAAAGAAGTAAAGGGAATTATGGATGGTTCAGCTGCTTCAGAAGTGGTGGATAATTCCTTTAAAAGAGAGAAATGGCATGGAACGATGCCGGTTATTTATAACGTGTACGGTAAACCTTCTTGGATTGTACCTGTTATTGATGACGGGGGATTAGTACGTGCTCATACTGTCATCTATGCTTCTAATGCAAAAATATTTGCAACAGGTTCGACGCAAAAAGAAGCTCTTGAAAATTATAAAAATGCGCTAAGCGGGAGTGGAGATTCATTTAGACCAACTTCGAGTGGAAAAGAAGCGCAAAAAGAAGGTATTGTACAGCGAGTATATAAAGAAAAATCAGGTGAAAATACAATTGTGTATGTACTGTTAGAAAATGAACAAAAAGTATTTATGATACCTGCGAAAAAATTCCCATATGCTATGTTTACAGAAGTGGGAGATCCAATTCAAATCACATACTTAGATACAGGAGAGGCGATGTCTTCCGTATCTAAATTTACAAATAGCAACTTGAAAAAGTAAAGCGATAGAATTTCTATCGCTTTTTTTTACATTATGAAAGAGGAAAATGCGCTATACTTGACGTATGTTTATGTTGTAACTATAATTGTTACGATTCAGTATGTATACGAAAGGGTGAATGGAAAAAGTGAATGAAGTTAATCACGAAATATATAAACCTGTAAAGATGAACAGGTTATGGATGATTCTTGTATTAGGAACACTTACGGCGATTGGGCCGTTATCTATTGATATGTATTTACCTTCGTTACCGAAATTAACGGATGATTTACAAACGGGTGCATCCCTTGCGCAGCTTACGTTGACAGCATGTTTACTTGGACTTTCAGTAGGACAATTATTTGTCGGTTCAATTAGTGATATTTACGGAAGGCGCAAACCTCTTATTATTGCTCTTATTATTTATGTTGCTTCTTCATTACTTTGTGCTGTAGCACCGTCTATTTGGACTTTAGTGCTTTTACGTTTCTTACAAGGCGCTTCGGGCTCTGCTGGTATCGTTATATCCCGTGCAATGGTAAGAGATATGTACTCAGGTTCTGAAATGACGAAGTTTTTCTCACTACTTATGTTAGTAAACGGAGCAGCACCTATTTTGGCCCCGATTATCGGGGGGCAATTATTACAGTTTACAACGTGGCGTGGTGTTTTTATCGTTCTTGGAGCAATTAGTGTATTTATGTTAATCTCGGCTACTTTCGTATTACGTGAAACATTACCTCCTGAAGAAAGAGAGACAGGTGGTTTGTCAGGAACATTGGCGACATACGGAAAGCTTCTGAAAGATCGCTTGTTTATGGGATATGCATTGTCACAAGGATTAGTAACAGCGGCAATGTTTGCCTACATTTCGGGATCACCATTTGTGTTGCAAAATATATACGGGGCATCACCACAGCAGTTTAGTTTATTCTTTGCGATTAACGGTATCGGTATTATTATTGCCAGCCAAGTTACTGGTCGTTTAGCAGGAAAAGTGAATGAGAAAACATTATTTGTTTCCGGTATTATTATCGCCGCTGTTGGTGGCTTATCTCTACTACTTACAATCGTATTAGGAATAGGTCTCATTGGTGTTTTATGCTCGTTATTCCTTGTTGTATCAAGTGTTGGGGTTGTATCGACAACCGGCTTCTCGTTAGCAATGAGAAATCAAAAACAAGCGGCAGGAACAGCATCAGCTTTACTAGGCTTATTACAGTTTATTTCAGGGGCACTTGTTGCACCATTAGTAGGTATTGGTGGAAGTAATACGGCATTGCCGATGGGTATTGTGATAGCTCTTTGTGAAATTGGTGCTGTATTATGTTATCTATTTATGGCCAGAAGAAGTGAAAAGCAGTTTGAACTGCAACAAAGACAAAATTTAGAAGCTTAAATTATAAAAAAGAGTTGATTCAATTATTTTTGAATCAGCTCTTTTTTCATTTCTTTGAAATAACTCATACAGCTTTGTAAGGTGATGCAAAAGTTATTTGCATAAAGTGACGATACTGTGACAAAAATGTTGGTATATATATTAAGGTATCCTCTTAAGTGTAAAAAGTAGGGCGTTCTCGGTATAATAACAAGTGGAGATAAAAGAAACTATAGATAGAAGTAGATGTAGATAAAAGGAGAAAAAGAGATGAAGAAGGTTTTGGGTATTGCTGTAATGGGAAGTGTGATTCTGCTAGCGGGATGTAATGGAAATAAAGATACGAAAGAACCGAAAGAGAAGGTAGAGCAATCTACAGAACAAACAGAAGAGATGAAAGAATACCTTGCAGTACATGAAAAATATGATATAAAAATGAATAAAGAAATCAATAAAGCACTGCAGTTATTTGAAGTGGCAAAGGAAAAGGGCGGTAAGGAAATAACGAATGCTACATATAAAGAAGATGTGCAAAAAGTAACAACGAGCATGTTAGAAGATATTGATAATATACGTAAAGAAATTCATGTTCCGAAGTCGAAAGAGCAAGAACATGAGGTATATGTTGGTTTCTTGAATGAATCGGAACAAGCGATGAAAAAATTACAGAAGTTAGCTAAAGAAGAAGATTCATCATTAATTCGTGATATAGAAATTAATTTTGCAACAGCATCGACATACTATAAACGTTTTCAAACAGAAACGAAGAAATAACCTTGCACATGCAAGGTTATTTTTTCTTCTTACCATCACCATCTTCATCTTCGTATACTAACACTTTCTGCTCTTCGTGAAATTCGGAAATAGTTTGTCCGGTAATATTATCGAAGGGTGTGTAAAAAGAAGTAATGCTTTTCTTTTTAATGAAAAGTTTATAAAATCCAATGATAACAAGTATAACAATTGTTAATGGCAGTCCTATAGTCGCTAGAAGTAAGGAATCCATCATATAGCTCCTTTAATATCATTTCTTTATATTATAAACAAAAAACTGCGATTTAGATAAATGGCCCCATTAAAAACTGATTTTTCTAAATATATCCAATTTGATTGACTTTTCATTTTTTCAGAATTATAATTCGAAATATACAATTTGAACCAAATAATAATATAGCAATTTACTTATCCAGAGAGGTAGAGGGACTGGCCCTATGACACCTCAGCAGCGGGTTCTGTAATAGGAACACCGTGCTAATTCCAGCAAGCAAGTCTTGAAAGATAAGTGATGGGCCTTTGTTTATTAAGCCTTGATCTTATTTTTTAAGATCAAGGCTTTTTGTATTCTAAAAAGAGAAAAGGGAGTAATGGAAAAAGTACGTTCATAAAACTAAGTAAATATATGTGTTTAGGTGGTTATTGAAGTGTATGTAATTAAAAAATTATCAGTTATGGTGTTCACGCTATGGGTTATTACGACAGTGACATTTCTAATTATGCATATCATTCCGGGAGATCCATTTTCATCAGATGCAAAAATCTTTCCTGAAGAAGTGATTCAAAACATGAGAGCGAAGTATCACCTTGATGAACCGTTGTGGAATCAATATGTTGCTTATTTAGACGGTGTAGTTCATTTTGATTTTGGTGAATCTGTTCAATCAACCGGGCAAGGTGTATCAGAAATTATAACAACTGGCTTTGGTCCATCAGCAATTATTGGTCTACAAGCACTTGTTATTTCATTGTTAGTCGGAATTGCTGCAGGTACATTTGCTGCTCTATATCATGGGAAAGTAATTGACTATAGTGTGAGTTTGCTCGCAATTCTCGGTATTTCTATTCCAAGTTTTATTTTAGCACCACTATTTATACAAGTATTCGCTATTCAATTTGAGCTTTTACCAGTAGCGTCTTGGGGAACATTCGAACATACTGTATTACCATCTTTCGCATTGGCGTTAGGTCCAATTGCGGTTATTACAAGGTTTGTTCGTTCTAATATGATCGAAGTATTGCAGAGTGATTATATTAAGCTAGCAAGAGCGAAAGGCATACCAATTAAGAAGATTATTATAAGACATGCTCTTCGAAATGCGATTGTTCCAGTACTTACATTTGTTGGACCATTAATGGCTGGACTTTTAACAGGGACTTTCGTTATTGAAAAAATCTTTTCAATTCCTGGCCTAGGAAAATATTTTGTAGATAGTATTTTTAACCGAGACTATCCGGTGATTATGGGAACAACAATTTTCTATAGTGCATTATTAATTACTTGTATTTTCATTACAGATATTATTCACCGCATTGTTGATCCGCGTATTCGTTCTATTACATAAGGAGGGGGGATATTTAAATGGGAGCTTATGAAATTAATGAACAGTTATTAACGAAAGAAGAGAAAAAAGAATTAACGATAAATAAAAATCAGCAAACGATTAGCAGAAAGAAAGAAGTGTTTCGTAAGTTTATATCGAATCCAATCGCAGTTTTAGGAACAGTGACGTTATTGCTAATTATTGTTTTCTCGCTTATTGGCGAAAGTTTAACTTCATTTACTGCGAGTGAACAAGTAAAAGAGGCAACAAATTTACCGCCGAGTAGTGAACATTGGTTTGGAACAGATGATCTAGGGAGAGATATTTGGGCACGTACTTGGGCTGGTGGGAAGATTTCACTAACAGTTGGATTAGTAGCAGCTGCCCTCGATATAGGGCTTGGTGTACTGATTGGTGGATTTAGTGGATATGTGAGAGGGCGTAATCGCCTTGGAACGTTAATTGATGAGTGGATTATAAGAGGAATTGAAGTATTATATGGCATCCCATATTTATTAATTGTTATTTTACTATTAATTGTTATGAAACCAGGTCTTTTCACCATTATTATCGCCCTTGCATTAACGGGATGGATTGGAATGGCTCGTCTCATTCGAGCACAAGTATTGTCTTTAAAACAACGAGAGTTTGTTATTGCAGCAGAGCGATTAGGTACATCACATATGAAAATTATATATGGGCATTTAATTCCGAATTTAACAGGGATTATTATCGTCAATTTATCATTTACAATTCCAGCAGCTATTTTTTCAGAATCATTTTTAAGCTTTATAGGACTTGGGGTACAATCACCAGCGGCAAGTTGGGGGACGATGACGAATGATGCACTCGGGACATTATTGAGCGGAGAATGGTGGCAGCTATTTTTCCCGGCAATCATGATTGCACTCATTATGTTCGCATTTAATGCAATTGGTGATGGTTTGCAAGATGCAATTGATCCAAAAATCGTAAAACGGAATCGAAAGGAGAAAAAACATGGGACAGCTCTTATCTTTAGAAAACGTAACGTTAGCCGTTGAAAAAGAGAATAGTAAGCAAGCAATTGTGAAACATGTTTCCTTTTCTATTAACGAAGGTGAAATAGTTGCACTTGTAGGAGAAAGTGGTTCAGGAAAAAGTGTTACAGCACAATCCATTATCGGCTTGAATCAAGAATCAATTCATATCGATGATGGAAATGTATCTTTCCAATCAAAGGAATTAACGAATTTACAAGAATTAGAATGGAATCAAATTCGCGGAAAAGATATTTCCTTTATATTTCAAGATCCGCTTTCATCTTTAAACCCAACGATGAAGGTAGGCAAACAAATTACAGAAGTAATTTTGCAACATGGGAAAAAATCGAAAAGAGAAGCAAAGGGAATTGCGATTAACTTGCTAAAAGATTTAGGGATACATGAAGCAGAGAAACGCTTTGAGCAATACCCACATCAATTAAGTGGAGGGATGAGGCAACGTATTTGCTTAGCAATTGCATTTGCTTGTCATCCAAAGCTTGTAATTGCAGATGAGCCGACAACAGCGTTAGATGTAACGATTCAGAAACAAATTATGGGGCTATTAAAAGAAAGGAAAGAAAAACAAAATACGAGTATTTTATTAATTACACATGATTTGGCACTTGTGCGTGAAGTAGCTGATCGAGTAGTTGTTATGTACGGGGGACGTGTCGTTGAAAAAGGAACGATACAGGAGGTAATAGGTTCTCCTAAACATCCATATACGAAAAGCTTATTACAAGCAATTCCGAATATGGATGATTCCGAAAAGGTATTACGTGCTATAGAAGGAACGACACCTTCCATTGAAACATTAAATAGCTTTGGTTGTCCTTTTGTAAATCGTTGCCCAGTAGCGATAAAAGAATGTATTCATCGTTTCCCAGAGAGAACAACATATTCTAAGGAGCATAGTTCACATTGCTGGCAGCATGTTCTAGAGCATAATAAAGCGAAATCAAAAGAGAAGGTGAATGCCTCATGACGACAGATTTAATTACTGTAAAGCAAGTAACGAAAACATATGGAAGTAAAAGTAAAGAAATCACAGCGTTAAAAGACATATCACTTTCTATCCCGGAAGGAACAACACTTGGCATTATTGGTGAAAGTGGTTCAGGAAAAACAACACTTGGAAAGCTCATAGCGGGGATTGAGAGTCCGACGTCTGGTGAAATTAATTATAACGGTCAAGTTGTTCACACGCTGAAGTCAGCTCATAAGCGAGATTTTTTACAGAAAGTACAGTTCATTTTTCAAGATTCCACAGCTGCATTAAATCCGCGCTGGAAAGTACGCGATAGTGTAACGGAAGGTTATATTTCATTCGGTTTAGGTGATAAAGGGCTGAAGGATAAAGTAGCAGGTGATGCGCTAGAGCGTGTTGGATTAGATAGAAGATATATTGATCGATATCCGCATGAATTTAGCGGAGGACAACGTCAACGTATCGCTATTGCAAGAGCGTTATTGTGTGAGCCAGAAGCATTGATTCTTGATGAACCAATTTCAGCATTAGACGTTTCATTGCAAATTCAAATTGTACATCTGTTGCAAAAAATTCAAAAGGAACAAGGCTATACATATTTGTTTATCGCACATGATTTACCGATGGTTCACTATTTATGTGAAAAAGTGGCTGTTTTATATAAAGGAGAACTTGTTGAATTTGGAAATACGGACGAAGTATTCCGTAATCCACAAAATTCTTATACAAAAACATTATTAGCATCAACACCAAAAATTTCAGGTTAAAGGAGAATGTAGGATGAAGAAGTTTTTACTGTTTGTCATTATGACCGTTTTAGCAATTACTTCTGTCGCATGCGGTAAGAAAGAGACGCAAAAGGCGAGTGCTGGTAAGGGAGAAGGAGATCGATTAGTAACGAATATTAGTAGTGATCCGTATACCCTTGATTCTGCCATTGCGACAGATAGCACGTCAGGTTATGTAATTGGACAGTTGTTTTCAAGTTTATATACACAAGATAGTGATGGGAAATATCAAAATGAATTAGCGGAGAAAGAAGAAGTAAATGCTGATGGAACTGAGTATACAATTCATTTAAAGAAAGATATTAAATGGTCAGATGGTTCTCCTATTATAGCAAATGATTTTGAATTTGCATGGAAGCGATTATTAAATCCGAAAACGGGTTCTATGAATGCGACAGAAATGTATTTTATTAAAGGGGCAGAGGCATACAATACTGGAAAAGGTGAAGAGGGACAAGTTGGTATTCAAGTCGTTGATCCTCAAACATTAAAGGTAACTCTTGAACATCCGGTTGCTTCTATTAAACAAAAATTAGCAAGCTCACTATTTATTCCATTATCTAAAAAGTCAATTGATGATAATAATAAATTAAAAACAGATCCAAAAGAGTTAATTACGAATGGGCCATTCACGTTAAAAGAGTGGAAGCATAACCAGGCAATTACAGTACAAAAAAATAAAGAATTCTACGATAAAAAGGTAACTCTAAAAGAAATTGAGTTTCGTATTATCCCAGACTCTAAAACAGCGTATCAATTATTTAAATCAAAAGAATTAGATTTACTAAGTGGTTTACCACAAGAGATGATTGAAAAAGAAAAAGGAAATAAAGAATATAAGCGTGTTGCAGGATTCTCATCTTATATTTACTCGTTTAATGTAGAAAAAGAGCCGTTTACAAATGCGAAGGTACGTAAAGCATTTTCATTAGCGGTTGATCGCAAATTTATCGTTGAAAAATTGTATAAAAATAATGCGCAAGAAGCATATGCATTCGTTCCAGAAGGAGCAAAAACACAAAGTGGCCGTGATTTCCGTAAAGAAAAAGGTGATTACGTTAAATTTGATCCAGCAGAAGCGAAAAAATTATTAGAAGAAGGTAGGAAAGAACAAGGATGGTCTACATTACCTGAAGTAACATTAAAATTCACTACAGATACACAACATAAAAAAGTAGCAGAAGCAATGCAAGAAATGTTTAAGAAAAATCTTGGAGTAGATATTAAATTAGAAAATAAAGAGTGGAAGAGTTACATAGACACATACAAGCAAAGTGATTTCCAATTAGCTTATATGGGATGGGGTGGCTCTTTATTAGATCCAATTACTAAACTAGATTTATATGCAGGTGATGGTCCGAATAACTATGCAAAATGGCATAATAAAGAATTTGACGCTTTAATAAAAGAAGCAAAAGTTGAACAAAACGAAGATAAGCGTTTTGAATTATTGCATAAAGCGGAAGATATTATGTTTACAGATTCACCATTAATCCCAATTATTTTCCCAAGTGCCTCATATTTACAAAAACCATCAGTATCCGGTGTCCAATTCATTATCGGTTCTAGTCCAGAACTAAGGTACGCAAAAATTAAAAAATAAAGAAGTAGGCAACCGCCTACTTCTTTATTTTATTTCTCTTTTATATTCTTTTTTCGTTCCATTAGAGAAGACAACTTCTAAATCGAATTTTTGATAGTCTTTATCAAGTTTGAACACGTTCACTACTTGATCGATTACTTCTTGGTCAGCAGTATCTTTATCAAATTTCAATTCTTGTAGAAGTGGGCTTAATTTTGTGATAGCCTCGTCTCCTGTTAATTTTACATCTGCTTTATGATCTTCAATTTTTGCTTCCATTTTCTTATCAGCTGCTACATTTTTATAGTCTGCTTCGTAGTCTTTCTTTGTATCTTGGTAGTCTGCCTTTAAATCGAATTCATTGAAGTTTAGTTTTAAATCTGCAGGAGCCTCATTTTTTGCTTCTTCAGTCGTCTTTTTATTAGAAGTTGTGTCTTCTTTTGCAGGAGCTTTACATCCTGTTAATGCAGGTACTAGCATAAGAGCTAATAAAACTGATAGTAGAATTCTCATTATAAATTCCTCCTTATGTAAATTCGTTCTATACAAGTTTTTCCCAAAAACATGTAATTATGTATGTGTTGAAAATAAATTATTATCCTGCAGTCATAAGGGCTAATCCGCAATTTAAATCAAAAACGATTTGTATGTATATGGTAAATTGAAGTTGTGAGGGGGGGACTAAAATGCATGAAGAATATAAAGAGATAATAAAAAAATCAATTGAATATATAGAGAATCACTTACATGAGGAGCTTACAACAGAAAGAGTGGCATCTCACAGTGCAGTATCGATGTACCATTTTCATCGCATCTTTCAAAGATATGTTGGGATGAGTGTAACGGATTATGTTCGTAAGAGAAGATTAACTTATGCTGCACAAGATTTGGTATCGACTGAAAGAGCAGTCATTAATATTGCAGTGCAATACGGTTTTTCCTCACAAGAGGCATTTACGAGAGCTTTTAAAAGAATGTTTCAATTGCCACCAAAGAAATACCGAAAGTACTTCCAGTCATTTTATATAGAAAGAGAGGGTGTTTCAATGCAAAAAGGTATACCGAAAGGGTGGGTATTAAGTGGAAGTCATCCTGCTGAATACGAGATGGGGTTAGATTATGAAGTTGTCCATCAAGGAAAAGTATCTGCATACATAAAAGCAAAAGAGAATGTTACGCATGGGGGATTTTCAACATTAATGCAAATCTTCCGAGCGGATAAATATGTAGGTAAAAGATTACGTTTTACAGCATTTGTTAAGAGTGAGAACGTAAGAGATTGGGCAGGGTTGTGGATGCGAGTAGACGGAAAAGAGACAGAACCGCTTGCTATGGATAATATGCAAAATCGTCCCATTAAAAATACGAATAATTGGCAATCGTACTCGGTTGTATTAGATATAAAAGAAGGAGCGCTTGGTATTGCATTTGGTGTTTTATTATCAGGAGAAGGTTGTGTGTGGCTAGATAGTATTCGATTTGATGAAGTAGATGAAAAAATTCCTACAACAGATTTGGCAGAGAACTTTTATGAAACACTCTTAGAAGAACCGGTGAATCTACAATTTGAAGAAGTAGAAAAATAAAAAACAAGGAGAAAAGATATGCTCAAATATGTAAAACTAATAAGTATTAGTTTAGTAATATCGTCTTGCATTATGGGAATTAACTATTTAGTTAGCTATATTTGGTCAGGGCATACACCTTCTTTGACATGGAAAACATATTTGACATTTGCATTTATATTTATTATGAGTTTTAGTTCAATACAAAAAGATGGGAAAGAGGATTGTTGACAATAGTCTTCTTCGCATCTCTTTAACACAAATGTTTATTCCTGTATGTGGGATTATTTCCCGCAACATGCGTAGCGAATGGCTATTACAAAATAATATTTGCTGGAGTTAATTTAGAGAAAATATTATCTCATTATTATTTATTAGACTAGTTACACAATTAGTAGCGGGCCTCACTATAGGTATAAAAGAAATGATAAAGGGAAGAGACCTTGTAATTAATGAAGTACACAGTAAAAAGGTATCCTTCAATTGGATACCTTTTTATTAGTACTTATTATTTTGCAACTTCTGCCCACTTGTAGTTAAATTCACCGCCGAAGTCAGTTGTTACAAGTCCTTTAATGAAAGAGCGTTGTAAGTAAGAGCGACCTTGTTGGTATAAAGGAGCGACAGCGCCATCTTGTAATAAGATTTTTTCAGCTTGTTTCATTGCTTCCCAGCGTGCTTTTTCATCGCCAGCTAAATCTGTTTTCACTTTATGAATTAGCTCGTCGTACTCTTTGTTAGAGTATTTATCAAAGTTATAAGCACTATCTGTTGTGAATAAATCTAAGAATGTAATAGGATCAGCGAAGTCAGGGCCCCAGCCATCAATTCCGATTTCATAATCACCACTTAATAGTAATTTCAACTGTTGTTTACGTGGTTGTGGCTTTAAATTCACTGTTAATCCATCTAGATTCTTTTCCAGTTCACCTTTTAAATATTCGCCAGTCTTTTTAGCTAAAGCATTATCACTTGTTAATAGTTCAAGTGTTACTTTGTCAGTACTAAGTTCTTGCTTCGCTTTTTTCCAGTTTTCTTTCGCTGATTTCACATCATCTTTGACTAGGTTTCCGTTTTCTTTGCGGAAGTCAGTGCCCTCTGGGCTCTTTGCAAATTTCGCAGGAACCATTCCTTCAGCTGGAACAGCACCGTTATTTAAAATTGTTTCTACGTATGCTTTTTTATTCATTGCGCCGTTAATAGCAAGGCGTGCATGTTGATTTTTTAATACCTCATTTTTTTGATTGAGTCGTAAAAATTGAATGCCGACTTCAGCACGTTCTTTGAAGTTTGGATCGCCCTTATATTTATCAACAAACTCCGCAGTTAAAGCAACACGGTCAATTTGTCCTGAATCATATAAGTTAACTTCTGTAGACTTATCTTTAACGACATTGAAGTTGATTTCTTCTAATTTTACTGTTTTAGCATCCCAATAGTTAGGATTCTTCTTTAATTGGAAGCCTTGTTCGTGCTTCCAGTTATCTAATGTGAAAGCACCGTTGTAGATTAAATGATTTGTTTCTAAACCGTATTTATCACCTTGCGATTTTAAGTAATCTTCATTAATTGGTAAGAATGTTGCAAATGTCGTTAAGCTTAAGAAGTAGGGAACAGGACGGTCTAGTTGTACTTCTAAAGTTTTGTCATCAAGGGCTTTGACACCTAATTGATCAAGTGGTAATTGTTTTTGATTTATTTGTTTTGCATTCTTTATATCGAAGAATAAGAATGCGTATTCGGCAGCTGTTTCAGGATTTACGGCACGTTGCCAAGCGAAGGCGAAGTCTTTTGCTGTAACAGGAGTACCGTTTGACCATTTCGAATCACGAAGATGGAATGTATATTTTGTTTTATCAGGACTAACGTCAACCGACTCAGCGACACCAGGAATTGGTTTATTATCTTCGCCCATTGCATATAAACCTTCAAAAACATTTCGCATTACGTTCATGGATTCCCCATCCGTTGCTTTTGCAACATCCATTGTTGGAATTTCTGAAGCAAATGATAAGTTAATTGCTTGTTTATCAGGTGCTTTATCGTTTGCTTTTGCACCGCTTGCATTATTTTTATTTCCCCCACAAGCAGTTAGTAGTAGACTTGCCCCTAAAACAGATGCAACAACAGGTACAACTTTTTTCTTCATTGTTCGTTCCTCCCTAAATGTGTTGTTCATAACGTCATAATGTCCATGTCTTGAAGTAGCTATAGAAAGAGATAAAACCTAGTATAAATATTTGTTTATAGGTAATCATGTGTTCTATATGTATATACATGTTGAACTATAATGTATCGTTATATGTTTCAACGTAGTAGACATTATATTTTGATGGTTAAATATTTCGTTTCTTTGATTATTTAGAATATTAACACCAGAAAGAACTATATGTCAATAATAAAAACAAAGTGTTAATTTCTTGGAATAATATATCAAAAAAGTAGATTCACTCATATTAAGGAATCTACTTTTAATATATTTTGTCAAAAAAACAATGGGAGTTGGTGGAAATACGTTGTTTAAAGTTTCACTTTATTTTTCAATTTTTGCCCATTTGAAGTTTAATTGACCTGCAAAGTCTACTTGTACAATGCCTTTCACATAAGATTTCTCTAAATAAGATTCGCCTTTTTGGTAAAGAGGAGCAATAACAGAGTCTTTAAATAATATTTTCTCTGATGCTAGTAATGCATCAAAGCGGGCTTTTTCATCACCAGCTAAAGTAGTTTTCACCTTTTCAATTGCTTCGTCGAACTCTTTATTAGAGTAATGATCTAAGTTGTAAGGGTTATTCGTTGTAAACAATTCAAGGAATGTAATTGGATCAGCAAAGTCAGGGCTCCAACCATCAATTCCGATTTCGTAGTCACCTTTTAATAAGAGTGAAACTTGTTGTTTACGTGGTTGCGGTTTTATATTTACTGTTAAGCCCTCTAAATTCTTTTCTAATTGACCTTTTAGAAACTCACCAGTCTTTTTCTCAAGGTCACCGTCACTTGTTAATAATTCTAATGTTATCTTTTCAGAACCTAGTTCTTTTTTTGCTTTTTTCCATAATTCTTGTGCAGATTTCGTATCAACTTTTGTTAAATCGCCGTTTGTAGCACGGAAGTCTTTTCCATCAGGACCTTTTGCAAAGTTTTTTGGCACAAGACCAAAGGTTGGTGTAGAGCCATCATTTAATAACGTATTGACAAAGGACTTTCGATCAATCGTTTGATCAATTGCTTGGCGTGCAGAAACGTTTTGAAGTACTTTGTTTTGTTGATTCATACGTAAAAATTGTACCCCTACGTTCGGACGTTCTTTAAAATTAGCATCCTTTTTATATTTATCAACGAAGTCAGATGTTAGTTTTATACGGTCTAATTGTTTAGATTCGAATAAATTTACTTCTGTTGATTTTTCTTTTACGATGTTGAAATTGATTTCTTCGATTTTGACAGTATCTTTATCCCAGTAGGTAGGGTTTTTCTTAAATTTAAAGCTTTGTTCATGCTTCCAATCACTTAGTGTAAAAGCTCCGTTGTACAAAATTGTATTATCTTCTAAAGCGTACTTATCACCTTGTGTTTTAAAGAATTCCTCACTAATTGGTAGAAATGTTGGGAACGCCGTTAAGCTAATAAAGTACGGAACAGGACGCTCTAATTCTACCTCAAACGTATGGTCATCAACTGCTTTTACACCAAGTTGATCGGCTGGAAGCTCTTTGTTGTTAATTTGTTTTGCGTTTTTAATATCAAAGAATAAAAATGCATATTCAGAGGCTGTTGCTGGGTCAACAGCTCTTTGCCAAGCGAAGACGAAATCTTTCGCTGTAACAGGAGTACCGTTTGACCATTTTGAATCTCGCAGGTGGAATGTGTACTTCGTTTTATCGCCACTTACTTCATGGGATTTTGCAACGCCAGGGACAGGTTTGTTACCTTCACCAAGATTATACAAACCTTCAAATACGTTTCTCATTACTTGACCGGAATCAGTATCTGTAGCACGAGCTGTATCCATTGTTCGTATTTCAGAAGGTGAAGATAAGTTTAAAACCTGTTTACTAGGTGCCTCGTCTTTTGCATTTGCTCCGCTAGCTTCGTTTTTATAACTACCGCAACCAGTTAATAAAATACTTACTCCTACAACTGATGCGATACCGGGTACAAACTTCTTTTTCATTTGATTTTCCTCCTAAATAATTAATAAGATTGGATGATGATGAGGGAAATGAAAAATAAAAAATCCCTCTTTTCTGATTGAGAAAGAGGGATTTTCACATACGAGTTATGTACCCGTATATAAACGAAGTCCCTCATTCTATCTTTCAAGCATAAAGCTTGCAGGAAGTGGCACAGTATTCAAAATGAACCTGCTGCCGAGGTTTCAAAGGGCCAGTCCCTCCACCTCTCTTGATACAATGAGTAAACGAATAAATTTTATTAATTTTTGTGTTTCTTTGATAATTCAAAATCTTACACCTTGGATAATGAAGTGTCAATCAAATGGAATATAGTTTAAATTTTCAGTTTTTTAAAGTGAAAAAAACCACTGCACATGGCAGTGGTTTTTCTACTAGAAGTTAAAGTTATCTGGATCTGGACCGACGCGATGATTTTCATTCAAAGCTTGAATTGCTTTCATATCATCCGAGCTTAATTCAAAATCGAAGATGTTTGCATTTTCAATAATGCGGTGCTCTTTAATTGATTTAGGAATCGTTACAACTTCATTTTGTAAATCCCAGCGTAAAATAACTTGTGCAGTTGATTTACTATATTTTGTCGCAATTTCTTGTAATGTTGGATGATCCAGTAGTTGCCCTTGCATTAATGGTGACCAAGCCTCGAGCTGGATGTTATGTTCTTTACAGAAAGCATGTAATTCTTCTTGTGCTAAACGAGGGTGGTATTCCACTTGGTTGACCATTGGCTTAATTTCAGCAATTTCAAATACGTCTTGTAAGTGGTGAATGTGGAAATTACTCACACCGATAGCACGAACGCGACCATCTTTATAAAGCTTTTCTAACGCTTTCCATGATTCAGTATATTTTTCTTTTACAGGCCAATGTACTAAATATAAATCTAAATATTCTAGGCCTAATTTCTCTAATGTAGTTTCAAATGCTTGAAGTGTTGTTTCATAACCTTGATCGCTATTCCATACTTTTGAAGTGATAAATAGCTCTTCACGAGGAATACCAGATTCGCGAATTGCTTGACCAACGCCTTCTTCATTTTGATAGATTGCTGCAGTATCGATGCTGCGGTATCCGTTTTTAATAGCTGCTTTTACAGAATCAATTACTTCTGATCCGTCCTCTACTTTAAACACACCTAAACCGAACCAAGGCATTTTTACACCATTATGTAATGTTGTATAGTCTTTTAAACTTGTTAAATTCATATTATTTCCCCCTAGCTTTTTTATTTGTTGCTTCAACTGCTTGTTGAATGACTTCTGAAAAATTATTTTCATATAGAACTTTTAAGCCTTCAGCAGTTGAACCTCCTGGTGTTGTTACTTGTTCTCGGAGCATAGCTGGATCTTCGTTTTGTTGGAGCATAGCGGCAGAACCAGCAATCATTTGAATGACAAGGTGGTTTGCCGTTTTCTCATCAATTCCATAGTTTTTCGTCGCTTCAATTAAACCTTCAGCAAAGTGATAGAGAAAAGCAGGTGCACTACCAGTAATGGCGGTAAGTTGATGAACTTCCTCTTCAGTACAAAACTGTGAGGTACCAATACCTTTTAAAAGGAGTTGTAGCGTTTCTTGATGCGTTTCACCTACGGAATGTCCCGTCGTATATAAGGAGATGGACTTTCCGATTTCGGCAGCTGTATTTGGCATAATCCAGGCAACAGGTGTCCCTTGAGGAAGCCTTTTTTCTAAATAAGATGGTCCAATCCCGGCAGCAACGGTCACAACGAATTGCTCAGTTAGAAGAGGAGATAACTCCTGTAATAACTGTTCATGTGCAGCTGGTGGCATCGCTAAAACAATCGTATCAACGGATGTAATATGCTGCTTCCAGTCTGTAGTGATGGACACATTATATCGCCCTTGTAATTGTTCTAGTTTTTCTATGTTGCTTCGGTTGGAAACGATAATTTCTTCGATATATTCCTTACTCGTTTTAAGTAACCCGGAGAAGATAGCTTCTGCCATACGACCGGCACCAATAAATAAAATTCGATGTTTAGTAAGCATATCCTTTATTCCCTTCTAGTAGAGATATGTTATAAAAAACGATACCATTTTTAAGAGAATTTTGTAAAAAGAAAAGACTTACCGTATATGGAATAGATAATGAGGGGGTTTTTGAATAAGGGAATTCATGATAAAAATAAGAGGAGTTCCTTATACTGGTGATATGGAATTTATTACACATCTGGGGAGAGATAAATATGGTTAGAAGTCCACTTTTTTTACTCATTTCTAGTATTATTTGCGTATTGGTTGGATTTTACATTCAATC
Source organism: Bacillus cereus group sp. BceL062 (assembly GCF_051780025.1). Lineage (NCBI taxonomy): Bacteria > Bacillati > Bacillota > Bacilli > Caryophanales > Bacillaceae > Bacillus > Bacillus cereus group sp. BceL062. Next base: position 48,880 of record NZ_JBPWGY010000016.1, on the reverse strand, counting down.
GAGTTATATTGAAATTTTCGCATCAGTTATGGGGATTGTTAATGTTTGGTTATTAGCAAGAGAAAAAGTATCCAACTTTTTATTTGGTATGATTACCGTTACGTTATTTCTGTATATTTTCATTATACAAGGTTTATATGCAATGGCAGTATTAGCAGTCTTTCAATTTATATTTAATGTATATGGTTGGTATTATTGGATTGCACGTAGTGGGGAAGAAGAGGTAAAAGCAACTGTTCGTTTAGATTTAAAGGGGTGGACCTTTTATATAATTTTTATTTTAGTTGCTTGGGTTGGTTGGGGCTATTATCAAGTCCGTTATTTAGAATCAACAAGTCCATATTTAGACGCTTTAAATGCTGTATTAGGATTAGTAGCTCAATTTATGCTAAGTCGAAAAATCTTAGAGAACTGGCATTTATGGATTTTGTATAACGTAGTTAGCATTGTAATTTATATTTCCACTGGTTTATATGTCATGCTAATACTAGCTGTTATTAATCTCTTTATATGTGTAGCTGGTTTGCTAGAGTGGAAGAAGAACTATAAAGGACAAGTGCGTGTAAATAATTATATTTAGAAAATAATTAAAATCGAAAAAACCCCTGGGACACATATGCCTCAGGGGTTTTTAATAGAATATAAGTTTATGCTTTTGTTAGACCAAGTAATACAGCGCCGCCGATAATTAAAACACTACCTAGTGCAATAAAAATCAATTGACGTTTTGTTTTCTTTTCACCTAAGAAGACAATCGCACCGAATGTTGAGATAACGATTCCAGTTTGAGATAATGGGAAGCTTGTCGCTACTCCGACACGTGGTAATGAAAGAAGTAAGAATAAGTTTCCTGTTCCCCAAAGTAAACCAGATAAAGCATTACGAATTGCATATTTGTTAAATGGCTTATGTTTAGATGTCAGTACAACCGCACCGACAAACATACCAACTGCTTGTGGTAAAATAGCAGACCAACCATCAATGTTATACCAACGAATAATAATTACATATACAAGATAGCCGAAAGTAGAAACAATTAGAGTAAGAAGTCCTTTTTTCAATTGTCCTGGTGGCTGTGCATTTTCTTTATCATCTAATGATGTGAATACAACACCAACTACGATTAATAGGATTGCAATCGTTCCCATAATGATCGTTGTTGTAGTAGTCCACTCGCGGAAAGCGATAACTCCAAAGATAGAAGTTGCAACAAGTTGCATACCAGTAGAAATCGTTACAGTAGTAGAAACACCTAACTTTTCAACTGTTTTTAATTGGTTTACTTGTCCTAAAGCCCAGAATAAACCTGAAATAAAACCAACAATCAAAATTGTCATTGTTAAAGCTGGTTGAGTAAATACATACATAACTGTTGCGAAGAATAGAGCACCGATTGTCATACCTACCGTTTGGCTATATGCACCACCGCCCATTTTTACGCTTACTAATAAGATGTTTCCCCATGCAATTGCAGGAAGAAGCGCTAATAAAATGTCCATTACAAGACTCCCTTCGGTTTGCTATACCAATATAATTACATATCGTTCTAACGATCGGTAATGCCCCACTAATAGAGTAGAAGATTACCGATCGCTAAAACAGGATGAAGAATTCACGATATAAATGCGTTTTCATTTCTTCATTTTTTCAAACACCTCCATATAATAACAGGAAATTGCCTATTTTAGAAAGTAAATTCAAATAGAATGTATATTTAAATAAAAGGTAAAATTCAGTCACTTTATATAGTATTTTTTATTTCCTAAGAAATAAAAAAGCAGCTTTTGTCGAAAGCTGCTTTAAGAATTAGTAATTCTTTTATTAATGAGCTGAATACATAGGAGAAATATGAGTGACATACTGATAGTGATAATTACAAGTGTCCAAGCGAGTTGCATATTACTTGCATCAATGGCCATATAAATTGCTGTTGGGATTGTCTGTGTTTTGCCAGGAATATTCCCAGCAAACATGAGTGTAGCACCAAATTCTCCTAGTGCACGAACAAAGCTTAAGATCATACCGCTTAGTAATGCAGGAAATGCAAGCGGTAGTGTAACGTGTAGAAAAACTTGATATTCACTGGCGCCGAGATCGCGAGCGCCCTCTTCAATTTGTACATTTGCGATCGAAAATCCTGTTTTTGCTGATTGATACATGAGCGGAAATGCGACAACTGTAGAAGCAATGATAGCAGCAGTAGATGTGAACATAATGGACTGCTGAAATAACGATTCTATCCACTTTCCAATGGGGCTGTTATTTCCAAAAATAATAATGAGAAAAAAGCCGATTACAGTTGGCGGAAGTACCATTGGTAATAAGAAAATAGTTTCTAGTATTACTTTATATCTCCATGAGGAGCGTGCTAGTGACCGACCGATAATCGTTCCTAAAATTGTGACGATAATGGTGGCGTATGCAGCTACTCGTAAAGATAAAAAGACAGGTGACAAAATATCATCAAAGTTCATGGCAATTATGATAGGACTGTAAATCCATATTTCTTAAAGATAGATTGTGCATCTGTTGACTGCAAATATTCATAAAATGAAGTCGCCTCTTTCTTATGCTTCGATTCTTTTATAACGCCTAAAGGATAGTGGATTGGCTCATGAGAAGTAGCTGCTGCCGTCTCGCCAATTTTTACTTTGTCTGAAATGAGAGCATCTGTTTTGTATACAATACCAGCATCGACATTACCTGTTTCTACATATGTTAACACTTGGCGAACATCTTTTGTAAATACGATTTTATTTTGAATGTCATTCCAAAGATTTTCATGTGTGAGAGAAGCCTTTGCATATTTCCCAGCGGGTACAGATTCAGGTGTACCAAGTGCGATTTTTTTGATTTTCTCATCTTTTAAATCTTGAATTTTTGTAAGAGAGCTATCTTTTGGGACGACTAGAACTAGTTCATTTCCAAGAAGGTTTTTTCCTTCTTTTTCATTAATGAATCCTTTTTTAACAAGTGTTTGGAATTTATCTTCTGCTGCAGAGAAGAATAAATCAGCGGGTGCACCTTGTTCGATTTGTTGTTGAAGTGCACCAGAAGCACCGAAGTTAAAAGAAAGTTTAATATTAGGCTTTTTCTCTGTATATTGTTTTTCAATTTCTTTTAATGCATCTTGTAAGCTAGCAGCAGCTGATATAGTCAGTTCGACTGTTTTTCCCTCTTTAGCAACTGACTTCTCTTTCTTTTCCCCGCTTGTACAAGCAGCACTAAATATAAGAAGGAAAGAAAGTATAAGTGCCCCAATAGATCGTAATGTGAATTTGTTCATAAAAAAATCCCCTTTCGTTTTGACATAATTAATTATAACTAAATATAACTAATTATAACTAGTTATAATTGAATATAATTTGAACAATATGGTTGTTTTTAAAAAATAGGAGAAATATTCTTTTCTTTGTTACAATGAAGGAAGAAAGTGAGGAATCGTCTATGGATCATCATTCCTACACAACGGAAGAAGTAGCGAAGCGATTAAAAGTATCAAAACTAACTGTATACGACTTAATTAAAAAAGGAGAACTTCCTTCTTATAGAGTTGGTAGACAGATGCGCATTGATACAGCGGATTTAGAACAATATATAAAGCAAATGAAAACAGGAAAGATACAAGTTACTTCTGTAAAGAATGACGATAGTAGTATCTTGAATACATGCATCATTAGCGGGCAAGAACTAACGTTAGATATGTTGGCAAAACGTATAGAAAATCGATTGCTAAATTCTAATGTATTAAGAGCGTATCAAGGTAGTTTAACAAGTTTAGTGAAGATGTACCAAGGAGAAGGAAGTGTAGTTAGTTTACACTTATTTGATGGTGAAACGGGTACATATAATGTTCCTTACGTAAAACGTATTTTAGTTGGACAACCATGTATTATGATCAATTTATTGGCAAGAAATGTGGGGTTTTATGTTCAAAAAGGAAACCCAAAGAAAATAAAGACATGGGCTGACATATCCGGGTCCTCTATAAAATTTGTAAATCGAGAAAAAGGCTCTGGTATTAGGGTGCTAGTGGATGAACAATTACGAATTCAAAAGTTAAATAAAGAACATATTAGTGGATATGAATGGGAAGAATCGAGTCATCTTGGTGTTGCCACGCAAGTTGCGAATGGAAAAGCTGATGTTGGGGTAGGGTCGGAAAAGGTTTCGCAAATTGTAAATGTAGACTTTATTCCGATAATGAAAGAACAGTATGATTTAGTAATTTTGAAGAATAAAGACAATGAAGAACTTATTGAAGTGATGAAAGACATTCTGCAATCGGAAGAATTTCATAATGAGTTAAAAGCGATTGGCGGATACGATATTATGAAAACAGGCCAAATTATATATGAAACAAACTAAAAAGCTGCTTGTCTATAAGACGAGCAGCTTTTTCTATATAAAGGGGTTTGGGGAAACGAATTGTTAAACAAGACTTTGAGCAAGTGTGTAAATGAAAGCTGTAAGAAGAGTCGCTCCACTTGCAAGTCCGATAAAGTCTGATTTGTTGAAAGTAATGTTGTTCATTATCATCTCTCCTTATTTGTTTAATGTAGTTGCAACTGCTTTTGCATCGACAAGTGCGGATAGCACCATGCCCATTGTGTTAAAAAAATTGTTTGATTTCATTTTGTTCATCATGCGTATCCGCTCCTTTTCGAATTGTTGTTGCCCTGCTTTATGTCTTAATTATAGGGAAAATGATGAACTACAACTATCGAATTATCTTACGGGAGACTTACACTTTTGTAAGAAAAAAAGACATTCGTGTAAGAATGTCTTTTAAAGCATATTGATGTGATGATGCTCTTCAATTGTTTTTAAAAAGCTACGCATTGAATTGGTCATGTAGCTATCTTTGCGGCGTATGAAAACAGTTGAAATACTACCGTATTTCTCGGGAATCGGATGACAGTGTACTTTACCTGCTGTAGAAAGATGTTGTACCGCGGACTGGGGCACGAGTGTAATCCCAAGACCGAGTGCTACACTATTTAATATTGTTTCTAATATGTTAAATTCCATAATTCTTTTTGGTAGCAAACCTTCATCTTTAAGCCATCGTTCTAGTTTGGAACGGTATCCACACCCTTGATTAAAAACGAGTAAGGGCGTCGTAGTAAATTCTTCTATATGAAAAGCTTTATTTTGTGTCACGAGCATTAATTTTTCTGTACTAACATCGTATTGTTCAATTAGTGGATGCTTAATAGGACCTGATATAAAGGCGCCATCTAATTGATGGTCAAGGACTTCTCTAATAAGTTCTTCGGTTAGACCAGCTTGTAATGATAAATCAACGTTTGGATAGCTTTTATAGTAAGAAGACAAAATGGTAGGCAATGTACTTACTGTTTCGACTGTACCGATTTTTAATATACCAGATGGTGTTTCACTATCTAGAAACACTTGTTTTAGCTCTTCAACATCTTGCAAAATTTTATTAACATAAACGAGCATTTTTCTTCCTTCAGCTGTTAAAGTCATGCCTCGTTTATGACGGTAAAAGAGCGGTGTTTTTAGCTCGTTTTCTAATTGTTTAATACGTGCGGTTACATTTGATTGTACATAATTTAATTCCTTTGCTGCGCCGCTTACACTACCGCGATCGGCAACGCTTTGGAAGATTTGTAAGTCTCGTAATTCCATTGTATGCTCCCCCTTGATGTTAACTATCATTATAAATGATAGTTAACATCATTTTGAATCGTTTTACGTGATATGTTTTTTCTTTTACAATTCTCTTTGTGCAAATAGAAAGAAGCGGGGGATTATGGTGAGAAGAGGTCAAATAGTAATAGGAGCTTTGGCATGTTTAATTGCAAGTATGTCATGGGGAGCGATGTTTCCGGTTGCTGATCATGCGCTAGAATACATAGATCCATTTTATTTTTCACTTATTCGTTATGGAGCAGTGGCGATAGTACTGATTGTATTATTGTTAATGAAAGAAGGAAAACAGGCATTTCGTTTAGAAGGAAGGGGAAAGTTACTCGTCTTTTTTGGAACGATGGCGTTTACTGTATATAATGTACTCATATTTTTAGGTCAAATGTTAATGGGAAAATCAGGTGTAATGGTAGCCTCCATTATGGAAGCACTCATGCCGATGATTTCCATTTGTATTCTATGGGGATATAAGCATATAAAACCGAAAAAATATATGATAACGAGCATGATTATCGCTTTTGTAGGAGCTGTGTTTGTTATTACGAAAGGTGATATGAGTTTCTTTTTAACATTGAAAGATAACATGTTTTCACTAGCGTTTATATTTATTGGTGTTGTAGGTTGGGTTATTTATACGATGGGTGGTCAAACGTGTAGCGATTGGTCAACATTACGCTATTCTACATTGACGTGTGTATTTGGTACGACTGTCACAGGAATTATAACTGTAATGATTACGGTGCTTGGGTATGTTCCGGTCCCAAGTATGGGAACGATTTCTATCGTGAAGTATGATTTGTTATTTATGATGACATTACCAGGAATCATAGCGCTACTCGCTTGGAATTACGGTGTGAAAATCTTATCATCGATTAACGGCATTTTATTTATTAATTTTGTACCCATTACGACTTTGATTATTATGATGATACAAGGGTATCAAATAACAATGTTTGATATTGTAGGAACTTTACTTGTTATTGCAGCACTTATTCGCAATAACGTTTGTCAGAGAAAAGAAGAAAATATAAATAAGCAAGTTTTACAAGAAGAGCAATTACGCCAAGCGGTTTAATAGGCAATTGGAGGATTTAACATGTTAGAAAGTTTATTGTTTTTCTTCGCCGTCGGAGTTGCGTGCGAGCTTGCAGCAATTAATCGAAATGGTCGTAAGAAGGTAAAACAACAAGCTGAACTGATACAGCTTTTAAAAGAGTTAAAAGAAAGAAAAATTTAAAAAGACGACCGGGCATAGACGGTCGTCTTTTTCTATATATAAAGGGGAAAGGGGACACAAAGTTTATATAAGCGTAGCAGCGTAAATAAAAGCAGTAAGAAGAAGAGAGCCGCTAGCTAGTCCTAAAAAATCTAATTTGTTAAAGGTGATGTTTTGCATAATATATTCTCCTTACTTGTTTAATGTAGAAGCAACAGATTTTGCATCGATAAGAGCGGACAATACCATGCCCATTGTATTCGTAAATTTGTTGTTCTTCATTTTGTTCATCATATCGATCCGCTCCTTTTCAAATGGTTGCCCTGTTTCTGACTTAATTGTATAAGATATTGGGGAGAGTCACTATCGAATTAGCTTACAAGAAAATTACACTTTTGTAAGAATTGAAATTTAACAATAAATACTTATTTTTATTACCAACTCCTAAAACTTAGTGTTATAATCATTGTAAGAAAATGATTATACTTCGGATATTTAGAAAGGAACGAAACAAATGTATAAACCAATTACATTTTCGTTGAAATATATATTTAAAATGGCTGGGAAAGTAGAAGTACAAGGGAGAGAGAAATTACCGGAAGGCGGCCCTTACGTTGTTGCGTGTACACATACGAGTTTTATGGACGTTTTAATGTTAGCAACTGGGATGTATCCAACCCAAATTCATTACATGGCCAAAAAAGAATTATTTGAAGGGAAATTCAAAAACTGGTTCTTTAAAAATGTAAATGCATTTCCGGTAGATCGTGCGAATCCAGGGCCGAGCACATTAAAAATTCCATCGCGTTTATTAAAAGAGGGAAAAGTAGTAGGGATTTTCCCAAGTGGAACGAGATCAACAGAAGACGTTTCATTAAAAGCGGGGGCTGTTACGATTGCACTGCGTTCTAACGTTCCATTAGTGCCGGCAGCTTATATTGGTCCATCAAGTGTAAAAGAATTAATAAAAGGAAAAAAAGCGCAATTAGTTTTTGGAGATCCGATTCAAATTGATGCCGGAGAACAAATAGATCGAAAAACGGCTATGAAAATGATGACAGATCAATTAAACGAAAAATTTGAAGAACTAAAGGAAACTTTGCAATCGAAACAAAAGTAAAAAAGACGACCGGGCATAGACGGTCGTCTTTTTCTATATATAAAGGGGAAAGGGGACACAAAGTTTATATAAGCGTAGCAGCGTAAATAAAAGCAGTAAGAAGAAGAGAGCCGCTAGCTAGTCCTAAAAAATCTAATTTGTTAAAGGTGATGTTTTGCATAATATATTCTCCTTACTTGTTTAATGTAGAAGCAACAGATTTTGCATCGATAAGAGCGGACAATACCATGCCCATTGTATTCGTAAATTTGTTGTTCTTCATTTTGTTCATCATATTGATCCGCTCCTTTTCGAATAGTTGTTGCCCTGTTTCTGACTTAATTGTATAAGATATTGGGAAGAGTCACTATCGAATTAGCTTACAGGAAAATTACACTTTTGTAAGAAAAACGAGTGAAGGTGTAATGATGAGAAGATTTGACATATGTTCATGGAATTCATTAAGTTAAAAGGAGAGGTGAGTGTATGGCTAATATTAAAGATATCGCAAAGATGGCCGGAGTTTCAGTTACGACCGTTTCGAGGGTGCTAAATGATCACCCATATGTAAGTGAAGAAAAAAGGAAAGCGGTTATTGAGATAGTTGAGAAGTTGAATTACTCACAAAACGCAAACGCTGTTCATTTATCCAAAGGGAAGACGAATATTGTTGGTGTAATTTTACCTTACATTAATCATCCGTGTTTTGATGCGATGGTAGGTGGAATGATGGAGGTGGCGTTAGCTCATAATTACAGGGTGTTACTTTGCCAAACGAATTACAATAAAAAAGAAGAAATGAAAAGTTTACATATGCTAAAAACAAAACAATTGGACGGCCTTATTATTTGCTCGCGTGCGAATGATTGGGAAACGATAGAACCGTATGCTTCTTACGGCACAATAATTGCTTGTGAAGATAATGATATTTCAAATATCTCAAGTGTATATACAAATCATTCGGCAGCCTTTCAGTTAGGAATGAATTATCTTATTGAAAAAGGTTATAAAAAAATTGGTTATTGTACGGGAAGGAAGTTAGGGCCAAGTAGTCAAAAACGTTTTGATGTTTATAAACATCAATTACAATCCATAGATGAAGAGGTTAATGAAGAGTGGATTTTTACAGAATGTTTTACATTAGAAGATGGTGTGAGAGTGGCTCATAAGTTAAAGGAGATGCAGGTCCTCCCAGAAGCGTTAATAGTAGCAGGAGATGAAGTTGCGATTGGGATTATGACAGAAGTTGAAAAGTTAGGTATTCAAGTTCCTGAGGATTTGGCGATTATTGGTTTTGATAATCAACCTATTTCACAAGTGTTACAGTTGACAACGATTGATCAAAATTTAAAGGAGATAGGCAAAAACGCTTTTGAAATGTTTTATAGGCAAGTGAGCAACGAGAGTTATAAACAAGAAAAGGTGGAGATTCCGTATGAACTTGTGGAACGCTCTACAGTTTAGTCTTAATCCGTTATGTGTATAATCGCATAACGGATTATTTTTTGAAATGTCTTTGACAGGAAACGCGTTTCATACTTTATAAAAGAGTTAAACCGGTCTGTAATAATCCATGGATTCTTTTCAAGTGTTAAAACAATGAATAGAATTTGGAGGAATATGCATGAATGAACTTTTATCGAGTATGAAAAAATATGTAGAGGATGACGAAAAGATTTTAGCTGTTGTGGTAGGGATATTTGAGAAGGATGATTTTACCGTAGCTTACCGGCATGGGATTTTCGCTGCTACTACTAGACGTCTCCTTTTTTACGGGAAATTTTCGGGCTACCCTGCAATATTTGAAGAGTATCCGTATTTGCATATAGATGACATAGATCTCTGTCCATATTTTGAATTTACTTGTAATCATGAAAGGGTTAGAGCTAGGTATATTCAGAAAGGGAATGTGGAGCGATTTGTTCGTGCAGTTAGAGAAAATATGAATAATTAATCAACCCTTTGTTTAAACATAATATCTCGATCTTTAAGAGGTAAAATGCGGAATAAAAACCACTTCTAAACCTCTAGGAGATAGTGATACAATGTCAAATGGGGGAGGGTATGAATTATGGTTAATCAACGTATAAAGGAAATAACACTAATTACAATTGGTTCATTATTATTCGCAATTGGTATTAATTACTTTGCAATTCCAAACCGTTTATCGGAAGGTGGAATTATTGGTTTAACGGTTGTTACGTACTACTTATTTGATTGGTCACCAGGGATTGTGAACTTTGCTATAAATGCAGTTTTACTAGCTATTGGTTATAAGTTTTTTGATAAAAAAACGATGGTTTATACGATTTTAGGGATTGTAGAAACATCCTTGTTTTTATATGTTACAGAACATATTGAGTATCATGTAAATAGTGATACGCTATTAGCAGCTTTATTTGCTGGTTTGTTTGTAGGTATCGGATTAGGCTGTATGTTCAAAGCTGGAGGTACATCAGGAGGATCGGCAATTTTAGCACAGTTAGCAAATCAATATTTAGGGTGGAGCGTTGGTAAAGGCGTACTTATTATTGATATCGTTGTAATTGCTGGTTCTGTATTTATAATAGGACAAGAAAAAGCGATGTACACACTTGTTGCAGTATTCATCGGTGCGAAAGTGATTGATTTCATTGTAGAAGGAATGGATACAAAAACGGCTGTTACAATCATTTCAAATCAACCAGATTTAATACGTGAGGCTATTACGAAAAACATGACACGCGGTGTCACTGTATTAGAAGGACGCGGCGGATATACTGGAAAAAATAAAGAAGTTTTATATGTTGTTATTAATAAACAAGAGCTTGTTAAGTTAAAGCAAGTTATTAGCCGAGTAGATGAAGATGCTTTCGTTGTTATTCATGATGTGCGTGATGTGCTTGGTGGGGGCTTTAAAGCGAGCTAAAAGGTGAACGAGTAAAATCGTTCACCTTTTTTTATTCTTACAAAAATGTAAGTGTAATGTAATGAGATTCAATAGTAGATTTTATTGCTTCTTCTTAAAATGGATGTATATATATCCTGCAGAGGAGGAATGTTTATTGTGAAGAAAAAAATGATCACTACTATAATAGCGATGCTAGTGATAGTAGTAATGTTACTGCCTACGAAACTTGGACCAGTTATTGATAAATATAATCCGCTTTATAAGACGAAAGAATACTATACGGTTGTGAATACAATTGGTCAGCATGTTGGTGATGAGTGGTATGAATATGAATTTATTGCATTTGACGAACGTGGAAGAGAACAAAAAATAAAGAAGACTGTTAAGCATATGTTAAAGAGAGATGAAGCATTAAAAGTGTACGCAAAAGGACGATACGGCGAGTCAATTGAAGAAATTGAAGCCGTAAATATTCCTATTAATGCGAAGAGTAAACTTTTAGCGATGAGATAGCGGAATATACCCCTGCCTATTTTTTGTCGAAAATCAAAATACTAGGTAGGGGTATTTTGAGGTTCGTAAAAAAGCCTTAGTCCATATGGGCTAAGGCTTTTTTTATTATATAAAGGGGAAGGGGGTACATTGTAGTAGCATGAGTGAAAGGTATAAGAAGAGTAGCTACTAGCAATGTAATTTGGTTATGTGAGCGTTCTTCTTATTTGGCTTACTTTCTAACTGTATTGTACGAAATATAGATATGGAAAACTATCGAATTACATTACGCATAGCTTACAAACATGTAAGCCTTCTGTAATGTAATTCGATAGTTAAAAGATAGTAAATTTAATATAGTATAAGTAGAAAGTCTAATGTATTACTTTCTGTTTGTAATGTAAGGAAGAATGAAAAACCAACTACTTTTTAATAACCCTCATCTGTATGTAGATGGGGCTCTTTTTATAAACCTTACAACATTGTAAGGTTTACGTAAGTTAATTCGATAGTAAATTTGTCATATTTTTTGCATAATAGATACAAATAGATGAAAATAATTAGGGATTTAGTAAGAAGGGAGAAAAATGGGATGCGTAAAGAAGAAGTAGTGAGGTTTCCAATTAAAGATTTCTGTAGCTACTTTACTGTTGCCGTAGTATGTATTGGATTATTTGATATCATAACAAACTTAATTGTTAAATAATATAGATGATAAAACAAGAAGGGGGTTCCTTTCTTGTTTTTTTTATGGAGGAATAAAGATGAAGTGGATTGATAGCCATATACATGTTGATCAATATAAGGATGAAGAGAAAAGTAGATTACTTAAAGATTTGGAAAATAGTAAAGAGGTAAAGGGGCTTATTGCGGTATCTATGAATTATCAATCATGTAAGGAAACTTTATCTTTAGGAAAGAAATTCTCTTTCATACACCCAGCAATAGGATTTCATCCGGAGCAACCAATTCATAAAGAAGAATGTGAGCGCATATTCAAATTAATTGAAGCTCATGCTGAGGAAATCATTGCGATTGGTGAAGTGGGCTTGCCGTATTATTTAACGAAAGAAGATGAGGGGGTTACTATAGATTCATACGTGGCGATATTGAGACAATTTATAGAACTAGCTAGTGAATATGATTTGCCCATTGTATTACACGCAGTTTATGAAGATGCCGATATTGTATGTGATTTACTTGAAGAATATAAAATTTCACGTGCACACTTCCATTGGTTTAAAGGAAATGAAGCGACAATGGGACGGATGGTGAGGAATGGTTATTATATTTCTATCACACCAGATGTTTTACATAAGGAGAAAATTAGAAAGATCGTTTCGTATTATCCACTGGAATATATGATGGTAGAAACGGATGGACCGTGGGAATTTCAAGAGAATACTATAACACACCCTTGTATGATTAAAGATGTATTAGAAGAAGTTAGTGTAATAAAAAAAATTCCAGTAGAGAAAGTTGCAGAACAAATATATAAGAATACAGTTCGCTTTTATCGATTGACTGAATCCTAAAAAACACCAAGCAGCTCGCTTAGTGTTTTTTATTAGGATTCTAATTTTTTCGCACGTCTTAATAATAATAGAAAGACAATGATAACGAACCCAAGTATAAGGAAGAATCCATATTGTTTTATATAATCAATTACGTCATTTGCACTAGTTGGTTTTTCAACGTGGATACCGTCTTTATTAGTAGTAATATGAATATCTTTCATTTTTACTTCATTCGTTTCTTTTTGTAAATCAATCCACTCTATGTTTGGAATACTTTCTAGATCTTTTAATACTTCTTTTAATGGTTTCACACCTAAGTAAGGATGATAGAATGCACCAATAACTCCATCGGATAATTTAGCAACAGATAAAGCACGCTCTTTCATTTGGGCAATAGCTCGTGGTTTATCTTCTTCAATAAATCCAACTGTTTCAGGCATTAATTTCATTCCATGTAGAAATGATGGTGTACTTCTATACGCTGGAGAGTGCATGGATTTCCAAGTTGTATCACTTAACTGCAGCTGACCTACATAAGTTGAAAAGTACTTTGATAAGATTTCATAACCTTTTTGAGACATTGTGTAATGAGGTGCTTCAAATGCGACAGGATATAGTTTAGCATCTACAAGTTCTTGGATACCTTTTTCAATATGATCTGTCGTATATTTTTCTTCAAATGCTTCACCTTTTTTTACATATTGGTTATATGCCTCTATATTTGGGAAATTATCTTTTGTTTTTGGCTTTTCATGCTTTGGTTGACGAATGGGTTGATCAGTTTTTACGTCCCAAAATTCAAACCCTTCACCAGTTTCACTGTCATAAAATTGGTGAGTATAGCCATGCATAATAATTGCTGCACCATCATCTTGCATAGAGCGTAAAAGATCGACTAGTTCGGGTTTATCTTTTAAATGTAGTGTTTTACCTGTATTTGGATCTGTATATACAGGAATAACAGTTATCATATAAGGAATCTTTTTATTCTTTAATAATTCGGCAATATCCTGTAATTGATTTATATCTGCAGCTGGGTGAACATCTTCGAGGCGTAAATAGGCTAATTTTTTATTAGTTTCAGGTTTTTGTTGGAAATAAGAAAATAAGCTTTCTCCAATATAATAAGATATCCAATCAAAGAGGTTGGAAGTTGCAACGTAATACGAATTGTTTTGCTGTACAATTAATGGATAAGTATTATTGTCTCTTAAGGCATGGGCAAGAATTGTTCCATTTGTATCAAGTTGTTTAATCGATCTCTCTTCCTCTAATGTATTCTTTAGCTTACGTGTTGGATATTCAATTTTATCAGAGTTTATATCTTCGTTTTTAAGTGTGATGAACGAAAAACGATTAGATAACTGTTCTATGTTTTGACCTAAAACTAGTAGTGGTCCGGGGAAGCTTTCTAGAAATTCTTTTGCTTCAGTAGAAAGTTCTTCTTGTTTTTCACCCATGTAAATAACGTGTGTATACGAAGATTTATCAGTTACTTCAGATAACTGTTTTATATTTTTAATTGTTATATCATTAGTGAAATGTCCTACTTGTGTATTAAGTATTTGGATATCACTTGTAATTTGATCATCATTTGAACTGTATAAAATAAGGACTTTCGACTTTTCGGTTTTTTGTGCGGAAATAGGGACAGGAATTAATAGTAGTAAACTGAATAAGAGTAATAGCCATTTTTTCATATTATTATTCTCCTAGTTTATATTTAGAATTCAATTTACAATTATATACAAAAAATAAGTTATAGTCTATGAAAGTTACATTTTTGCACGTATTTACCAAATGTTTTTTCACAAAATAGGCCTAAAGCATGATGATAATATGTATAGTTATTTGCTATGATAAAAGAGTAAGAGAATGATAGAACATAGGTAATTGTAAAGGGAAGGCTGAAAGGGGACAAATTTCAGCGGAGAAAGAGGTAGAGGTAGTGAAGAAATTCTTTGTAGGATTTTTAGTCGTTCTTGGGGTGTATTTATATTTCCAAGGAAAGTCTGAAGGAATGGATAAGCTAGTGAAAGAGACAAGCTATGTTGATTCAGAAGAAGCAAAACAGATGAAACAAATTATTATAGAGGAAGCAAAGAAAGTAAATCTTCCAGAATGGATACCTCTTACAATTGCCGAACATGAAAGTCGATTGAATCCAAGAAGTATTGGAGACAACGGAACTTCATTCGGATTGTTTCAATTGCACCGTGGTGGTGGACTTGCGCCAGATCATTTAACTGATGAAGAGTTGAAAGACCCACGTACAAATGCACAAATTGCAATGCCGCATTTGGTGAAGGGATATAAGCGCGGGGTGCAAAGAGGTTTGACTGATTTTGCATTATTGAAATATGTAGCGAATACATCGGGATGGCCAGGGAATTTAGGGCCAGAGTGGACGGATAATAATATGAAGTATAACGTTGGATTAGAGAACGTATACTATCGAAATAAAGGTGTACTAAAAGAGTAGGTTTTCGATACCTACTCTATTTTTTTATGGATATTTTTGTCTTCCTGCCTTGTGAAGTACTGCGCTAGTTGTATGTTCACTTCTTCTAGTTTTGTAGAAACTTGTGGTATTTTATATCCTACATACAACGGTGAAACGACAAACCTAGGAACAACTTTACAAATAATTTTTCCGTTTAAGTGATAGAAGAATAAGTTATAACTGCTACACCCTTTATGGAAATCTGTCAGTATGTAACGTACAGTTTGCTGAATGTAATTTGCCATTTCATCTATACATGCAATATCATCAATGATTATATTGAATTCAGTAAAACCGATAATAGGACGCTCTGAAATATTGAGTTCAATACGTTCATTTTTTTGAACAATTATCCCTTGGAAATTTTCCTCTTCAATATTCTCGAGATAGTCTACATGTTTCATTCCGATAATTTGCATGTGTGCATGATGCAAACTTCCGCCTGAAAATGGACCATGATTTTTGTATAAAATTACAGATGAAAAGTCTTCGTTTTCCTGTAACTTTAACCAATGTTGAATAGAGAAATGAATTAGTTTTCGCATATGCTCTTCTGTATATGTTGCGATATGATCTTCACAATTATCCGTTTCGATTAACACGGTTTGAAATGTATCTTTTAATGTAGGGAATTTATTTTTCAACCAAATAATTGAGCCCTCAGTTTCTAAAATATCCGTTAAATTTTCTCTATCGCAAAATGGACATGCAGCGCTTCTGTTCCGAATGCTTTCTGGTTTTTGTTTACCGATATCGTTTAAAAAATATAGTTGTTGTGTATCCATTTGTATATACCCCTTTAAAATATGTGTAAAAATCCCGCTTAATACATTCGGGGAAAGGAGGAGGAAATCCTTTAAAGTGAATAGGGAAAAATAAAAGACAAGATATCCTCATTACGATAGGGTATCTTGTCTTTTATTTTTTCTTTAATAATGTGTATGGATAATATAGAGTATTTTCACTATGTTTCGTTTTTCTATTTTTTATTGTGTATAAGGCGATTGCTGTACTTGTGATTATAATAATGGCTTTCTTCATATTCATATACCCCTTTTTATTGTTGGTTTAATTCTTGGCTAACTGCCTTTGCATCGACTAAAGCGTGTAAGATCATTTTCACCATGTTCATCATATTTCTTCACTCCTTTTTATAGTTCATTTAGTTCTTTTACAACTGCTTGTCCGTTCACTAATACCTCAAAGATTGCTTTTACGATTTCTTTCATCATGATTGTTTCCTCCTTTTGTTTGTCTCTCTTGTTTACATCTTTATTGTATAGGGAGGCATCTTTTCGTACTATCGCTTTCCATTACGTGAACATAACAGTTTTGTAAGATTTGATGTCACTTATTGAAATGTTTAGTCTATCTTCATTATTTTCAGAAAAATGACTATTCAAACATAAAATAGGGAAGTATAATAAAGAAGTAAGTATTAAATTCCGTACGAAAGGGGTGAATGAGATGAAACGTTCTTTAGCTGCGCGTGCCAAATTTTTAGATTTTATCTATTTTTGTCGTGCGATTTTTCATGATGTAATTGTTAACGGGATACGTCTGCCCTTTTTTAACAATTGCATAGTAGCTATTGAACGATAGAAATCTCTTCACCCATTTTTAATAAACGTGTGAAAAGGGAGCTATTTGGCTTCCTTTTTCTATGTCGAAAATCATGGGGAATGTTTCTTTCCCATGGTTTTTTTATATTGAAAGGAGTACGGAAAATGACAATTTGTAGTGTAAATAATGTAACGAAATCTTTTGGTGGAAACATCATATTTGAAAATATATCGCTTGAAATAAAGAATGGTGAACGTGTTGGTTTAGTTGGCCGTAACGGTAGTGGGAAGACAACAATCTTTGGTCTTCTAACAGGAATGGAGAATGTGGATGCAGGAGCCGTTCATATGAAGAAAGGTACACGTATTGGTCATGTCGCACAAATTCCAAAGTTTGATGAGGGCATGACTGTATACGATGTATTGGGTTCCGCCTTTAAAGTAGAAAAGGAATTAGAAAAAGAAATGCGTGTTTTAGAAAAAAATATGACGGAGGAACGGGAAGCGTCTGCTTTGCAAAAACTGATGGAGAGGTACGGTGTAATTCAAGAAAAATTTACGTTTCTTGGTGGTTATGAAATAGAGGCAAATATTATGAAGGTAGCAAATGGTCTACAAGTGACGGAACTATTCCTCCGATCATTTCTAGAATTAAGCGGAGGAGAACAGACGAAGGTAAGCCTTGCGTATATGCTATTGCAGAAACCAGATTTACTTCTATTAGATGAACCGACAAATCATTTGGATTTATTTGCAGTCGAATGGTTAGAGCAATTTTTAAAAGAATACACCGGAACAGTTATGGTTATTTCACATGATCGCTATTTCCTTGATGAAGTTGTAACGAAAGTTTTTGATTTAGAAGATGGAGAAATTCACGTGTATCATACGAATTATTCTCAGTTTGTTGAGGAGAAGGAAGAAAGGTTGCTTCATGAGTTTCAGGCTTATCAAGAACAGCAAAAGAAAATAAAGAAAATGAAAGAAGCAATTAAGCGTCTACGTGAATGGGCAAATCAAGCGAATCCGCCGAATGAAGGACTCCATAAGAGAGCGAGAAATATGGAACGTGCGTTAGAACGTATGGAGAAGTTAAAGAGACCGATTTTAGAACGAAAACAGATGGGACTTCAGTTTGAAGGGCAAGAGAGAAGCGGGAAAGATGTTGTTGTAATGAAAGAAGTGAGTAAAGGTTTTTCTGACAAACCTTTATTTGAACAAGCGAATTTACATGTTCGTTTTCAGGAGCGTGCGGCTATCGTTGGTCGCAATGGCACAGGGAAGACTACGCTACTAAAATTACTATTAGAAGAAATAGAGCCAGATGCTGGTGAAATTCGGATGGGTAGTAGTGTCAAAATTGGTTATTTATCGCAGCATGCGTACGGAAATATGAAGAGTAATGTATTGGAAGCTTTCAGAGAGTATGTAGCTGTAACAGAGGGAGAAGCAAGACATATATTAGCTAAGTTTTTATTTTATGGTCCAGCTGTGTTTAAGAATGTAACGCAACTGAGCGGTGGAGAAAAAATGAGGCTAAGACTGGCGCAACTTATGTATCAAGACATCAATTTTTTAATTTTAGATGAGCCGACAAACCATCTTGATATTGAATCAAGGGAAGTTTTAGAGGAAGCTCTTGAGCAATATAATGGAACGATTTTAGCTGTTTCACATGATCGTTATTTTTTAAATAAGTTATTTGAAAAGACGTATTGGATTGATGAACGCAAATTATTTGAGTTTGCAGGGAACTATGCATGGGCTCGTCAAAAGTGGGAGGAAAGGATTGAGAAGCAAGTAATAAAGCAGAAACCTCAAGGGAGAAAAAGTATTGAAACAGTCCCTGTAAAAAAGAAAGAAGCTAGGAATATTGAGGGGATTGAAAACGAGTTAATGCGTGTAGAAGAAGATATATATGCACTTGAATGTAAAATGGAACATGTAGCTGATGTTGAAATGCTTGAACAATTGTATGAAGAAAAAACGAAAAAAGAGTTGTTACGAGCGGAGTTATATAATGAGTTAGATAATATTGTAGGGTAAAGAGTAGAAAGCTAATTCCTTTCAGTTTTGCTGAAGGGATTAGCTTTCTTTTTTTTATAACTATATTTTACTGTAAGAGATAAATGAAAAAGTGTGTTTCACGTGAAACAGTAACTTGGGTAAATCTTTGTTACGCATCTTGCATAGGTTGTGAAACATATGCAATGGTGAGGCAAAATATATATGTTATTAGTAGATTTTCGATAGGATTAATTACGAAAGTAAAGGCTAATTATTTCCCGAGACATAAGTATGTATGATGGAAATCTGAGATTGAAAATAAAAAAGAAAGCAGAGTCACAGCTTTACGCGCTGAACTCTGCTTTCTTTTTGTGTGGCATCTTCTTTTGTTGAAATGATAATAGCGATCCCGAGCATAATAAAAAAAGCTAAAAAGAGGACGAATTTTGGGAAGAAAGGGAATAGTAATAGCGCCCCGACTATCATAATTGTTAATAATACGTAGTGCAGGACATATTGGAATAGGTTGTCCATGTTTTCGCCCCCTTTTTGGTAATTGATTATTAGTATTCTATGTTTCATGCTGAAGGAATAGAAGTAGTTTTTATGTTTTTTAATATAAAATGTGGATGCATAAACTAAAAAACATTAGAAACGAGACATATTGAAAACGAAAAGGGACTTATAAAAAAAGCTATAGTAGGGGTTGAGTGAAGATAACTACAACGATATGTAGTTTCCTAAATTAAATGAACAATATTTTTGAAAAAAACCATAAAAATATTTATTTAGAAAGAATTGACAAAATATATTGAAAGTTATAAGCTATTAACCATAAAGTCTACCGGAAAAGTCGGAATAAGATTGTTACCCCTCAAAAACATCTATTTTTTTACGATTAAAACCGACTTTTCCGATTGGCTATAAATGTTGCTGTGGGAGGCATACATAGGGCAAGCAGTTCATAAGGTGTAATTATTAAAAAAAAGTTAGGGTGGGGACAATGAAGAAAAAGACGAAAAAATGGGCTGGTGTATTTTCGGTATTAATGAGTAGTTCGCTTGTGCTATCTGCTTGTGGGGGACAGGAAGATACGGCTTCTATAGAACCGGTTAAACAACAAGATTTAAAAAATATAAAAATTGAAAAGATCGCTGCGACAGATAAAACGAAAGTACCAGATAAAGCGAAGAATAGAAAAGATACGCTAGTAGTTGGTATTAGTAAACCAGGCGGCGTATTTTTACCATATTTCCAACAAAATGGTTGGGATGGAAACGTGACTTCAGTGATTTTTGCATCTCTTGTATCAACGGATAAACAAGGGAAACCAATTCCGGAATTAGCGGAGAAGTGGGACGTTTCTTCTGATCAGTTAACATATACATTCCATTTACGTAAAGACTTAAAATTTAGCGATGGATCGCCATTAACAGCAGATGATGTAGCGTTCACATTGACGCTTTTACATGATAAGGCATATGAAGGTGAAATAGATATCTCTCAATATGCGGTTAAAGGTGGTAAAGAATATAAAGAAGGAAAGGCAACTTCTATTGAAGGTATTCAAGTTGTTGATCCACAAACAATTAAAATTACCACTGAAAAAGTTAATTCACAAGCTATATTTGTTTTAGGTGGTACAGTATTATCAAAAGCTTATTACGGAAAAGATTACAAACAAAATACAAGTTTAGATTACTTAAAAGAGTTATATGGAAAACCGATAGCTGCGGGTCCATATAAATTTGAAAAGTATATCCCGGGGCAAGAAGTTCGATTTGTAGCAAATGAAAATTATTATGCGGGCAAACCCAAAATTCCAAACTTCATTTATAAAATTACTTCTGGCGATACGAAGCTTCAATTATTCCAAACAGGTGAGGTTGACTACACTGGCCTAGGTACTGGTGATGAAATTCTTGAACAGGCTAAGGGTTTAGAATTTGCGAATATCCAAATCGAAACAGCAGCGTCATTTAGTTATATTTATATGAATAATAATAAGCCGTACTTAAAGGATAAAAAGGTTCGCCAAGCACTTATTTACGGATTAGATCGTAAAAAATATGTTGATACAGCATTGAAAGGATACGGTACGGTAGCTAATGTACCAATTCATCCAACTTCTTGGGCTTATACGGAAGAAGGAGTTAATAAATATGAATACGACAAAGAAAAAGCGAAAAAATTATTAGATGAAGCAGGATGGAAAGTTGGTTCGGATGGAGTTCGTGAAAAAGATGGTCAAAAATTAAAGCTTTCTTATTTCGGCCCAAGTTCGGCTAAAGATAGTGATTTATTAATTCCAATTGCGAAAGAGAATTATAAAGAAATAGGTGTAGAATTTAATCCAGAATTTATGGACTTTAATACTATGCTTTCGAAGGTAAATAAAGGTGACTATGATTTAGCTTCTGTTTCGACACCGATTACAAGTGATCCGAGTGAAACAGCTGGTGAATATTTGTCTGGTGTCAATAATAAGAGTCTTGGTTATAAAAATGCGAAAGTAGATGAGTTAATTAAAAAAGGTATTGAGACAGTTGATATTGAAAAACGTAAACCTATTTATAAAGAATTATATAAAGAGTTAAGTGATGACCCACCAGTAATTCTATTAAACTACCGTAGAACAATTACTGGTTATAACGGGAATATAAAAGGAATTGACTCTGAAAAATACAATAGTATTAGCGCAAACTTACCAGTTTTATCATTTGAAAAATAACGATAAGGATGTATAAATAGAAGACATTTTTTCATTCGGTTAGTAATGTACCGCTTTGAAAAAATGTTCTTCTATTTTAGGCATAAGATTGGAGAGAAAAAGGGTGAAAACATATATCGTTCGTAGGTTGTTACAAATGATTCCTACACTGTTCGGAACATCAATTATTATTTTCTTCCTGTTTGCGCTGCTTCCAGGAGACTATATTGATTCAAATCCAAAGATTACACCTGAAAGGGCAGCTGAACTTAGGGAATTATATGGATTAAATAAGCCAATTGTTGAGCGTTATTTTCATTGGTTAGGTAATGCATTGCAAGGGGATTTTGGTTTTTCGCTTCAATATCAGGAACCTGTAACGTCATTATTAAATAAATTTATTTGGAATTCTTTTAGTGTAGCTGTTATTGCATTGTTTTTTATTTGGCTAATTGCACTTATTATCGGCGTATTCTCAGCGACGAAGCAACATTCTTTATTCGATAAACTTGTAACAATTGGTGTCTTTGCAGCAATGTCATTTCCTTCATTCTTTATCGGTTTGTTTTTAATTAAGGTGTTCGCGGTGGACTTTAAGTTATTACCGATAGGCGGAATGATTGATGTCGGGAGTAATTCGACTGGATTAGCTTACGTAATAGAAGTTGCCAAGCATATGGTTTTACCAGTATTTATTTTGACTCTTCTTGGTGTGGGTTCATTAACTCGTTACTTTAGAACAAGCATTTTAGAGGTTGTAAGGCAAGATTACATACGAACAGCACGGGCGAAAGGTTTAAAGGAGAAGACTGTTATTTATAAGCATGCGTTAAAAAATGCAATATTACCGGCGATTACGTTATTAGCATTTGAATTACCAGGTTTATTTTCGGGAGCAATTATTATTGAACAAATTTTTAACTGGCCAGGGATTGGTAATATTCAATTAGAAGCACTAAATTTTCGTGATTATACAGTATTAATGGCATTTACGATGTTTCTTTCTTGTTTAACAATTGTTTCAAACTTTTTCGCTGATATCGTATATGCAGTTGTTGATCCACGTATTCGGTTGAAGTAAGGGGGGGATTAGATGGAAACTGTTACAGCAATTACAGAGAAAAAAGAAAAAAAGAGAAGAAATGAATCATCACCATGGCGACAGGCTCTTAAAAAAATAAAGAGAAATAAGATGGCACTCGTGGGGTTTTATGCACTAATGTTTATGTTTTTATTTTGTTTTGTCGGTCCGCTCTTTTCGCCATATGCATCAGGGAAAATACAAGTCGCTTTAATTAACAAACCACCTAGTTTTTCACATTGGCTCGGTACAGATCAATTGGGAAGAGATATTTTAACGAGACTTATGCAAGCAGGACGCATTTCATTAACAATTGGATTAGCTTCAATGGTCTTATCGGTTATACTTGGAGCTTTATTAGGAGCTATTGCAGGTTTTTATCGCGGGATTGTCGACAATATTATTATGCGTCTTGCAGATATTTTAATGTCGATGCCGGGATTGCCGTTGCTTATTATAATGGGAGCTATTTTATCAGAATGGAAAGTACCATCTGATTATCGTCTTTATGTCATTATGATTATTTTAAGTTTAGTAGGTTGGCCAGGACTTGCACGTCTTGTAAGAGGTCAAATTTTATCACTTAGGGAGCAAGCATTTATGCAAGCTGCTGATGTGTTAGGAATAAAAGATTACCGGAAAATTATATATCATTTAATCCCTAATGTTTTACCGATCTTAATTGTTGTATCCACATTAGGTGTTGCAGGCTCTATTTTAGGGGAATCCGCACTAAGCTACTTAGGTCTCGGAGTCGTCCCGCCTACACCATCATGGGGAAATATGATTAGTGCAGCTAACTCATTAATCGATTTCCAAAAGCGTCCGTGGTTATGGATTCCGCCCGGTTTTGCAATTTTTATAACAGTTGTATCAATTAATTTACTTGGTGATGCACTTCGTGATGCGTTAGATCCAAAGATGAGACGGTAGGTGAGGGAATATGAGTAAAGCGGTAGTAGAGCTGAAAGATTTGCAAACACATTTTCAGACAGAAGAAGGAACAGTAAAGGCTGTTAATCATGTTAGCTTTGCAGTTCGAGAAGGTGAAACAGTTTGTGTTGTAGGTGAATCGGGTTGCGGAAAGAGTGTAACGGCGCTATCGATTATGGGACTTATTGCTGAATCAGGAAGTGTAGTAGGTGGAGACATTTTATATGAAGGAAAAAGTCTTTTAGGTATGAAAGAGAAAGAGCTTCGTAGTTTACGAGGAAATGATATTGCGATGATATTCCAAGAGCCGATGACATCGCTGAATCCCGTCTTCACTGTAGGAGAACAAATTGTAGAAACGTTAAGAGAGCATGAATTACTTAGTAAAAATGAGGCGTATAAAAAGGCAATCGAATTAATTCGTAAAGTTGGTATAGCTCGTGCGGATGAAATTGTCCATTCGTATCCACATGAACTAAGTGGAGGCATGTTACAACGCATTATGATTGCTGTTGCGCTTAGTTGTAATCCTAAGTTATTAATTGCAGATGAACCGACAACTGCTCTTGATGTTACGATTCAAGCTCAAATATTAGACTTACTAAGACAGATAAAAGAGGAATTTAAAACATCGATTTTATTAATTACACATGATTTAGGCGTTGTAGCAGAAATGGCTGATTACGTTGTCGTTATGTATGGCGGAAAAGTTATTGAGGAAGCTCCAGTACTAGAGATATTCCAAAATCCGAAACATCCGTATACGAAAGGTTTGTTGAAATCAAAACCGGTAATGGGAAAACGAATAGATAAACTATATTCTATTCCAGGGCAAGTTCCGAATTTAGTTGGCTTAGGTGAATTTTGCTATTTTAGTGGTCGTTGTGAGCATTGTATGGAAATATGTAAAGAAGAGGCACCAAATTTGAATGTGCACGATGAGAACCATAAAGTAGCTTGCTGGTTATATGAGGAGCGTGCGGAACAATGAGTGAACCATTATTAGAAGTGAAAAACTTAAAGACGTATTTTCCGATTAAGGGCGGCATATTTAGTAGAACGATTGGACATGTAAAGGCAGTTGATGGAGTAAGTTTTACTATTAATAAAGGTGAAGTGTTTGGCCTAGTTGGAGAATCAGGAAGTGGAAAAACAACGATAGGAAAAACAATTTTACGTCTCGTCCAAAAAACGGAGGGAGAAGTAAAGTTTAAAGGGCACGATGTTTATTCCTTATCCAAGGAGGAATTGAGAAAACATCGCCCTAATATGCAGCTTGTTTTTCAAGATCCATTTAGTTCATTAAACCCAAGAATGAGAATTGGAGAAGCACTTGGTGAGCCGATGTTGGCTCACGGACTAGCGACGAAAGAAAATGTTCGTGCAAAGGTGATAGAAGTATTGGAGTTATGTGGTTTAGCTCCGTATCATATTGACCGGTATCCTCATGAGTTTTCTGGTGGGCAACGTCAGCGTATCGTTATCGCAAGAGCTATGGTATTAAATCCAGAATTCATTGTAGCTGACGAACCTGTGGCAGCACTAGATGTATCTATTCAAGCACAAATCATTAATTTATTTAGTGAGTTACAGGAGAAAAAGGGATTATCTTATTTATTCATTTCACATGATTTAAGTGTTGTGGAACATTTATGTACAAAAATAGGAATTATGTATTTAGGAACGATTGTAGAAACGGCACCGCGTGATGAGTTATTTACGAATCCACTTCATCCGTATACAAAAGCATTGTTATCAGCTGTGCCAATACCAGATCCAACAGTGAAGCGGGAGCGAATTATACTAGAGGGGGATATTCCCAGTCCAGCAAATCCACCTTCAGGTTGTCGTTTTCATACACGCTGCCCGTTTGCGACAGATGTTTGTACACAAACGGTACCAGAGTTTCGTAATGTTGGTGAAGATCATTTTGTTGCTTGTCATCATGTATAAAAGAGAGGACCCTTTCAGAAGTTGAAAGGGTCTTTTTTTATTTACTAGATAAAGTTTGTTTTAAAACAAATTGCTCGATTGCATGGGCAACACCATGTTCATTGTTTGTTAATGTTACAACATCACATAATTTTTTTACATCTTCTTCAGCATTTCCCATTGCAACAGATAAACCAGCAACTTCTAACATTGGTACATCATTAAAATTATCACCAATAGCAATTGTATCTTCAATTGGTATATTAAAATGAGCTGCCATCTGCTGTAGCCCATTTCCTTTATGGCCATTCTTATCCATAATTTCTAAATTAGTAGGAGCAGATGCTGTAACCATAATAGCAGTGTCTTCTTGTAACATACTTAATAACTGGGCGCGATGACCTGCATTGAACGTTAAAATGAAGAATTTAGATATTTCGAGTTCTTGATTGTTTACAACATCTTCGATTTTTTGGAAATCAGTAATTAGGTTTGATTTCTTTTGTTTTTCTGTAATTCTTTCGAGTTCTTCTAATGTAACATCTAGCGCATGCTTGTTTTCTTCGAATGCCTGCATCACTTGATCTTGCCATGTAGAAGGAGAGTAAACCCCTTTATTTGTATATAGCTTATATGGAAAACCTTCAGCTTCTAGTAATTTTGCAAGTTTGTATACTTTATCGTTTTGTAAACAACGCGAGTTAATTACTTTTCCATCCACGTAAACAATTGCCCCATTGCTTGCTCCAACTGGAAGAGATAATTGGTATTCTTCCAATAGTTTTAAAGCATCCTCTTTTGCGCGGCCAGAACAAATCATTACAATATGTCCAGCTTCTTGTGCAGTTTGGATTGCTTGTAAGTTCTCTTTGGAGATTTCAAGATTAGATGATAGTAGTGTACCATCCATATCTAATGCGATTAATTTCAAAATGACCACCTCTTTGTTTTTATTATACATAGTTATATAGAGGAAACATATAAACTTATCTTGGAAAGATAGTATTTTGTCCTATAGTGTACCATCCAGTGAAAACCTAGTAGATTCAACCTTACTTATTAAAGATTCACCTTGATTTGTAACAAAAGTAGAGAGGAATATAGTTATATTTAGGTTTATGACTGTAATGTTACACGAATGTTACAAACGTGAATGTAGTGGAAAATGCATTAAAACAGTGTTTTTAAGGGTGTTTATAAAAAAACGTAAAAAAAATGTAATAAAATTTACGTAATCATATTGCAACGTAATAATAGTTATGTTACATTAATGTTACAAACGTTACGTTATCAAATTCAATGTAACGATAACATAAAAACTATGAAAAAAACATTTCTTATAAATTACATATAGAAAACTTATTCAAAGGGAGGATAAATGATATGAAAGAGCAAGTATTACAAGTAACAAAAGGTGACTTCGTAGGATCAGCAAGTGGAGCAGTAGTATTAACAGCATTAATCGTATTTCTATCAAGCGTATTAGTATAATAGAAGTTTTGTAACAAAAGATAAATGAAGGGAGAATGAAAGATATGAAAGAGCAAGTATTACAAGTAACAAAAGGTGACTTCGTAGGATCAGCAAGTGGAGCGGTAGTATTAACAGCATTAATCGTATTTCTATCAAGCGTATTAGTATAAATAGAAGTTTTGTAACAAAAGATAAATGAAGGGAGAATGAAAGATATGAAAGAGCAAGTATTACAAGTAACAAAAGGTGACTTCGTAGGATCAGCAAGTGGAGCAGTAGTATTAACAGCATTAATCGTATTTCTATCAAGCGTATTAGTATAATAGAAGTTTTGTAACAAAAGATAAATGAAGGGAGAATGAAAGATATGAAAGAGCAAGTATTACAAGTAACAAAAGGTGACTTCGTAGGATCAGCAAGTGGAGCAGTAGTGTTAACGGCATTAATCGTATTTCTATCAAGCGTATTAGTATAATAAAAGTTTTAAATTGTACAAAATGAAAGGAGAATGAGGAATATGAACAGTGAACAAGTGTTACAAGTAACAAAAACAGATTTATTAGGATCATTAGGCGGAGCAGTAATATTAACATCGTTTATTCTATTCCTTGCAAATATATTAGTATGAGAAATATAAATACAATCATTCAAAAAAAATAAAGACTCTAACGTATTAGTAAGTAGTTAATATGTTGGAGTCTTTTTTGTTTTCCCCTCATATATACTTTCAAGTATGAATATTTTCCCCTTACTTTAAAGAGAAAAAAGTCGAATTTTATATGTAAGAAAAAAAGAGGAATTTGACAGAAAAGATAGAAAATTTTAAAGGTCAGAAATTGTTAGCCTGCTAACTAATTTCTATAAATTGATATTGGAAGCGTTTTCGGTTGATTTTAAGTATGGACCATTTAAACTATTTACAGGGGGATGAAGATATTATGAAACAAAAATCTATGGATACGCTAGCTGCACAAATGGAGGACTTTTTTCCGGTACGTGATGTAGATCATTTGGAGTTTTACGTAGGGAATGCAAAACAATCGAGTTATTACCTTGCGAGAGCGTTCGGATTCAAAATTGTGGCTTACTCTGGATTAGAAACAGGAAACCGTGAAAAGGTATCTTATGTTCTTGTGCAAAAAAATATGCGTTTTGTTGTGTCCGGGGCCCTAGGTAGCGATAATCGTATCGCAGAGTTTGTAAAAACTCATGGTGATGGTGTAAAAGACGTTGCATTACTTGTCGATGACGTTGATAAGGCTTACTCGGAAGCGGTGAAACGTGGTGCCGTCGCAATTGCTCCACCTGAGGAGTTAACAGATGAGGATGGTACATTGAAAAAAGCAGTTATTGGTACGTATGGTGATACAATTCACACGCTTGTAGAGCGTAAAAATTATAAAGGAACATTTATGCCAGGATTCCAAAAGGTTGAGTTTAATATTCCATTTGAAGAATCTGGTTTAATTGCTGTAGATCATGTAGTTGGTAACGTTGAGAAAATGGAAGAGTGGGTTAGTTATTACGAGAATGTTATGGGCTTTAAACAAATGATCCATTTCGACGATGATGATATTAGTACAGAGTATTCGGCATTAATGTCAAAAGTTATGACGAATGGAAGTCGTATTAAGTTCCCTATTAACGAACCAGCAGATGGAAAGAGAAAATCGCAAATTCAAGAATATCTTGAATTCTATAATGGAGCAGGTGTACAACATCTTGCCTTATTAACGAGTGATATTGTTAAAACAGTTGAAGCGCTTCGTGCAAATGGTGTGGAGTTTTTAGATACACCAGATACGTATTACGATGAGTTAACTGCGCGAGTTGGAAAAATCGATGAGGAAATTGATAAGTTAAAAGAATTAAAGATTTTAGTAGACCGTGATGATGAGGGCTATTTACTGCAAATCTTTACGAAACCAATTGTAGACCGTCCAACTTTATTTATTGAAATCATTCAACGTAAAGGTTCTCGTGGATTTGGTGAAGGGAACTTTAAAGCATTATTCGAATCAATTGAAAGAGAACAAGAGCGTCGCGGAAATTTATAAGATTTGTATCCACCAGCAAGAATTCTTTTGCTGGTGGAAATTTCATTTTCATAGGGAGGAATTATGATGAAATTTGTTACATTTCGTCTCCCTTCGAAAGAAATGCGAGCTGGGTGGCTTGAAGGTGACAAAGTAATCGATATGAATCTTGCTAGTGACGGAAAAGTCCCTTCATCTATGCTCGCCTTTTTAGAGAAAGCGGATGAGTATGTAGAGTTGCTGAGTAATAGTAAGAATCCAAACAAGGGTATATATTCCTTAGAAGAAGTACAATTGACAGCTGTTATTCCTAATCCGGGTAGCATTCGAGATTTTTATGCATTTGAACAGCATGTAAAAACAGCTCGCGGACGAAGAGGACTAGATGTTGTACCTGAATGGTATGATGTCCCGGTTTTTTATTTTACTAACCATCGTGCTGTTATTGGTCCAGATGATTTTGTAATTGGTCCGAAGAAGTCTAAAAAGCTTGATTATGAATTAGAGATTGCTTGTGTAATCGGAAAAGAAGGAAGGAATATTTCTTGTGAGCAAGCAGAGGAATATATTTTTGGTTATTGTATTATGAACGACTGGAGTGCAAGGGACTTACAAGCAACAGAAATGAAGGTAGGGCTTGGACCAGCAAAAGGAAAAGACTTTGCAACTTCATTAGGAGCGTATCTCGTTACGAAAGAGGAATTAGACATTTATCGTAATGGTAATCGATATGATTTAGAGATGACTGCTCACGTGAATGGGAAACTATTATCAAAGGGAAATTTCCAAGATATTTACTATACGTTTGCTGAAATGATTGAACGTGCTTCACAAGACGTGACCTTATATCCGGGAGATGTGATCGGTTCTGGAACAGTAGGAACAGGATGTATTTTAGAACTTGGTACAGAAGAGTGGCTACAAGATGGAGATGTTGTAGAGCTGTCGATTACTGGTTTAGGTACGTTACGTAATACGGTCAAAAAAGACATGAAAGCAGGTGATGGGCATGTTTTATCGTCACATGGGGGAGCTACCTCATAAACGACATGTACAATTTCGTAAAAAAGATGGAGCGCTTTATCGTGAACAGGTAATGGGAACGAAAGGTTTTTCTGGTACGCAGTCTATTTTGTACCATCATTATATGCCAACGGAAGTAGGTCATGCGGCAGTATCTCATTCTTGTCAGTTGCAGTATGAAGAAGATGTAGCTCTTGCACATCGTCATTTTCGCACGAAAGAAAATAAAAAAACGGGCGATGCAGTAAGCGGAAGAAATTTTATGCTTGGGAATGAGGATTTATTAATTGGAGTAGTGACTCCGACAGAAAAAATGGACTATTTCTATCGTAATGGCGATGGCGATGAAATGTTATTTGTTCATTATGGAACCGGAAAGATCGAAACAATGTTCGGAACGATTCACTATAGAAAAGGTGATTATGTAACGATCCCAATTGGAACGATTTATCGTGTTATTCCAGATGAAGGAGAGACTAAGTTTCTTGTTGTAGAGGCGAATAGCCAAATTACAACACCACGTCGCTATCGCAATGAATATGGGCAATTGTTAGAACATAGCCCGTTTTGCGAGAGAGATATTCGTGGCCCGGAAAAATTAGAGACATATGATGAGAAAGGTGAGTTTGTCGTAATGACAAAGTCGAGAGGATATATGCATAAGTATGTTTTAGGGCATCATCCGCTAGATGTTGTTGGGTGGGATGGTTATTTATATCCGTGGGTCTTTAATGTGGAGGATTTTGAACCAATTACAGGCCGTATTCATCAGCCACCACCAGTGCATCAAACATTCGAAGGGCATAATTTCGTCATTTGCTCTTTCGTACCGCGTTTATACGATTATCATCCAGAATCTATCCCGGCACCGTATTATCATAGTAACGTGAATAGTGATGAAGTACTGTACTATGTAGAAGGAAACTTTATGAGCCGAAAAGGTGTGGAAGAAGGGTCTATTACACTTCATCCGAGCGGAATTCCTCATGGGCCGCATCCTGGGAAAACAGAGGCAAGTATCGGAAAGAAAGAGACGCTTGAATTAGCCGTTATGATAGATACATTCCGTCCGCTTCGTATTGTAAAACAAGCACATGAAACGGAAGATGAAAAGTATATGTATAGCTGGATTGAAGATGGTTCATATACTGTGAAATAAGCAAAAAGAGGCGTGCTCAATAAAGGAGCACGCCTCTTTAATATGTATAATGACACCAAAATAAGGTGATAGAAAGATTCTCAGAAAGAATAATAAGGATATTGTATATTCCGAAAGATTTCTACTTATTTCGACAAAAGTATTGACGAGAAAAAGTGTTATGAGTAAAATGAAAAAGCGAATTAAAAATTTTCAGAAAATTTAAAACTTGGAGGAGTGGACGATGAAGCAAATTTTTCAAAAGAAGCCTATTGCAAAGTTAATGCAAGAAAGTAAGCAAAAAACGTTAGCGAGAACATTGGGCGCACTGGATTTAACTATGCTTGGAATCGGAGCGATTGTTGGAACTGGTATTTTCGTTCTTACAGGCGTAGTGGCAGCAAAACATTCTGGACCAGCTATTATATTATCATTCGCGATAGCCGCATTAGCCTGTGCCTTTGCTGCATTTTGTTATGCTGAATTTGCTTCTTCAGTTCCTGTCTCGGGTAGCGTATATACATATACGTACGCGACGATGGGAGAAGTATTCGCGTTTTTAATTGGTTGGGATTTAATGCTTGAATATTTACTTGCTACATCTGCTGTAGCAAATGGATGGTCCGCGTATTTCCAGTCTTTACTAAAGGGATTTGGGATTCATATTCCGACCATTCTTTCTTCGGCCCCGGGCACAGGAAAAGGTGGAATAATTGATTTGCCTGCAGTCTTAATTATTTTAGTGATGACAGCTCTTTTATCTAGGGGTGTTCGAGAGAGTGCACGTGTAAATAATATTATGGTATTTATTAAAATAGCAGTTGTTCTTATTTTTATCTTTGCTGGTTTTAATTATGTGAAGCCTGAAAACTGGACGCCTTTTATGCCATTTGGTTTAGATGGTGTAATGGCTGGGGCTGCTACAGTATTCTTCGCATTTATAGGATTCGATGCAGTTTCAACAGCTGCGGAAGAAGTGAAACGTCCACAACGTGATTTACCAATCGGCATTATTGCATCGTTATTAATATGTACAGTTCTTTATATCGTTGTTTCACTTATTCTGACAGGAATTGTTCCATACGGACAGCTGAATATATCAGATCCAGTTGCTTTTGCACTTCAATTTATTGGACAAGATGGTTTAGCGGGGGTAATTTCAGTAGGGGCAATCACAGGGATTACAACTGTAATGCTAGTGATGATGTATGGGCAAGTTCGTGTTTCATATGCGATGAGCCGTGATGGGTTATTGCCGAAGCGTCTGGCTAAGGTTCACCCGAAATTTAAAACACCGTTTTTAAATACATGGACAACGGGTATTATTGCAGCATTGATTTCAGGATTAATAGATTTAAATGTATTGGCACACCTTGTAAACATGGGGACATTGTCAGCCTTTGCACTCGTAGCTGTTGCGGTTATTGTGATGAGAAAGACTCATCCGGATTTACCAAGAGCATTTAAGGCGCCACTCGTACCATTTTTACCAGCGTTAACAGTAATTTTCTGTTTATACTTAATGCTTCAATTATCAGGGACAGCGTGGATTAGTTTTGGAGTATGGATGGTTATAGGTATAGCGGTTTACTTCTTATATAGTCGAAAACATAGTGTTTTAAATAATAGTAAAAAAGAAGATGATGTAGCGAATTTATAAGTGGAAAAATCCATTCTAATTCTGTTAGAATGGATTTTTTTATTTGAAAATTTACATTTTTCTGAATCTATTATAAGATAATTGTTGGTCAACTAAAGGGGTGAAAATATGAAAAATACATGGCGTGAGCTAAGGGGAATGGATCGTAACGTATGGATTCGATTTATCGGTGAGACATTGAATGGAATTGCGATGATGATGTTAATGCCTTTTTTCGCATTATATTTAAAAGATAAGGTAGATTCTTTATTACAGGTTGGAGTTATTATGGCGCTTTCTCCAATTGCTGCAAGCTTTGGATCGCTTATAGGTGGAAGAATTGCTGATATATATGGAAGAAAGCCGATTATGATATTTTCAATGGCAAGTAATGCATTATTAATGCTCGGTTTTTTATTTATAGAAGGGTTTATTTCATATGCAATTTTATCTGTTTTTTTAGGATTAAGTAATTCTTTATTTCATCCAGCTGCATCAGCGATGGTTGCAGATGTGACCGCGCCAGAAAAAAGAACCGAAGCATATGGTTTATTGCGAATGGGACACAATATAGGTGCTGCAATCGGTCCAATAATGGGTGCATCAGTAGTGGTGTTGTCAAAGAATCTTGTGTTTATTATTGCTTCTTCTACGATGCTATTTTATGCATTACTTGTACTAATTCTTATCCAGGAAACAATGCCAAAAGCAGCAGATAAAAAAGAAGAGAATGCAGAGAAGGAATCAGGTGCAGTTTGGAAAGTTTTAATGAGAGATAAGGCGTTAATGATTTATTTGTTAGCAGGTATCATTATTTCTATGGGATTTTCTCAAACAGAAGGCATGTTACCACTTCACTTTGATAATGAAATGAAGGATATTTTTGGAGTTAACAATCCATACCCGTATTTAATGGCGCTAAATGGACTATTAGTTGTGTTGTTCCAGTTTCAAATTTCAAAATGGGCGACAGATAAACCTGTCGGAAAGACGATGTTATACGGGGCGTGTTTGTTTGGAATTGGTTTGTTTTTTATAGGGTGGTTACCGAAGTGGTTTGGAGAATTTAATACAAATGCTACAATTATTTTAGTGACGTTAATGTTCGTGTATGCCATATATACGTTAGGCGAGATGATTATGTCGCCTGTACAGATGACGTTTGTAGCGAATTTGGCCCCTGAGCATTTGAGAGGAACTTATATGGGAGCAGCGAGTTTGCAGTGGATTACGGGAAGTGCATTTGGTCCACTTCTTGGAGGTTTTTTATTAGATAGATTACTCGGAAATTTCTTATTTACAATTTTAGGTGTAGGATGTTTAGTTGCGGGTATTGTATACGTTTCTTTAGATCGCCTCGTGGAACAAAGGCAAAAGGACACACTAACCAAACAATCTTCTTAATAAAATAGGTGACATACACAAAAAGGGGATTTCTACATATTTTAGGTACATAACTAGATTAGGTTGTCATTTCATTTTGTGTAGTTGTGAAGAAAATGAAATAGAAAAGTGTAGAAATCCAATAAGTGGTGTCATTTAATTATTTGTGGAAGTTACATTTTATTTCAAATAGGAACTACCTATTTTTATAAAAAGTGCTAAAATAGAAAAATGAAAACAATTGGTTAGGGTGATTTAATTGACGAAAATTAAATTAGGTTTATTATATGGTGGAAAATCAGCTGAGCATCAAGTTTCGTTACAGACGGCTCTTGCTGCTATTAAAGCGTTAAATCAAGATAAATTCGAGATTCATCCGATTTATATTACAGAGCAAGGTCAATGGGTACGCGGTGAGCGTATTGAAGGTGAAGTAACGGATGTTGAAGCTTTAAAAATGAGCGGTGCAGAAAATTCGATTTCTCCGTTATCATTAAGCACGGAAATTATTCCATCTGCAACTTCTGAGGAAGATGCTATCGACGTTATTTTTCCATTACTACATGGACCAAATGGTGAAGATGGAACGGTTCAAGGGTTATTAGAATTAATGAACATTCCTTATGTAGGAAATGGTGTTCTAGCATCATCTGCCGGTATGGATAAAGTTGTTATGAAAAATATCTTTGCAGAAGCTGGTTTGAAACAAGCGAAATATGCATCTTTCATTCGTAGTGCATGGGAAAAAAATCGCGAAGAAGCTTATGACAAAGTAGAAGAGAAGTTAGGGTATCCTTGCTTCGTAAAACCAGCAAACCTTGGTTCAAGTGTTGGTATTAATAAATGTAAAAATCGTGAAGAACTTGAGAGTGCATTTGAAGAGGCATTCCAATTCGACCGCAAAATTATTGTAGAAGAAAATATCGTAGGTCGTGAAGTAGAAGTTGGTGTACTAGGTAACGACGAACCGAAATGTTCAGTTGTAGGTGAAATCGTACCGAAAAAGGACTTTTATGATTATAAGTCGAAGTACATCGATGGTGATACAGCGTTAATTATTCCAGCTGAAATGACAGAAGAAGAGTCTAATGTAATTAAGCGAGATGCAATTGTTGCATTCCAATCTTTAGATGGTGCAGGCTTAACACGAGCTGATTTCTTCTTAACGAAAGACGGAGAAGTATATATTAACGAAGTAAACACAATGCCAGGATTTACGCCGTTTAGTATGTTCCCTCTATTATGGCAACATACTGGATTACCATATCCAGAATTAATCGAAGAGCTAATTCGTTTAGCGATTGAACGTCACGAAGAAAAACAAAAAATTAAATATACAATATAACAAAAAAGGAGGAGGCACTATTCGAAGGAATAGTGCTTCCTCTATGTAAGGAGTGTTTTCATGATTAATCGAACGTTAAAACAAGTAGAACAGATGATAAATGGTACGGGATTAGCAGAGCAGTATGAGGGAATTACTATACAGGGAGTGTCTATTGATACGAGAAAAATCGAAAAAGGAAATTTATATGTTCCGATTCAAGGTGAACGTTTCGATGGACATGCTTTTGTAGATAAAGCTGTTGAAAATGGAGCTGTTGCTACATTATGGATGAAAGATGTAGCAAATCCGCCTGAGAATCTTCCAGTTATTTTTGTAGAAGACACACTATTGGCATTACAAATGTTAGCGAAAAACTATCGCGATCAATTGGATGTTAAAGTTATTGGTGTGACAGGTAGTAACGGTAAAACATCTACGAAAGATATTGTAACAAGCCTTCTTGCGACTAAATTCAAAGTTCAAAAAACAGAAGGTAATTTCAATAACCATATCGGTTTACCTCTTACTATTTTAAACCTAGAAGAAAATACGGAAGTTGCTGTATTAGAAATGGGTATGTCAAGCCGAGGAGAAATTGAATTCTTATCTAAGTTAGCTCGTCCTAATGCAGCTATCATTACGAACATTGGTGAGGCGCATTTAATGGATTTAGGCTCTCGTGAGGCAATTGCAGAAGCGAAATTAGAAATTGTGGCAGGATTACAAGAAGGCGGAGTGTTCGTATATAACGGAGATGAGCCATTATTAACAAATCGTGTTCCTGAAATGAATTTAGCGACGGAAACAGTAACATTTGGTGATGCGAGAGCAAACGATTACTATCCAACGACTGTAACATTACAGGCAACTGGCACACATTTTAAAATGAATAGAGAAGAAAACATTTCATTCTATATACCAGTGTTAGGGAAACATAATGTGTATAATACACTTGCTTCCATGGCGATTGCGAAACATTTTGGTGTGACATGGGAAGAAATGAAACAAGGTTTAGTAACACTTCAAATGACAGGTATGCGCATGGAAATTGTAAAAAAGGATAGTGGGTTAACAATTATCAATGATGCTTACAATGCAAGTCCGACAGCTATGGAAGCAGCATTCCATTTAATGAATGGTTTAGATGGTTTTTCTCAAAAAATCGTCGTGCTTGGTGATATGTTAGAGCTTGGAGACCAAGAGGTTCAATTTCATTATGAAGTAGGTAAATTAATTGACCCAGCAAAAATCTCATATGTATTCACATATGGTAGATTAGGGGCTCAAATTGCTGAGGGAGCGGAAATTAATTTCCCTGGTGAACGTGTAAAGGCCTATCATAATAAAGAAGAGCTTGTAAAAGATTTACAGGCGGTAGTTGGTAATAACGATGTTGTATTAGTTAAAGCATCTCGTGGTATGAAATTAGAAGAAGTTATTACGATGTTGAAATAATTGGTGAATATAAATAGGGATGATAGTCACGAAAATAGAAGAAACTTATAATAAGCGCTTACAGAGGATGTTAAAAAATAAAAGTGAAGAAAAAAAGTCCTGAATATGAAAATAAGGTAACAGTTGGGTTTGCTTTTTGCACATACAAAACTTATAATTGATAAAGTGTAATAACGTTTAGAAGTATTTTCGTGTAGAAATACGCCCGTTTATATACGTGAGCATTCAGGAAAAGGGCTTTTCCGCCAATTCGGAAAATGCCTTTTTTTAAATGATAAGTATAGGATAGAAAAGGAGAAGTAACATTGACAACATTTCGAGAATTAGGATTAAGTGAATCTTTATTGCAATCTGTTGAAAGTATGGGCTTTGAAGAGGCTACGCCGATTCAAGCTGAAACAATCCCACATGCATTGCAAGGTAAAGATATTATTGGGCAAGCGCAGACAGGTACAGGGAAAACAGCAGCATTTGGATTACCGCTATTAGATAAAGTAGATACTCGTAAAGAAGCAGTTCAAGGTATTGTTATCGCGCCAACGCGTGAATTAGCAATTCAAGTTGGAGAAGAGCTATACAAAATTGGTAAACATAAACGTGTTCGTATTTTACCAATTTATGGTGGTCAAGATATTAACCGCCAAATTCGTGCTCTAAAAAAACACCCACACATTATTGTTGGTACGCCGGGTCGTATTTTAGATCATATTAACCGTAAAACACTTCGCCTACAAAACGTTGAGACTGTTGTTCTTGATGAAGCGGATGAAATGTTAAACATGGGCTTCATTGAAGATATTGAAGCAATTTTAACAGATGTGCCAGAAACACATCAAACATTATTATTCTCAGCGACAATGCCAGATCCAATCCGTCGTATTGCTGAGCGTTTCATGACTGAGCCTCAACACATTAAAGTAAAAGCAAAAGAAGTAACAATGCCAAACATTCAGCAGTTCTATTTAGAAGTGCAAGAAAAGAAAAAGTTTGACGTATTAACGCGCTTACTAGATATTCAATCTCCAGAGCTTGCGATCGTATTCGGTCGTACAAAGCGTCGTGTTGATGAATTATCAGAAGCATTAAACTTACGTGGTTATGCAGCAGAAGGTATTCATGGTGACTTAACACAAGCGAAACGTATGTCTGTATTACGTAAATTTAAAGAAGGTGCTATTGAAGTTCTTGTTGCAACAGATGTTGCTGCGCGTGGTCTTGATATTTCAGGCGTAACACACGTATACAACTTCGATATCCCACAAGATCCAGAATCATACGTTCACCGTATCGGTCGTACTGGCCGTGCAGGTAAAAAAGGTATTGCAATGTTATTTGTAACACCACGTGAATCAGGACAATTAAAAAATATCGAGCGTACAACAAAACGTAAGGTTGACCGTATGGAAGCACCGACACTTGACGAGGCACTAGAAGGTCAACAACGTTTAATCGCTGAAAAACTTCAAAGCACAATTGAAAATGATAACTTATCATACTACAAGCGTATTGCAGAAGAAATGTTAGAAGAGAACGACTCTGTAACAGTAGTAGCTGCTGCTTTAAAAATGATGACAAAAGAGCCAGATACAACACCAATCGCTTTAACATCAGAACCACCAGTTGTTTCAAGAGGTGGCGGTTCTAAAAAACGCGGTGGTAACGGAGGCGGATACCGTGATGGTAACCGTAATCGTAGTCGTGATGGACGCAGTGGCGATGGTCGTAACCGTGACCGTAACCGTGATGGACGCAGTGGCGATGGTCGTAACCGTGATCGCAATCGTGATGGTGGCCGTGATGGTAACCGTGGTCGTAGAGGTGAAGGTCAAGGTCGCCCTGGATCTTCTTCAAATGGACGCGGCGAAAGAAAACATCATAGCCGTCCACAAGCTTAATAAAAAAAGAGAATGCCCTTTGTTGGCATTCTCTTTTTTTATTTCTAAAATTGTACATACTACATAATAACTCATGTAGAAAAGAGGTACGA
The DNA here is from genome assembly GCF_051780025.1 of Bacillus cereus group sp. BceL062. Lineage (NCBI taxonomy): Bacteria > Bacillati > Bacillota > Bacilli > Caryophanales > Bacillaceae > Bacillus > Bacillus cereus group sp. BceL062. Next base: position 9,801 of record NZ_JBPWGY010000016.1, on the reverse strand, counting down.
TATGCTTGTAAGGCTTGGGTATGTTGCGATGAGTGTGCATTTGAAGAACGCATCTCCATCTCAAACGATGACATATGCACAGTTTCAACGGATTGATGATCGAGAGGCTGCGATTCGTAAACTTGAAAGAATCGCTAATTCGAATTTGGAAAATTGCTTGCGGTTATTAAAGCATAATAAGGGGCATGATATATCTTTCTTTCGACTTAGTTCTAAGCTTATTCCTTTAGCGAATCATGAGGAGTTGTTAGAGTGGAACTATATTCGTCCATTAAAAGAAAGTTTAAAAGTGCTAGGTGAATACGCAATTCGTATGAATATGCGTATTGATTTCCATCCGGATCACTTTGTTGTACTAAATTCACCGGAGGAAAGTATTTTTAAACAGTCAGTAAAAACTTTGCAGATGCACAAAAAAATGTTAAAAGGTATGGGGATTGAACATAAGCAACGATGTGTATTACATGTTGGAGGAGGTTATAAAGATAAAGAGCTCGCATTAGAACGCTTTATAGAAAATTGGTCTAACGTTCCAAGGGGTATTCAAGAAATGATCATGTTAGAAAATGATGATACAACCTTCACGCTAGCGGAAACATTGTATTTAGGAGAAAAATTAGACATTCCGGTCGTGTTTGATTTGCATCATCATACGATGAACAATGAACGAGAAGATTGGCATGAAGATTGGGCGCGTGTTGTTCATACGTGGGAAACATCTTTGTTACCAGTTAAAATGCATATCTCCAGTCCTAGAGATGAGAAAGACCCGAGGGCACACGCTGATTTTATTGATGCTGATGCATTCTTATCTTTTTTAAGAAGGATTAAGGGAAGTGTTGGGCAAATTGATTGTATGATTGAGGCGAAGAAGAAGGATGAGTCTTTATTTCAACTCATGAGAGACTTAAGTAAACAAATAGATGTGGAAATTATCGATGGTGCGAGCTTTTACATTAAATAAGCTCAGCGCCATCGAATTTTTTTGTTAAAAAAGGAGTTAAAATACCACCGGTTATTAATCCTGCTAAATGGCTTATAGGATTGGCGAAAGGATTAAAGAAAGTAAATAATAGTAATATAAGTATCATGATTGAGAAAATAGCAATTTCTTTTGAGTGTGAAGGGCGGTATCGATTGTACAATAAAAATAGTTGGGCGCCTAGTAACCCGAAAATACCACCAGATGCTCCTGCATGAATGTATTCAGGAGGCATAATGATATAAGAAGCGATATTTCCGGAAATACCGGGAAGGAAAAATAGAATGATAAAAGAAATGTGTCCGAGTTGTTTTTCGATAGAAGAGCCAAGAATAAATAAGCAAATACTATTAGAAAGAAAATGTTGTAAGTCCACGTGTACGAGCAGAGAAGTTATGACACGCCACCATTCTCCTTTAGTGATATATTCATTGTTAGCTGCCATTGGAAAGAGAAAGAAGTCGTCTAACATCATCATGACTAGTTGAATAAGAAGTAAAGAGAGGATGATTGGATTTAAGGAAATGCGAGTGGGTCGTATTAGCATGTTGGTAGTATCACTCCTTTTGCATCAGAATGATTCTCTGTTATTCTTACAATATGAAAGAAGAAAGTTAAATAGAAGAAGGGGATTTCGAAATGATTATAGGGATTGGAATAGATATTATTGAATTAAATCGAATTGAAAAAATGCTAGATGGAAAGCTTAAATTTATGGAACGTATTTTAACTGAAAGTGAACGTAATGTTGCTATGGAACTGAAAGGGAGTCGCCTTATAGAGTTTGTAGCGGGAAGATTTGCAGCGAAAGAGGCGTATTCAAAAGCGGTAGGCACTGGTATCGGGAAAGAAGTGAGTTTTTTAGATATTGAAGTGAAAAATGATGATAGAGGTAAGCCGCTTCTTATTGCAAATACAGAGTATATTGTTCATTTATCAATTAGTCATAGTAAGGAATTTGCTGTTGCACAAGTTGTTTTAGAAAGCTCGTCACGCTAGTCTGCATATTTCATATCCTTGTCTCATATATTTGAGGTAGCGATAAGGAAGGTACACCTTCCATTCATTTATAGGGGCAAAGGGGCTGAAGTGATGAAAAGGCGTCTGTTTTTAGTTCTTGTCGGTTTATTGACCGTTTTTGTGTTGGCGGGCTGTATGGAAAAGAAACAAGATGATGTCGTGAGAGATTTAGAAGCGAAAGTGAAAGGGATGAAAAGTTATCAAGCTGAAGCGAAATTAACTATTAAAACAGGGAATGAGCCTCAGGAGTATAACGTGGAAATTTGGCATAAAGAACCTTCTTTTTATCGTGTGAATTTACAGAATGCAAAAAAAGATCAGAGCCAAATTATTTTAAGAAATGAAGAAGGGGTATTTGTATTAACGCCAGCGCTTAATAAGAGTTTCCGTTTTCAAAGTGATTGGCCGCAAAATAGTAGCCAGGCCTATTTATATGAATCACTTGTAAGAGATATTTTGCAGGATAAGAAAAACCTTACTTTCGAGAAAACAGATAAATATTATATTTTTAAAACAAAAACAAACTATCAACATCAAAATATGTTACCGAAACAAGAGATTGCATTGAAGAAAAGCGATTTAACACCAGTTTCGGTGAAATTAATGGATAATGATCAAAATGTTCTTGTGAAAGTAGATTTCTCTAAAGTGAAATTCGATGCGAAATTTGATAAAGGTGCATTTGATACGAAACAAAATATGTCTAGAGCGCAAGTAGATGTTCAAACAACAGCGAAAGAAGACAAACCATTTGCTATTTTGTATCCGCGTGATACGCCGCAAGGTATGACTCTGAAAGACGAAAAAGAGTTGAAGACAGACAGTGGCAAGCGTGCGATACTCACATACACTGGAAATAAGAAATCCTTTACCTTAATACAAGAAAAGGCAAAAGTTGCAGAGGCTTCGTCAGCGGTAAGTGTAAGTGGAGAGCCGGTTGATCTTGGGTTTACGATTGGTGCATTGACGAAAGAATCTGTAACGTGGTCACATAACGGAGTAGAATATATGCTCGTGTCTAAAGGTTTAGAGCCGAATGAGTTGTTAATGGTAGCTCGTTCAGTTACAGCGAAGCAGGTGAAGTAAACTTCTTAGACGTGGTGATATATGTGCACCACGTCTTTTCTTAGTTTGAAGGTGGATTTCATAAAAGAAGCATATAAAAGAATAAGCTTCGCATATCGTGTATAAGGAAGTGTATTTATGGAAGAAGCGTCATTTTACCGTGATACTTGGGTGGAAGTGGATTTAGATGCGATTTATAACAATATTACGCATATTAAAGAGTTCATTCCGAGTAATGTTGAGATTTTTGCTGTAGTTAAAGCGAATGCATATGGGCACGATTATGTACCGGTGGCTAAAACGGCATTAGAAGCAGGTGCAACAAGATTAGCAGTTGCTTTTTTAGATGAAGCCTTAGTTCTTAGAAGGGCTGGTATTACCGTACCAATTTTAGTGCTAGGTCCTTCCCCGCCTCGAGATATAAATGTAGCTGCTGAAAATGATGTAGCATTAACTGTTTTTCAAAAAGAGTGGGTGGAAGAAGCCATCAAACTATGGGATGGTTCATCTATAATGAAATTCCATATTAATTTTGATAGTGGTATGGGGAGAATTGGAATACGCGAACGCAAAGAATTAAAAGAATTCTTAAAGAGTTTAGAAGGTGCACCATTTTTAGAGTTAGAAGGGGTATATACGCATTTCGCAACAGCAGATGAGGTTGAGACTTCGTATTTTGATAAGCAATATAACACGTTCTTGCAGCAGTTAAGTTGGTTGAAGGAATTCGGAGTGGATCCTAAATTTGTCCATACAGCTAATAGTGCTGCAACTTTACGTTTTCAAGGAATTACATTTAATGCAGTACGAATTGGTATTGCGATGTATGGATTATCCCCATCTGTAGAAATACGTCCTTTTTTACCATTTAAATTAGAACCGGCGTTATCATTGCATACGAAAGTTGCTCATATTAAACAGGTGATTAAAGGGGATGGAATTAGTTATAACGTCACTTACCGAACAAAAACTGAAGAATGGATTGCAACTGTTGCGATTGGATATGCAGATGGCTGGCTTAGAAGATTACAAGGATTTGAAGTGCTTGTGGATGGTAAAAGAGTACCGATTGTAGGGAGAGTAACAATGGATCAATTCATGATTCATCTTCCTTGTGAAGTCCCGCTTGGTACGAAAGTTACACTCATTGGACGACAAGGTGATGAATATATTAGCGCTACAGAGGTTGCTGAATATTCCGGGACTATTAATTATGAAATTATTGCAACGATTAGTTTCCGTGTGCCGAGAATATTTATACGACATGGTAAAGTTGTAGAAATCATCAATTATTTGAATAATATATAGAAGATCATCTAATTTGCTTCTTGTCATTTAAGTGAGCTTTTTATTGATGGAGAATATGCTCTTTTTTGATGAGAAGCTTTTACTTATAATCACTTTTAATATAAGTTTTGCAGAGGAATTCTTTTGTTCCTTGTTTAAAATAAGATGAAAAATAATAGAAGATGAATGTTTTTCCTGTGAATTGGAAAACATAAGCAAGGAATAAGGAAGTCTTTGCAACAGGCTCCATACAATGGTATTATTACAATAGGTGTCATATATATATTTGGGTGTGTAGTTGACGGTGGAGGTGTATTTTTGTGTCCGAATCAAGTGTAACTACTGAAATCGTGGTTCGGTTGCCAAAGCAAATGGTAACGGAATTGGACGGAATTGGAAAACAAGAGAATAAGAATCGCCATGAACTAATTTGCCAGGCAACACAACTGTTATTGCGTCAACATAAGACGAAGAAACGCTACCAACATGAATCAATGCGACGTGGGTACATTGAAATGGGAAAAATTAATCTTGGTATTGCATCTGAAGCTTTCTTAGCAGAGTATGAAGCAGCTCATACGGTAGAACGCTTAGTTAGCGGGGGGTAATATTTTGATTGTAAAACGCGGCGACGTGTATTTTGCAGACCTTTCCCCAGTTGTTGGTTCTGAGCAAGGAGGCGTTCGTCCGGTTCTTGTCATTCAAAATGACATCGGAAATCGTTTTAGTCCAACGGTGATTGTAGCGGCTATTACTGCACAGATTCAAAAAGCGAAATTACCCACTCATGTGGAAATTGATGCGAAAAAGTATGGATTCGAGAGAGATTCTGTTATTTTACTTGAGCAGATTCGAACAATCGATAAGCAACGCTTAACGGACAAAATCACTCATTTGGATGAAGTGATGATGATTCGTGTAGATGAAGCGTTACAAATTAGTTTAGGACTAATAGATTTTTAAATCGGCAGTTTAAGTTGCTCTCTTTGAAGGGCAACTTTTTTTTATTATAGAGGAGGTTACGGTTGTATATGGAAATGGTAGATAATCGACAAGCGTTAATGAAAATGTTAGTGAAAGAATTAGGCTTTACCGAAAAGCAAGTTCGTCATGTTATTCAATTAACAGAAGAAGGTAACACAGTTCCATTTATTGCTCGTTACCGAAAAGAATGGACAGGCTCCTTAGATGAGGTGCAAATTCGTGCAATCTTAGAGAGATGGCAATATATGATGCAGCTTGAAGATAGGAAAGAAGAGGTTCTTCGTCTTATTGGTGAAAAGGGTAAGCTAACCGAAGAGTTGCGCCGTCATATTGTTGCCGCAACGAAACTACAGGAAGTAGAAGATTTATATCGTCCTTATAAAGAGAAAAGAAGAACGAAAGCGACGATTGCAAAAGAAAAAGGATTAGAACCGCTAGCTGAATGGTTATTGTTATATAAAAAAGAAGATCCGGCTAAAAAGGCTATGGAATTTGTTAATGCAGAAAAAGAAGTGGAATCTGCAGAAGAGGCGTTGCAAGGTGCGCAAGACATTATTGCAGAAATCGTTTCAGATGAAGCTGCGTATCGTAGTTGGATTCGGAATGTTACTTTTAGAAAAGGTGTTATGTCTTCGGCTGTAAAAGACGAAGAAAAAGATGAAAAGAATATATATGAAATGTATTACAGTTATGAAGAACCGTTGCAGAAAGTAGTGCCGCATCGTGTATTAGCGATGAATCGCGGTGAGAAAGAAGATATATTGAGAGTTTCTGTTGTTCCACCAGTAGATGAGATAATAACTTTCTTATATAAGAAAGTAATCCGTGATAACGATTCAAAAAGTGCGCATTATGTACAATTAGCGATTGAGGATGGTTATAAACGATTAATTCAATCTTCGATTGAAAGAGAAATTCGAAAAGAATTAACAGAAACAGCTGAAGAACAAGCGATACATATTTTCTCTGAGAACTTACGTAATTTATTATTACAACCTCCAATGAAAGGGAAGGTTGTGCTAGCCGTAGACCCTGCATATAGAACTGGTTGCAAATTAGCTGTAGTAGATGATACGGGGAAAGTTCTATATATCGATGTTATTTATCCGCATCCACCTGTTCGTAAATATGATGATGCAAAAAAGAAAGTTCTTTCTATTATAGATAAATATCAAGTTGAAATGATTGCAATTGGGAACGGCACAGCTTCTAGAGAAACGGAAGAGTTTATAGTAGATGTATTACAAAGTGTGAAACAGGATGTTTTTTATATTATTGTAAATGAAGCAGGGGCAAGTGTGTATTCGGCTTCCGATTTAGCTCGTGAGGAATTCCCTGATTTCCAAGTTGAAGAAAGAAGCGCGGTTTCAATTGGAAGACGCCTGCAAGATCCACTTGCTGAGCTCGTGAAAATTGACCCTAAATCGGTAGGGGTGGGGCAATATCAACATGATGTAACTCAAAAGAGATTAAATGAATCGTTAACATTTGTGGTAGAGACAGCAGTTAACCAAGTTGGTGTGAATGTAAATACAGCTTCAGTTGCGTTGTTACAATATGTTTCGGGGTTATCAAAAACAGTTGCGAAAAATATTGTAGCTAAGCGTGAGGAAGATGGGAAATTTACGAAGCGTACTGAATTAAAGAAAATCCCTCGTTTAGGCGCGAAAACATATGAACAGTGTATTGGGTTTTTACGTATATTAGAAGGCGCGAATCCGTTAGATCGTACAGGGATCCATCCAGAACAATATAAAAATGTCGAATTGCTACTAAAGAGTCTAGGGTTATCGAAGAATGATGTAGGGAAACCGAACTTGCAGGAGAGTTTAGAGGGAGTGGATGTTTCTAAATTATCTCAAGAGACGGAGATCGGTGAGCCGACATTGGTTGATATTATTGATGCCTTAATTAGTCCAGAGCGAGACATGAGGGATGAATTGCCAAAACCACTTCTGAAAAAAGGGATTTTGAAATTAGAAGATTTACAGCGTGGTATGGAACTGGAAGGGACAGTTCGTAACGTTGTTGATTTTGGTGCTTTTGTTGACATTGGTGTAAAACAAGATGGTTTAGTGCATATTTCTAAATTAAGCAAACAGTTTGTAAAGCATCCATTAGATGTTGTATCTGTAGGGCAAATCGTAAAAGTATGGGTAGATGATATTGATACAAAAAAAGGTCGTGTTGCATTATCTATGTTACCGATTGAATAGTAAGAAAAGAGAGCAGATAAAACTGCTCTTTTTTTTATGGAGTAGAAAGTGTAATGGATTATGAGCTTTGATGTATTTTGCTATAATAAAACCAGCATTCATTTAGCAATTTAATTTGATACCGGTTTTTTTCAAAATATGCACGTTGCATTTGTTTTTTTAGCCATGTAGGCATAGGAATCCCTCCTTGTATAATCCTACTCTCAAAAATTTACCTTTGTAGTTAAGGTACTATTGATGAGAGGTTGGTGAGTGGATTTCTATTAATGTCGTATTTTTAGAAACCACGCTTCTTGAATGAGGATGGGTATATGTACTATTTAATATATGTATAGGAAGGGAGAAAAGTGTAAAAATATTTTTTTGTTTAGGAGGAATGAGAATGGATGAGAAAGAAATTCAGCAGCTAGTGGAAGAAGTATCCCTACGATACTTCGGGATGCCATTCTTACATAAAGCGATGTTTAATAATAGATTACGTACAACTGGTGGACGTTATCTATTGAAGAGTCACAATATCGAACTGAATTATCGATATTATGAAATGTATGGTAAAGAAGAATTAGTCGGGATTATTAAACATGAACTTTGTCATTATCACTTGCATATTACAGGGAGAGGATATAAGCATCGGGATAGGGATTTTCGTGAACTATTAAAAAAGGTAGGTGCGCCACGTTTTTGTAAGCGAATGATTAATGAAGAGAAGGAAAAGAAGGTTTATATGTATGAATGTATGGAGTGTTCGCTTCAATATGTAAGAAGACGTCAAATAAATACAAAAAGATATGTCTGTGGAAAGTGTAAGGGAAAACTAAAACTGGTAGCGAAAACATCTTGACAGTGAAAACGCAATCCAGTATATTATAAACATGTCACGTTTGTGCAAGATATTGTTAAAAAACATCTTGACTTACGATGAGAAGTTTTATAAGATACAAATTGTCTTCATTATTCCGCAGTAGCTCAGTGGTAGAGCTATCGGCTGTTAACCGATCGGTCGTAGGTTCGAGTCCTACCTGCGGAGCCATACAGAGAAGTACCCAAGTGGCTCAAGGGGCTCCCCTGCTAAGGGAGTAGATCGCTAACGCGGTGCGAGGGTTCGAATCCCTTCTTCTCTGCCATACATATTGGCCCGTTGGTCAAGTGGTTAAGACACCGCCCTTTCACGGCGGTAACACGGGTTCGAATCCCGTACGGGTCACCACTTTGGAGGATTAGCTCAGCTGGGAGAGCACCTGCCTTACAAGCAGGGGGTCGGCGGTTCGATCCCGTCATCCTCCACCATATAAATTTATATGAATAGTATTATCGCGGGGTGGAGCAGCACGGTAGCTCGTCGGGCTCATAACCCGAAGGTCGCAGGTTCAAATCCTGTCCCCGCAACCAAATGGTCCCGTGGTGTAGTGGTTAACATGCCTGCCTGTCACGCAGGAGATCGCCGGTTCGACCCCGGTCGGGACCGCCATTTTAACTTCTGCTACATAGCAGTTGTTTTTTATTGGACATTATGGTACAATAACATTTGTCTTTAAAAAGAAGAAAACTATTTCATTGGGCTATAGCCAAGCGGTAAGGCAACGGACTTTGACTCCGTCATGCGCTGGTTCGAATCCAGCTAGCCCAGCCATTTACGAGCCATTAGCTCAGTTGGTAGAGCATCTGACTTTTAATCAGAGGGTCGAAGGTTCGAATCCTTCATGGCTCACTTTTGTTTTTTCCGCGCGGTCGTGGCGGAACGGCAGACGCGCTAGGTTGAGGGCCTAGTGGGGGAAACCCCGTGGAGGTTCAAGTCCTCTCGGCCGCATCGAAAAAAATCTTAAAAAAGTACTTGCATTTGAAAAAGCAGTATGATAAGATAACTGAGTCGCCAAAAGACAACGACGAAAAAACATCATGAATAAGCGCCCGTAGCTCAATTGGATAGAGCGTTTGACTACGGATCAAGAGGTTAGGGGTTCGACTCCTCTCGGGCGCGCCAATTACGGGAAGTGGCTCAGCTTGGTAGAGCACCTGGTTTGGGACCAGGGGGTCGCAGGTTCAAATCCTGTCTTCCCGACCACGCGGGTGTAGTTTAGTGGTAAAACAAGAGCCTTCCAAGCTCTGGTCGAGAGTTCGATTCTCTTCACCCGCTTTTAGTTCTTTGAAAACTGAACGAAACAAACAACGTGAAACGTCAATTTTTATTTTTAGATGCTAGACAAACTAACTTTATTGGAGAGTTTGATCCTGGCTCAGGATGAACGC